>NZ_LBMG01000012.1 GCF_001005315.1 Kordia jejudonensis
ATGTTTTTGAAAATACTTCACTACTTGTAAATCCCAACTTTTTAGCCAATGTTTTTACTGTTTTAGTTTTTAGCATTTGATCATTTTGCAATTCTTTTAAAAGATATTTTACACGTAAATCATTAATGTATGAATTGAAATTTTTTTCATAGTGAATGTTGATGATTTTAGATAAATATCTAGGATTTGTTTGAAGTTTCTTTGCTAATGAATGTAGTGAAACTGGTTTTAAGAAACCGTTTTTACATTCAAAATCAGTGAGTTTTTCTATGATATCCAAAATTACTTCTTGACGAATTTCTGGCACATAGTTTTCTGGTTCTTGTGATTTTCTGTTTAAGAACCGATTGAAGAACTTTTTTAATAAGCGTAACATTTTTTGTGTTTTATTCAGATACTAAAAATAGTCCTAGTAACTGTGTTGGTAGCACAGTTCTAGGACTGGATTAAAAACATAGTGATTATGTATCTTATACCAAAGCAGCTTTGCTTTTAAAGTCGCATTTTAGAGTAGGTTTGGTATTACTATCTTTATGATGACTGCCCAAAACTCCCTTTTTTTGGGCAGTCGCTTCTACATTACTTAAATAATAAAGCTTTCTTAACTATGGTTGCAGCTTCTCTATTTAGTATTTTTGTCATTACTTTTTGATGTTGCTTTTCCGTATTATTCCAATCCGTTTCATGATCTTTTACGAAATCTTCAAGCGCATCTTTTGCAAACAAACCAATGGTTTTTCCAGTTTGTTTTGGTGTAAATTCACCAAGTTTACTTTGTACATTCATCAAACGATTTTCATTTACATATCCTAAAAGTGTATGCATGAGTTCTTTTTCAAAATCTGATAGAATTTCTACAGCATTTGGTTTTTGAACATGATGTCTTTTTACACGTGACTTTTCCGTCCATTTTTCGTTTTTATTTTTGAAAATAACACGCTCGCCATTTCCGAAACGTCTACTAATTAATGGTTTAATGATGGTTCCTTCGCAAATATTATCTTCAATTGCTGGAAGTCCAAGCCATTCATGTAGTTTGGATTCAAATGCATTTGGATATTCCAAGCATTCGGTAAATGTTCCTGCAAAAAGTGTTTTTGCGTAAAACAATCCTACTTGTTCAAAATATGTATTCGCAATCGTAACATCTAAATATTCTGTGTGATTTAGACAAATGTCAAATGCATAAAAATCATTTTCAGGACTGTAAAAAACACCTTTTTGAATGCGTGTCATTCCTCTTGGAAGTTCAACATCAGGATGTGGATAACTTCCTCCGAAAATTTCCCCAAAAACAGTCATGATTTTAGTTTCTGGAAAATCATTCTTTACACGTTTGAACAAGTCCGTAATTGCTTTTTCATACTTGTTAAATACATATGTGTGATTGTTGAAATTTTCGCCTTCAGAAATCAAACTTGTACGTTTGGCAACTTTGATATCATTTCCATCTGTAATGAATGAAAAGTTTGCTCCGTGTACTTTTTCCTGAATTACAAAAACATCGTTTCCATAGTCGTGACGGTATACTTGTTCAACTGCTTTTTCGCGGTATGTATTTTCAATACTATTATATTTTTTAAACACGATTTCTTTATTTTTTTAATGAAACTCAATTTTGACAACCCTTTTAAGGTGTAATTAAAATGATTGATTGAATTAGCTCCGTTGAAAAACGGAATCTTTATTCAATTATGAGTTTCTATAGTTTTATATTTTAATTTTCTTCATACAATCGATCTCTGCGATCAATTTCTCCCAAAGGACTTCCTTTGAATGTGGAAATATTTTGGAAACCATTTTCTTCTGTAATTAGTGATTCTTCAGCCAAAACGGCGCCTCTTCTTTTATTTCCATAATCTCCAGTCAGTTTCTTTGTTACAGGATCTACATCTCCCCATAAAATTGCTGGTTTTCCAGTGTCTATTGGCTCAACAAAATAGATGACTCCTGTTCTTTTAGAAGTCACGAGAAATCTTCCTGAATCTTCAGTTCTATATAAGAATCTTTGTAATACATCTTGTCTCATAACTTTATTTTTATTGATGATAGAATGGCAAGATTTTCACTTGCGTCTTTGAGATATACACTCACTATTTTACATGTTAAACTACATTCTGTTTGTGGAATAAATAGGATTCGAACCTATATCTCTGGGACTTCAATCCATCGCATTGACCAACTCTGCCATTATTCCTTTTTTTTGGGTGACCTAGGGGATCGAACCCTATTCTTCTCATTCACAGTGAGACGTTTTACCAAATAAACTAAAGACACCATTTTGTAGTGATAGAAAGACTTGAACTTTCATCTGCCAATGTATCAGATTGACGCTTTACCAATTAAGCTATATCACTATTTTTTAGTGGCGATAGAAAGAGTCGAACTTTCAACTTCTGGCTTATGAGACCAGTGCTTTACCGATTAAGCTATATCGCTATTGTAGATCTGAGAGGAATCGAACCTCTTCTTCGAGAGTCAAAGTCTCGTGTGCTAGCCGTTACACAACAGATCAATTTGTAAGTTTAATAGGATTCGAACCTATACTCTTAGCTTCGTAGGCTAATGTGCTCTCCGTTACACCATAAACTTGTTGCACTCCTTTCTAAGATTGCGTTTGTACAGGAAGAGAGATTCGAACTCTCAAAAGACTGTTTCTAAGACAGCCGCGTATGCCAATTCCGCCATTCCTGTAAATTGTACTCCGTAAGGGAATCGAACCCTTATTATCTGCTCGAAAGGCAGGTGTCCTAGCCGTTAGACGAACGGAGCATTTATATGTTGTCTGGGAAGCAGGACTCGAACCTACATCCTCTCGCTTCCAAAGCGAGTAAACAGCCAATTGTTCTATTCCCAGATTTTGCAGTACCGACGGGATTCGAACCCGCAACTTCTCGAGAGACAGTCGAGCACTCTAGCCGTTGAGCTACGATACTATTTTGCGGAAGTAGTAGGACTCTAATACTGCATCAAGTGCGGCACAAGCTCTACATGCTTTAAAAGACCTGATTTTAACTCAAAGGAATCTATTTTTAATAGGTTTCGTTGAATTGACATTTCAGTCAAGCGAGCCACCAATTGCTCAATACTTCCATTGTAATTCTAGAGACAAGGACGAGAGTCGAACTCGTAAAAAACAGTTTTGCAGACTGCTGCCTTTGCCATTCAGCCACCTTGTCATTGCGATACTGTTAGGACTTGAATACTGAATTAAGTTCAGCACAGGCACCACAAACTCAGACTTAACAGGTCTTTATTCTACCATTGAGCTACAATATCATTTTGTGGAGACACGGAGACTCGAACTCCGTTCGGCGGGATGCAAACCCACTATTTTCGCCTGGTAAACTATATCCCCAAAATATGAACCACAAAAAAAGCATCTCTTTTTTGGGAGATGCTTTTATAAAGTTTGTATATAGTTACGATCAGCGTAACATATCTTTATCATACTCCCATTTTTTCATATATATAAAATCTACCTTCTGTTCTAGTGTAAACAGTCTGCAACTTCCCATCGGTCGGAGAATACTTGCTAAGGCGGATATGTGATTTATACTATGCTTCATGATGTCATTTTTTGTTTTTGACGTTGCAAATATGAAAACGATTTTTGAATTACACAACTATTTTTTGAATTTATTTTACTGATAATCAGTTGTTTATGTTTGAATTTAGACAAAGAAATTCCTGTCCGTTTTTAAACGAATATCGAACTTTTTCCAACTGTCTGTCTCTCAATTGCTTTTTGTTTCAACCTTTTATTTTTCTATCGAGTTATGCTTTCAACATTTTTTAAATTTTTTTCATAAAAAAAGCGCCCAATTTCTTGGACGCTTGTTGTTTTTATAGTTTTTGTGTTATTTCATCGTTTATTTCACTTATAAAAATCTACATAAAGCGTCCTGTTTCGTAAAAATGGTTCAACCATTCCACGATTTTTGTCTTGACTTTTCAGGCAAATAGCGGCTATATGTATATAATATCTTGTCATTAGTGTGGCAAATATGTGATTTTTATAGGGTTTCTTCCAAATTTGATGGTTTATTTATACTCAATCTAATTGATTTAATGATGATAATCTTCAAAAGGTTCTAAAAATCCAATGAGTTCTAGAGTATCTTTTTTCCAGCGAATTCCATGTCCACTTGCAATGCGAATTTCATATACAATATCGTGTTTGTAATGTGTAAATACATTCCACCAAGTTTTATGTTTGAGCATGTATTTGATGAGTTTTTGCACATTTTCTTCTTTTTCTTGCGTGCTTCCTTTGATGGTTCCCCAGAAATTATCAGAAGAACGTTGCGCATGTTTTTCCCAGGCACGAACTGCTTTTGAAATTTGATTGTTATGCGGTTTAAAACTACTTTTTATCAAATCTTTTCGTAAAGGAGGAATGGCGCGTTCATCTTGAATACTCGCTGAGGTCAATCGCTGACCAGTTAAGATTAATATATGTGCAAAAGGCGTTTGCTCTACTGCTGTAGCAAACGCCTTTCGTGTGATGACATTCCATTCAAAATTGTGTTTTTTGAGGATGTGAAATTGGGTTTTAAAGATTGAAAACGTTTCCTTCATATCGGGAATAATTTCTTCTTCAAAATGCGGTTTTCCATGAATTTTGCTAAAATCATTTCGATATAACGCGTAGGCATTTCGCGAAAGCAATGATACATGTTCATTTTGTAAAAATGCGCCATAATCTGCTTTCCATTCATCCGAAAGGAAACTTTTGATGGAGTATGCGATGTCTATTAATGCATTCATGATTTCTGTTCTAAAATGATCTATTTTCTAATGTTTTTACGAACAATATCTTTCTAGCGTTTTTTTGAATTTAGGAAATTCTACCCTTCGTCCTTCTAATTTTCTTCGAAGGACTACTTTACATTTTGCTTTGTATTCTCGGTTCAGTATTTTTCGATATACTTTAGAACCTATTTTCCATGGAATTGCTGCTTTTGCAGTTCTTTTTTTGCGTTTGTGAACTTTTTTGAAATTGTAAAATTTCTTGTTCTTGTACGTTTTCATTTTGTATTAAGTTATATGTTAAAAACTTAATACACTGTGCCTTTTTTGGTTTGCATGATTATATTTTTTTTGTGTTTTTATTGTAGAATTCAGTTCTAATATCAATTAGTAATTCGTTGATCTTTTCTAGGTTTGGACGATTGGGTAAACTAGAATTTACGTAAAGCGTTTCTAACTCAGTTTTTAATTCTGTTGCCCAAGTGACCAACTCATCATATTCAAATTTTCCTCGTTTTACATCAAGTAAAAATTCACGATCTGGACGTTTTACATGAATGTTATTTTCTTTTGCAATTTCTTTCGCCATGCGTAATAAGCGAAAGGTATGCATCATATTTTTAGCATCGTAATTTTTTCCATGTGAAATGGTGGTTTTATACCGTTCGTCATTACGTTTTTCAACCCAATCCCAATATTCTTTATATTTTTTACAATAGGAAGAATAGTTGTCTTTATTGAAAAATAACAATCCAATTGTTGGTTCTCCTTTCGGGATTGAACTCAGTGCCAATTCATTCGCGTTTTCACTTTTGATGATTCCTTTGTAGGGAACATTTTCATTGTGATATATATTGTAACAATTTTTTAAATGTGGAATGTTTGTAATGCCACAATGTGCTTGTTTGATATTTTTGTCTTGCAAAAACGTTCGTAATGGAATTGAAGTTCCTTTGTCATACATAAAACAAAAATCTAAGACTGATTTACGTTCTTTCTCCATTGGATTGACAATTTTCTTTTCCAATCCACGTGCTTTTTTTATTTGTGTAAACGCATAATTTGCAAATGATTTTTCACATTGTTTGGATAGAAATAACGACAACTTGATTTTATCAAATAATGGATCTTTTTGTAAAATGCAATCGTCCGAAATATTTAGTAATTCTAAAATATTTGGATTGTTTTTTGCACACAATGAAATGAATTTTTGTAATTCATAATATACAGTATCATTCGTTTCATCATTGATCTGATCAATGTAATCGAGCGAATAATACATCGATTTTGGCAATATAAAAACACCACGAATATCTATATCGGAAGTCGGCGTGTCTAATCCGTACGCACGACTTCCGCTAATACATTCAAATATGATATGTCCTGATTTTTTCAGTTCTGAGAGTGTCATGAGATTGATTTTATGAATAATCTATTGAAATCTTCAGGATTCGATTTTATCGTTTTCAAATCTTTTCGAACTTCATTATTTTCAGCTACGATGCGTTTTGCCAAATTAATCAAACGTTCATTTATAGGTTCATGACTTTTTTCGATGTGTTTGCTTTTTAGCAGAATTAATTCATCTAGCAACAAACGATATTCTTCATCAAGTAATGAATATAGTTCTCGAAATTCTACTGGCGGAATTGTTTCGTTTTTGTAAATCCAATTGGCACATAAGGCAGTTCGTATTGCATAAAAATAACTTTTTAGAGTCATTTCGCTAGAACCTAAGGTTTCTTCAAAGTTTTTATTCATACTGTGATAATGAAAGAAGCCTGCAACTGGGTTGAAATTGTGTTTTGCAACCGTTTTCATTTCTTCTAAAAACGTTCCAGAACTCCTGTAAACGATCGGAGAGAAGAGCCAACCCAACAACGAAGCATTTGATTTTGCTAGAAGTTTTAAAGCTTTTCGAATGTCCCAACCTGAACCGTCCAATTCGTCTTCTGTCATAAATTGAATCGTATCTTTTTGTTCCCAAAGATTCAAGTACCAATCGGTTTTGTGTTTGTAGACAAAACGGATGTCATAGTCAGAATCGGGAGAAGCAAAACCCCAAGCTCTGCTTCCTGATTCGACAGCGAATAAGATTTCGATATTTTTATCGCGTTCTATTTCGTTGAGTTTTTCTAGTATTCGTGTTTTCATCACTGTAATTTTTCTTTGAACAAAGATGAAATGTAACTGCGCACTATTTTTGCGTAGTTGAATTTTTCATACACCAATGTAAAATTTTGGCAATGTTTCTGGCATCATCAATTCCTCTGTGATGCGTTCCATCTAGAGGAATGTCTAATAGTTGCAAAGCACCTTTCATGCCTACTTTTTTACGAATGCCTTTTACTTCCGAAAACGTAGTTTTTACATTGATATGATTTTCGCCCATAGGATATTCCATGTTTCGCAATTTGCATTGACGTTTTAGCATGTTGAGATCGTATTGCCCGTAACTTGCCCACGTGTATTGCTTTGGATTGTATTCTACACGAAGTTTTGTACAAGCTTCTGCAAATGAAATTCCTTCTGAATCTAAGAGTTCTTGCGTGATGGTTGTTAATTCAGTGCAAAATTCACTGACTTCTGAACGTTCTGGTTTGATCAGAATTCCTTCGTTTTGCGTAATGTTTCCAGTTTCCGTATTTAATACACAGATACCAATTTCTATGATTTCATTGACCTGTCCGTCAGGAATTTTTCCGTTCCAGCAAGTTGCTTCTAAGTCAACGATGATTATATTTTTTGTATGATTCATTTTTATTTTTGATTATGTATGCCTTTTAGTTGATTTGCATTTCGACTGCGCTCAATGTGACAAATAAGAAGGCTTTTTTAAGTTGTTGAATTTGATTCAAAATCACATCCTTAGTTTTCCTTTCTACTACATTTTTCTGCAGAATTTATATGTAACGATATGGCAAACAGACGATCGTCACTTCCTTCTTTTTGGCTGCTTCGTGTTGGCACAATGGTTTATTTTTTCTTCTTTTTAATCTTCCAAAACATAAAACCAGCAGAAGCTAGCAATCCAATTCCTATGAGAAACGAAAGAGCGCCATATCCGTTAACATTTCCTTTGTTTGGAGCCATAATGAAGCTAATAAAGGATAAAATGGTTCCAATAGTTAATAATGCTGGAAGCTGTTTATTCATCGCTTCTTTGGAAGCACTTTCAGCTAGTTTCATGATGTTTGCAATTTCTTCATCCGTAAAACCATTTTCTTTCAGCATGCGCTTTACTTTTGATTTGGATTCTAAGTTTGCAAGTTCAGAAATTGCCTGTGAAATGATCGCTTCTTTTTGTTTGTTTTTGACAGATTCTTTGTGTTTGATAATCGTTAACGATGTATGCAAAAAATCAGACCATTGTTGTTTTTGCTTCGAATTATTGTATGCTTCTGTAACAGCTCTAGCACACTTTTTTATGTTGAAATAAACATCTTCCTCTTTCGTTTCAACTAAATCATCTTTTATGTACGATAGTTCTTCATTTAATCTATGAAAGTCATATACAATTTTATACTTGTGTTCGCTGTTAACAAATACTTCTCCCAAATTCACGGAATGATGAAAAGCAGTTTTTTGATCTGTTGTTTCAATTATGCGGATACAATCTTGATAAATTTTAAGACTGATCAATTCTTCTTTTGTGGTGTATTTTGAAATCACTTCAATAACTTGCTGTTTGTAATTATGATTTTCATAATGTACAAGCGATAAATCATACAATAATGAATCAGTTTTAGCTTTGTAAACATCTTGTAATAATAGGATGTCTTTCTTAAAATCTTCTTTTACTATTTTATCAAATAATAATTGATAGACTTTATTTTTTAGCTCTTTCTGATTCATTGTTTTGATGGTTTTGTTTTAAATAGTGTCGATTAAGATATGTAAACTTTCTAAATCTAATATTTCTTCATCTGAAAATTCATGATTTTCTTCCCAAAAAATACATTCTAACTTTGTTTTGACTTTATTTTTTGCGTCTTCATGACTTCAATTTTATACTTGTTTGTATGTTTCTTTTTTTAATTTTCGACTTGATAGTTTTATTTGTTTGTAAAAACTATATGGATTGTTATTCCGTTTTACCAATTGCTTGAAAGCTTTGTTAAGGTCTTTATAAATTAAGTTTTTACCATCAATTTTTACCAAACTAGGAAATGATGTTTCGGTACAATCTTTACTCAGATAATTACCAAAATCATTTTTTGCCTTCCCATCAGTTATTTTGATACATGAAATTGGTTTGTTATGCTTTTTGAAATAATTATCAAAGTCAAATTCATTATGATCTGCATATAATAAAAATATGTTACCACCATTGATTTTTAGTTCTTCGTTTAATGTAAGTTTTTTGAACATGTCTTTGTATAATAAGATTATCATGTAAAATGGACCTACAATAACACAAAAAAGTATACCTAATGGTACTATAAAAATAGTAAAACCAATGATGCTACATATTTTCTTTATTGTTTTCATTTTCTATTCTTTTTTCTACGTTTCCAAGGCGCGTTTTTACCAACATCGCCCGCCATGATACAACCGTACGGCATAACTTCATCTATGATTTTACCTAAACCAAAGTGTTCCATTTGATTTCTTACCGTTGCTGCATTTTTGTAAGCAGAAGGCAATTCGGTAATGTCAATTTCCTTAGAGAAGAAACGTACATCTAAACCTTTAGTTTCCTCGTTGAAGATGTCTTGAATCGTTCCCGTTTTACTTTTTCTATGTTGTGTTCTACTGACATTTCTTCCAGCTCCATGTGGCGCAAAACCTAAGTTCGATGCAGTGGTGTTTCCTTCAACAATTAATACAGGTTCAGACATGTTTAATGGAATTAATCTCGGACCTGTAATATCTGGCATAAACTTTTTATCCAACGGCGTTGCACCTTTTGCATGGTAGAATAAATCGCCATCTTTGAATACGAAGTTATGCTCGTTCCAGTATCTGTCTTCTTTTTCAATTCCTAATGTTGATAAGGTTGCATCGTGCAATACTTCGTGGTTTTTCTTTGTCCATTTACGTACAATTTGCAACGCTTCCCAATAGTTTTGTCCTTCTTCTGTATCGAAAGGAATCCAAGCGTTATGCTTTAAAGTTTGTGGCGATAATTCTCTTCTGAATTGTTCGGCTACTTTCATCCCTTTTTTATACAAGTTAGCTCCAAAACCTCTACTTCCGTGATGGGTAACCATCATTGTATTTCCTGTTTTTTTAGACGTTCCCACGAACAAGAAATGGTTTCCATCGCCTTGCGTTCCTAAATGTGAACGTGCTACTGAGATACATCTTTGATCGTTTAAGAAGTAATTCGCTTCTATTTCTGCTAATAAATCCATCGGAAATCTGAATTGATTATCACGATCTCTTCCGCCAGGACCAAAGTGTGTAATGCTATGTGCGGCATCCAACACATCTTGCGGATTTGCGTTTCCAAAATCTGTTAACATTACAGAACAACAAATATCGGCACTATGCATTCCTGGATGAATGGCATTTTTTGCCACAGCTACACCACCAACTGGAATGACACCATTTTGTCCTGTAGGACAGGCATCGGGCATGATAGCGCCGTTGACTAATGTTGGCGTTTTCATTAATGTTTCCATGGTTTTGATTACCGAAGCAACATTGTCTTCTTCCACTTCATTTTCGGCTTCTATATTGATCGCAAATGGAATATGATTTTCGTGTAATTCTATTTCTGGAGCTGCTTTGAACTGTTCTAAATATGAAAGCATTTCGTCATGTTGCAATTGATTGTCATTGATGTATACAATTGCTTCTTTAAACCATTTTTTAGGCTTGAATCCTAAATCGATTAATGTGTTTCCGTTAATTTGAATGTGTTCTTTCATAATTTGTTCTTTTAATAAGCTCCGTTGACTTCACTATTCAACGGAGCGTTGCTACTGTGTCATTTAATTATGACGTATGTATGATTCCGATACAAATATTTTACAGTACTGCGCAATTATTTTGCGTAGTTAAAATGAGTTTACTCATTCATATGGCTAGTTTACTCATTGTAAGTTACGTAACGTACTTTGATTGTGTAGTTTAGAGTGAAAATTAGAAATTATGCGAAGAACTGTTTTTATTTTTGTTGCCATTATTATTGTTTATAGTTTACTAGCGCAAAAACCAACGACTTCAGAAGATGAAGTGCAACGAATTGAGGCGTTTACAGAAGACTTTAATACTTCTCCTGACAATAAGCCACTGGTTAGTTTTGATGATTATAAAGATTTGGTCCAAAAAGTGGAAAAGCATCGAGCAGCGCGTTTGATCGATTTAGCAACTTTTGTAGAAATGAGTAGTAAAGAAGATGTGATCATTTTAGATACAAGAGCTGAAGATTTATATAAAAAGAGTCATATAAAAGGCGCGATTAATTTACCTTTTACAAAGTTTACGCAGCAAAATTTAAGGCGTTTAATTCCGAATCCTGAGACTAAAATTTTGATTTATTGCAATAATAATATTCAAAATGATCCGATTCATTTTGCATCAAAAATTGTATTACCTAAGAATAATCAACCTTTAATGTTGGCTTTAAATATTCCGACGTATATTAATTTGTATGGGTATGGCTATAAAAACGTGTATGAATTGAATGCTGTTGTAAACATATTAACTTCTTTGGCTGATCCTTCTTATATTCAGTTTGAAGGCACTAGTTTTTCTGAAAAGTAGTTACTTACTTCGCGTAAGCGGTTGAGTGGTTTGTTTGAGCTCCTTTGAAAGAATTTGAAAAGAGCGAGTAACGAAGACGCGACCACGCTTTTTTTGCGTGGTTACGCTCAAATTATAGCTTGCATGATTTTTTTGAAGTATAGAATGTCTATGACATTGGCAATATTTCTATTACTTTTCCATATACATTTTTGGTCCATCCGTTAATTCGTCCGTGATTGTTTCCAATTAACAATCCGCGTCTTTCGTTTTTGCCTTTCACTAAATGTGTAAATACATTTCCACGTACTTTGCAAAAAACGATGTCTCCAACTTCGCAATCTTCCCAAGAAATAGGCTGCAATTTTACAGGTTGCTTCGATTTTAGAAGTGGTAACATAGAATTACCAGGTTCTTTTGAAATGATGGTTTCTCCATCGAGTAGTTTTTGAATTTTCCAATTCATAATTTTAGTTTTTAAAAAGTTATATGTATCAGTATTGACACACATATCTTTTGGAAACTTGTTTCAAAAGAGTTTTTAATGAACTTTGGCAAATGAAGTAAATTACTGCGCAATCTTTTTACGTAGGAAAGAATTATTTATTGAAAATGTCAAAATATGATTCAAATTCACATTCTTCTATTAAGTTTGGTTGATGATAGTTAATATATTTTTTAATCTGATAAATTGAATCCAAATAATTAAAATCAATTACTTTCCTATAGAACTCTTTATATCTGACACTATTACAATCCGTTCTTGGAGATAAATGAATCAATTGATTTCTAAATTTTATAAAATCTTTTATTGATTCATACGTATTTAAATATTCTAATGGAAAGTTCTT
Source organism: Kordia jejudonensis (assembly GCF_001005315.1). Taxonomy (GTDB): domain Bacteria; phylum Bacteroidota; class Bacteroidia; order Flavobacteriales; family Flavobacteriaceae; genus Kordia; species Kordia jejudonensis. Next base: position 12,297 of record NZ_LBMG01000012.1, read on the forward strand.
ATTTGTACATTGTGGAATTATTTTTGACATCTTAAATTCAAGATTAGCTTTTAAAATCCATTTGATATCTTTAGTTTCTCCTTTTCCCTTAGTTATGTATGTTGTTGTAACTGGAATTTCTTTATTTATAAATGTTTCTAAAGAAGAATTTAGCATTATGATATAGCTAGATGCAAATTGAAAAAAATATTGAAATTCTTGCATTGTTTTTCCTAGGTCTTGAGCGTCCTTATTTTTTGAAGGATCAATGAATGATAAATTGTTTAGAAATTCTTTTTTGTAACTATAAATCATTTTAGAAAACATTTGAGCACTAGAAAAATAAATTAAACAAGGGTCTAACTCAGGAACAAATTTCATTTGATTTTTATGCTTATAATCAAATCCTCTAATCTTTTTTTGATTGCTAGTAAAGCACCAAAAGTCATCATCTGTATATTCTTTCAATTTTAGATAATTTTTTGCATCTAAAATACTCTCATTTGGGACATTTGAGCTATTTATATTATTCAAATCAAAATTGATATCAACTTGAACTATGTTTTTAGGTTCTATATTTTTCATAAGATTTTATTTGCTAATAATATACGAATATGCAACTAATTTGCGCAATGATTTTGCGTAGTTAAAAAAGAGTTTTAATTTCACAGCAAATACGTTACACATGGCAATTAATAAAAACGCGCTCATTCGCTATAAAACCATTGATAAATGCTTGCAAAACTGTTATCGGCAATGGACGCTTAACGATTTGATTGAAGCATGTTCGGATACATTACACGAATATGAAGGACGCGAAGTGAATGTGAGTCGTAGAACTGTACAATTGGATATTCAGATGATGCGAAGTGATAAATTAGGGTACAATGCGCCAATTGTCGTGTACGATCGTAAGTTTTATAAGTATGAAGATGAAGACTATTCTATTACAGATATTCCGCTAACGGAAAACGACATGAATGTACTTTCGGAAACGGTAGAAATGCTGAAACAATTTAAAGATTTTTCATTGTTTTCAGAATTGGGCGGCATTATTCAACGGTTGGAAGATAAAGTATATACGGAGAAAACGCATCAGGCATCTATTATACATTTGGACAAAAATGAAAACTTGAAAGGTTTGCAGCATTTAGATCTATTGTATCAAGCTATTTTGAAGAAAATTGTCCTGCGACTGACGTATCAATCCTTCAAAGCACGTCATGCTTCTGAAATTATTTTTCATCCATTTATTTTGAAAGAGTACAACAATCGTTGGTTTTTAGTTGGTGTTACAGGAAACAAGAAACAGATTTCCACTTTTGCATTGGACAGAATCGTGAATGTTGATTATGATGTAAATATTCCATACAGAGATGAAAATTTTAATGGAGATTTGTATTATAAAAATACAATTGGTGTTACCGTTTTGGATGAAAAACACATTCAGGAAATCATCTTAAACATAGAAAAAAGTAATGCGCCGTATGTAATAACAAAACCATTTCATCATACGCAAGAAGTTATGGAAAAGCATAAAGATGGAAGTGTTACGATAAAACTTTGTGTACATATTAATTTTGAATTGGAACGCTTGATTCTTGGTTTTGGAGATGCTATAGAAGTTGTAGCGCCAAGAATTCTACGAAAGCGAATTCGTAAAAAATTAGAAGCTGCGGTAGGTAAATACATTGACTAATTGAAAAAACTACCTTTTAGGATTTTTACGATGCGATTCTTAGTATTCTAATTATATATACATGAGATATCTCAGTAGTCTGATATATGTTACTTTTGCTATGTGTTTTTAATATTGAGTTAAATCATTAGAAACAAACGACTAACTATACTCGTTATTTTACAAAATATACAATCACTTCTATGAAATTTTCTTAATTTTAGTACATTTGTTACTAATAAACAATTACCAGAAAATTGAATAAATAATACTTACAAACACATCGACATGAAAAAAACTACTTTTATTTTATTACTTTTTACTGCTTTTGCACTATTTACAAGCAATGTAAATGCGCAAGATGGTTATACGTATACATTGCAACACAACGGCGGTTATAGCTTCACAATACAAGCAGTGCCAAACCCAAGTGCGAATAACTTTGCTACTTCTGTACAGAGTTATGGATTTACAATTATTGTTCCAGATGGCGTAACAATTGACACAGGTTCAGCTACTTCATTAGGTGGTGGCGCTAGTGCTACTTTCTTTGATGGAAATAATGTAGCACAATCATCAATTGATGGATATTTGGTTACAGAAACTTTAGGAAGTCCAGTAAGTCTGACAGCACCATCGGCAGGTACAAATTCTGACATGTTTACATTTACAGTAAATGGAAACCCTAATATAGGAAACATGTACATATTGGAAAATAACTCAGCGTTGGCAAATGCAGTAACTCCTTTAAAATCATTTATGCAAGCAGATATGATTGATAACGGAACGGCGGAATATGTAAACGTGGTAGACCCGAATGCAGCGGCTGTAACTGCTCCTTCTACGTTTAACTTTGCTACTTTAAGTACTACCGAAGTAGAATTGACAGGCGTAAGTGTTTTTCCAAATCCAGTTAAGGATGTCGCAACAATTAGTGGAGTTACAGATTTAGAATCTGTTGAGGTTACTAATATTAATGGGCAACGTGTATTGTACAATACAACAAACTTAGAAACTATTGATATGACCAATTTGCCAGCTGGAATTTACTTGGCAAAAATACAAGCAACTTCAGGTTCAAAAACAGTGAAGTTAATCAAAGAATAATTGAAAAAATACTCATATTTATACAAAAGCGCCATTCGCAAGAATGGCGCTTTTTTCGTTTTAGAATGTTTGAAAACTAATATAGTTTTATCATTTTCAATCATACAATCTACTATATGTTTGTGCATACTGATTTAATCTAAAAAATAATCTAAATGATAAAATCAACTCTTTTAAAGTCATAATTTATAATAGAAACGTTATCAAATGCTACCAAAAACACAAAATCCAATCAAATTTTGATTGGATTTATCATAATGTGTGTGAATATATATCATTCAATAGAATATACTATTCAAAAAAATACTGTTTTATTAGCAATTACAAGTAATCGTAGGACACGTAACTACACCAGTGTTTGGTTGTTCCCAACAATAAATACTAGCACATTCATAATAGGCTGTATTTCCACCTGTAATAAGTTTGGTTTGAAAGTTTGTAATTTGTTTTTTGTTTAACCTAAGCGGTTTTAAAATTCTCTTTTTCATGTAATAAAGTTTTTAAAAGTTAATACTAAACTTAAAATTACAAAAATGGCTTATAAACTATTTACGGGAATACCGTAATCTTTTTAGAATCAAAAATATAGAGAAAAAACTTGTAATTATGTTAGGCGTTGCGGCTGCCAATAGGTGATTGAGGATATCATGTTGCAAAACATTACCTTTAGATTACATAAAAATTTTTGGACCACTTTCCATCCCTAAAACAAAAAACCCGATCAAAATTATGATCGGGTTTTTCTGGTGGTGCCTCCAGGAATCGAACCAGGGACACAAGGATTTTCAGTCCTTTGCTCTACCAACTGAGCTAAGGCACCAGTCGCAAATGCGGATGCAAATATAAGCGTTTTTTAAACTTGACAAAACTATTTTGCAAAAAAAACGTTTCTTAAATTAGCAATCTCTAAAATCAATCTATGAATTTAATTGTAGACGCTGGAAATACGTATGTAAAAGTTGCTGTTTTTCAGCAAGATAAAATGTTGCATCACGAAAGTTTTGAAAAAGAACTATTTCAAAAAAAAATTGAAAAAACTTTACAAAACTTTCCAGAAGTAGATCAAATGATCACTTCGTCCGTCACAAAGTTGACAAAAGAAACAAAAACATATCTAGCTAGCTTAGCGATCAAAATATTAAAATTGACACATGAAACACCAGTGCCTTTTCAAAACACCTATACAACACCAGAAACGTTAGGTGTCGACAGAATTGCACTTGTAGTAGCGGCAGTATCACAATATCCAAAACAAAATGTATTGGTCATTGATGCAGGAACGTGTATAACGTACGATTTTAAAACAGTTAACGAAATATATCTTGGCGGAGGAATTTCTCCAGGAGTACAACTTCGATACAAAACACTCAACCTACTTACCGCAAATCTTCCGCTCCTAAAGCCTGAAATACCAAAAAATTATATCGGAAATTCTACGAATAATGCAATTCATTCAGGTGTCAGTATTGGAGTAATTACAGAAATAGATGGCATAATTGAGCGTTACAAAGAACAATTTGAACATTTAACAGTTATTTTAACAGGCGGCGACACTAATTTCTTGGCTAAAAGGTTAAAAAATACCATATTTGCGAATTCAAAATTCTTGTTGCAAGGATTGAATAATGTTTTAGAATATAATAGATATAATGATTAGAAAGTTTTTAGGATTATCAATTTTGTTGTTTATCTGCCAAATGAGTATTGCACAACAAGGCACAGCTTCACCATATTCCTTCCTTGGAATTGGAGACTTGAAGTTTAAAGGAACAGCAGAAAATAGAAGTATGGGAGGAATGAGTATCTATTCAGATAGTTTACATATCAACTTACAAAACCCAGCTTCGTTTGGAAATTTACAGTTTACAACATATACATTAGGAGCTAGTTACGGTCAAATTAAACTAGAAAGTCCTTCAGGAACTGACAAAGGATCTTCCACAGCTTTAGATTACTTGGCTGTTGCTTTTCCAATTAGTAAAAAAATGGGCGTTGGCTTCGGAATCTTGCCATTTAGCTCCGTTGGATACAACTTTGAAGGCATTGGAGAAACAGGAATTGCTTCGACACCAAATAAATTTGCACAATATCAAGGAGAAGGAGGTTTAAACTCTGTATTTCTATCGCTTGGATATCAAATTACAAAAGAATTTTCTGTTGGAGCTACGGTAAATTATAACTTTGGAAACATTCAAAACCAAAATACAGAATTTCTAGGTGAGCTGGATGATGAAGGCAATTTTGTCAGAACATTAAATTATGGAACACGTTCCTTAGATGAATCAAGATTAAGTGGATTGAACTATAATTTAGGTGCATACTACCAAACAAAATTCAACGAAAAACTATCCTTAACTACGTCGTTGACATTCTCTCCAAAATCAGATATAAAATCAGACAACACACGTCAATTATTAGCATTAAATTTATCAGGAGTTGGAGGAGTCACTGTAAGTCCTGGGCAATTAGATGAAGTTGATTTGGGGAGCAAGCAAACAACAGACTTGCGACTGCCTACAAAAACATCTTTAGGAGCTGGAATAGGCGAAAAAAATAAGTGGTTTGCTGGAGCAGAATATACATTTATGAACAGTAGTAACTTTGGAAATAGCTTAACGACGATTGAAAACGTAACCTATAACAATGCTTCAAAATTTGCGGCAGGAGGATTTTATATTCCTAAATATAACTCATTTACAAGCTACTGGGAAAGAGTAACTTATAGAGTTGGAATTCGATATGAGCATACCGGAATTACAATTCGAGACGAAGATATAAATGACTTTGGCATGTCTTTTGGAGTAGGACTACCAGTAGGACGAACAATATCAAACTTGAACCTTGGTGTAGAGTTCGGAAATAGAGGAACGACTAACTCTGGATTAATCAAAGAGAATTATGTCAATTTCTTCTTAAGTTTATCACTTAACGATAGATGGTTCATAAAAAGAAAGTATAATTAACCGAATAAAATTAGAGAAATGAAGAAGATTTTTACATTATTAGTAACAGGATTGTTTACAATAACAAGCTTCACAACTTTAAATGCTCAAGATTGTAAAACAAAATTATCCCTATTCGCTGAAAACGCAAAAGCTAAAAACTATGCGGAAGCTGAAACGCAATTAAACGAATTAAGAAAAGATTGTCCAACAATAAGTTCTGCATTGTATGCATATGGTGAGCGAATTTATAAGTACAAACTTAAAAATGCAACAACAGATGCTGAAAAAACAAAAATAGCTGAAGAGCTAATTCAACTATACAAAGATAGATTGGCAAATGTGCCTGCAAAAACAAAAAAAGGTGATGTATTGGGTGATATCGGTACGTTAATGGTAGATTACAAAATAGGAAATGTAAAAAGCCAATATGATACGTTTGACGAAGCATTCAAAACCGATTTGGTAAACTTCAAAAATCCAAAATCACTATACCAGTATTTTGAATTGTACTACAACATGTACAAAACTGGAGATTCAGGAGTTGTGTTAGAAAACCTAATCGAAAAGTATGAAGAATTAAACGAAAAGTTTGAATCTGAAAGCGAAAGATTGGCAAAAACTAAAAACCAATTAATCGCGAAAAAAGAAGCTGGTCAAGAACTAACGTCTAAAGAAAAAAGAACAGAAAAAGTTGCAGATACAAACGTAAAAGCAATTGCTATTTTCTCTGGAAATATGGAATCTTTGATCGAAAGAGAATCAACATGTGAAACTTTAATTCCTTTATTTAGAAAGAACTTTGCTGAAAACAGAAGTAATGCACTTTGGTTAAAAAGAGCTGCTGGACGATTAGATGCTAAAGGTTGTGATGAAGATCCATTGTTTGTAGAATTAGTAGAAGCTGTAGATGCATTAGAGCCATCTGCAAACTCTAAAAGATACTTAGCTGGAATCTACGAAAGAAAAGGAAACCTAGTAAGAGCTGAAGAATACCTAAACCAGTCATTGGATATGGAAAAAGATCCAATTAGAAAAGGAAAATTACTTTATAAAATTGCTGACAAGGCAAAAAGAAGAGGTCAAAAATCGAAAGCTAGAAAATATTACTTAGATGCAGTAAAAAGTAACCCATCATTAGGTGGTGCATACTTAAAAATTGCTCAACTGTACGCTTCAAGTGTAAACCAGTGTGGAAACGATGAGTTCACGAAAAGAGCTGGATACTGGAAAGCTGCTGAAATGGCTAGAAAAGCAGGACAAGTAGATCCTTCATTAAAAAGTATTGCTAACAGAACTGTAAATTCATACATGAAGTCAGCTCCAAGCAAATCAGATATCTTTAGTAAAGGATACAAAGGTGGAGAAACCGTTTCACTAAACTGCTGGATTGGCGGAAGCGTTAGAGTTCCAAGTTTATAACAAACATGAACACATACACAAAATATATAATACATTGCATTGTCACAGCGTTCGCTGTGACAATGTTTTTTTCATGTCAGGGGAATTACAATAGCGAAATTCAAAAACTATCGTACACCAAACGGTTTCCTGTTGGAGAAGCAGAAAATATATTTTTAGTATACACAGATTCAGGAAAGGTAAAATCGACACTTAGAAGTCCGTACAACAAAGATTTTTCCAATCAAAAATTTCCATTTATGGAGTTTCCTAAGGGAATTACATTAAAGTTTTTTGATGAACAAAGTAATGAAAATACCGTAACTGCTGACTATGCCATTTTGTATAGTGACACAAGATTAGTAGATTTACAAGGAAATGTGCAACTTGTAACACACAAAGGAGACGTTTTGGAAGCTCCTCAATTATTTTGGGATCAAGATAGAGAATGGATTTTTACAGAAGGAGCATTCAAAATAAGCAACCAATATGGTGTATTATTACAAGGAACACACGGAATAGACTTTAGTAGAGATATGAGTGTCATGGATGCACATGAAATCTATGACAGTACCATACCAATTGACGAAGACGATAAATAAACAACCACAAACGAACAAAACCTAAAAGTTGTGAAAATATTAAGCTATACAAAATATTTATATCTCATCGTAGCCATTTTAGCTACTTACAAAGCAATCCAATTATGGAATGTTGGGACAGAATCGTACATATTTATTGCTTTTGCCGTAATATCACTCTTCATGTTTCTTTTTAGAAGACACTATGGAAAAAAATTTGAAGAGCGTAAAAACCAAGAATAAATGGAACTACAGTTGCTCATTATCATAACGGCATTACTGTTTTCAGCTTTCTTCTCCGGAATGGAAATTGCATATGTTTCTGCAAATAAAATTCACATAGAACTCGAAAAAAAGCAAGAAGGAATTCTAGCAAAAATACTCACACTACTCACACAAAAACCTTCTAAATTTATTGCAACAATGCTCGTTGGTAACAATGTAGCACTGGTAATTTATGGTTTTTTTATGGGAGAATTAATTGTCGATTGGATCCACGAAACACCATGGCTCAGTCAATACATTGGAGCCAAATATGAACTGCTCTTTCAAACTGTAATATCAACACTGGTAATCTTATTTACAGCAGAATTTCTTCCAAAAGTATTTTTTCAAGTATACGCAAACAAACTTTTAAAATTCTTAGCAATTCCAGCATATATTTTCTACCAACTATTTTGGTTAATCTCCGAATTTGTAATGTGGATATCGAATGTTGTCTTAAAAAAATTCTTCAAAACAGAAGGAGACGAAGTGCAACTCGAATTTAGTAAAGTGGAATTGGGAAATTACATTACAGAACAAATGGAGTCAGCTCATCAAGATGAAGATGTAGATTCCGAAATTCAAATATTTCAAAATGCGTTAGAATTCTCAGCCGTAAAATCAAGAGAAGTCATGATTCCAAGAACGGAAATAGTGGCAATAGAAATGCATGAAAGCACCAAAAGCTTAGCAAAACTATTCTCTGAAACAGGATATTCTAAAATATTAGTTTACAAAAACAGTATTGACGATATAACAGGATATGTACATTCATTTGAACTTTTCAAAAAGCCAAAAACCATCAGAAGTATTGTAATGCCTGTAGTTTTTGTACCCGAAGCAATGCTGGCAAATGACGTTTTAAACGTTTTGACGAAAAAGCACAAAAGTATTGCAGTTGTCATTGATGAATATGGTGGTACTTCTGGAATAATTACCGTAGAAGATATTGTAGAAGAACTCTTTGGAGAAATAGAAGACGAGCACGACAGTACCGAATTACTCGAAAAACGCATTGGAGAACACGAATACATATTTTCTGCCCGATTGGAAGTAGATTACATCAACGAAACCCACAAACTCAACCTTCCAGAAAGTGAAAACTACGAAACGCTTGGCGGACTTATAGTGAGTGAAACAGAGGAAATTCCACAAAAAGATGAAGTCATCATTATCAACAATGTAAAGTTCACAATCTTAGAAGTTTCCAACACAAAAATAGACACGATTCAACTTCAAATACTTTCTGAAGATTAAAATCCCTAAAATAAACGAATTAATACGTAGTTCTTCTTTTATTATTTGGAAGGAAATTGTATTTTCGCCCACTGAATTTCATAAAATTGAAGATAAATGGCAATTCTTGCAAAAATTAGACAACGTACATTAGTATTAATCCTAATCATTGGATTAGCACTATTTGCTTTTGTAATTTCTGACGTATTCAACAACTCAGATAACGGTGCAAAGCAACCAAGTGAAATAGGAATGGTAAACGGCGAAAGCATTCCATTACGAGACTTTCAATACAATGTAAAAAATATAATGGACCAATCTAGAGGTAGTCAATCTACAATTCAGGTGGTTAACAACGTTTGGGATCAACAACTAAGAAATCAGTTGATCGCTCAGCAATTAGACGAATTAGGAATTACGATTGAGAAAGATGAAATCTGGAACCTAATAATTGCAAATCCAAACTTCACTAACAATCCGCAATTTCAAGATGAAGCGGGTGTTTTTGTAGAAGGAAAACTAAGAGAATATGTCAATACCTTAGAAGCTACAAAAAATGATAAAAACGATCCTACAAAAGCAGCACAATACCAAAGTTGGTTAGCTACGGAGGAATTCTTTATCAATCAAGCTAAACAAAACTTATACTACAATTTAGTAAAGTCTGGTTCAATTGCGACGGTTAAAGAAGGAGAAATGGCATATCGTTTGGAAAATGACAAGGTAACGTTCAAATACGTTCAAATTCCTTACAATACCATAAAGGACGAAGATGTAAAAATCAAGAAAAGCGATATCAAAAACTACATTGACAATCACAAATCAATGTTTGAAGAAAAAGCTTCAAGAGACATTCAATATGTATACTTTGAAGAAAAAGCTTCTAAAGCAGATGAAGATGACGCAAAAGCTGAAATAACAAAACTAATCTCAGGTTTTGAAGCTGCGGAAGATGCGCAAGGATATGCAACTGAAAGAACGGACACAAACGAAAGTGTAGCATTTGTATACAAAAATGAATTGCCTACGGATATAGCTGAAAACTTATTTGCAACTGAAGTTGGAAAAGTATTTGGTCCATACAAAGTTGGCGACTTATACAAAATCTCCAAAGTTTTAGAAACAAAACAAATGCCTGATTCTGTAAAGAACAGACACATCTTAATTCGTTTCCAAGGTTCAGCTGGAGCAAATCCTGACCTTACAAAAACGAAAGAAGAAGCAAAAAAACAAGCTGACAGTATCTTAGCAGTTGTAAAAAGAAATAAATCTAAATTTGCTGACATTGCCGAAAAAATGTCGGATGATGGTTCTAAAAGTAAAGGTGGAGAATTAGGATGGTATTCTAATACAACAGGATTAACACCAACATACAAAGAATATATCTTTGGAAACAAGGTTGGAGACATGGATGTAGTAGAATCTCCTTTTGGATATCACATAATTGAAATCCAAGATCAAAAAAATATGCAGAAGACTATCAAACTAGCAACTATTACAAAATTAGTGGAGTCTTCTGAAAAAACGTTGAGCGACTTATTTACGACAGCGTCTAAATTTGAATCAGATGCAAGTAAAAGTGACGATGCTTTTGTTGACATTGCAACACAAAATAACTACAAAGTAAATCCAATCAATAAAATTGGAATACTAGATTCAAGAATCTCTGGAATCAATACAGAACAACGTCAAATAGTACGTTGGGCATTTGAAGACGAAACAAATGTTGGAGATATCAAACGTTTCCCTGTGTCAAACGGATTTGTAGTAGCACAACTAACAAAAAAACACAAAGAAGGCTTAGCTTCTGTTGAAGATGCTTCTGCACGTGTTATACAGTATTTAAGAGACGATAAAAAAGCTGAAATGATCAAAGCTAACAATACAGCAACGACATTAGCTGATTTAGCTGCGGCAAACAATGTACAAGTGCAAACAGCAACTTCACTCTCTATGAGCGCACCTATAATTCCAGGTGGTGGAGAAGAGAAAAAAGTAGTTGGAGCAGCATTTGCTTTAGAAGAAGGAGCAACCTCAAAACTAATTGCTGGGACAAGAGGTGTATACATGATTGAAGTTGTAACGAAAACAGCAGCACCAGAAAAAGATAGCTACCTTGCAGAAATGAACTCGTTAAGAAATCAAAGAGCTTCCACGGCTACAAACTCAGTATTCAATGCATTGAAAAGTGCTTCTGAAATTGAAGATAACAGATCAATATTCTACTAAGAATTACATAAAATAAATTTCAATTTTGAAATAGTAAAAAGCCTGTAAAATATTTTACAGGCTTTTTTAATATTATCATTTTGTACGTATTGTAAAATCTATTCTTTACCTAAGTTGATTTTGCTTTGGTAAGAATATATTTTTTATTTTGTAGAAAGCACCATCTCATCAAAAGGAAGCACAGTTTCATAGCCTTTTGCTTTAAAATAATCGGGCGTATCGTCATTTCCTGTTGCCAGAATAAAATCGCCGCCCCAAGCACCTAAGCTCTTTGTTTGTCCAAAATAATCTGCAAACAAACGTTCTTGCACTGGAATTTCCTGAATGATTTCGGCAATAATTGCTTCATGTTCTTTCAATAGTAAATTAAAATCAACCATAGACGAACTTGTAATCATTTCAGAAGTAATAGCATTAATCACTTTAATTTCGTTTGCAATCGCACCTTTTTTGGCATTATAATTTTCAATGGCGTTTCTGCTATTTTGTTTTTTATTTAAATGTACAAAGTATAATTGGTCGCTAAATGAAGGATGAAAAGTAACTTCTTCAACAATTGGTGTTGTCTTCTCTAATTGATACACTATTGGCGAGTCATATCTTGCGCAAGCAATATCATAACCACTACCTTTAAAAGCATTCCAAAGCAAGGTAAACGGATTCACGTTTGCCCAAAGCGCAATATTATGAATTAAGGTAGAAGATGAACCCAAACCCCAATTTTGAGGAAAACTCAAGCTAGTTTGTACTTCAAGACTGGTTTCTCCATTTAAGAAAGAAGGATTCAAACGTTTGGCTTCTGATAAAATATTGTGCAATAATTGGCTTTCAGGATCAACATAGGAAACTTCATCACCAAAAGATGTTACTTCAAACGAACGTTGGTACCAAATCAAATCTCGTACATCATAACTTTTCCAGACCAATTTTGGCGGTTCAATCGGATTTGGTAACTCAATTGAAGTTACACTCATCGATTGTCCATACGTTGTCGGAATCGCCAATGCTTTTGCACCATCCAACACGACATATTCGCCAGTTAATAATAATTTTCCGTTGCTATAAAAATTCATTAGGCTTGTGCTACTTTATACGCGTTAAACGCATCAACAACGGCGCTATGTGTTACCGTTTTATCTTTAAAAAAGGTAATAAAATGTTTCTTTTCGGCTTCTGTAGCTTCTAGTTGATTCAGAATATTTACCAAATGCATCTTCATATGTCCTTTTTGAATTCCTGTAGTAACCAACGATCTAACAGCGGCAAAATTTTGCGCCAATCCGGCAACGGCAACAATTTTCATCAACTCTTTAGCCGTCGGTTTTCCTAACATTTCCAAAGCTAATTTTACCAACGGATGCAATGATGTCAATCCGCCAACAGTTCCTAATGATAGCGGAATTTCTATCCAAAAGGTAAAAATACCATCATTTACTTCGGCATGCGTCAGACTAGAATACTGTCCGTCTTTTGCGGCATACGCGTGAATTCCAGCTTCTACAGCTCTAAAATCATTTCCTGTAGCCAGCACAACGGCGTCAATTCCGTTCATAATTCCTTTATTGTGCGTTACAGCGCGATACGGTTCTGTTTTTGCAATCTGAATGGCACGTACAAACTTGGCTGCAAACTCGTCAGCGTCCATGGTTTCGCCTTCTGTTAATGAAGCTACAGGACAACTCACTTCAGCTTTTACCAAACAATTTGGCACATAATTGGAAAGAATGCTCATCACAATTTGAATGTACTTCTCTTCAGAAGTAAAATCTTCAAAATTTTCTGCATTGTCTTTAAACGTTTTTGCAAATTCCTCCAAGCACGAATTGATAAAGTTTGCACCCATAGAATCAACCGTTTCAAACGTACAGTGCAACTGAAAATAGCCGTCGAGTTCTGCGGTTTTATCACGTAATTCAATATTGGTAATTCCACCGCCACGTTTTTCCATATTCTGAGTAATATGTTTCGTAGCCGTGTAAAATTCAGGTTTAATCGATTCAAAGTAGTTTTTCAATTTCTCGGTCGAGCCGAAATACATAAAGTGAACCTGACCCACTTTTTCTGTACTAACAACCGTAGCTTTAAATCCGCCACGATCTAGCCAAAACTTGGCAGCTTTACTTGCTGCGGCAACTACTGAACTTTCTTCAATTGCCATGGGAATTACAAATAATTGATTGTTAATCAGAAAATTAGGTGCAATTCCTAACGGAAGGTAAAAATTTGAAATCGTATTCTCAATAAATTCATCGTGTAACTTTTGAAGTATTTCATCAGTATTCCAGTATTTCTTTAACGTATTAACAACAGTTTCGTTGTTTTGAAAATACGTATTCGCAAGCCATTCAATTTTTTCGTCTTTTGAAAGTTTTGAAAATCCAGCAATAGGAGCAATCATAAAATAGGGTTTAATATCCGTTAGAAGTGCAAAGATACACAATGAAAAAGTACCATTTTAACTGAAAAGCACTAAAATACAGATAGAAAACAACCGTTTTAGCAGCTAAAAAGGACGAAAGTGTATATTTTGCTACATATTCAATACTATAATAGCACAAATATGGTGTGAAAAGAATCTAATTTTCGCGACTATAATTTAAGGTTCGATTTTTGTTGTAATTGCTTGATATTTGTATATTGTCAGCCTTAGAATTGAAAATTATTCAAAATAACAACCTTTTAACAAGGATATTTCTAAAAACGCAACACACATGAGATTAAAATATGTTTTCCTTTTTGTTTTTCTAGCTGCAGCCAATAGTATAACAGCACAACAAAAAGAAATTACCCTTAAAGAAATATGGGGTGGTACTTTCAGAACACAAGGAATGGATGTGCTTCGCTCATTGAACAATGGAAAACAATATACGGTACTCAACAGAAGTGCTGGAAGTGTTGATAAATACGATTACGAAACCCTTGAAAAAGTTGAGACTATTGTAAAAGCGAGTGACCTTTCGGAAATTTCATCATTTTCATCGTACAGTTTTAGTGATGACGAAAGTAAGTTAATCTTAGCAACAAAAGTAGAACCAGTTTTTAGAAGATCTAGACTGGGAATCTACTATGTGTATGACATCGCTTCAAAAAAAGCAATAAAAATTTCAAACAATAAAATACAAGAACCAACCTTTTCTCCTGATGGAAAAAAGGTTGCTTACGTTTATGAAAATAATATTTATGTAAAAAAATTATCATCAGGTACAACAACTAAAATTACAAATGATGGTGTGAAAAATAAAATCATCAATGGTGTAACGGATTGGGTGTACGAAGAAGAATTTGGATTTGTACGCGCTTTTCAGTGGAATGCTGCAAGTGATCATATTGCCTTTATTCGATTTGATGAAACAGAAGTGCCAGAATTTTCAATGGACGTTTATGGAAGTGAATTATATCCACAACAACACGTATTTAAATATCCTAAAGCTGGCGAAAAAAACGCAGAAGTTTCGTTGCACTTACACAATTTAAATGCTGGAAAAACATCTGAAATCAATTTAGGAAACTATACTGATTTCTACATTCCAAGAATCAAATGGACAAATAATCCTGTAGTATTGAGTGTGCAAGTCATCAATAGACATCAAAACGAATTAGATTTGATACTGTACAACGCGGCTACAAATCAAGCAAACGTAGTTTTAAAAGAAACAGACAAAGCATACGTTGATATCACGGATAACTTAACGTTTTTAGCGGATAATAGTTTCATTTGGACAAGTGAAAAAGATGGTTTCAATCATATATATCATTACAAAAAAGATGGAACGCTCATCAATCAAGTAACCAAAGGTCCTTGGGAAGTCACTGCGTATTACGGTTACAACGAAAAAGATGATATTATTTACTATCAATCTGTTGAAAATGGTTCTATCAACAGAGATGTATATGCTATCAAAATAAATGGAAAGAAAAAGAAAAGACTTTCTACCAAAGAAGGAACAAATGGAGCTAACTTTAGTTCCAACTTCACATACTACATAAGTTCATTTTCTAGTGCAACTACACCAAACGAATATGCATTGCACTTAGCCAAAAATGGCAAATTGGTCAAAGAAATCAAAAACAATGCTGATGTAAAAGAAAAATTAGGCAACTATACAATGTCTACAAAAGAATTCTTCACACTCACAACAGCTAAAGGAAACGAATTAAATGCATGGATGCTTAAACCAGCAAATTTTGATGCTTCTAAAAAATATCCAGTATTTATGTATCAGTATTCTGGTCCAGGTTCTCAACAAGTTGCCAATAGATGGAACAGTAGTAATGATTATTGGTTTCAAATGTTGGCACAAAAAGGAATCATTATCGTTTGTGTTGATGGACGTGGAACTGGTTTCAAAGGTGCTGATTTCAAAAAAGTAACCTACAAAGAATTAGGAAAATACGAAGTAGAAGATCAAATAGATGCGGCAATTGAACTTGGAAAACGTTCCTATGTTGACAAAGATCGTATCGGAATTTGGGGATGGAGTTACGGAGGATTCATGTCGAGCAATTGTATCTTAAAAGGAAACGATGTATTTAGCATGGCAATTGCGGTGGCTCCGGTAACGAGCTGGCGTTATTACGACACCATTTACACAGAACGTTACATGCAAACGCCGCAAGAAAATGCAAGTGGTTATGATGACAATTCGCCGATAAATCATGTAGAAAAACTCAAAGGAGATTATTTGCTAGTTCACGGATCAGCGGATGATAACGTACATGTACAAAATACCATGCGTATGATTGATGCGTTAATCAAAGCTAACAAACAATTTGATTGGTTAATCTATCCAGATAAAAATCATGGAATATATGGTGGATACACACGTTTGCATTTGTACACTAAAATGACAAATTTTATCGACAATACATTACTAAAAAAATAATTTCAAAAACGAAACTAACCCAAACTATTTAAAATAATGACAAACTCAGTAAAACAAGCTCATCAAAAAGAGCTATTTGGACATCCAGTAGGATTATACGTGTTGTTCTTCACAGAACTATGGGAACGTTTTTCATACTATGGAATGAGAGCTTTATTAGTATTATATGTAGCTACGTCTGCTACAGCTGTAGATCCTGGATTGGGTTGGAGTAATGGAGATGCAATTTGGCTCTATGGTTGGTATACGATGTTGGTATATGTGGCATCAATTCCTGGTGGATGGATAGCGGATAAATTTTTAGGACAAAAAAGAACAGTTATGCTCGGAGGATTTTTACTCTGTGCGGGACATTTAGTTTTGGCGATTCCAGCTGAATGGGCATTTTTTACAGGTTTGTTTCTTATAATTCTTGGTGTTGGAGGACTAAAACCTAACATTTCAACTATGGTAGGTGGTTTATATAAAGAAGGCGATATCAGACGAGATAGCGGATTTACAATCTTTTACATAGGAATTAATATTGGAGCATTCTTATCAAGTATTATTGTTGGTTTGGTGGCTTATCAATATGGTTGGCATTACGGATTTGGTTTGGCTGGAATTGGAATGCTTATAGGACAAGCAGTTTTCATCTATGGTCAAAAATACCTAAAACACGTTGGAAACTTTATCGGGACAGCCGCTTCTGGAATAGATACAGAAGTAATGAAAAAACCATTAACTAAAATTGAAAAAGATCGAGTAATTGTATTATTGATTTCGTTCTTAATTGTAGTTGTTTTCTGGGGTGCATTTGAGCAAGCAGGTGGATTAATGAATTTATACACTGACGCTAAAGTTGATAGATCTATTTCTTTAGGTTCTTTAACAGAAATTCCAGCAGCAGTATTTCAGTCACTAAATGCGGGATATATTATAATTTTCGGAACTGTTATTGGAGGTTTTTGGATTTGGTGGAAAAAACAAGGAAAAGAATCATCTTCTTTATTCAAAATGGCTATAGGTACCATTATTATGGGATTAGGATATGTATTTATGATGTTTGCATCAAAAGAGGCAAGTGCAGAAACATTTGGAAAGGCAGCTATGTATTGGATATTTTTAGCATATTTATTTCATACAATTGGAGAATTGTGTACTTCGCCAGTTTCACTTTCATTTATCACAAAATTAGCACCAGTAAAATATGCATCAATCATGATGGGAATTTACTTTGCGGCAACTGGTTTTGGGAACAAACTAGCGGGAAGTATTGGAGAAGCAGCTCAGTTAGAATCTTACAATGGAAAAATGATTGCCAACAAAGAGCAAGTGTACAACTTTACGGAAAAAGATAGTATTGAAGTTAAGAAACTAGTAGACGGAGAAAAGGTAATTACCAATGTTTATGATTATCCGATCAATGAAGATAAAAATTTCACAGTTAAAGCAAAAGTATTCTTAGAAGGAGATAGAATTGTTTTCAATGAATACGACAAAGGGACAAATGTTAACAATCTATTTGATCTCACTAAAGTTGATACAGAAGGTAAAAAACCAGAAGAGGTCACAAAAGCACAAGAAAAGAAAAAAGAAGAACTCGAAAGTTTAAAAACATACTTAAAAGACAATAATGTAACAAAAGATGCTCCGCACCATGTGAAGTTAACGTTTGAAAAAGACGCAGACAAAGCACAAATGATAGAAAACAAAGGAGACGGAAAAGATTACGGAGTTTCTTTCGTAATTGAAGAAGCGCAAAGCGAACAAGAATATAAAATATTTACGTTCTTAGTGATCTTTACTGTAGCTTTTGGATTGTTATTAATCTTATTCTTGAAAAAATTAAAAAAACTTACGCACGGTGCTGAAGACAACGAAGGTGTTGATTTCGGTGAAAATGCAGGGTACGAATTAGCAGATCCAGAAATTAATGAATAATCTTTAAACGATAGTTGTATGAGTCAAAATTCAACAGATCAATATTTTAAAAGTACAGTCTTAGGACATCCTTCAGGATTGTTTGTACTATTTTTTACAGAAATGTGGGAGCGCTTTTCTTTCTACGGAATGCGCGCACTGCTTATTTTATTTTTTACCGCGTCACTATTTGATGAAGGTTGGGGCTGGCCAAGAGAACATGCATCTGCTCTGTTCGGATCGTATGTAGGTTTGGTATACCTTTCTACAATGTTAGGTGGTTATTTTGCAGATAAAGTCATAGGATTTCGTTGGGCAGTTGTACTAGGAGCATTGCTTATGACTCTTGGACATGGAGCCATGGCAATAGAAACACCAGTATCAATATACATAGGTTTAACCCTGTTAGTGTTTGGTAACGGATTTTTTAAGCCAAATATGACGTCGATTATCTCAGAAATGTATAAAGACAGGTCGGAGAAAAAAGATGGAGCATATACCATATTTTATATGGGTGTAAATGCAGGTGCATTTTTAGGAATTTTACTTTGTGGGTACTTAGGCGAAATGGTAGGATGGAGTTATGGATTTGGGTTAGCAGGTATTTTTATGCTATTCGGATTAATTCAATTTTGGCTGGCGCAAAACATCTTTGGAGACATTGGTTTAAAGCCTAAAAAAGAAGATGAAGCAAGACGCTTAGCAGAAGATACAGACAAACGTGTCCCTTTTGCGTCATGGCAATTGGTTATTGTGGCTATTTGTAGTATCATGGGGATTTTATGGATTTTAAATGATCCTGCTGCGATAATTACTGAAGGAAACTTCAATATATTCGATTTCAAATTATTTGGTTGGGAAGGAAACAACGTTATCATTATATCAGCTTTATTATTATTTGTAGTATTGCTTGTATATCGATTAACACAATACTCAAAAACAACAAGGGAAAAATTAATTGCAGTGACGTTCTTTGCGTTTCTAACGGCTTTCTTCTGGGCAATTTTTGAGCAATCGCCAAATAGTTTAACCATTTTTGCAGGCGATTATACTGACCGAGTTTTAGAAGGAACATCTGCCAATATATTTAGAATTGTAAATGTTTTAATTACGGTAATTCCATTAGGAATCATTACATGGGTTTTATGGATGCTATTCAAGCAAACATTTGCCAAATATAAATGGTCAAATATTATTCTTGGATTTAGTTTTGTTATTGTTTGGGCAATTGCAATTTGGATGCTAAATCACACGTTTCAATCTTCTTCATATAACATTAATTATGTAGATGTGAATGGTGTGCAACAACAAACAAAAATCCTTTCTTCAGATGCTTTAGCTGTAAATGATCAAATCAAAATTAGAGACAATCAAAACATCTCTATATACGACGCTAAAGCAGAAGCAAACAAAGAAAATAAAATTGTAGCTTCCTATTTAATAGATAAAAAAGGAGATCGTGGTGGCGAAATTTTAGATGCAAAAATCACAGGATTCTCAGAAGTTGAAAAACCAGGAGCGTTTGGCGCAAAATTAAGCATTGCCGAAATTGCCATAACAAACAGTACTGGTGCGACAGTAAATAAAAGCTTTAAAATATCAAATAAGGAAAAAGAAAAATTAAATATTAATGACTTGATTACGGTTCAATTGACGCATGATATCAAATATGATATTAAACAAGCATCAACTACAACAGCAACTATTTCTGCAGCAAACAATGCACTTGAAATTCCTGCAAGTTGGTTTGGGATCTTAAACTCGTTATTTATCATTGCCATGGCTCCATTATTCTCAAAATGGTGGGAAAGCAAGTATAATCCAAGCGCCAACATGAAATATGGTATCGGAATGTTTTTACTAGGTTTAGGAATGGCATGTGTTGCTTTTGGAGCTGACGGAATTGAGCCAGGTGCAAAAACAGCAGCCGTAAGTATCATATGGTTGATATTAGTGTACTTTTTCCATACAATGGGTGAATTGTGTATTTCACCAGTTGGACTCTCTTACGTGTCAAAACTTGTTCCTGCACGAATGATTGCATTTATGTTCGGAGTATGGTACTTAGCAGTAGCTATTGGAATGAAAGGAGCAGGAAAATTTGGAGAAAATATTGATAAAATTGCCAATGTAGAGGGAATTAGTTACTTCTTTTGGATGTTAACAATTGTTTCTGTAGTTGTCGGTGTTATTTCCATAGTATTCCAACCGATCATTAAAAAATTAATGCATGGTGTACGATAAATAAAAAAAACATACATACTAAAAAAAGCGTTTTTCTCAAGAAAGACGCTTTTTTACCTAAATTACGATTCGTAAATTAGTAGCAATTCGTAAAGTAGGCACAAACTTTGCGACAGATACCATATAAAGATTGAACATATGAAAAATATAATTGCACTCCTCAGTATACTTTTAGTCAGCATTACCACTGTAAATGCACAAAAAATCAATTGGGTTACCATGGAAGAAGCAACGGAGCTTATGAAAAAAGAGCCACGTAAAGTCATCATGGACGTTTATACAACTTGGTGTGGACCTTGCAAAATGTTAGACAAAAATACCTTTGGAAATCCAGATGTGGCAAAGTATATCAACGAGAATTACTATGCTATAAAATTTAACGCAGAAGGCGATAAAAGTATAACCTATGAAGGAAATACATTTACAAATCCTAATTACGATCCTGCAAAGAAAAAAAGACGCAATGCACAACATCAATTTGCACGTTATTTAAGTGTTCGTGCATATCCAACAATGGTATTTTTTGATGAGGATTTTAAACTCATTGCACCAATTTCAGGGTATTTGGTGCCAAAACAAATAGAAATTTATTTAAAACTTTTCAAAACGGACAAATACAAAGAAGTCGTCTCTAAAGAAGATTGGGACAAATATCAGAAAGAATTTGTAAATGAGTTTAAAAGCTAGATTTTCTATTTCAAATCAATAGACAGAAATCCTTTTTCATATGTTGCATGAAAAGGGATTTTTTGTTTTCTAGCCACTTCTTTCCAGCGTTTTACATAACTCGTATAATTACTTCCATCTGCTATAATTAACTCTGGTTTTAAGGTTGCTATCATGCGTTCGAGGTTAATTCTTGGCGATTGTGTCAACAACACATATTTCGGTTCAAAATTTAGCGATTCATACACACCTAGACTGTCAATTCGTAATAAATAATCATCTTGCAAACGATACACATTTTGAAGTGAGTCATTTGTAAAAGATGTCAAAAAACGCTGTGAACGTTGTTGCTGTACGACATAATTCTTCGCGAAAGCGATACTATCCAAAGTATGAAAAATATGTAAAGCTGCTCCATCTTGATACGCTACGACCGACGTTTTGTGTTGATGAAATACCGCAAAAGAACTATTTGTAGGAACATGTTGATAACGATCAAAAAACCAAATTGCTTGACAAATGAGAATGCTTGCAAATGCAAGTTTTAAGTGTTTTCCTTTCGGGAGATGGAAATAGTTTGCAAACGCTATAATGACCAAATAGCAACCGAGTATTTGAGGTAAACTGATGAAAATTTCAGCTAACAAAAACTGTTCGTGTGAAGCAATCCAAGCAATAAAATGATTCATTTGTTGAATGACGAAACTGTACAAAACACCTAAAAACTCAGGTAACACTTCAAAATAGGCTAGAATGATGACAGCAATTCCAAGAATCAAAATGATGCCAAGCACAGGAATAATTGTCAAATTGGCAACAAAAAACAATCCAGGAAACTGATGAAAATAATACAAGCTCAACGGTAAAACGCCTAACTGTGCAGATAAACTTACGGTTAATAAACTCCAAAATGATTTCAATATCCAACGTTTCGGATTCCAAAGCTTTTTCCACAATGGTTGCAACCAAACAATCGCAAAAACGGCTGCATAACTTAGTTGAAAACCAACATCAAACAAAAAATGTGGTTTGCAGATCAATAAGAAAAACATGGAAATTATCAATACCTGAAACGTATTGGTTTGCCTTTTAAAATAAGTTGCAATCACAATTGCAGTAAACATGGTTACGGCTCTGACGACTGAAGCGGATAATCCAGAAATCACGGCAAAACTCCACAAAATACAAATCATCAATATTAATTTTAGGAACTTTCCATGACGAAAATTAGTCATCGGTTTCAATAGAAAATTCAATAACAATACAATAATTCCGATATGTAATCCTGAAATGGCTAAGATGTGAATAGCACCAGCATTTGCATATTGCGTCTGTAATTCCTTTGAAATTTGTTGTCGCTGTCCTAACAAAAGTGCTTCAATAACTGCCAATTCATCATTTTTAAAATTACAGGCAACTAAACTTTTGTGAATCTGATTTCGAACGGAAGCTGCATATCCATAAATTGTTTTGGAAACGTTTTTAGTGCTAATAAAATCATTTGTTTTTAAATACAATTGATGAAAAATATACCGATCATTCAAATAGGTTTTATAATCAAAATTAGTTGGATTTAAAGGCGAACGAACCGTTTTCAATGAAATGTTTGTATGCAAATAATCGTCCACATTGAGTATTTTGGGAACACTATCTTTTTGTACGTGCATTAACAATTTTCCTGAAACTTGTAGACGATCTTTCCATAATACTTCTCCAATATATCGATCATAATATTTGGTAGATTTTAATACTTCGCGAATTTGAATTGTATAATTTGAAACTTCACTTTCGTCAGTTAAAAATTTTGTATAATGTGTAATATGATTTTTCTCTTGATGAAAATTCTCAATGACAATTCCTAAACTAATGGCTGTGAGAAAAACGATAATACCAAAGTAAATAGTTTGCAAAAATTGCCGTTGTGCTTTCCAAAAGAAGATGCATGACAAAAGAAATCCAATACAGAAACAGTAGTTGCTTATGGAGACTGAGATGGAAAAATAGTAACCAATTAAGATACCGAACACCAAACAAAGCGTAAGTTTTGTAATGAGAAAATCAAACAATTTCATAACCTATTTTATTTTTACTTGGATAAATTAGGCAATAAAAAGTGCATATAAACTATATTTTATACAAGCGTAGCATAAAGTTTATAAACGTTGGAAAATTAGTAATGAGATACTGAAACTATATATTGTAAATGTTGAATTTTAAGTTGAACTTTTTGTCAGATAGTCAACAAGAAACAAGAAACAAATTTACAGTTGTCACATCAAACATTATCGAGATGCAATCATCTAATTTTAAATCATCTAATCTTTCAATTAAATATCATAACACTCTTCGCGCTTCAGCAAAAGCATTTTTCCAATAGCGTTCGTCTAAGGTAGAAACCAAAACACCTCTAGAAGTAGTTGCATGTATAAAGCTAATCACGCCTTTTTTAGTTTCGACAACCAAACCAACATGATTGATGCGTTTTTTATTTTTGTTTGTTCGGAAAAACAACAAATCGCCTTTCTTTACAGCTGATTTGCTAATCTTTTTACCACGTTTTGCTTGTTCATACGAAACTCTCGGTAGTTCTACATTGTGCGATCTAAAAGCAGTATACATCAATCCTGAACAATCCATTCCTTTTCGGGTCGTTCCGCCATATTTGTAACGTGTTCCTTTGTATGCCAAAGCCGTTTCTATAATAGCTGCTGTTTTATTAAAAGAACGTTTCGTACTTGTTCGCGTTGTAGTTGTTTTCGTTTTTACGGTTCGTTTTGAAGAAGTTTTCTTGGAAGAACCACATGAAAATATAGAAAAAGCAAGAAGCAGCAGGAGTAATTTTTTAATCATACAGATAAGATACTTAATTTTTTTCAACAATAAGTTTCGCAGCATTTTCACTTGCACCTTTTCCACCAAGCTTTCGTTCTAAGTCGTGGTAATCGGAAAATAACTGTTCACGATGCTTTTGATCTAAAATCTTTGTCAATTCAGTCTTAACATTTTTAGTGTTCAAATCGTTTTGAATCAACTCTTTTACAACTTCTCTATCCATAATTAAATTGACCAACGAAATATATTCTAGCGTAATAATACGTTTGGCAATTTGGTATGAAATGTTGCTCGCTTTATAACAAACCACTTGCGGCACTTTGTACAAAGCCGTTTCTAGTGTTGCCGTTCCAGAAGTGACAAGCGCGGCATGAGAAATATTTAATAAATCGTAGGTTTTATTGCTGATAAATTTCACATTGGCATCTTTCATAAATTGATGGTAAAATGCTTCTTCCTGACTTGGAGCGCCAGCAATAACAAATTGATAGTCAGGGAAATCGTTTACCACAGAAAGCATTACGGAAAGCATTTTTTTAATTTCCTGTTTTCTGCTTCCAGGTAAGAGTGCAATAATTTCTCTATTGTCTAAACCATGTGTAGATTTAAATGCTGCATCATCTATTTTTGGTCTGTCAGCAATAGCATCTAATAGCGGATGTCCAACAAAATAAACATCATAATCGTATGTTTTATAAAATTCTTTTTCAAAAGGAAGAATCACAAGCATCTTGTCAACATACTGTTTAATACTCTTCACGCGTCCAGCTCTACTTGCCCAAACCTGAGGCGAAATATAATAATTTACAGTAAAACCGTTTTGCTTTGCCCATTTGGCAATCGGAAGATTAAATCCTGAATTGTCAATCAGAATAAGAACATCAGGTTGATAATTTGCAATATCTTTTTTACAAAAAGACATCATGCCCAAAATTTTACGAAGATTCATAATAATCTCAATGAATCCCATAAAGGCGCGTTCCTTATAATGTTTTACCAAAGTACCACCAACTGCTTGCATCAAATCTCCACCCCAAAACCGAAAATCAGCATTTGGATCTTGTTTTACAATGGCTTTCATCAAATTAGAACCATGTAAATCTCCTGAAGCTTCTCCTGCAATAATGTAGTACTTCATACCTTTTTTAAAATAATATTTTATGCGATAATACTAAAATTGCCGTAATGATTGTAACAATCAAAACACCTTTAGCTCTGGCTTCTTTATTAAACTTTAAAAAACCAAAAAAGGCTAAAAAGTTCAGCGCAGCTCCATATACGACCACCGAACTAATTTGACCAGTAGAAATGGCAAAATCCCAAATCGCATCAAAAGTAGCATTTCGTTGTGTTGCTATGTAAAATAAATACAATACTGTTCCAACGCATGTGGAAAGTAGTCCAACAACAATTCCTATGATAATCTCTTTATTCTTCATTAAATCCTAAACTATTAAGTTTTTGTATTGCGTGGTGCGCTGTCAAATCAAACTGAACAGGAACCAACGAAACATATCCATTAGCCAATGCCCATTCGTCTGTATCTTCGCCTTTATCTTGACTTACAAACTTTCCAGAAAGCCAGTAATATTGGCGTCCGTGCGGATTGGTACGTTTGTCAAAATCTTCTGCCCAATACGCTTTTGCTTGTCTGCAAATACGAATTCCTTTGATATCTTTCTCTTTCAATTTAGGAAAATTTACATTTAAAACCACACCTTCAGGCAAACTGTGCTCTAAAACTTTTTTTGTAATGGTTTTTACATAACTTTTTGTAGCTTCAAAATTAGCTTCCCAATCGTGATCAAGTAATGAAAATCCAATAGCAGGAATTCCTTCAATACCAGCTTCTACAGCGGCACTCATAGTTCCTGAATAAATTACATTAATGGAAGAATTAGAACCGTGATTAATCCCAGAAACACAAATATCTGGCTTTCGGTTCAAAATTTCATTCACGGCTAGCTTTACACAATCTACAGGTGTTCCAGAACTTGAATATTCAATCTGCGGACCATCATCAATGGTAATTGCATTGCAATAAATAGTTGAATTTGCCGTAATGGCATGTCCCATACCGCTTTGTGGACTATCGGGCGCAACGACAATAACGTCTCCAAGTTCATTCATTACATCAATTAATGCACGTAGACCTGGTGCGGTAATACCATCATCGTTGGTTACTAAAATTAAGGGTTTCTCAGTCATAAAAAAAATACTTCTTTTTCGAATGCTAAAGTACACATTTTACGCTATACATACACAGCATTTTAGGTTTAACAAAAAATTAGTAACATTGTTAAAAAATGGCATGGTTTTTTCGTTATTTTAGTAAAAAATTAAAATAATTAGCACCGATTACACCCAAGTTACCCAAATAGTGAATGAATAATAGGCTAATTAAAGCGAATGAAAAAAACAAAATGTGTGAAAATTCGAGATTTTATGAGAAGGAATAGAATATACTTAGTGACACTATTAATTTTTGCAATGGTGTCCTGTGGCTTTGCCAAAAAGTCGTTTGATGATCCAGAAAAAGACAAAACATTAGTAGACTTAATATCGTATGTGTTAGGAAGATGGCATTTTGATCCACAAGACATTGATGATGATTTTTCTGAAAATGTATACAACGATTTCATAGAAGCCGTTGACCCAATGAAACGTTATTTTCTAGCGTCTGATATTGAGGAATTTGAAGTGTACAAAGACAAAATTGATGACGAGATAAAAGAACCAGGTGTAAAGTTTTTTAATGCCGTTCATACACGTTTAGAAAAAAGGATGCAACAAGCTAAAAAGTTTCAAGATGAACTGTTAGCTATGCCGTTCGATTTTACAATTGATGAAACAATTGATCGTGATTATGAAAAAATGCCTTTTGCTGAAAACAAGGAAGCACTGAAAGAACGCTGGAGAAAAGAATTGAAATTCTCAACACTAGCAAACTACGACATCAAACTTGAAATTGAGCAAAACAAAAAGAAAGAAGACAAAGCATACACTATAAAAGATGCCGTTGTTTTAGAAAAAGAAGCGCGCGAATCTACTGAAAAAACATACATTGAGTTTTTTGACTTAATGGACGATTTGGAACGTAAAGATTGGTTTAGCATTTATGTAAATACAATTGTAGAAGAATTTGATCCACATACTTCGTACTTAGCTCCTGAAGACAAAGACCGTTTTGATATGAGTATGTCAGGAACTTTAGAAGGAATTGGCGCTCGTTTGCAAAAACGTACAGAAGGCGCAAAAATATTTGAAGTCATTTCTGGTGGACCAGCGTGGAGAAGTAAAAAAATAGAAGCAGGAGATATTATCTTAAAAGTAGCCCAAGAAGGCGAAGAACCTGTTGACATTGTGGGAATGCGTTTGGATGATGCGGTAAAACTCATCAAAGGACCAAAAGGAACAAAAGTAACCTTGACAATGAAAAAAGTTGATGGTTCAATTGATGTTATTACCATCAAAAGAGATTTGGTTGAAATTGAAGAAACGTACGCAAAATCTGCAGTGGTAAAGAAAAATGATAGAACCTTTGGAGTGATCAACTTGCCAAAATTTTATGTTGATTTTCAAGATTACAATAACAGAAATGCTGCAAGTGACGTAAAAAAAGAAATTGAGCGTCTCAAAAAAGAAGGTATGGAAGGTTTGGTAATCGATCTAAGAAATAATGGTGGAGGATCATTAAAAACTGTGGTAGACATGGCAGGATTTTTCATCAAAGATGGTCCAATAGTGCAAGTAAAAAGTTCTATAGATGGTAAAGAAGTGCTAAGAGATGAAGACAGTCGCATTCAATGGGATGGACCTTTAGTAATCTTAGTAAACGAATTATCAGCGTCTGCTTCGGAAATTTTGGCAGCAGCCTTGCAAGACTACAAAAGAGCAGTCGTTATTGGAAGTAAGCAAACCTACGGAAAAGGAACGGTTCAAAATGTGGTAGATTTAAATAGATTTATCAAAGGTAGCGATACTAACGTGGGAGCTTTAAAACTAACCACACAAAAATTTTACCGTATTGATGGCGGATCAACACAGCTTGAAGGTGTAAAAAGTGATGTTGTCGTGGTAGATAAATATAGTTTTATTGATATAGGAGAAAAAGACCAAGAAAATCCATTACCTTGGGATCGAATTGATCCAGCTGAATATGATGTTTGGGACGGATATATTGGATACGAAGAAACTATTGAGAAAAGTAAAGCGCGTATGCAAAACAATGCGCAACTAAAACTGATAGAAGAAAATGCAAAATGGATTCGTAAGCGTCGTGACGACAACGAATATCCATTAAATTATGCTACGTACAAAAAGGAAGCTGACGCAGATGAAGAGTATGCAAAACGTTTCAAAGCACTGTCAGATTATGATACGAAACTCGTATTTGTTTCATTGCCTTACGAAGAATTATTAATGAAAAAAGATTCTTCTTTGCAAAGAAAGCGTAAAGCTTGGCATGACGATTTAGCAAAAGATGTATACGTTGAAGAAGCAATAAACGTATTAAGTGATATCCAAATAAACAACATCAAAAAACAAAAAAGAGCTGTTGTAAAAGGATAATATAAAAGATATTAATGAGTAGAAACTCAAATTCATTAGCACAATTAGCGCTCCAGAAGTTCAAAAAGAATTTTTGGGGCGTTTTGAGTTTTGGCTTCATTGTACTTTGTGCGTTTGTGGTCATTTTTGCATATCTATTTACGCCTGATGACACCAAAAATGCAAATCAAATGCATTTGTCAATTCATTCTAAAAAACCTGGATTTACTGTGCAAATGTTGACAATTCCTTCCAAAGAAGTCGCAGCAGAAAGTTTTATCAGTACACTTTTTTTTGGGAAAGAAAACACTGCAACGGAAATTCCAATTTCCAGCTATCGAATAGAAAATGATGCTTTTTTTATAACTGAATATTCTGATGGAACCATAGCAGGAATTGAAAAAGAAATACCACTAACTTCATTTCCAAGTTTGACAAAAACTTCAGAAATACCGACAACGTTTATTCAACAAAAAACATTTCGTTTAGGAACTGATAAATACGGAAGAGACGTACTCAGTAGAATGCTCATTGGAATGCGAATATCGTTTACCATTGGTTTTGTTGCGGTATTTATATCATTGCTCATAGGTATTTCGTTAGGCGCATTAGCAGGGTATTTTGAAGGAAAAGTAGATGCGGTTATCATGTGGATTATCAATGTAACGTGGTCCATTCCTACATTACTATTAGTCATTGCAATTACGTTAACACTAGGAAAAGGATTTTGGCAAGTGTTTGTCGCTGTAGGATTAACCATGTGGGTAGAAGTTGCCAGAATTGTTCGTGGGCAAGTATTAAGTGTAAAGCAAATGCAATATGTTACGGCGGCGCGTGCGTTAGGATATCACGATTTTAGAATCATCATTAAGCATATATTGCCAAATATTATGGCGCCAGTTATTGTAATTTCGGCAGCTAACTTTGCAGCGGCAATCTTAATAGAAAGCGGATTGAGTTTCTTAGGAATCGGTGCGCAACCACCAATGCCAAGTTGGGGCGCAATGATAAAAGACCATTACAGTTATATCATTCTTGGAAAACCGTATTTGGCTATTATTCCAGGACTTGCTATCATGAGTTTAGTAATGGCGTTTATGCTAGTTGGAAACGCGCTGCGTGATGCGTTGGATGTGAAAAATTAGGTTTCTTAGTATTGAGTATTGAGAATTTAGTATTGAGGTTTCTGTTTGACTTCACAACTTAACAAAGAACAAAGAACAAAGAACAAAGAACAAAGAACAAAGAACAGAGAGCAAAGAATAGAGAACATAGAGCAAATTAGGATGAAAATTGGGAGAACTATTTATGAGGAATATGCAAAACCTAAAACCTAAGACCAAAACACCCAAGACCCAAAAACCAAAAACCCATATCAATGTTAAATCAAAAACGGTACAATTTAAGTTAAGCAACTCCACAACTTAACAGAGAACAAAGAACAGAGAGTAAAGAGCATAGAACAGATAACATAGAATAAATTAGGATGAAAATTGGGAGAACTATTTATGAGGAATGAGGAATACCCAAAACCCAAGACCCAAAACCCAAAATTCAAAACACCCAAGACCCAATAACAAAGAACTCAACACCTTGAAAAGAAACAAAATATATACTTTATTAATACTATTGATCGGTGCAGCTTTTGTGGTATACGAGCAATATGGTGATCAACTTGCAGAAGGTAGTGTCTACGATCCAAATGAGGAAATTCATGGAAGTAGAACGACAAATAGCAATCCGAAAGCATTGACAAATGAATTCTATTTGCCAAGTTCAACAACAGGACAAGTAATTCATCATGAAGGATATTCGTTATCCTATCACGAAGCGTTTGAGCAAGCAGAATGGGTTGCATATGAATTGAAGAAGAATCAAGTCGTATATACAGATTTTAAACGCCCATATTTTGAGCAAGACAATTCCATAGCAACAGAATCGGCACATTGGCGAAACTATAAAAAATCTGGCTACGACCGTGGACATTTGTGTCCAGCAGCCGATCGAAAATATACCAAATCAGCTTTTACAGAAACATTTTTAACTAGTAATATTTCTCCTCAAAAACATGAATTTAACGCTGGTATTTGGAACCGATTGGAGCAAAAAGTACGCTATTGGGCAAAAAAATATGACGTCGTTTATGTGATTACAGGTGGAATTTTAGAAAAAGGACTCAAAACTATCGGGAACGAAGAAGTTGCTGTGCCCAATTATTTCTATAAGATTTTATTAGATAATACAAACGGACAAACCAAAACAATCGCATTTCTAATGCCGCATAAAGACGCAGACAAACCTTTATACGAGTTTGTAGTATCAATTGACGAAATTGAAAAACGTACAGGCATTGACTTTTTTCCTGAATTGGACGATTCAAAAGAAAATAAATTGGAAGCTTCTACAAGTTACAAACAATGGAGTTTTCGATAGTGGCAACTTTATAAACTATAAAAAGCAAAGAAAAGCGACTTCAAAGTCGCTTTAAGTCATAAGACATTCACTATTGGCATGGTCCGTAATCACAACCATTCATTGTGCCTCCATGTTCTTCTATAAACATACATGCATCATAAACCTGAGCAAAATAATTCGGGAAATTTCTTGTTGAATCTGCTGCGTACATACTACAATAAATATGATCTCCACCATTAATTGCTTGTTGCTCGTTTTTGGTTAGGACTCTTCCTAAACTCGAAAATTTTTCTAACATAATAAAAAGATTTTAAAATTTGTAATGAGTCAAAACTATATAAACACAGTGATGGGAAGAAAAGATGTATAGTCAATTTTATAAAAATAACTAATAAAATAATACCTTCTTTCTAGTGTATTCCTGCCTTTTAAACGATGTTGAAACAGCAATTAGTTCAATCGACTTATGAAGCATTTTCTTGTGTTTCTTGTTGTGTTTCCAAAATCATATCCTGAATGAATAGCGGTAAATCCTTTATTTCATAGGTTTTTGGAAAGAAATTATTGTTCAAAATACTCGCAGGTGTATAATTTACTCCGTTAATATTTGCCCATTCACGATGTGCATCCAATACTTGTGTAACCATTGGATTTTCGGAAAAACCAAAGTTTTCATGCCACGCTTCAATATCTCTATTGGCAAACCATTCTTTTAAGGCAATATATGCTTTTTTAGGATCTTGTTGGTATAAATCTACAAGTCGTGAAACAATTTTTGTGCTTTTATTTTCAGCATTCTCTGGAACATTAAAAATAAATTCCAAGCGAATATCGTTTCCATACGTACTTAATAATTTGTCATACGACTCAAAAGCCGCTGTACAAAAACCACATAACGGATTTGTGACACCTTGTAGTTGAATGGCACCTTTTGGATTTCCAAATATGACGCGTAATGGCGCTGGAATTACACCTGGATTAATGACTGTTTGCTCTTGAAGTAAGGTTTTAAATAACTCAGGATTTCGTTTAAACTTTAAGAAATCACGTTCGGTATTTCCTAATTTTTCATGACTTTCCCAATATCCTTTACAGTAATTCCACGCGATATAGATTAACCCAAATATTCCTGCCGCTTTCGCAATATATTCTAAGTCAAATAACCATTCATACGTATATGTGCTCGCTAAAAGTCCTGTTTGTAAAAATAATATTCCAGCAATGAGTAAACACAAAGCACACCATTTTTTTAGCACAATTCCTTGTCGGTAAATTGCATACAAAACCACTGGAATTCCTGCTAAAGACAACGCAAATAGCACATCTTGATTAAATCCGATAGAAGATAATATGAGGAATAAAGCTGCAAAAAATACAAAAGTGGCATCGCTTAATGAAATGAATCCGAATAGTAAATTTCCTTTGGTAGTAATAACGTCGCCACAATCACTATTCTTAGAAATAGCACCACACACTTTGGCAACGGCTTTGCTTTTAATGCCCAGATCTTCTCTGATAATTAGCACACTAATGTACAATCCTACGAGTGTAAGTGCCGTATAGATGAGGTAAGCCAAACTAAATTCGAACATCACATTTACAGCAGCTACAATAGCAATAACAAAATAGGGAAGTGCTGCCTTGAATGATTGTGTCCCAGCAATACTTTCAATTTCTTCCACGGCTATAATAGTGCCTGTCCAACGAGTTACAAATGCTTCTTCAGTTAGTTTTTCTTTGGTTTCGTCAGCTAATGACATATGAATCATTCCCCGTTTCTTTTCCACCAAAACGATGGCATCGCCGTTATCAGAATTTACCAAAGCTAAGAATGATTTTGGCATTTCTGAAAGTGCTTCTTTTGGTACTGTTGCCGCTATATTGTCAATTTCAAAATAATCAAACGTATCTGTAATCGATTTTAAGCTTGGATATTCAGGATGTGATAACAGTTGCAGGTTAAGCTGTTCGCTATCTACACTTAAATAGCCATTGGTTCTAAGTAGCGAAAGTATAATTTGTTCCATCTAATTCATTTCAATTTTGGTAGGGGAAATTAAAATATTACATATTGTATGCTAAAGATAGAAAGTATTTTTGATGTTTATTGTATGATTGAATGTTTTTAAATGTAAAGAGTGTTCAATTTATAAAATAGCAAATTAAGTCGTGATACTAATTTTGCTTACATATCTGATAAGACGAATATTAATGGTATGTTCGTTTTATTAATTAATTATAACTTTGTTTGATCAAAAAAGAAATAGGGAACTAAGTGTCCTTTTTTAGATAAGTAGATATCAATACAAAACGCATATAGTTTTTCGTTTTCAACTACAAATAGGGCAAGTGGTTCTCCTCCAGAAACCATAAAATATACCTTTCCAGCTCCTTTGTAAACTACCTCTTTATAATCTTTGTGTATAAATTTATCTTTTTCAATGATTTCATACATTGAATTATTTTTTCTGAAATCCTTTCTAATGTATGCGACTATTTCTTCAAGATATCTTTTGTGAATTTTCTGGTTATCTTCTGAAAGCGTTTGTTTTTTTTCAAAATATTCAGGAATCATAAAAGCCTCAATGTCTTGAAATGTGTACGAATCACTTTTGAAAATTTTCGTAATGAAATCTTCTAAGAGATCTTCAGATGCTGATTTTTTGCTCGTGCAAGAAGTGAAGAGTGTTAGACTTAGGCATAGAATTAAATATCTCATAGATTTAAATTGTGAATCTTTACCACTCATTAATACGATTGGCATCAAGCTTAATAAATATAAAGAGTAAAATAGTAAATCCCCAAAGTCCTGAACCTCCATAACTAAAGAAAGGGAGTGGAATTCCAACCGTTGGAAACAAGCCAATAACCATTCCTATATTTATAGCAAAATGGAAAAATAATATGGCGGCGACACTGTAGCCATACACGCGACTAAACTTGTTTTTTTGTTGCTCGGCTCGGTTCAAAATCCGCAAGAGTAACACCACAAATAGAAAGATAACAATAGCGCTTCCTAGAAATCCCCATTCTTCACTTACGGTGGTAAAAATGTAGTCAGTGTCTTGGGCAGGCACAAAATCTCCTCGTGTGCGTGTTCCTTTTAACCAACCTTTTCCCCAAAAACCTCCTGAACCAATTGCAATTTCAGATTGATTGGTGTTAAAGCCAAAGGTTTTTCGCATCTTTTCAAGCTTTACAGGATCTTTTTCTAAACCTAATACTAACGTAAACCGATCGCGATGGTGTTGTTTAAATACATTGTAAAAAATATAGTTTACCGCCAAAATGAACATAATAGCAGTCACCAATGAAGTAATGGCTAATGAAGTCTGTCGTTTTCGTTTTAATTGCTTTCTAAAGAAATAAAAGATACACACCAAACCAATAATCAGCGTAGCAACAATGGTAATTATGTAGCCTAATTTTAAGGTAATGATAAAGAGTAAAATTAGTAAAAGACCAATCCATAAATAAATTGCTGGCAAACCTTCTCTATACATGACAAAGAAAAAAGCCATATATACCATGGCGCTTCCTGCATCGGGTTGTAGCATAATGAGCAAAGGTGGCGACAAGATGATGGCAAAAGCAATAAGTTGATGCTTGAAGTTGTAAATATTTGTTTGAATGTCACTAAGAAACTTAGCCAATGCTAATACGGTGGTCACTTTTGCAAATTCAGAAGGTTGCAACGTAAATCCGCCAATAGCATACCATGAAGTAGCGCCATTAATGTTTTTTCCAAAAATGATAACACCTATCAAACTCAGTAATCCTGCAATGTATATAATACTGGAAAATCGTTCATAGAATTTGGCTTCTATGGAAAGAATTAAAATGATTAAAAAGATACTTGTAATAATAAATACCAACTGTTTTCCATACAATTCGCTCATGTCTAAAAACCCTGTAGAAGCGGTAGTTACAGATGCTGAGTAAATATTTATCCAGCCAATTCCAACTAGCAGAAAGTAGAGGAGAATGGAAAACCAATCAATTTTTTTTATAAATTTTACTTCTCTACTCATTAATGGTAAAAGGTTCTCCACTTAGTGGCTTTGCATATTCATCTTCTAAACTCTTCTCTAAGACGAGTTTTTCCATCGCTTTCAAGGTTATTTCGCCTTTTAAGTATTTCTCAATCATTAAACTAGATATCTTTCCAGCCCAGCGAGCGCCATAGTATCCATTTTCTACAAAAACGGCAATGGCAATTTTCGGATTGTCCTTTGGTGCAAATGCTACAAATATGGAATGATCGGTTAGCTGCGTTCGGACACTATCAATAATTGCAAAGTTTTCAGCGGTTCCAGTTTTTCCACAAATTTCAATACCAGGAACATTTAACCATTTCGCAGTTCCACCTTTTTTCATACTAAATACATCGTGCATTCCCTGAATGACAGGTTCAAAATGCTCTTTGTCAATCGTAGTATATTTTGGTTTTGTAAAATGATCGTTCTCAATAGGTTTTCCATCAATAGATTTGATAATATGCGGTGTAAAATAATGACCTCTATTCGCAATTGTTGCCGTCATGTGTGCCAACTGAATTGGCGTCATTTCTACTTGCCCTTGTCCGATAGCATTCGAAATGGTGTTTAGCACATGCCATTTGTTATGTTTGAAATAACTATCTGTGTAATAATCACCTGTTGGAATTCTCCCTTTTCGTCCAGTTGATAAGTCATTGTCAAAATAATCGCCCAAGCCAAAACTTTTGATATGATTACTCCAAACGTTCATTCCTTCACGTGGTGTTTCGTAGTTACTAATAATTTGTCGGTATGCATTGGCAAAATAGGCATTACACGATTTGGCAACTCCATTAACAACATTTCGTTTTCCGCTTCCACAGTGACAACCCATTTTTCGGCCACTACGTCCATATATATAGCCATTACGGCAGGTATATGTGGTTTGTGGCGTAATGACTTCTTCCTGCAAAGCTACCAAAGCATTTAGCGTTTTAAATGGAGAACCTGGAGGATACATCGCTAATAAACCTCTGTCGTATAATGGTTTGTTGATAGAGTCGTAATGTAATTTTGTGTAGTTTTTAGAACGTTTTCTCCCTACCAATAAGTTTGGATTATAGCTTGGTGCCGTAACTAAGGCGAGTATTTCTCCCGAAGAAGGTTCAATAGCTACAATGCCACCACGTTTGTTAATCATTAACTTTTCGCCGTATTCTTGTAGTTTGCTATCAATTGTGATTTGAATGTCTCTTCCATTCACGGCAAGTGTATCATGACGACCATTTTTGTACGAACCTAATACTTTATTGTGAATGTCTTTTTGAATATATTTTACACCTTTTACACCGCGTAAAACGTCTTCATATGATTTTTCAATTCCTGTTTTTCCAATTAATTCGCCCGATTGATAATATGGATTTTTTTCTAAATCAGCATTGTTTACTTCTGCAATAGAACCTAATACATTGGCTCCAACAGCCGTTTGATAGTTACGAATGGAACGTTTTTGAATGTAAAAACCTTTAAAACGATGCATTTTCTCTTGAAGATACGCGTAGTCTTTCTTTGCCATTTGTGCAACAAATACAGACGGAATACGCCAAGAATACCGTTTCGCTTTTTCAATTTTCTTTTGATATTCTTCTTCCGTGATTTTTAATAATTTACAGAACTGAGGAATATCAAATTCTTTTACTTCTCTAGGAATAACCATCACATCATACGATGGCTGATTGGCAACGAGTAAAACACCATTTCGGTCGTATACATAACCACGTTGCGGATAATCATATACGGTTTTTATAGCACTGTCGTTTGTCAAATCTGTGGCAACGACATTATCATTAAACAATTGCAAATACGAAAGTCTTCCTGTGTAGATAACTCCAACAGAAATGATAACAAAGTATAACAACAGCTTTCTCATGAATTTTTTCGACTAAAAAAGGTTACAGATAGTGTGATGACTAGTATGGTAAAGATACCAAAGAATAACGTGTTTCTCAATACAATAAGTATGTTAGAAATGTTAAATATTTCTAACAAAAACACAAAAAAGTGATGGATAAATGTAAGAATTATAATGTACAGCATTCGTTGTCCAAAAGCAGTATTTTCTAGTTTTATAGATTGATGCTCGTAACTGATTCCGAAAGAAAATCGCAATACAAAAGGTCTTATGTAAGCAATAATAACACAAGCTGCAGCATGTGCACCGCCAGTATCTGAAAACATATCAATGGTTAGTCCTAATATAAAAGCAATTACCAAGAACAAGCTTTTGTTGGCGTTAAATGGAAATAAAAGCAAAAAATAGATATACACCAACGGATTTATATAGCCCAAAAAGTCAATGTGGTTGCAAATTAATACTTGCACCAACACAGCAATTACGAATCGTACACTATTCCAAAAAACAACTGTACCCATTTAATTTTCAGGTGCTAATAAATTATCAATTTCTTCTCGGTATAAATTTTCAATGACATATATATTTTCCAAATTGGTCATATCATTAAACAATTGTACATCTACAACATACAAATTTTCTTTTGTATTTAATTTAAAATCTTTGATCATTCCAATAGGAATTCCTTTTGGGAATAACGTAGAATCTCCTCCAGTAATAATCGTATCATTAACGTTAAAAGTGGCAAGTTTTTCCACATCTTCTAGTTGCACTACATTTGCATTTTTTCCATTCCACGTCAGTGTTCCATAGAAGTTGGTATTCTTTATTTTGGCATTGATTTTCGAATTGGAATTCAAAATACTAATGACTGTTGCATGACTTCCACCAACTCTATCTACCACACCAATAATTCCGTTTGGAGTAATTACGCCCATATCTGTTTTGATACTGTCCGAGCTTCCTTTGTTGATCAAAATAATATTGTCAATTTTAGAATAACTGTTTTTAATGATTTTTCCAGCACGAAACAAATAATCCGTACCAAACGAAGTACTATCTATATATTGAATGTTTGTCAAGCTATCTTCCTTGCTAAATAATAGGCTTTTTAACCTACGATTTTCTTCAACGAGTTTTTCATTTTCAGATTTCAGTGAGAAATAGGATGAAACACCATTTGCTTGTTCGTAAATTCCGCCCGTTAACCAATTGGCAGAATTGATAAACTTACTTTTGTGATAGGAATGTGATTGAATCGTAAAAACCAACGATATAAACAGCAACAGCATAAAAAGAATAAAATTTTTATTCCTTATCAGAAAATTAAGAATCTGTTGCATGGATTATATGTTCTTATTTAATCAATACACTTTTGAATTTGCTTAGGTTTTTCAGGGTAATTCCTGTTCCACGTACTACAGCACGTAATGGATCTTCGGCAATATATACAGGTAAATCTGTTTTTTGAGAAAGACGTTTGTCCAATCCGCGTAACATAGATCCACCACCAGCAAGATAGATTCCTGTGTTGTAAATATCAGCCGCTAATTCTGGCGGAGTTTGTGATAAGGTTTCCATAACCGCATCTTCAATACGTAAGATCGATTTGTCTAAGGCTTTGGCAACTTCACGATATGAAATTTGAACTTGCTTTGGTTTTCCTGTAAGTAAATCACGTCCTTGTACTGACATTTCTTCTGGCGGAACTTCTAAATCTTCTGTTGCTGCTCCAATTTGAATTTTAATCTTTTCCGCAGTACGTTCTCCCACATATAAGTTATGTTGTGTACGCATGTAGTATACAATATCGTTGGTAAATACGTCACCGGCAACTTTTACCGATTTGTCACAGACAATTCCGCCCAAAGCGATAACTGCAATTTCCGTAGTTCCACCACCGATATCAACAATCATGTTTCCTTTTGGTTGCATGATATCGACACCGATACCAATAGCCGCAGCCATGGGTTCGTGTATCAAATACACTTCTTTTCCATTGACACGCTCGGCAGATTCTTTTACCGCTCGCATTTCTACTTCTGTAATTCCTGATGGAATACAAATAACCATACGAAGCGAAGGTGGGAAGAGTTTCTTTTTGAGCGCTGGAATATTTTTTATAAACAGACTGATCATTTTTTCAGAAGCATCAAAATCGGCAATTACACCATCTTTCAATGGACGAATCGTTTTGATGTTCTCATGGGTTTTTCCTTGCATACGAGCAGCTTCCTGTCCGACAGCAATAATTTTATTGGTAATTCTGTCCCTGGCGACAATAGATGGACTGTCTACAACTACTTTGTCATTGTGAATGATCAACGTGTTTGCCGTTCCTAAATCTATTGCTATTTCCTCCGTTAAGAAATCAAAAAATCCCATGTGTTTTGTCTGCTGTTTGTATGTGTTTTGTAATTCAGTGCTAGTGACTTACAAAGGTATAAAAATTTTAATGTTTAAAGTGTCTTGTGCCAGTAAATACCATAGCAACATCATTAGAATTACAATAATCGATACTCAATTGATCTTTTATTGATCCACCTGGTTGAATTACGGCTTTTATTCCTGCATTATTTGCAATTTCTACACAATCAGGAAACGGGAAAAATGCATCACTTGCCATGACTGCGCCGTCAAGGTCAAAGTTGAAGCTATTTGCCTTTACAATGGATTGATTTAACGCATCAACTCTACTCGTTTGTCCTGTTCCGCTTGCACACAATTGTTTGTTTTTTACCAAAACGATTGTGTTTGATTTTGTATGCTTACACAATTTAGAAGCAAATAATAAGTCTTCAAGTTGTGTTTCTGTTGGTTTTAATTCGGTAGCGTATGTTAAACCTTCTAGCGTATCTGTTTTTCCATCTTTATCTTGAAGTAAGATTCCATTTAAGCAAGTACGAACTTGCATTTCAGGTAACGCAACTTCATTTTGAATTAAAATGATTCTGTTTTTCTTTCCTTTTAAAACGTCTAACGCATCTGTGTCGTATTCTGGAGCAATGACAACTTCGCAGAAAAGTTTGTGAATTTCCTCAGCGGTTGGCTTGTCAATTTTTGTATTTGAAATTAAGATTCCTCCAAAAGCAGAAACTGGATCGCCCGCTAAAGCATCTATATATGCTTGATGAATGGTGTCGCGCGTCGCAAAGCCACAAGCATTGTTGTGTTTTAAAATGGCAAATGTTGGCGCGTCGTTTGTAAACTCGTTCATTAGGTTTACTGCGGCATCAACATCTAATAGGTTGTTATAACTTAGTTCTTTTCCATGTAATTTTTGGAACATTTCATCGAATTTTCCAAAGAAGAATCCTCTTTGATGTGGATTTTCTCCGTAGCGCAATACTTTTCCTTCCGTTTCGCTCACTTTCAATGCAGGAATTGCATGATCTTGATTGAAATAGTTAAAGATTGCCGTATCATAGTGTGAAGAAATATTGAATGCTTTTGCGGCAAACGTTTTTCTATCTTCTATTGAAAAAGAACCTTCTTGCGTTTCTAATAAGTGCAAAAAGTTTTCGTAATCGTTTACTGAAGATACACAAAGTACATCTGCAAAGTTTTTCGCCGCAGCTCTGATTAACGAAATTCCTCCAATATCAATTTTTTCTATAATATCTTGTTCAGCAGCTCCAGAAGCCACTGTTTTTTCAAACGGATATAAATCTACAATAACAATATCGAGTTGTGGAATTTCATATTGTTCTAATTCAGCAACATCACTTTCGTTGTTTTGACGGTTTAAAATTCCTCCAAATACTTTTGGATGCAATGTTTTTACACGTCCGCCCAAAATAGAAGGATAAGAAGTTACATCTTCAACAGGAACGACAGGAATACCAAGGTCTTTGATAAATTTTTCTGTGCCTCCTGTGGAGTAAATGGTAATGTTTAAAGCGTGAAGTTTTTCAACAATTGGAGCTAATCCATCTTTGCTGAAGACCGAAATTAAAGCGGATGTTGCTTGTTTTAGGGAATTCATTCGAGTTACGTTGTTAATTGTGTTGTTGTGAAGCTGCAAAAGTAATAATTAACACCTAAAAAACACGTTCTTATCTAAATAAAAATAGAGAATTTGTACTGGTTAATACAATTGGTAGAATTGATGCGAAAATTAACTCATAAAAAAACTGACGAACAGGTTAAAATTCCATTCGTCAGTTTTAATTTTTTAGATCCTGAGTCAAGCTCAGCATCGCGTTTTATTGTAAGCTAAAAAGTTTCTAGCAGCAGTATCTCAATTCTCATTACTAACTAAGAATTTCCGCCACTTTCGCATTGATAAATTCCAAAAACTCTTCGTCTTCTTTGGTAAATGGATCTACTGTGTGCGAATCAATATCAATTTGTCCAATGTTTTCGCCATTTAGGAATAACGGAATTACAATTTCGGCTTTTACGTAGATACTGCAAGAAATGTAGTTGTCCTGTGCTTTTACATCTGGCACTAAGAAGTTTTCGTTAGAAACGGCTACTTGTCCGCAAATTCCTTTTCCGAATGGAATGATGGTATGATCTGTTGGTTCGCCAGCAAATGCTCGTAGTTTTAATTCAGGTTTGTCGCCGTTTTTAAAGTAAAATCCAACCCAATCATAATATTCAAAGTTTTCTTGTAATAATTCGCAAACTTTCGTCATACGATCGTCTACAGAAAGTGATTCGTTTGCTAATATTTCAGTTACTTGTGGTTTGTATGTTGCAAATTTCATGTATGCTAATTTTTTAATGAACACAAAAATAGTCGAAAAAAGTATAAAAATCTTTCTCTAGTTATCGAATAAAGTTGTCTGAAAAAGCAAATGAACAAAATTTATTAAAAATGTGAGATTTTCAACGGCTTTTGCAGTAAGTTTGTAGGAGTTGCATCTTTAATTTGAATTGTGTTAGAAACTATTCTTCGGTATAAATCAGCATTGGGATTTATTTTAAAATTCTTCATTGTGTACATCGTTTTAACGTTTGTGTACAGTTTGTATTTGTCAAATTTTGAAGGAGAACCCGATGGAGTTACCCGCATTGTAGCCGATCAAACAGCGTATATTATTGATTTGTTTGGCTACAATTCACAAGTAGCACAACATGAAACAGAACCTACCATGAAGTTGTTGGTCAATGATGCGTATGTTGGACGTATTGTAGAAGGTTGCAATTCTATCAGTGTGTTGATTTTATTTATAACGTTTGTGATTGCATTTACAGGAAATTTTAAGAATACACTTTTTTTTGCAATTATAGGAAGCGTTTGTGTGTATTTGGCAAATTTGCTTCGAATTGTAGTTTTAGGAATCGGATTGTATCGTTTTCCTGAGTATGAAAATATCTTACATCATATTGTGTTTCCAACTATTATTTACGGAATGGTGTTTTTGCTGTGGATGTTTTGGGTAAAACGATTTTCAAAAAAGTAATGGATGTATGAGGAAGATTTGGAAATATATCGCAGCAGGTTTTTTGTTCAGTATTTTAGTATTGATTCGTGCTTTTGAGGATACACTTTTTTATGATCCATTTCTGAATTTTTTTAAACATGATTATTTGCAAGCTTCAATTCCCACGTATGACGCTTGGCTTTTAGTTGTCAATCATATGTTTCGTTACGCGTTGAATATGCTGGTTTCGTTAGCAATTATTTACGTTGCATTTCAAAATAAACATGTGTTAAAACTTTGCGCAGCTTTGTATGCAGTCGCTTTTGTGATTTTGATTGCTTTGTATTTTTATTTTATTCAACACAATTTATCAGAAGATTATCTGCTTACTTTTTATATCCGTCGTTTTTTAATTCAGCCACTTTTTGTGTTGATTTTATTGCCTGCATTTTATTACCAACGCAAGATTAAAAACGAAGAAGTTTAATCTTTTAAGTTGATGGTTTGTTTGTGAGAAATTAAATTTCCATTTTTGGTTACTCCTTCAATCCATACCGTTACAAGTTTTGTTCCCGTATCAAAAACTTTCACGACAGCTGTTTTATTTTCCGTAAGTTCCACTTCAGGAATCCAAGAAATGACACCATATTTTTTAAAGTAACTATTGTTATACGAATTGTATTTTGGTGTGTAATATTCCTTGGCACTTGCAAATGCAAATGGCGCTACACTTGCGTTTGAAATCGTAACGTCACTATCTCCATCTTGGTATAAAGCGGTTGTTCTTGTGTAAATTTTTATAACGCCACCAGCACTTCGAAGTCCGTAACCGCCACCAGTTTTGTCAATGACAATTTTTTCAACATTTCCCATTGAAAATTGATAGAGAATATCAAAATCATTCAATTGTACATCATCCAAAAAGATTAATGGAGATGTTGCGGAAGCAAAACTGATTCTATTTCGTAAGGTAATGGAAACACTGCCTGCATTTTCAAAAACTCTATATCCGTTATTTTGAATATAATCTGCTACAAACGGAAACTGCGCATAGGTTTCTACATCTACGTCTCTTGATCTTCCGTTTATCAAAGTTGGATCTAAATCTTCGACTGTTTTTTTCTTCGTTTCTAAAATAATCGCGTCTAGATCAACTGAATCTTCGCTAAAAAAATCGTTGGATGAAGCTACATTTGATATCGTAGTAGTGGTGTTAAGCTCAGGAATGGTAGGAAGTACATCGCTAATATTGTCTATATGATTTGTGATGGCATAGTTAATATACAATCCAGGTTTTTTAAAGGCACCTTTGTTATCTTGGTAAGAAAAACGAATTTCTTCGCCATCTTCGATAAAGAAATTACTAATCGTAAATGATTGGTCATCACTCAAATCGATAAATTGAGAATTATGATTTTTCGTCGCGTATAAAAATATTCTGTCCACACCAGAAGCTGGAGAATTTACTTTCCCTTTGATGGTAATTCCATTTTCAAACGGATAGTTTTGCTTTGGCGGATTGGTAAAAATAGTATTCCAATCGTATTTGCTCCAACCTTGTGTAAGCAATAAAATATCTAGTTCGTATTTTTGTTTTCTATCAAACTTTGCAAAGTAATATTCAGGATTTTCAATAACTCCTTTTACATACGGTTTCAATAAAAAACTCGATATGATATTGTTTGTTGGTGCGTAACTTTCTGTTTCTTCTGGCAATATAGAAATGCTAATATTTGCGGTTGTGTTGAGGTTTGATTTTTGTACAGCGATCAAAATAGAATCGTTCACTTTATTTAGTTTAGCTACTGAAATAGCTGATTTTTTCATCTCTAATGCGTTGAAAAACAAGCGCTCTACTATTGGTTTTTCGTTTTCGTCAAATACTGTAATTGTATTAACGCCTTTGAAAAGTTCTTTTTTAGGAATTGTAATTGTTTTTGATGCTCCTTGGTCAAATGTGAAATTAACCGTTTTGAGTTTCCCACTTTGATGAATAAGCAATTTGTAATTTTTATTGTTGATAGTTGCCAGCGTTTCTGCATTGGTGTTCAGCGTAATCACGGCTCTATCGGGAAACAGATTGTTCATAATG
This sequence comes from Kordia jejudonensis, assembly GCF_001005315.1. Taxonomy (GTDB): domain Bacteria; phylum Bacteroidota; class Bacteroidia; order Flavobacteriales; family Flavobacteriaceae; genus Kordia; species Kordia jejudonensis. The sequence goes on from NZ_LBMG01000012.1 coordinate 56,560, forward strand.
ATCGTGATTCCTTGTTTTTTGACAACACCTAACTTTTTCTCAATTGTTTTTCCTGACGCTAAGGTAATTTTTGAGGTGTAATTTTGATCCGATTCGGGTTGAAATAGAAATTTGCCAAGACCTAATGTATTGCTTTTAAAAGTCGTAACTTCTTCATTATTTTCGTTAAAAATACTTCCTGTCGCCGCAATTCCTTTTCCATTGGCATCTGTGACTTTAAAACCGATATTATTTTTTGTGTTGGCTACAATATGTCCACCTTCTGGCAAAAACTGAAAATCGTAGTTTTTTTCGGAAACGGTTTCAGGAGTTGCACTGGTGATTTTGTTTCCAAAGACTTGTATTTTCTGAATATATGCGCCATTGTCATTAAAATTTCGCATCCAGTTTGTGGACGCTTTAATGTAGTATGTTCCTGTAACGAACGTAGAATCGACTAAAAAGTTTCCTTTCGTGTATCCGTTTTCGCCTTTGAATAACGCCCTTTTTACCTCTTTTCCTGTTGCATCATAAATACCAACATTGAAATTTGTGGACGCTTTTGAAGTTAATTGGTTTTTTTGATCGTACGCATAGCCTTTAAACCAAATTTCCTCGCCTGCCAAATAGTTTGTTTTATTGAGATGAAGAAAGATAGTTTCACGTGGTAATTTAAAGAATTCAGTATAGCTATCTTCTGCTTTTGCGTCTGATTGCGCGAATCCAGAGAATGAAATTAATAGAAAAAAGGATAGTAGTGGTAAAATGCGTTTCATGCTGAAATGATCGGTTTTGAATTTGATACTAAAAATACCACAAAAAAAACATAGAAATGTTAAAGAAAACAAAAACTGTGAACGTATTTTTTCTACTGTTTTCATAGTTGGCGTGTTTTTGATGGACGTACTTTTAAAGATATCCTAAATCCGTCATTTTTTAGTGTTAGAATGAGTAAACGTACCTTTTGAATGCGTGAAATAGTGTTTTTGATACGTAAAACAGAAAAACCTTGAAAAAATTAATTTTCAAGGTTTTTTATATATTGTATATTTTTATAAAAAGGAATTATTTTTTTAGTGAAGCTTGTTGTAAATCAATGATTTTCTTTTCAGAAATTAGTTCTCCATTGTTGGTAACTCCTTCAATGTATACGACAGCATACGCCGTTTTTGTGTCTGGAATTTTAATCACTTTAACTTCATTTGCTGTAAGACTGAGTTCTGGAATCCATGAAATAACACCATATTTTTTAAATAAATTGTCATCGTAATTTTTATATTTCGGAGTATAAAATTCTTTGGCTTCTTTAAATGCGTACGGCGCTTTATCTTGCGAAAATAACGCATTGTCAAATTCACCTTCAATATATAAAGGGGAAATTCGTGAATTTATTTTTATCACACCACCAGAACCTCTAAGCCCAAATTCAGAACCCATTTTGTCAATTAATATGTCTTCTATATTTGCCATTGATAATTGATATATTAAATTTAAATCAGTAAGTGGTACACCATCAAAAATAACCAATGGAGTTCCTAAAAATCTACTTCTTGGTTGAATGCTTACCGTACCAAATCTTTCAATAACAAGATATCCGTTAAAACTTAAGTAGTCAGCTAAAAATGGAAATTTGTGATACGTGTCAAGCGTTACTCTTGTATAATTACCATATATAACAATTGGGTCGTCTTTTTTTCTCTTTTTTTCAGCTTCAATCACTACAGTATCTAATTTCTCAGAATCTGGAGCAAAGAAACTTCCTGAAATGGCAAAATCATTTGTTTCTAGCTTAGAAGTCACTTCATTTTCTATTTCAGTAATAGATTCTTCTTTGTCTGTTACGTTGAACGCAACGTACATTCCAGGTCTTTTAAAAATTCCTTTTCTGTTTAGATAGGAAAAACGAACAGATTCATCTTCTTCAATGTATAAATTTTTGATAATGAATGATTGATCTTCTTGTAAATCAATAAATTGTGCAGGATGATTTTTTGTAGCATACATAAATAATCGATCAATACCAGAAGCAGGAACGTTTACTTTTCCTCGTAATGTGATGCCATTTTCAAACGGAAATAGTGTTGCTGGTGGATTTTTGAAAATAGTGTCCCAATTGTACTTGCTCCAACCTTGCGTGAGTAATAAAACATCGAGTTCATACTGACGTTTTCTATCAAATTTAGTAAAGTAGTATGCAGGATTTTCAATAGTTCCTCGAAGATATGGTTTTAATAAAAAACTAGAAATGATGGTATGATCAGGCTCATAAGCGGCAGTTTCTTCTGGTAGTATAGAAATGCTAATATTTGCTAGCGAGGCTACATTAAATTGTTGAGCTGATAGTAATATGGTATCTTTAATTGTGTTGAGTTTCGAAATTACAATTGAAGGCTTTTTAGTCGTTTTTTTATTAAAAAATAAGCGTTCTAAGATTGGATTTTCATTTTCGTCAAATAGTGTAATGGTATTTACACCTTGAAAAAGTTCTTCTTTCGAAATGGTAATCGTTTTTGAAATTCCATCGTCAAATTTGAAGTTAACCGTTTTGAGTTTTCCACTTTGGTGGATTAATAACTTGTAGTCTTTCTTTTTGAATCTTTGCAACGTTTCTTCGTTGGTGTTGAGTTTTACAATGAGTTTGTCAAGAAATAAATTGTTGATAATGATAGAAATTCCTTGATTTTTCACAGCAGGAACGTCTTTTACGATGGTTTCCTCAGAATTTAGTACAATTTTTGAAGTATATTTTTGATTTGCTTTTGGCTGAAATAAAAATTTACCAAGTCCTAATGCATTGCTTTCAAATACGGCAACTTCTTCATTATTTTCATTAAAAATGCTTCCTGTTGCTTTTACACCTTTTCCATTGGTATTGGTCACTTTGAATCCAATATTATTTTTGGTGTTTGCTACCAAATGTCCGCCTTCTGGCAAGAACTGAAAATCATACAAATTTTCCACTTCACTTTCAAAAGTAACTTTGTTATCTAGTGAGCTATCAATTTGATCCGTGTAGATTTTTATTTTTTGAACAAACGCACCATCATCGTCAAAATTTTTCATCCAATTGGTTGATGCTTTGATGTAATAAGTGCCAGTCACAAAAGTAGAGTCAACTAGAAAGTTTCCTTTGGTTACGCCATTTTCCCCTTTAAATAACGCTCTTTTTAGTTCTTTTCCTTTGGCGTCGTAAATACCGACATTAAAATTGGTAGTCGCTTTGGAAGATAATTGATTTCTTTGATCGTATGCGTAACCTTTAAACCAAATTTCTTCTCCTGACAGGTAAGAGGTTTTGTTCAAATGTACGTGTAAAGTTTCTCTGGGAAGTGTGAAATAGGTAGTATAATTTTCTTCAGCTTTTTGTTGTTGTGCTTGTAAATAGGATACAAAACTGAAAATGAGTAGTAGTAAAATGTAGCTTTTTTTCATAGTATATGGTTTTGATGTTATTAATTTACCACAAAAAAAGTACCAAATCTAAGGAAACTCAAAAAAATTATTAAACGTCGTTTGGCTAAAAAACAAAAGCCTTGAAAATTGATTTTCAAGGCCTTCGTATATACTTAGTATGTAATAATGCGTGTTTTACATCATTCCTGGCATTCCTCCGCCCATTGGTGGCATTCCACCTGCAGGCGCTTCTTCTTTGATGTCAATTAACGCACATTCTGTTGTTAAGATCATTCCTGATACAGATGCAGCATTTTCTAAAGCAATACGTGTTACTTTTTTAGGATCAATGATTCCTGCTTTTAGCATGTCTACGTATTCGTCAGTTTTTGCATTGTAACCAAAGTCTTTTTTTCCTTCCATTACTTTTGACACTACTACACTTCCTTCGCCACCAGCGTTAGAAACAATGGTACGTAATGGCTCTTCAATAGCACGTGCAATGATTTTGATACCTGTTACTTCGTCTAAGTTGTCAGTTGTAATGCTATCTAAAACTCCTTTTGCTCTTACCAATGCAACACCACCACCAGCAACAATTCCTTCTTCAACGGCTGCTCTTGTAGCGTGTAATGCGTCATCAACTCTATCTTTTTTCTCCTTCATTTCTACTTCAGAGGCAGCTCCAACATATAAAACAGCAACTCCACCAGCTAATTTAGCCAATCGTTCTTGTAGTTTTTCTTTGTCGTAATCAGAAGTTGTAGACTCTATTTGTGCTTTTATTTGTCCGACACGTGTTTTGATCATTTCTGGATCTCCAGCGCCATTTACAATAGTCGTATTGTCTTTGTCAATGGTAATTTTTTCAGCAGTTCCTAATTGATCAATTGTTGCATTTTCTAACGTGAAACCTCTTTCTTCCGAAATTACCGTTCCACCAGTTAGGATTGCAATATCTTCTAACATTGCTTTTCTACGGTCACCAAATCCTGGTGCTTTTACTGCTGCAATTTTTAACGCACCTCTTAGTTTGTTGACTACTAAAGTTGCTAATGCTTCTCCATCAACATCTTCTGCAATGATTAGTAATGGTTTTCCAGTTTGAGCAACAGGCTCTAACACTGGCATTAAGTCTTTCATTGAAGAAATTTTCTTATCAAATAATAAGATGTATGGACTTTCTAACTCTGCTTCCATCTTTTCAGAATTGGTCACAAAATATGGAGATAAATATCCTCTGTCGAACTGCATTCCTTCTACAACATCAACTGTTGTATCTGTTCCTTTTGCTTCTTCAACAGTGATCACACCTTCTTTTCCAACTTTTCCAAACGCTTTTGCGATTAAATCTCCAACGACTTCATCATTGTTTGCAGAGATAGACGCAATTTGTTTTATTTTTTCAGAAGAGTCGCCCACTTTTTTAGCTTGCTTGTTTAAGTCTTCCACAATTGCTGCGACTGCTTTGTCAATTCCTCTTTTTAAATCCATCGGATTTGCGCCAGCGGCAACATTTTTTAAACCTTCTTTTACAATTGCTTGTGCCAATACGGTTGCTGTTGTAGTTCCGTCTCCTGCTAAGTCATTTGTTCTAGAAGCTACTTCTTTTACCATTTGTGCTCCCATATTTTCTAATGGGTTTTCTAGCTCAATTTCTTTTGCTACCGAAACACCATCTTTTGTTACTGACGGCGCACCAAATGATTTGCTTATAATTACGTTTCTTCCTTTTGGTCCTAAGGTTACTTTTACTGCATTTGCTAATGCATCCACACCACGTTTTAATCCGTCGCGTGCTTCAATATCAAATTTTATATCTTTTGCCATGTTTTTTTAGTTTTGTTATTCTTTCAATTAAATAATTGCTAAAATGTCGTCTTCTCTCATAATGATGTAATCTGCTCCTTCATATTTAATTTCAGATCCAGAAAACTTTCCATAAAGAACCGTATCACCAACTTTTACCGTCATTGGTTCATCTTTTTTACCTGATCCAACTGCTACAACAGTTCCACGTTGTTGCTTTTCTTGCGCTGAGTCTGGAATGTAAAGCCCTGAAGCCGTTTTTGTCGCCGCTGGCAATGGGGCAATCAAAACTCTATCTGCTAGTGGTTTGATGTTAACTTTGCTCATTTTGTTAAATATTTTTTATTGATTAATTATGTTAATTTTTACGAGTAGCATATAGTCAGAAATTATGCCATTGTAGAAATGCTGACAAATTGAAACAAAAAATGCCAGCTTGTCATAAGCTGGCATTTTGTATCGTATACGTTCGAAAAAATTACTGTCCGTCAGTGTTAGTTTCGTCAGTTGTATTTGTGTTTGAGTCTGCTGGAGGAGTAGTTTGCTCAGTAGTAGGAACTGTGTCTCCTGCTACTTTCGATTTTCCACTCGCGCTGCTTAAGTTGGTAAAGTTTGTTACTAAAATTAAACCAATTAAGATGGTTGCTAATGCCCATGTACTTTTATCAAGGAAATCGGTTGTTTTTTGAACACCACCAATTTGCTGATTTCCGCCACCTCCGAAAGAAGAAGATAATCCTCCACCTTTTGGATTTTGTACCATTATTACTAACATTAATAAGAATGCTACAATAAGGATTAAGATTATAAAAATGTAATAAGTTGAACTCATTTTGTACTAATTATTTTGTTGTATTTTTTTTATTGCTCGAATTTGGTCTGCAAAGAAACCACTTTTTTCTGGATATTTCAAAATTAATATATTATAAGCTTTAATTGCTTTTTTATATTTCTTTTGCTCCAAATATACTTTTGCCAATGTTTCCGTCATTAAGATAGATTGGTCAACGGTTGAAACGTTTGCAAGATTGACTGTTTTTTCAAGTGTTGGCTTCGGTTTTATCTTCGGATTTTTTGCGATGAACTTGTCAATCAGATTGAATCTTTTGTCTTTTTCGTTTTCCGCTACAGTACTATCTGTGTTCGTTTCTGCTTGTTGTGACTTTTGAGTTTCTTCCGTTTCTTTTGTTTCGTCTGAACGATCAATAGGTTTTAAATTGGTTAGTTGCAACCATTCTGAGAAAGAGTGTTTTTCTTTTTTCTGAAATTGTAGCGGTTTTCCAAGTTGTAATGTTTCTTCTGGCACGACTACTTTTTCAGTTATTTCTTCAATGGTTTTTTCTTCCTGAATGCTGTCTTCTTCTACCTTTATTAAAGGAGTTTGTGGTACTTTTGGTTGAAATAAGTTTGGATCAAGAATGGCATTTGCTTCTTGTATTTTTGTTTTGATAGCATCTTCCATGCGAAGATTTTTATCTACAGTGACTTCTTCAACTTCTACAGGAATTTCATGGATATCAATAGCATCAGGATTGCGTTGTGCTTCTTTTATTGCGTTTGAAGTTTCGTGTTGCTCAAATAATTCAGATGTTATAAAATCGAATAGAATACTGCGATCTGTTGTGTGTGCAGCGGCTACTTTTAGACTTTGATTGTATTTGAAACTATCCTGATTTTTTAATCCTTTTAAGTATAAAATATGCGCCGCTTGAAAGTAAGGGAATTCTTTTGAGATATCGCCAATAGCTTCCGTTTGCGCAGCATTGATATACGCAGGATTTTTTAGAATGTATGTAAAATCAGAGATGTTCATGGTGTTACCAATTTGCTAAACTTGCATTGAAAATATCTAATGTGATACGGTCAAATATTTCTTCAAAAGCTATCGATTGTACTGATGCTAATTGTGTACTTGCAGGATAATCGTAGAAAAACGAAAAACGTTGATCAAAGTCATCTTCAGGTCTGTTATTATGTGTAAAACGAACTTGCACACCAATCGTTAAGCGGTTTTGAGCCGCAGTATTGTTTGCTGTAGCTGTCATAGGTGAAATTCGATATTCAACAATTTCACCTTCATATATTAAATCTCCATTAGATCGTACAAGCGTTAAACTTGTTTGGTTTTGGATTAAATCTTGTAAAGCGTTTGTGAAATCAATATCCAATCCTGGCTCTACTATTGGAGCACTGTTTTGGAAGAAGTTTACCTGATAGGTTTCAGCTTTTAGATCTCCTGTTCCTGTAAAGTTGTAAAATTTACAGCTTAGTAATAAGAGTGAAATGATAATTGTGGTACTATATATTTTGATGTTTTTCATCGGTATGAATTATAAATCGAATTGTTTGATTTTTCTATATAATGTGCGTTCTGAAATTCCTAATTCGCTTGCGGCAGCTTTGCGTTTTCCTTTGTTGCGTTCGAGTGCTTTTTTTATTAATTCGAGCTCTTTGTCATGAAGCGATAGTGTTTCTTCTTCTTCAATTTCTTCTGCAAAATGATATTTGTCGGTTTCAGGAACTACAGTAACTTCAGGCGAAACAGGCAATAGTTTGATGTTTTCTTCTTCTTCTTCATGGAAAACTTCATCATCATCAGAGCCGTATATTTTTTGAATTAGGCTTTCATTTTCTTCTTGTACTTTTTGAGAAACTCCATTTTGCATGAGTTCCATGGTAAGTTTTTTTAAATCATTTAAGTCACTTTTCATGTCAAAGAGTACTTTGTAAAGAATTTCGCGTTCTGAGCTAAAGTCACTTTCACTTTTGGACGTTTCTATAACTGCGGGCAAGTTTCCAGTTGCATTTGGCAAGTATTGCTGTAACGTTTCGGCTGAAATTCTTCGATCTTCTTCTAACACAGATATTTGTTCGGCTACATTTCGCAATTGACGAATGTTCCCGTTCCAACGATATTTTGTGAGTATTGCAACAGCGTTTTCGTCCAAACGAATGGAAGGCATTTTGTATTTCATAGCAAAGTCAGAAGCAAATTTCCTGAATAGCAAATGAATGTCTTCTTTTCGTGCGCGCAACGGCGGAAGTAATATTTCAACGGTGCTTAAACGATAGTATAAATCTTCCCTAAATTTTCCTTTCTTGATCGCTTCAAACATATTAACGTTGGTTGCAGCTACTATACGAACATTGGTTTTTTGTACTTTGGACGAACCTACTTTTATAAATTCTCCATTTTCCAACACACGCAATAAGCGCACTTGTGTTGTCAGTGGCAATTCGCCAACTTCATCTAAAAAAATAGTTCCGTTATCGGCAACTTCAAAGTATCCATTTCGCGTTTGTGTTGCGCCAGTAAAGGCTCCTTTTTCATGTCCAAATAGTTCACTGTCGATAGTTCCTTCTGGAATTGCTCCACAGTTTACTGCAATGTATTTCCCGTGTTTTCTGTGCGATAGTGAGTGTATAATTTTTGGAATACTTTCTTTTCCAACACCACTTTCACCAGTAACAAGTACCGAAATGTCTGTTGGAGCTACTTGAATCGATTTTTCAATAGCACGATTAAGTCCAGCATCATTTCCAATGATTCCAAAACGTTGTTTTATAGCTTGTATGGATTCCATGTTTTTGTGCGTTGTTTTTTAATTTATGTATTGAAAAGTTTCATCGATGGTAATGATAACGTCATTTGAGATATTTGGCAGCGATGAATATAATGTGCCACTTCTGCTGATGATTCTATTGCCTGCATCGTATTGTACATCTAAGTTTGATGCTCCTTGCATAGTTGTGACTCCTGTAACATTGTTATTACTGTACACCATGGCTTGCCAATGCTCATATTGATCGTCATATTCATCATAGAATATTAAAAATTTATACAAATCATTCATCGTCAGACTTAATGGATTCTGATTGGTGTCATGTGTGTATGTAAATGTATTTGGATCTTGTCCCGTAATTGCTGCGGAGACTAAGTTGCCGTTGCTGTCGTACGTAATGTTTTCTGTTTTGACAACAACACCGCTTTCCATCGTTTCTCTTTTTATAAGTCTGTTATCATCATCAAATGTAAATTTTGTGCTGTATATTGTTCCTTCTTTTACACGTGTTACTTCATTGACGAAATGTGAAAATGTAAATGTGAAATTTTCCGTAGCATCTTCTAAATCTTCATAAACAATAGTTGCAATTTTTCCAACATTGTAGGTCACTGAAGCTCTATTGGTAATTACTCCACCAATTCTTGTTATGGCTCCAATAACTCTTGTATTTTGATCTCTAATAATAGCAGCATTTGCATCTACCGTTATTCCTAAAAAGGTTAAACTTGTATTTTGTGATAGAAATTGATTTTGACTATTAATTGTAAAATCTGTCGTAAACGAAGTGTCGCTTCCATTACTCGTAAATACTTTTCCGTAGTTGTAATTACTTAATTGAATGTCGCCTCCTGGATCTGTTGGCGGATTAGGATCAGGATTCATTGGATCTACAGGATCAGGTTCTGTAGGATTTACAACTGCGGGAACTTCTTCTACAATAATTTCGAAGTCAACAGGCTCATTATCACATGAAAAACATAAAAATGCCAATACTATGGTTGTCAATACAAACGTTTTTTTCATTGGACTAATTTTTATGAGTTATACCTAATTTTAGCGTGCTTTTTTAATATTGATACGCTTCAGACTGAGCAATAGTTACGCCATCGCCTAAATCGTAATTTCCACTTTTACTGATGATATTGTTGTTGGCGTCATATTGCGGATTGAAGTTGAAATTTCCTTGTGGAGTTTCTCCAGCGATCCAATTGTTTTCACTGTGAAAATTGGCAAGTGTTCCGCCGATATCTTCCTCTTCTTCCGTATTGAATACAGAAAGTTGATATTGATCTGCAAATACCGCTTTTAATGGATTTGTAAATGTATCATACGTATAGTTATTTACTTCTGTTGTTCCGTTGGCTTCTACAGTTGATGACATGCAGTTTCCGTTACTAGCGTAGGTAAATGTTTCTACACGTGTAGATGTACCTGCATCAAACCATTCAACACGTGATACTCTACTTGTAGCAGCATCAAATGTATATGTAGTGGTTACGGTAGAACCTTCGATTGTTTTTTCAACAGTATCTCCTGTGTAGGTAAAATTGAATGTATAGTTTTCTGTAGGATCTTCTAAGAATTCATATTGTATGCGCGAAATGTTTGCGCCGTCATATGTAATTGTAGTCCTGTTTGTTGGCATTCCACCAGCATTATCTTCTATCAGTGTAAGATTTCCATTTGTTTCTCTTGTAAATGTACTGAGTGAATTTACCATAACGCCAAAGGTTGTAATTTCAATATTAGCGCTTGTTACAGCACCGTTTTGAATATTAAAATCGGTATCTGTAATGATTTCGCCAAAAATAGGCACATTCGTTGTTACATCATATGTATACACAGATAATTGACCTGTAGTCGGATTTGTTGGATCCGTAGGATTCGTTGGATCTGTTGGGTTGGTAGGATCTGTTGGATCGGTAGGAACTGTCGGATTTGTTACTTCAATATCAAAATTTATAGGTTCATCATCACATGAAAAGCATAAAAAAGCTACAAGTATTGAAGTTAATAAAAGTGTTTTTTTCATTTTGTTATTGTTAGAGTGTTGGTTTTTTGTGTTTAATTGTTTTCTGAATGTGCAATCGCTTCTCCAATAAGAGTTGCAGATGTACAATCGTTTATTTTTACATTGACAAATTCGCCAAGTTGATAGTGTTCTTTAGGAAAAACCACAACTGTATTATGAGAGGTTCTTCCTTTCCAATGCGTATCTGATTTTTTAGAAGTGCCGTCAATCAGTACTTCTTGTATTGTATTTAGATACGCTTGAGTTCTAAATGCGCTATGTTTTCGTTGCAGTTCAATAATTTCTGCAAGTCTTCGTTTTTTTGTTTCTTCAGGAATGTCGTCTTCCATTTTTCTTCCAGCCATTGTTCCAGGGCGTTCAGAATAGGTAAACATGTATCCAAAATGATATTTTACATAGTCCATTAAAGATAAAGTATCTTGATGATCTTCTTCGGTTTCGGTTGGAAAACCAGCAATTAAATCTTGTGAAACTGCACAGCCAGGTAATATTTCCTGAATTTTATCTATTAACGTAAAATATTCTTCACGCGTATGCAAACGATTCATTTCTTTTAAAATACGATTGCTTCCACTTTGCACAGGTAAATGTATGTGTTTGCAAATGTTTTTGTGTTTTTTCATCACATGAAATACATTTTCATGCATATCTTGTGGATTCGAAGTGGAGAAACGAACGCGTAGTTTTGGAAATTTTGTTGCTACCATATCTAACAACTTTGCAAAATTGACCGCCGTAGCTTTTTGCATTTCAGACGCTTTTTCAAAATCTTTCTTCAAGCCGCCGCCGTACCATAAAAAGCTATCTACATTTTGTCCTAATAAGGTTACTTCCTTAAAATTCTTATCTGAAAGTTCTTGAATTTCTTCTAAAATCGATTGCGGATCACGACTACGTTCGCGTCCACGTGTAAACGGAACTACGCAAAATGTACACATGTTATCGCAACCTCTCGTGATAGAAACTAAAGCGCTGACACCATTTGTATTTAGCCGAACTGGCGCAATATCGCCATAAGTTTCATCTTTAGAAAGGACTACATTTACAGCGTTTCTACCTTCGTCAATTTCTTCAATCAAATTTGGTAAATCTTTGTAAGCATCTGGTCCAACGACCATGTCTACTATTTTTTCTTCTTCTAAAAATTTACTCTTTAAGCGTTCTGCCATACAGCCCAACACACCTACTTTCATCTTTGGATTATGACGTTTTACGGCATTGTATTTTTCCAAACGTTTACGAACTGTTTGTTCTGCTTTGTCACGAATAGAGCAAGTATTTACCAATACTAAATCGGCTTCTTCCAATCGATCCGTGGTATTAAAACCTTCCTTAGCCAAAATAGAAGCCACTACTTCGCTATCTGCAAAATTCATCTGGCAACCATAACTTTCAATATACAATTTTCGTGTATTTTCAGGTTTTTTTGCTAAAACAATGCTTTCTCCTTGTTTGCTTTCGTCTATAATCTTCTCCATGTATGTTGTAGTCTAAACGGTAGTTTGCTATCAATTAAGATGCAAAGATAGAATTATTTCAAAACAAGTGACATAATGGCATGTTAAATAACGTCCGATCTTTTTTGCTTAAATGAAAAGGCTTTCAATAATTCTGCTATTTTTGTGACCGATTGAAATGAATAGCTATGAATAAAGAAGTATTGCAGGAAAAAATAGAAGCTGAAAAAGAGTTGTCATTTGAACATATAATGAGTGAGTCAGGAACGCTATTTACTAAAGTTTGGGGACAAGCATTGCTAAGTAGTTTGCTTATTTCAGTAGTTTCTGCTGGTATGGCAATTTTATGTTTTATACCGTACATGATTACACTTTTATCATTAGGAATTTCTTCGAAATTTATAGACTTACATAGTTCAAATGATGATCGTTTTGAAATATTTTCAATTATATTTAGTGGGATATTTTCTGTACTTGCAGCCGCTGTTTTTATAGCAATTTCCGCAGCATTTATCCGTATTTGTAAAATGAAAGATCACAACCGACAAGGTTATCATGATTTCTTTTTTTTCTTTAAAAAAACATACTATTCAAAACTTCTGCTTTTAGGAGCAATTGCCATGGCAATTAGTATTCCTTCGGCATATTACTTGTCGTACATTCCATTGGTATATTTAATTGTTCCAATTTTTTACGGCATTACTATTTTCACCTTTAATTATGAACTGAACGTAAAAGATATTATCAGTCTTGGTTTCAAGCTCGGTACAGAAAAATGGTTAATTTCCTTAGGATTTCTTTTCATTGTAAGTTTCTTTTCTGTCGTTGTTGGAATGCTTCTTTGCGGATTTGGATTCATCGCTACCATGACGTTCGTACATATACCTTTATACGTAATTTACAAAAATATTGTTGGTTTTGATGATGAAAAACCTGTAGATGCCTATCAGGAAAAAACAGATTTAATCATTCAGAAAATCAATGAATTAAACATCAACGACCAAAAAAAGTAACATTTTTTACGTTTTTGGGAACCTTTTCAAAAAATGATGCGTCTCTATATACAGAACATTAATACCAATTGTTATGAGAAGTCATTTATTAAAAGTATGTATCGTAAGTTTTTTAGTCATATGTGTGAATTCCTGTTCGGATTTAGATGATAATGAAGAAATAGGAACTGTTAATATTGAAAATCTAATTGAAAAAGAATCGGAGCTTTTCGGTTTAATAGCGCGCGTTGCCGACACAGATTCGGACGCAGAAATTACCTGTATCAAATTCATTTACTCGTTTACAATGCTAGAATTTAATAGCAATGTAGAAGTTGTAGCGCAACATGTCGTTTCCAGCGATGCACAATTTAGCACTATCTTAGAAAACATAGCCGCAGGAAACAGTATTGGAATCAATTTTCCTATTCAAAGTACACTGGAAAATGGAGACGAATTTCTAATTCAGGACAAAGATGAACTCAAACAAGCTATTGATGATTGTATCGAATTACAACAAACTACCATTGCTGGAAACTGTCGTCAACTATTGCAAGAATGTGTTTGGATTGTCAGTCATGATGATCCTACGGTAGATACCTATGAAAATGCAGTATTTGATATTGCAGAAGACGGAACATTTAACTTCTATAACAACGGCGAACTATTTGAAGGCACACGTATTGTATATTTCATTGAAGACGAATTGCACATCAACATTGCGTTTGAAGCAGCAAGTGCCACAGCAGACGACTGGAATTTTGATTGGAAAACAGAAATCTTATCAGACAACATGATGCAACTTACAAACATTGACGATGTCGTCATAACACTGACAAAAGAGTGCGAAGAGGAAAACTATTGTACGGAACTGATATTTGTAGAATGCGAAGACATTGATGGTTCTGAAACTTCCGAATTTATATTTGAAGAATACATACCTTGTATCATTGAAATAAAAGATTTGGACGAATTAACGGCAAATGATACCATTGCATTTTATGAAACAGAAATAGATGCCAACAGTCAAACAAATCCATTACCTTTAAACTCGTATCAAAATATAGCAAGCGTACAAACTATATATGTGCGGATTGATTATGATATGAGCACAGACTTTATTTTAATTCCAATTGAAATACAAGCTGTCAGTTGTTAAAAGCAATTAAAATACAAAACAATCAAATAGGTCAACCATTTTTGGGAAAAGTTAACACACAAATACATGACATTGATGGGTTGCGAGCGAATGATGAACTGGTGCAAAAAGCAGTTTATGAATCGTTAGCGCCCAAAATGTTAGGAACTTGTCTGAACTTTATTTCTGACCGATCTATGGCGGAAGAAGTCATGAATAACGGTTTTGTAAAAGTCTTTTTCAACATAAAAAAATACAAACAAGAAGGAAGCTTTGAAGGTTGGGTTCGTAAAATCATGATTCGCGAAAGCTTGTCGTTTCTACGAAAAAAGAAATTTCTTATCTCTGAACAAAGTGATACCATACTAGAACATCAAAAAACCTACCAACAACCAGTAGCTGAAGTTTCAGAAATACAACGCTTGATCCTGCAATTGCCTGTAGAATTCAAACTCGTATTCAATCTATACGCGGTAGAAGGATATTCGCATAAAGAAATTGCCGAATTGCTCAACATTCCAGAAGCTACTTCAAAAACTCGCTTATTCAGAGCGCGAAGACTATTAAAAGAACAATTAACAACAAAAAAGTCCAATGGAAGATTTTGATTACATAGACGCACTTGCCAAAAGTGAACTTTCGGGTCGTGAAGCAACGCCTTCCTCAAATGGTTGGGACATTGTTCAAGGAAAACTAGCGCAAAAAAGAAAAAAGCGAAGATTGCTATATCTCTTACTATTCTTTGTGCTTATAAGTTCGGTTGGAATTTACCAAGGAATCAATTTTAACGAAAGCAGCAATGATAATTCAATAACGAATACAAATACAGAACAGCAAAAATCTGGAAACACAGAAAACACGAATTCAACATCAACTTCAACTTCGAATTCAGATTCAGATTCGAATTCAGATTCAACTACACTCAGTCAAGCTGAAAAAAACGCAGTAAGTACACATGATACGTTGCAAACAAAAACAAAAAACCAGTCAGGAAACAAAGTTCGTGGAAGTGGAAACGGCGTGGTAGAAACGGCTTCAAAAGCACAATCTCGCGGAAGCGATACAAAAAATAATACCATATATAGTAGTCAACAAAACATACAATCAACTGCAGTTGAAAACGCTACCAAAGCTTCAAAAACAATAGGAAATGAAGAAATCATCGCAGAAGCTGAAGATTTACAGATATACAATTGGACGCTCATTTCGCCGGAAACACTAAAAAAGAAACGTAAAAAGACAAACAAGCAAACATCTAAAAAAGCGTCGCCTATATATAAAAACACAGATATTATGGTGGGTCTCAATGGTTTCTTTACACCAAACGATTATCAAATCATAACATCTTATGTTGTGGAACTGTCGTATGAATTTAAAAACGAACTCAAAAAAGACTATGCATTCAATTACGGAGTTGGTTTGCAACTTAGAAACTTACACTTCAAAAAAGATAGTATTCGGTTTAACAAAGGAGAACTGAGTTTCAACTTATTTTCCAATCTTGAAAAACGATTTGGAGACTACAGTGTGGAAGCTGGCGTATATGCAGGATATGAAATATATTCGCCAAACAATGAATTTTTTAATGACAAAGTAAAAAGTTTCTTTGATCAAAAAATAAATTATGGGCTAAGTACGGGAATCAATTATAAAAATATTGGACTTATTTTTAAATACGAACTTTCGCCGTACGTAAACTACCTTGGAGACAAGAAATACGGCGGATTCATCTTGGGTGTAAAATATGATTTTTGAGTGCTAAAAAAGCGTTTCGCTACAGGTCAAAAAAACGTATAAACGTAAAAAAATGTGCCCGTTTTTAAAAATCTACATACTTTTGTACTCTGAAAAATCAACATATGGCAAAAAATCTGGTAATTGTAGAGTCACCTGCAAAAGCGAAAACGATTGAAAAATTTCTCGGAAAAGACTTCAAAGTAGAATCGAGTTTCGGACACATTGCAGACTTACCATCCAAAGAATTAGGCGTAGATGTAGACGGCGATTTTGAGCCTAAATATATAGTCTCTGATGATAAAAAATCAGTAGTAAAAAAATTAAAAGACTTAGCGAAGAAAGCAGAAATGGTTTGGCTCGCTAGTGATGAGGATCGAGAAGGAGAAGCAATAGCATGGCATTTAGCAGAAACACTAAAGCTGACGCCAGAACGTACAAAACGTATCGTTTTTCATGAAATTACAAAAACGGCTATCCTAAAGGCAATTGAAAATCCGCGCGACATTGATTACAACTTAGTCAATGCACAACAAGCCCGAAGAATCTTAGACAGATTGGTAGGTTATGAACTGTCGCCAGTACTTTGGAGAAAAGTAAAAGGTGGTTTGTCAGCAGGACGTGTACAATCGGTTTCTGTACGTTTAATTGTAGAACGCGAACGTAGCATTCAAGATTTTAAACCGCAAGCATCATTTAAAGTTGCTGCCGAATTCCTAAACTCAAAAGGGAAAAAATTCAAAGCACGACTCAATAAAACATTTCCAACACATCAAGCAGCAAAAGAGTTCTTAGCGAAAAATGTTGGAGCCGATTTTAAAATTGCCAACTTAGAAACAAAGCCAGCAAAAAAGTCGCCAGCGGCACCATTTACCACATCAACACTGCAACAAGAAGCATCGCGAAAGCTATATTTTTCGGTAAGTAAAACGATGACATTGGCGCAACGTTTATACGAAGCAGGTTTGATAACCTACATGAGAACAGATAGTGTAAACTTATCCAACGATGCAAAAAATGCCGCTCAGGCAGAAATTATTCGTTCATACGGAGAAGAATACAGTCATCCACGAAACTATAAAAGCAAAGCAAAAGGTGCACAAGAAGCGCATGAGGCAATTCGTCCGACCAATATGGAAAACCATACGGTAAGCGCTGAATATGATCAAGTACGTTTATATGAATTGATCTGGAAACGTACCTTGGCTTCTCAAATGAGTGATGCAAAATTAGAGCGTACCAACGCAAAAATTGAAGCAAATACACACGGCGAACGTTTTACGGCAAATGGAGAAGTACTAAAATTTGAAGGTTTCCTAAAAGTATACCTTGAAGGAAAAGATGATGATGAAGAAGAACAAGAAGGAATGTTGCCAGCATTATTTGTTGGAGAAAACCTAAGCAACGAATATATCACAGCAACGCAACGATATACAAAAGCACCATACCGATTCACGGAAGCTTCATTGGTAAAACAATTAGAAGAACTCGGAATTGGACGTCCGTCAACATATGCGCCAACAATTTCTACCATTCAAAATAGAGGATACATCGAAAAAGGAACTGTTGAAGGTGTAGAACGAAACTATGAGCAATTGACCCTAAAAGGCGATAAAATCATAGAAAAAGAACTCACGGAAAAAGTAGGTTCGGACAAAGGGAAATTAGTACCGACAGATATTGGAATGATTGTAAATGATTTCTTGGTAAAAAATTTCTCGTCCATCTTAGACTATAACTTTACAGCAAAAGTTGAGCAAGACTTTGATGATATTGCGTCTGGAAACGAAAAATGGAAAGACATGATGAAGGATTTCTACAAAGACTTTCATCCAAAAGTAGAAGACGTAAAAGAAAATGCCGAGCGCGAATCGGGAGAACGTATCTTAGGAACTGATCCTGAAACGGGAAAACAAGTAAGTGTGCGTTTAGGAAAATTTGGACCAATGGTGCAAGTAGGAACGGTTGACGATGAAGAAAAGCCAAAATTTGCAAGTCTAAGTCCAGATCAGCAACTAAATACCATCACTTTTGAAGAAGCAATGGATTTATTTCAATTGCCAAAAACGTTAGGAGAGTACAAAGGCGAAACAATTGAAGTAAACAACGGTCGTTATGGTCCGTATGTGAAATTTGGCAAAAAATTCATTTCGTTAGACAAAGGCGAAGATCCGCTAAGTGTAGAAATGGACAGAGCTATGGAACTCATCGTAGCGCGTGAAAAAGCCGATGCGCCAATTGCACAATACGAAGGACATGATGTTACCAAAGGAGTTGGACGTTTTGGACCGTTCTTAAAATGGAATGGAATCTTTATCAACGTAAACAAAAAGTACGATTTCGACAATCTTTCAAAAGCTGATATCGAAGAATTAATAGAAGATAAAAAGCAAAAAGAACGCGACAAAGTCATTCATAACTGGGAAGAAGAAGGAATTCGTGTTGAAAAAGCACGTTGGGGAAGAAGTAATATTCTCAAAGGAAAAATAAAAATAGAGCTTCCCAAAACGGTCGACGCTTCAAAACTAACGTTAGAAGAAGTGCAAAAAATGATCGAGGACAAAGCGCCAAAGAAAAAAACAAAAGCAAAAGCGAAACCAAAGGCAAAAGCAAAAGCTAAAAAATAATGGAGTTCGAATTTTTATCGCCTGTCAATGATGTATTGATGGCTCATAACGAATTAGTATCGCCTCAAGCTTTAGGAAATCAAATTGAAATTCATACAGCCAGACAAGGAATTCCAGAAACAACCCATACGGCAAAATTTGCCATCATTGGTGTGCTGGAAAATCGTAGTGATGTTAATTACTTAGGAGAAAATCTCAATCTGTTAGAAATTCGGAAAGCATTATACAGTCTATTTCCCGGAAACTGGAGTAAAAAAATCGTAGATTTGGGAAATCTCCAAAAAGGAGAAACGGTTGATGATACCTATGTGGCGTTAAAAACCATCATGGAGCCATTACTAAAAAACAACACCATTCCTATCATTATTGGCGGAAGTCAGGATTTAATGTATGCCATGTATAGAGCATATGATAAATTGGAGCAAATGGTAAATGTGGTCAATGTTGATAGTAAATTTGACTTTGGAGCAATAACGCATTCGGTAAGTAATCATTCCTACATGGGAAAAATCATTATGGAAGCGCCGCATAATCTATTTAATTATAGTAATATTGGATATCAAACCTATTTCAATGCACAAGAAGAAATTGATTTAATGCAAAAACTCTTCTTTGATGCGTATCGTTTAGGACAAGTTTCAAATGATATTAGTATTGTAGAGCCAATTACGCGTGATGCAGATATTGTTGGAATTGACTTATCGGCTGTAAAAGCGTCGGAAGTCAGTGGAAATCAAAACACATCGCCAAACGGACTAGACGGAAAAGAAATCTGTGCCATAAGCCGTTATGCAGGAATAAGCGATAAAGTTTCTTCATTTGGAATCTTTGAATATAAAAACTCAAAAGACGAAGAAATTACAGCAATGTTGGTGGCACAAATGATTTGGTATTTCATTGAAGGTGTTAATTATCGTGTAAATGATTACCCTTTTGCTTCAAAAGAAGACTACTTAAAATACATAGTGCCAAATGGAAGAGAAGAATTAATCTTCTACAAAAGCAATAAAACCGAAAGATGGTGGATAGAAATACCATTTATTTCAAGTTTGAATAATAAATTAAAAAGACATACGTTATTACCTTGCACACACCAAGATTATTTGAATGCTTGCAACCAAATAATCCCAGAAAGATGGTGGATGGCGTATAAAAAAAGTATAAATTAAATAAGCGTGTTAAGAAAACCTTAAAATGATATTTTAAAAAAGCAATTCAAAACCATTAGTTTTTAGAATAAAAAATTGTTTTTTTGAAAATAAATAGATAGGTTTACGCCCTTAAAATCTATAAAAAACGTATTAACCTCAATATTTCCGTATGAAAAAGATTGTTGTATTAACAGCCGTTTTAGCATTTCTTTATAGCTGTGGTTCTAAAGATAGAGGTGAGCTAGTCGGTGTCAAAGGAAAAAAATGGCATCCAGAGAAACCCTATGGTATGTCACTAATACCTGGTGGTTCATTCATCATGGGTAAATCTGATGACGACATTGCTCAAACTAAAAATGCACCCACAAAAACAGTTACTGTTCCTTCATTTTATATGGATGAAACTGAAATCACTAATAGTGAGTACCGAGAATTCGTGTATTGGGTTAGAGATTCTATAATCCGAACTAAGTTAGCCATATTAGCTGATGAAGAAGGAAAAACAGATCCTGATGCTGATGGTATTGCAAAGTATGTCTTCAAAGATGTAGATACTACAGACCAAACTGCTTGGCAAAAATATTACAATGATAATTATGCTGGAATGGGACCTACAGGTTATGAAGGTAGACGCCTAAACCAAGATGTAGATCTTATTTGGGACTTCTCTGAAATTCCTGATGAATTCTATGCTGAGGTAATGGATTCTATATATCTTCCTGAAGCAGAATCATACAACGGACAACGTACTATAGATTGGACTAAAGTAAGATTTCAATACACTTGGATGGACATTCAAGCTGCAGCGAAAAACAAAGGGATGAAGCGTTCAGATTTCATCAAAAGAGAAAACTTAGAAATATATCCTGATACAACAGTTTGGATCAGAGACTTCGAATACTCATACAACGAGCCAATGCATAATGACTACTTTTGGCACGATGCATACAATGACTATCCTGTTGTAGGTGTTACTTGGAAACAAGCAAAAGCATTTTGTGAGTGGAGAACATTAAAAAAGAATATCTACAGAAAAGAAAGAAAACGTCACATGATCAACAAATTCAGATTGCCATCTGAAGCAGAGTGGGAATACGCTGCAAGAGGTGGTCTGGAAGGCGCAACGTATCCTTGGGGAGGACCGTACACCATGAATGATAGAGGATGTTTCTTAGCAAACTTTAAGCCATTAAGAGGTAATTACGCGGCAGATCAAGCATTATACACCGTAGAAGCTGATGCTTACGAGCCAAATGATTTCAACTTATACAACATGGCTGGAAACGTAGCAGAATGGACAGCATCATCTTACGATCCTAGTTCATACGAATACATGTCTACAATGAGTCCAAACGTTAACGATACCTTAAACAAGCGTAAAGTTATCCGTGGAGGATCATGGAAAGACGTTGAATACTTCTTACAAGTAAACACGAGAGATTTCGAATACAGAGACTCAGCAAGAAGTTATATCGGATTCAGAACTGTACAAAGCTACATGGGTACTGATGTTGTCGGTACAGGAAAAAGATAATTTGACACAAAATAATTCAACAAATAATAGGTAAACCCAACACTTAAATTTTATTAACTAAACACTAAACTAAAATTAGATTATTATGGCAAAGAATGGCAAGATCACGCTGACGAACATGGTATATGGACTTGGAGCGGCAATCGTAATTGTAGGAGCATTATTTAAAATCCAGCACTGGCCTTACGGAAGTGAGATTTTAACGCTTGGAATGATTGTAGAAGCACTCGTATTCACATATTCAGCCTTTGAAAGACAACAAGATGACTTAGATTGGTCTCTAGTATATCCAGAATTATCTGGAGGATCAGCAAAAGCGAAAGCTAAAAAAGAAGAAGCTAAAGATGCTGAAGGATTATTATCTAAAAAATTAGATAACTTATTAAAAGATGCTAAAATTGATAGCGAATTAATGTCAAGCCTTGGAACAAGTATCCGTGGTTTTGAAGGAGCTGCAAAAAGTCTTTCTCCAACAGTTGACGCAATTGCATCTACAAAAAAATACAGCGAAGAAATGTCTTTAGCTGCTGCACAAATGGAATCGCTTAACAGCCTTTACAAAGTACAAATGGAAAGCGCTAGTCGTCAAGCTTCAATCAATGAAGAAGCAGTAGAAAATGCGGCGAAGTTAAAAGAGCAAATGCAATCATTAGCATCAAACCTTTCATCATTAAATGGTGTGTACGGTGGAATGTTATCTGCAATGAATAAAAACTAATTAGTAGTATAAATTAATTCAACAAAATTTAACAAAAAAACTAATTAGACATGGCAGGAGGAAAAGCATCTGCAAGGCAGAAAATGATTAACTTGATGTATTTAGTATTCATCGCAATGATGGCAATGAATATGTCAAAAGAAGTACTTTCGGCTTTCGGATTGATGGAAGCTAAGTTTGCCGACGCAAACGTAGCAACTACCGATAGAAATGACAAATTACTAGCTGAGCTTGAAACAAAAGCATCAGAGAACCCAAAAGAATTTAAAGTTCCTGCAGCTAGAGCACAGCAAGTAAAAATTGCTTCAGATAAATTATACAAATATCTTGAGACATTAAAGAGAGACTTGTTAAAACAAGGAGGATATGAAGTTGATCCTGAAACAGGGAAACTTCCTTTCGAAGCAATGGATAAAACAGATATATTAGACGAAGCTTGGTTTACAGGTGACGGATTGACTAAAAAAGGTCAAGAAGTAATGGCTAATATTGAAGCTTACAAAACTGAAATTAAAGATATCTTAGCTACCGACGAAAGTTATAGAGGAAGAGCTGAAGCATTCGACAAAACATTCAGTACGGATAAAGTAGAAAATAACGATGGTAAAAAAATCGATTGGTTAGCATATAACTACCAAGGTTTTCCAGCAATTGCTTCCTACACGAAATTAACGGCAATGCAAAATGACATTAAAGTTAATGAAGCTAACATGTTTAGTTTATTCTTAGGAAACATTGTATCTGAAGCGACAACTTTAAATAACTACCAAGCAATTGTATTGGCTGATAAGTCTGCTTTCTTTGCAGGAGAAAAATTCCAAGGAAAAGTAGTAATTGGTAAATATGCAAACGTTCCTCCAACAAAACTTGTTGTACAAGGAAAGGAAATCAACTTAGGAGAAGCTATTGACGAAAGTGGAGCTGCTACGTTAGACTTCAACGTTGGAAATGTAGGAGAGCACGAAATTAAAGGTGAATTTACATTTATCGAAAATAGTAAAGAATTAAAAATTCCTATCACGGCAAACTACGTTGTAGTACCACGTCCAAACTCAGCTACTATATCTGCTGACAAAATGAACGTTGTATATCGTGGAGTTAATAACCCAATGACAATTTCTTTTGCAGGAGTTCCTGATAACAAGGTTACAGCGTCTGCTCCTGGATTAACAAAACAAGGAAAAGGGTATAACATGAAGCCTAAAACTGGTACAAGTGTAACGATTAATGTTACAGCTAAACTAGATGACGGATCAACTTCTAGTGATAAGAAATCATTCAGAATTAAGGAAATTCCAGCACCAACAGGATTCTTTAGAAAAGAAAAAGGAGTGCTGAAAATGAGTAAATCAGGTGTTGCTAAAGGTAGAGTAAGTGCAGATTTCGAAGACTTCGATTTCGATTTACCATTACGTGTAACGCAATTTGATTTCAAAGTACCAGGACAGCCAACAATCACGGTAAGAGGTGATAAATTAGATGGTAAAGCTCAAAGCGCTCTAAACAGAGCAAAAAGAGGGCAGTCGGTACAGATCATTAATATAAAGGCTAAAAGTAATGGCCCACTTATTAAGAAAATATCACCTGTAATTATTGAAATTACAAATTAAAAAAATAAAACATTTGTTATGAATTGGAGAGGTTTATTTACAATTGCATTTGCACTACTCATCTCAGGATCTGTCTTCGGACAAGCAAACCTATTAAATGCGAAAGATCCAGGTGAAATAGGCGTTAAAACGCAAGCGCAAAAAGATGCAGATAACGATGGTCCATTGCCATATGGATATGTTGATGACAGAGATATTCTTTGGTCAGCAACGACATGGGAAATCATTGATCTTGATGAAAGAGTAAACTTTCCATTATACTATCCTATAGATACTATCGGAATGCGTAATGACAGACGTTCTTTATATGATGTGCTTTTGAAAAATGTTAAAAATAACAACATCAAAAAAGTATATGCGGATGGAAACTTTACGGAAGTTCGTACCTATGAAGACATCAAAACAAGTTTGCGAAAAATTGACACACTTGGAGCTGGATTCGATCAATTAAACAGAGGAGAAAAACTATCTGATGAATATATTGAAGTACGAGATTTAACTTCTGCTGACATTGAAGAATACAGAGTAAAAGGTGTTTGGTATTTTGACAAGCGTCAAGGAGAATTAAAATTTAGATTGTTAGCTATTGCACCAGTTGCACCAGATGTACAATTTATAGATCAAGATGGTCAGCAAGATTTAGTTGAACTATTTTGGGTATTCTATCCAGATGTTAGAGAAATACTTCATGAAGCAAAAGCATTCAATGATCGTAATGCCGCGAAACCATTATCTTTTGATCACTTACTAAACGCACGACGTTTTAACGGATTGATCTACAAAGAAGAAAATGTTCAAGGTGATAGACGTATACGAGACTATGTTCGAGAGAATTCTATGATGCAGCTAATCGAATCTGAACGTATCAAAGATAAAATCAGAGGAAGAGAACAAGACATGTGGAATTACTAACACATTACATTCATAACATTATCATACAAACGCTCACTTTTTAGTGAGCGTTTTTTATTTTAGTGAAACTCAATGTACAGAAGCCTGCAAGGCGCACTGTACATTGTAAGTTGAACTAATCCTGCTGTATAGCAGGATCTTTTGAATTCTTTTCTATTTTGATACTGTTGTAATTATCAGGTTTATTTAATTCTGTAGAAGCCTCAAAGGTGCACTGTACATTGAGTTTCACTAATTTCACGGGAAATGAAAATAAATAATTCATATTCAATTGAAGTAAATTAATTTGACCCTGAACTTGTACTAAGGATTAATACCTTTATTTTTGCACTATGGTAGATTATATAATTGTTGGATTAGGACTAGCAGGTATTGCATTTTGTGAAGAACTAGAAACTGCCGATAAAACATTTTTAGTATTTGAAGACGAGTCGCAACATTCGTCTACAGTTGCTGGCGGATTATACAATCCTGTAATTCTAAAACGATTTACACTATCATGGAATGCAGATGAACAATTAGCTACGGCATTGCCATTTTATGAAAAATTAGAACAAAAACTAAAAACTTCATTTGATGATAAAATTGCAGTAGTACGAAGATTTGCTGCAGTAGAAGATCAAAATATGTGGTTTGAAGCTTCTGACAATCCGAAACTGGCTAGATATCTCGATACGAATCTGATTCAAAATACAAATAAAGCTGTCAATGCGCCTTTTTCATTAGGTAAAGTAAAACATACGGGACGAATACAAACTCGGAAACTCCTTCAAGCGTATCGTGAATATTTACAATCAAAAAATGCAATCAAAAAAGAGCGTTTTCAATACAGTGAAATAATTATAGAAGATGACTTCGTGCGCTATCAAAACATAAAAGCAAAACACATCCTCTTTTGTGAAGGTTTCGGACTCAAAATGAATCCATACTTTGAATATTTACCGCTCAAAGGAACCAAAGGCGAATTGCTCTTCATCAAAGCGCCAGATTTAAAAATTGACTATGTGCTAAAATCTTCCGTTTTCCTCATCCCACAAGGAAATGACATCTATACTGTAGGTGCCACTTACAACTGGAAAGACAAAACACATACAACGACTCAAGAAGCAAAGCAAGAACTGATAGAAAAGCTCTCTAAGCTCATTCATTGTGATTATGAAATCATAGATCATGTAGCAGGAATTCGTCCAACAGTTGTAGATAGAAGACCGTTAATTGGCAAACATCCAACGTATTCACGATTAGCTGTATTAAACGGTTTAGGAACGCGTGGTGTTATGATTGGACCAACAGTTGCCAAACAATTATACAATCATCTAGAACAGCAAGTAGCATTGCCAAGCGACATTGATATCAAGCGTTTTGAACATTTTCAGAATAAAAAGGTAAAGCATTAAATCGAAAGTACTATCGCGTTAAGCGTAATCTGCTAACTCACTTTCTTATCCAAACTCTTGTCGTACGACATAAAAAGATTAATCCAAATATTTCTAGACAAACGCATAATTACAGGCATAAAAGCAATCAATGTTCCCATAATGGCAAAAAATGAAGTCAGTAACTCGGTTCCAATAAAATACCTTGAAACAACAAAAGCAGCCATTGCAAATGCAATTCCGACACCATAACTTACATACATTGCGCCGTAAAAAAAAGAAGGTTCTATCTTATAGCGCGTTCCACAATGTGAACAAGTTTCATGCATTTTCAGTGTTGACGCAAGTTTATAAGGATTTTTTTCAACATACATCGGTTCATTATGGCATTTTGGACAAGTTCCTTTTAAAATACTATTTAGTTTCGATCCTTTTTTTAACATTTGTAAAATATTTATGGTAAGTCTTACGAAATACAAAAATAAGACTTCCTTTTAAGAAACATTGTAACTTTTGTCACACATATGATAAATATTCACAACATTGGTGTTGCCTTTGGCGGAACCTACTTATTCAAAGACATTGCATTTCGGCTCAATGCGGGCGATCGTGTGGGATTGATTGGTAAAAATGGTGCGGGAAAATCGACACTTTTAAAAATTCTTGCCAAAGAAAATGAACCCAATGAAGGAGAAATTGCCACCGATAAAGATGTTGAAATTGGTTTCTTAAAACAAGATATTGAATTCGTTCAAGGACGAACAGTTTTGGAAGAAAGTTATGAAGCTTTTGAGGAAATTCGCGAATTAGAACTCAAAATAGATCAAATCAATCATCAACTATCCGAACGTACGGATTATAATAGTGAAGCCTACAACCAACTCATTGTCAATTTAAGTGAATTTACCTCACGCTATGAAATTCTCGGCGGTTACAACTACAAAGGCGATACCGAACGTGTGTTGCAAGGTTTGGGTTTCAAACGAAATGATTTTGACAAAAAAACCGATACATTTTCAGGTGGTTGGCGAATGCGAATTGAATTGGCAAAACTATTACTGCAAAAAAACGACATTCTACTCTTAGATGAGCCTACAAACCATTTAGATATCGAATCTATCATTTGGCTGGAGCAATTCTTAAAGTCGTTTTCAGGCGTCGTGATCATTGTTTCGCACGATAAAATGTTTCTAGATAATGTAACGAACAGAACCATTGAAATCTCTTTAGGAAGAATCTACGATTACAACAAACCGTATTCAAAATATTTAGTCTTACGACAAGAAATTCGTGAGCAGCAATTGGCAACGCAGAAAAATCAGGAAAAGCACATTCAACATACAGAAAAACTCATTGAAAAATTCCGTGCAAAAGCTTCCAAAGCTTCCATGGCGCAATCGCTGATTAAAAAGTTGGAAAAAATTGATCGTATCGAAGTTGATGAAGATGACAATAGCGTGATGGCAATTCAATTTCCAGTGTCAATCCAGCCAGGAAAAGTTGTGGTTGAAGGAGAAAATGTGTCTAAACATTATGGAAAAAAGCAAGTGTTGACAAACATTGATTTATTTGTTGAACGCAGTAGCAAAATTGCTTTCGTAGGTCAAAATGGACAAGGAAAATCTACTTTGGCAAAAATTATTGTCGATGAAATTCCACATGAAGGAAAATTAGAACTTGGTCACAATGTACAAATTGGATACTTTGCGCAGAATCAGGCAGAACATCTCAATGGAGAGTTGACTGTTGAAGACACCATGATTGAAGCCGCGGATGAAAAAACACGTCCTAAAGTGCGCGATATGCTCGGAGCTTTCCTATTCAGAGGCGAAGAAGTAGACAAAAAAGTAAAAGTGCTTTCAGGAGGAGAACGAAATCGTTTGGCATTGTGTAAAATGTTATTGCAACCGTTTAACGTGTTGGTGATGGATGAGCCAACAAATCACTTAGATATCAAATCGAAAAACGTCTTAAAAAAAGCTTTGCAACACTTTGAAGGAACGTTGATTTTGGTTTCGCACGATCGTGATTTTTTACAAGGATTAACCAACAAAGTCTACGAATTTAAAGATGAAAAAATAAAGGAATATCTCGGTGACATCAATTACTATTTGGACGAACGAAAAGTGGCCAATTTGCGTGAAGTTGAAAAGCGAACGGTTATCAAAGAAGAAATTGTCAAGGCGGAAGCGCCAAAGCAATCGTATGAATCTCAAAAAAGATTAAAATCGTTAAATAACAAACTCAACAAAATTGAACGTTCGATTGCTGACTTAGAAAAGGAAATCAAGGATATTGACATGGAATTGGCGGTTAACTATGAAGAAACCATTGCAAAGCCAGATTTCTTTGATACGTATCAAGGTAAAAAGAAGTCTTTAGAAAATTTAATGGAAGATTGGGAAGTGCTTCAAGAAGAAATGGACGCGTTGGAATCGCAGTTATAAAGTTGTATTTTTGCAATATGAACGAACATTTTTTTCAATGTCCCTATTGTTGGGAAGAAATTTCGATGTTAATTGACACGTCTGTACGTACTCAAAAGTACATTGAAGACTGTGAAGTTTGCTGCAATCCGATTGAATTAGAGGTAGTTAGCGAAGACGGAATTATCATGGGATTTAACGCGCAAAACATAGAACAATAAAAAAGTAATTTTTTTGTTGGTAGAATTAAAAATGGTTGTATATTTGCAGTCCAATATCGCGGGATAGAGCAGTAGGTAGCTCGTCGGGCTCATAACCCGAAGGTCACTGGTTCGAGTCCAGTTCCCGCTACTAATAAAGCACTGATTTTCAGTGCTTTTCTTGTTTTTAAGCACTAAATTACTAGTTGACCTCAAGGTTTACTTTTTCCCTAAGGTCACTCGAAAACATATTAATCTACTGAAAAGTAATTGCTTAACGATCAGCTTTTTAGGCGATATAACTTTGCTGAAATCATCCAAAGTGCTGTTTTAAGTGCTGAAAAAAAAGTACCTTAAAAGTATCTAATCATTAAAAATTTTAAACGTTTTTATTACTTTATGGACTACTTTTTCATCAATATAGTGCCTTTGTAAGACATTATGAGAAGTATGAGATGAAAAGTATCTAGTTTCTGCTTCAAATATAGCATATAGCTTTACAGAAATCATCCAAAGTCCAATTTTGAGTGTTTAAAAAAAAGTATCTTTTAAGTATCTAATCAGTAAAAATTTCAAACGAAGTAATAGCTTTATGAACCACTTTTTCATCAACATAATATCTCTGTAAAACAGTATCTGAAGTATGAGATGATAAGTATTTTGTTTCTTTTCCAAGTGTGGCATATAGATGGGTTAAATATGTTTTTCGGAGCGATTTTAATTGCAATTTTCTATTCGTTCCAAGCAAGCTATAAAAATGGGAAAATCCTTTTGATAAGCAATCCATCATATAAGCTGTAGATGATTCTGTACGATTAGGATTCAAAAGATATCTATCTTTCCTTCTGTACTTTTTATATCCAAGTCGATTGAGTAAATCTCTTAAATCTTTAGTAATTGGAATTATTTTAGGCGTAACATCTTCATTGAATCCATCACCAAGTTGTCGCTCCACTTTTAGATTTCTCATTTCTATATACATAGGAATATTATCTTTTTCAAAAATCATATTCCACTTTAAATTGACAACTTCTTCACGTCTTCCACCTGTATATAAAGCAAGTTCAATTCCATCCTTTAGATAAGATTTATAAAGATTTCTCTTTTGCTTTCTTTTACCTCCTAATTGAACTACACCGTTTTCAGGGGAAATAACTTTTAGTAATCGTTCGAATTCATCTCTAGTAATAGTCTCTTTTTTGATTGTTAACTTTCTACTTCTTACTTTATCAAAAGGATTTGTGATTTTGAGTTTGTAGTGACTAATACTCCATAGAAAGAACCCTTTTACAGCACTCATTTTATTATTATATGTCTTGTTTTGGTATTTTTTAACTTCGAGTAAATAGGAGTGGAAATACCCAACATACTCATCTGTAACTTCAGGAATCGTTGCAATGGTGATTTTTATACCATTAAAATTTAGGGCTTCATTAAAAAGTTGCAGACATTTGTAGACTTCTTTAATATGTTTTTGACTTCTCTGCACTTGTTGATGCGCAGGAACATCAATATTTTTAAGGAATTCTATATACTCTTGCTGTGCATCAAAAACATAAAACTGCTTTTGAGTTTTTCGTTTTTTAACCTCTTGTTCAAATTCAACAATCAATTTAGCAGCTTCTTTGTAATTATCAGTTTCAAAAACTTTACAGACAACTCTATTCGTTCCTGGAATATAAATTCTCGCTCTAAACTTATGCTGTTGAAAGAATTTACAATTAGAAAATTTACTTCCATTTTCACCACAAATAGGTTCTTCTTTTACTGACTTGCTGTTTTTCTGCTTGACTAATTTTGATGTCCACGAGAAATCTTTCTGACATTTATTACAGTAAATAAATAGTCCTTTCTGTTTTTGTGTAGGTACTTTTTTTCGCTTCATACTTATTTTGATTTAGGGGATTTGTTGAGAATGATTAATGTGTAAAATCATTCTTTTGAGTATAAAGTTAGTTTAGGGATTTTATGATTTAACGTTGGTTTAGATGAAAGCATAAATAGTGATGATTAGAATCAGTTTCATGTCTTTGAAATGTAGTTGTTGACTTTTCTTTAAGTAAAGTTCCTTAAAAAATAACTTGAAGTAACTTTTATAATCATGATATTTATATATAAAATTTAAGTATTATGTTTAGAACAAAATTAACAGCTATTTTATTTTTAATGCTAATGTTTACGGGTTGTAAGCAAGTAAATAGTAATAAAAATATAAAAGATACTACAAGTGTATATGCAAGGGTTATTCAAAAAGATAAGATAAGAGCTGCGTATATAAATTATCCACCTGCATGTATGAAAAATACAAAAACTGGGGAAATGTCTGGGATATTTGTTGAAGTTCTAGAAAAAGCTTGTGAAAACTTAGGTTTAGAATTAGAGTGGACGGAAGAAGTTGGATGGGCTTCCCAGATTGAAGGTTTGGATTCAAATCGTTATGATATAGTTGGAAGTCCTGTATGGGCTAATGTTGTTAGAGGAACAAAAACGACGATGTCTATTCCAGTTTACTATAGTGGAATAGGAATGTATGTGAGAGCAGGTGACAAACGTTTTGATAATGATTGGTCTAAAATTAATAATCCAGATGTTAAGGTTGGTGTTATTGATGGAGAAACATCATCTATTATTGCTTCTCAGGACTTTCCAGAAGCAAAAAAACACTCTTCAATTCAATTGACTGATATATCACAAAAATTCCTTGATTTAACATCACAAAAATGTGATGTTGTCTTTGCAGAACCATATTACGCTTATGAATATGAAAAGAATAATTCAGGAACAATTAAAAATATAGCTTCCGAGAGTCCTATTCGATTATTTGGAAACTGCTATATGTTTAGAAAAGGAGAGTTTCAGATGAAACATATGCTAGATGTTGCAATTCAAGATTTGATAAATAGTGGTTATGTAGAAAAAATCATATCCAAGTATGAACCAGCACCTAATTTGTTCTATCGTGTGGCAAAACCATATTCTGTTAATAAGTAATAAATGAGAGAAGTATTTAAAATTTTAATTGAGTATAAAGAAGATTTTCTAATAGGTATATCTGTAACTCTACAAATGACAATTCTAATTTGGGTTATTGGAATTCTTATGGGTACAATACTTGGGGTTTTATCATCTAGACATCCAAAAAAAATTGGAATTCCAATAAAATTTCTAACATTTTTTATAGGAGGTGTTCCAGTCTTAGTTTTTCTTTATTGGTTACATTACCCAGCACAAACAATACTAGAAATTCAAGTTGATGGATTCACAACTACAGTCTTTACTCTTTCTGTTTTAAATACTTTTCTAGTGGCTGAACAAGTTTCTAGCTCAGTAAGTAGTTTTCCAAAAGAATATATAGTTTCTGCTGAGGTTTGTGGATTATTACCTCTTCAAATTATCAAAGAAATTCAAATACCATTAATTATAAAGCAAATTTTGCCATCTATATTGTTTATACAAGTAGTTATGATGCATTCTACTTTATTTGGTTCTTTAATCTCTGTTGATGAGATTTTGAGAATTGCAAGTAGAGTAAATTCAGAAGTATATAAGCCAGTCGAAGTATATACTACACTAGCTTTATTTTTCTTGATTATTAGTCTTCCAATAACGGGATTCGCATATTATTTGAAACGAAAATACTCTTTCATTAAATGATAAAATGTAAAGGCATAGAAAAAAAATATGGAGAAGCAACTATTTTACATGGAGTAGATGTTGAAGTTGCATCGAATCAAATCACTGTACTTATAGGTCAGAGTGGAAGTGGTAAAACTACTTTGTTAAAGACATTATCATTAATTGAAAATCCAGATAATGGTATAGTAACAATAGAAAATGAAGAATTTCATTTTCCTAATGTTAAACAAAAAATCCGTAAACAGTTTAGATTAAATACACAACAGACCGTTGGAGTTGTATTTCAAAATTTAGATTTAATTCCACATTGGACAAATAAAAAAAACATTTTGAAACCACTAGGAAAATCTATAAGTATTGGTGATGAAAAAGAACTAGAATATCTGTTAGGCATTTTTAAAATGAAAGATTTTATTGATAAAATGCCTTATCAATGTAGTAGAGGAGAGCAACAAAGAGTTGCTTTTGTAAGAGCTGTAATGCTAAAACCTAAATATTTGTTTTTGGATGAAATAACTTCTGCTTTAGATCCAGAATTAATAGCAATACTTTTTAAATATTTAATAGAGCTTAAGAATAAAGGAGTAGGAATATTTATCATAACTCATTTTTTATTGTTTGCACAGAATTTGGCAGATAAAATAATATTTATTTCTCAGGGTAAAATAGTTGAGCAAGGATCAAAAGATATTATGATAAGTCCATCAACAAAAAAACTTCAAGACTTTTTGTTGAGCTTGGGGGGAATAATTTTACAGAATGTAAATCCAAAAGTTGAAGATGTTTCAAAAGGTGTTTTGGGTATAAATAAAAATTTACTATTAGAGTTTGAGGAGTCAACAGATATAAATAAAAAAATTAGATTGATTTATAGGATTTTAGATTATGAATCCTTGGATAAGAATGTAGTGTCTGATGTTTATTATTTTATAATGGATCACTTTTCAGATTTTCAAAAAGATTTAGAGCATTGGTTGGGAATTAAAAATGATGATGCAAACTATTGGGATGTCTTGGATAGCTATATCAAAGAACGTTTGTCAAATGAAAAGTATCCTATACATAAAAATTGGATTTATCTGCTTAGTTACCAAACAATAAGTAATTGGAATAAGCATGATTTAAAGCCTGTACTCAAGGAGTATCTTGCCCCAGAATACCCTATTAATTTTAAAGTTGCAAATGAAATGTTAAAAGAGTTGATATGAGAAAATCCGTTAATAATCAAGATCAATGGGCAAAAGTGCTTTCTGAACTTGAAGAAGAATATGCTAAGCTTCAATCTTATGATAAAACAATTATAGAGCATCTTGGCGATGTAAGAAATATAAAAGTTTTAGACTACGGAGCAGGACCAGCAGTACTAGCAGACTTGCTTCAAAATCTAGGTGCTCAAGTAAAAGTATATGACATTAGTAAAGAAATGAGAGAAATCGCAGTAGAAAAACTAGGTAGAGCTGCCGTAATTGATAGAGTAAATAGTATTCCTAAAAACTATTTTGATATTATTTTATGTAATCTAGTTGTTTGCATAGTTGCAGAAGAAGAAGTATATCAAATAATAAAGAATCTTCGAAGTAAGATTGCTTCAAACGGTAAAATTTATATAGGCTTTTGTAATCCAAAAATCTATGATATAAAAGAATCAAACCTCGATTATAGATTCCCAATTGGAGAAGACTACTCATGTAATCATGACTACAAAAAAGTGAAAAAAGAAGGAAATTATGAAATTATAGAAAGGCATAGGTCTATAGAATGGTATACAAAGGTGATGGAAGATGCAGGTTTAGAAGTGTCTGATGTGTTTTTCACACCAGAATATGAATTGAAAGGGTTTAAAATAAGAGATTTTATAATTTTTGAATTAACAAAATGATAAAAAAAATTAGATTATTTTTTGATTTTGAGTATCACAAAACGGACTTTAAAACAGAGATTATTGCTGGATTATCTACTTTTCTGGCAATGTCATACATATTTATAGTTAATCCTGCTATTTTGAGTGAAGGTGGTATTGACAAATCAGCAGCACTATTTGCAACAGTAGTTGTTTCTGCAATAGCAACTATTGTAATGGGGCTTTGGGCGAAAAAACCTTTTGCGCTTGCCCCAGGATTAGAAATGAATTCTTATGTGGTTTATTTTTTAATAATAGGTCACGGAACTTCTTGGGAAGTAGGGTTAGGGGCAGTTTTTTGGTCTGGTATTTTATTTTTAATATTAACTATAACTAAATTCAGGAAAAAAATAATAGAAGCTATTCCAGATTCATTAAAAATTGGATTGGCAGCATGTGTTGGAGTATTCTTGATTATTATCGCGCTTAAATTAAGTAACATTTTAGTATATGAAGAAACTAATATTAAAACCATTGGTGAGTTATTCTCTCTAAAATCTGGAGTATTAATTTTAGGTGTCGTTTCAGCTATTACTCTCCATAGATTAAAAATCAAGGGTTTTATACTAATCAGTATCGTATTATGCACTTTAATGAGCCATTTGGTTGGTTTGTATGAAGTAAATGATGATGTTATTTCTGTAAATAAGAATATGTTGACCGCTATTGGGGCATTAGATGTTACAATGATACTAGATACAAAGATGTTATCTGCTGTTATTATATTATTTGTAGTTGATTTTTATGGTAGTATAGCTAAGTTTATTGGACTTACGCAGAATACTTCTATACTTGATGAAAAGGGAAAATTACCCAATCAAAAAGAAGCGTTATTGGTAGATGGAGTAGCAACAGTTGCGGGTTCGGTAATAGGAACTACAAGTATTACAACATTTGTAGAGAGTGGAGTAGGTATCGCGGCTGGAGGAAGAACGGGTTTTACAGCTATAATTTGTGGATTACTCATGCTTTTATTTATACCTCTTGCTCCTATTGTGAATTTAGTTCCATTAATTGCTACCACTGGGGCTTTAGCATGGGTAGGAATGAAACTCATGCCTAAAGTTAAACAACTAAGAAAAATTCCATTCATTGAGAGAGTAACTATATTATTGATGATATTAGTTACTATTATAACTTTTGCTCTTGATAAGGCGATGCTTGTTGGATTCGGTTTTTATATTATAGCTAATTTAGTTTTTCAAAAAAAATATAAGATAAATATTTACTTGATAGTGTCTGTAATTATCATTATATTGTCTTTATTTCTTACATAAAATGACGAAAAAATATTTAAATGTTAATGAGTCTATACTTTGGGATAACTTAAAAAGATCTGCTAATTTATATCTAAGAGAAATTGCTAAGTTTAAGGGGCAAGAAAGATTAGATAAATTTGACCCATTAAAATATCCTGTTGAGATTGAAAAACTTCTAGTAGTTTTAGGTAAAAATTTCTTTAAAATTTTCTTTTTTGAAGCAATCAAAAATAAAAGGACGCATAATTCAATAATTAAAGAAATTGAAGAATTCAAATTTTATTTTTGGCCAGGTTATACGACTTTAGCTGATGACCGAATATTTATTACAGGAGAAAAAAAAGAAAAAAATCAAAAATATTTTACAGGAATTGGTAATTATTCAATTAAAATTCAGGACAAATATTTTAGCAATGATTATGGGGAACAACAAAAATTAGAGATAAAGTTTAAACGAGAGTTAGAATTTTATTTTAATGATTCTTTCTATACAAAAAATGAAAAAAGTGGATTTAATGATGATGTAAAGAAAAGCTTGACTCTTTTTAAAACATACAAAAATAGATTTTGGGTGTATGATATTCCAAGTTCTTATGCATTTGATGCAGTTTTGAATAAGTTTTATATCGATGAAGATAGAATACCATATTCAGTTCCATCTACACATTATTGGAAATCGTCTCAAATTGTTATAAACAAATACGGAAAAGAAGTCTACATGCCAATGCCTTTAACTACTGATGGCTCGGAATTGAGAATATTAAGTGTGTCAATTGCTAATAAGAATGGGGGTAAGGTTGGAAAAAATAGATATTTTATTTCAATAAAAAAGAAACAAATTGAAAAAATAGGAGAGCAAATAGCATACTATTTATCTAGGCGAAGACTACCAGTTCTGTTTCAGAATAATCACAGACTAGCATATCTAGATTGGCCTCATTTTAGTAAAAAAAAGGAAGGAAGAGAGCTGTTAATTCAGCAAAATTTAGGTTTACAAGCGTATTCTTATTGGATTGCTAATACGCTAAAAATGCCTAATAAAATAAAAAATAAAATAGTAGCAAATACGTGTAAATATTTTAATGACTTTAACCTTCATCAAATTTCTGAAAGGATAAAAAATGTTGATATTGAATCTTTAAATTTAAAAGAGTCGTTATCAAATCATTATTTTAAATATTGGGAGACAATATTTCTAGAGAGTTTTTCTGATAAAATGGATTTAGGAAGTGTAATGTTCTTGACATCTCATAGATATGACTCAGAATTTCTCATGAAATGTTCGAATTGGTTAAGATGGGTGTATAATGAATTACGTATTTTAGAGGCTACTGCAAAAGAAGGAGTGAAGGTCAAAGATCAGGAATTTAAAGATTTCAAACATGATCTAGATACAATAATATCTGCTCAGAACTATTTTGTCAATGACATTTTAAGTGAAGATCTCTCAGAGAATAAACTTGAAACATTAAGGTATTATACATCTAGTATAAGGGGGCTTATGAAGTTGAAAGGAACAGGTTATTTAATAAAGTCTCAAAAAATTGATGTTTTAGAAGAAATTCAATTAACAATTGATTATTTCAAATTAATTTGTAAAGATATACATCGATTTAATCTAACCTTTAGACTTAGTTTAGAGGAAGATCGTTTTAGAAATTATGAGAATTTATCATTTTTAAAACGTGAAGAGTTTAAAGCTACTTCTCGCGGAGATAAAATTGTATTTCGATTAATATTAAAAGATATGATAGAAAACTTAATTAAACATTCAAACACCTTGTACCCAAAATGTGAAATTAAGTTAGAAAAGGCAGAAAAAAATATTGTAATAGTCTTTTTAAATACTAAGTGGCCAGATGTGAAAATCTTGGCAAATATGAGAAATAACTCTTTTGAAGAGGGGAAAAGAGGGTGGAGAAGAATCGTTGAATTATGCGAAACAACTAATTTTGAATTAGAGACACCTGAAAATATTGAGCATAAAGTATATAATGATTTTTTCTGGATAAAATTAAAACTACCGCTATTATGATAAATGTATTTATAGTTGATGATGAATTCAGTTTGTTTATTCAAGAAAAAATTATTAATGCGAATGGTTCTATTCTAAATAATAGATGCCATTTCTTTAGGTATAAATTTGCTATAAAAATACCCGAATCTAAAAGAGGTGAGGGGTATGCTGATAAAGATATTGCAATTAATAATATACATAAAATACCTACTTTAGACTTAGCTATTTTAGATATTCATTTTTCAGGAGAGTATGAAACAGATGAAGCAAATGAAATTGTAATACAATTAATAAATGCATTAGATCAGCATCATCCCGATTGTCAAATTATTATAATGTCAAAATATAGGAATCACCCAGATTTTACCAAGGAGTTTGCGATAAAAGGATTACCCAATAGAACATTTTTAGCAGTGTCAAAAGAAGTTGGGGAAGTTAAGGGTGACGAATATAGAGAGGTTTTTATGACAGCTTTATCAAACTGGAGGCATAAAATTTTTGCAAGGATTTCTGATTTCAATATTAAGTCAGAAATCCTAAAAGTAACAAATAAGACTATTGATAAAGAAAAAATATTAAATAGAGATAAAGAAGATTTTCTGTTTTTTTCAGATGAAACAGAAAGTATTGTCAAATCATTTGTATATATACCAAAAATACAAACATCAACAGAAAATTACAAGAATATAAAGCCAGGTGAATTATTTCGAGAATACTTTATTCACTATTATGATTCATTCATATCTGATGTAAATGCTGAACGATACATAAATATTCTATCAAGGATAATAATTAATGACTATTCGTGGGCTCATAACAAACGATTATTTCAAGAAGCAAATTCTCAAAGAAGTATAAATAAAGAATTTGAAAAAGAATTTTCTATATACTTTGAAAATAATGACTTCATTAGGAACCAAATTGGATTTCCTCCATATACTAATATTGTAAGTAGTTTTAATTATGCAAAAAATAGATTTGGAAATATTGAACAAGAAGTATTAAAAGAATTTGAGAAAATTATAGAAAAGAGAATATTATGTTTTTATCTTTTCTTTAGTTTGCATTTGTCATTAAAACAAATTTATAATTATTTATTAATGTTATCTTTCGAAGAGACAGATGCAGATAAATCAAGACAGTTATATTCACAAGTATTACTTATTAAAGGGTATGACAGTCGTTCTATTAAAAAAATGGATGGACAAGAAGACTATAGAAATAAAAAAATAAAAACAGTACTTTATCAGTATACATCTTATGAAATAGAGTTGATGATAAAAATCTCACACGGTATTTTGGATCTTTACAATAAAGAAAAGTTAGTATCCAATGAAGTAGCGAAAATTAGATTTGAGCAAATTTTACGATTTTGTAAGGTAATTTTGGAAGAGATAAAGCCATGGACTAAAGGTAACTTTAATAAAAATTAAAAGTAGTTTTTGATTATTGTATGAATAACTTTTTTTAAAACTAAAAGTCTGAAAAACAATTATTTATGGTAATTTAACTTAATTTTTTCTTTGTACTATTATTAACCAAAATAGTACAAAAGATGAAAACAAAATCAACTACTATCGATGGGCAAAAAGTGGACGCAGACGTAGATGTCCGCGTTACAATGTCCAAATTGCCAAAATTTTTACAATGGTTTTTAACATGGCTTACTGGTAAAGCACCAGAAGAAGAAAAACCCTTATGGAGACGCTCTAACTTGTCACACCTATTTACAGCTTATATATGGTTGATGCTAGGTATTTCTCTAAGTATTCTAGCACAAACATTAGAATATTATTGGTTACTTCCAGTTGGATGGCTTTTTACTGTATCGGGAGCTAGAAAACTTATTACTACAATTAATCATTATTGTGTACATGGCGACTTTTTACCTAAGAAGGTACGCAAACGCTTTGGTTGGCTGCATAAATACATTGCAGACTTTAACAGTTCCATTCTGTTTTTACAAGATATCAAATCATATACGAATGAACATTTAACTCATCATGATATAAAAGTCGTTGCTTCAATTGACGATCCAGACATGGAGTTTATGTGGCAACTGGGATTTAAAACAGGAATGCACAAAGGAAAACTGTGGAGAGTATTAATTGTGAACTTACTATATCCTTTTTCAAAATTACATAGATTATTTTTTATAGCCAGATTCAGAATAACATTTTTCAACTCCAACTGGTTTAGAGCTTTTGTTCAGCTACTTACAATTTCATTTTTGTTTTTAGTTGGATACTATACTTCTGTAACTGTAGTTGTTGTAGCAGTAGTATTTCCAATGACATATTTATACCATGTTGCTTCATTATTACAATTTGCTAGTGAGCACTTATGGCTTAACGATGTAGAAGGAAATGGGCAGCTGAAAAAAGGAGGAAATCATAAAAATTTGGTCTCTAGGTCTAAAAGAATTACCAACGCGAGGTTTTGTGGAGAAGCTTTAATTCTCTCTGATGCAGATACTATCTTCGTTAAGGTTTTAAAAGTAATGTATTGGAGTATTAAAATGTTATTCATTCATCTGCCGATTCGATTATTTGTTTTAAGTGGTGATTTAGTCGTTCATGATTGGCATCATCGATGTGGATTTGACGCAGATTGGGCAAATGCATTTTATGCGCGCACATTAAAGTCATTAGAGCTTAAGAATACTAGCCATCCATTAACTGAAGTTTGGGGCTTGGCTAATGCTTTAGACTTAGTATTTGAAAGTTTATCTAATATGCCAAAAATTAATCCTAGTTTTATTAAGAATGATCCAGACGCAGTTTTGGGTATGTGAAAACTCTTTATGGTAGGTAGTACTAGGCTGCCTACCGCTTTAATCTTTAAATAAATAATTATGTCAATGTATAGTAACAACAACAAGAAATTCGTAGTAGTACTCAATAAAAAAATTGAGATGCCTAAATTAATCAATGCAGTAGGTCATATAACTGCTGGTTTGGTAAGCTTAATTCCTGACAAAGCTGAAATGAAGTTTATAAAGTATGAAAATGGTAGTGGAGGACTGCATCCAGCAATTAGTGAATATCCTTATATTGTACTAAAAGCTAAGAATGGTAATCAAATTAGGAGCCTCAGATTTGCCGCTCAAGAATTAGGAATTCTTACAAATGATTTTGTTGATACAATGATTGGGATTTCCGCAGAAGCTCAGTTAAATCAAACAATAGCTAAAAAAGATGAAGAATTGGATTATTGGGCATTAGTAATGTTTGGAGATGCTAATGATATAAACCCTTTGACAAAGAAATTTTCACTTTTTAAATAAAATTATGAAAGCATACATAACAAGTAAAGAGAATTTAGGTAAAGTAAAGCTAATTGAAAAGTCAATTACTTATCCTCAGAAAAGACAAGTATTAATTAAAATATTAGCAGTTTCTCTAAATCGTCGTGATGTTAGAATGATAGATGGAACATACTCTTTTAAGTTTGAGTGGGGGCAAGTTTTGGGAGCTGATTGTTGTGGACAAGTAATTTCTTGTGGAGGATCAGTTAAGAAGTTCAAAGATGGTGATTTTGTGGTGGTAAACCCAAATGTAAATTGGGGAAATACTTCAGAAATTCCTTCAAGTGAATATAGTATTTTAGGTTCACCAAAAGACGGAGTTTTTCAGGAATATATAGCTGTTGATGAGAGTCGAGTATTCTATAAACCAAATCATCTATCCATAGAACAAGCATCTTGTATACCTCTTACTGGCTTGACTGCTTATCGAGCACTATTTGTAAAGGCAAAATCAGTCCAAAATGATGCTTTATTTATTCCAGGAATAAGCGGGAACGTTTCACAGATGCTCTTGAAATTTGCAAAGGCGATTGATATGTCTATATATGTAAGTAGCAGTAAAGAAGAAAGTATAAATAGATCAATTTCTAATGGCGCAATATTAGGTTTTAATTACAAAACAGATTCTTTGAAGAAGTTCTGTAAAAGAAATAATTTAAGGTTTGATATTGTGATTGATTCCATAGGAGGTACTAATATAAATGATTATATAGATGAAATGAAACAAGGTGGAAGAATTATTGTTTATGGTGCTATGAAAGGAAAAGCACCAAATTTTGACCTTTTTTCTTTGTACTATAATCAAATATCTATTTTAGGTACACTTATGGGAAATGATTCAGAGTTTGAATCTATGTTAAATTTTGTGTCAAACTATACTATTATCCCAACTATTGATAAGGTATTTGCTTTTAACGATATCGATATAGCTTTTTCTCGTTTAAGGAATAATGAAAACTATGGTAAAATTGTTTTGAAGTTTTAAAATTCAAAAGCACTATGATTGTAGTTGTAGAATTATAATCATAGTGCTATTTATACTCTCATTCTTTTATTTGTCAATTTACTTTTTATTGCTCTGATCTTTTCCAAATCTTTATAATTAACTCCCAATATAGAATTTAAGATATTAAAATCATTCTGATTAAGTATTTCTTCAATATTTAATTTATTCTCAAAGTTTGTTGTAAATGTGTCAAATTCTTTATCACTAATTTTAGTATAAGGAATTGGTAACTTTTTAAATTCACTAGGAATAAGTTCCAAAACACCACCTCCGTAATACCTTCCGTCTAATTCAGATAGAAGCAGGGTCAATGTGTTGTAAAATGAATAAATAAAACTATTCAAATCATAACTGCCTTTCATTTCAACTTTATATGCTGAATCCGTTACAAAAGCATCTGAATTATTTTTTAGAAGTTTTGGATATAAATGACTTCGTTTAAAGAAAAGCGCATCTGGTTTTTCTGAAATATTTGGAATGACATACCAATTGTTTCTTATCTTACATTTATATCTATTAGGTATTTTTTCTGTTTCTCCAATAGTTAAATATTCTCTTAGTTTTTTTGAAATCGTATCGCTATCATTTAATTGCAATAATCTAGTTGGATGATTTTTTTCTTCAAGTCTTAGGATATCCTCATCATTAAAAACAACACTTCCATTAACAAAAAGACCTTTTTGAATAATTGGCTTAGTAAACCTTGATAGATTATATTGCTTTTCTATTTCTTTATTAATAATAAAAAACTTATTTGCAGCTGTTACAATTCCAGGTTTTGAATCTGAATAATCATTGACTGTTTTAAGTCCTTTTTTTAAGTTATCTATAAATGTCAATTCATCAGATGTTAAAAAATGATGTGTCCACTTTACTTTTGATTCAATTAGTAAATTATTATTATTTAATACAAAATCATTCTGCTCTAATGATTCTTTTGATGAAATATTAGTAAAAAACTCACCCTTTTGCTTTGACTTCTTGTAAGCAAATAAAACAATTGTATCTTGTCCTTTGCATTCAAACATAAGATTATTAAAAGTGAAAATTTCGATTCTTGCAAATTCCTTTTTTAAATATTCACGAACTTCTTCTGCATATTTAACTTGTAATAATTCTGAGGGCAAAACAAATGCTAAAACTCCATTTTTTGACAATAAAGTATTAGCTTTTACTAAAAAGGTAATCCAGATATTTTTAACTGATGCTTCAGTTAGATTCTCATTTGAATGTATTTTTTTACTGAGTTCAATTTGATTAGAAGTGAGTATGTTTTTTTTGATGTAAGGTGGATTACCTATAACTGCTGAATATTTTTTAGTCGTTGAATATTCTAAAAAATCAGTTCTTATAAAAGAAGCTGTTTTTTTGTTCCATTTTTCAGAAGCTATATTTAACTCACCTTCATTAATATCTAATGCCGTTAATTTGATGTTTATATTTTCTTCTTTTCCTAATTCAGAAATAAAAGCACCATCACCAACACTAGGTTCCAAAATAGACATACGGACTCTGTTTTCAAAATGAGATAAAACTCTTTTTGAAATAAAATTCGCCAAGTAATGTGGCGTGTAATATGAACCTGTTCTCTTTTTAAAATCCTGCACTACTTAGATCTTTAACGTATTTTTTAAATTCTCTATATCCTTTTAGTAACCTACTAGTTAATTCGTCACTTGGTGAAGATTTTAAAAGCTCCTCTATTTCATCGATTAATTTATCTAATAAATCAATATTCCAAAT
This sequence comes from Kordia jejudonensis, assembly GCF_001005315.1. Classification (GTDB taxonomy): domain Bacteria; phylum Bacteroidota; class Bacteroidia; order Flavobacteriales; family Flavobacteriaceae; genus Kordia; species Kordia jejudonensis. Next base: position 100,082 of record NZ_LBMG01000012.1, read on the forward strand.
GATTTCATGTTGTGGTTTATACAATTTCATTGCATTATACATCCACTCACCTAGCTCTGTTTTAGGTATTATTCTACCTGAATCTAACCTATCAAATTGCTCACTGTAATTATCATCGCAAGGATCTATAAATCCCTTATTATTTATGTTAGGAATATTTTGATTATTTGAAGGCCATTTGTTTCGTTTCGCATTATTACATGAGCGACATGAATAAACCAAATTACTATAATCTGTTTCAGTTTTAATTGTTAGGAATGGCTTTTTATTTCTTGTTTTAGGTATAAAATGATCAATTTCAAACCAAATAAATCTCCAAGTGTCGATATCATTACAATATCCACATCTATTTTTATAATCTATTTTTAGATCATTTCTATGCTTTCTATATGCTGAAACATCAGTTGTTATATTCCTTCTTTTGGGTGTATATTCTCGAAACATATTCTTTTAATTACTTACTTTTCTTTTTTAACTCTTCTAAGATTTCTCTTGTTTGGTTAACAAAGTCATTTAGTTTAGTTATTGCTTCGGGCTGAATTAAATTAGCAGGCATATCCTTTCCTTCGGGTTCCAGTTCGTCCATTAATATAAATAATTTTGTCAACTCTTCTTCTTCATTTGGTTCTAGCGAGTTTTCATTTTTCTTTTTAACTAAAGCTTCTATTTTTTTCTCTGTTCTCTCTATTTTTTTATGATAGCTCTCAATACTTGATTTTATTTTCGCTTTTAAAATTTCTAAATCCTCATCACTTTCACCATCCAAATCACTTTTACCATTAATTATATGTACATCCTCTGTATTACTGATAGCTTGAGGTTCATAAGAAGTTAACATTGTTACAGGGAAATACGGTTTTTTTTCCCTAATAGCTTCAACAATTTTGTTACCATTAAAATCGACATCACCTTCCTCTTCAAGTAAATAGTCTGTTATTATACAATCTACTTCAGAGTTAAAAACTTCATCTAGTATTGATATTACTGTTGAATCAGAGTTAACTTTAATTTTAAAAACTTCAAATTCATTTTTAAAAGTTTGATAAAATGTGTTTAACCATCCATCATTTTCATCTATATATGCTATTTTGTATTTCATTTTCGAGTTTTAAAAGTAATTTTTAATGAAAGTCCACTTTGAGCTTTAATAATTGAAATTGTAGAATTATTATATTCTTCTATTATGGATTTTACAATGTAAAGGCCAAGACCAGTTCCAATTATATTTCCTGTTTTATCTTTTTTAGAGGTTTCTAATAATTTAAAAATATCATCAGGATTTTCTTGATATTGTTTATCTAATCCTTTACCATTATCAGAAAAAATAATTTCAATGTTTTCGCCAACCTTTTTCCAGCTAATTTCAATAGATTTCTGATCATCTTTTTTACCCTTTAAGGCGTTTAAAGAATTAGACAAAAGATTATTAAAGATTGAGTCCATATCAACTTCAAAAGCACGAATTTTATTTGATTGGTGCTTTTCTGTTTTAAGAGAAATTTGAATATTTCTTTGTTCTAAAGCCTTACTCCAAGTCGATTTAAATCTATTGAAATAATCATTAAAATCTAAGTTCCTCCTTTCTCTCTTATCCCTTTTAAGGGTATTTAATGAGTATTCAAGCCAGTGTTTTAACTTTGTGTCTTCTTCTTGGATTAATCGAATCATATAAAAAGGGTTATCATCTTTATCAACAGATAATTTTAATTCCTTTTCATTTAAATGATTTCTCAACTCTTTTATCAAATGAGTTGTTCTTGGGATAAGACGAGACCTTAAACTCTTCACTTCGTGTGCGAAAGAGGAAATAATAAGTCCAACACTTGCCAAATTTCTTAATAATCTAATTTCTTCCTCTTTTTCCTCTATTTCTTCGGTTAATAATTTGACTCCTTTGGCTAAAGACTTTTCTGTTTCTGTTGACTTGGATTTTCCTTGAGAATCGTTTTCATTTACATCATTAGAATTATTTTCTTCTCCAGTATTTTCTTCTTCATTATTGATTCTATCTGCTTCTTCTTGAGCTTTTCTTTTAGCTTCTTCCTCCTTATTTCTTTTTTTGTGAAGTTCGGAAAGATGAAACATTATTGTGTTTCTATCTTTCTCAAATAATGAAATAATTTCCTCTAATATGTTTTTGAATAAGTCAAAAACTTCATTTTCTCGAATTCCTTCTCGTCCTGATTTGTCTTGAAAACTCAGATTGTGAATTCTTGAAATATTTATTGTACCTGCTATTTGGTTTGGTCTTATTCTAAATCCACCTAATTTTTGACCTGCACCTCCTGGACTTTTTGCTTGTCTTTCACCAAGTTTTAACCAATCTTCCCCATTTTCTCCATAAGGTCTAACTCTAAAATCATCTCTAAAAACCTTAACACCACCAAATTTTTTAAGCCAAGCTTTTCTATTAGAACTGTTGAAACTATTGTACGGGTATTTTTTTAAATCTCCATCTTTTTTATCGTCAGATATTGTGTTCTTTAAATAATAAAAAGTAAATCCAAATTTTCCGATTTTATTTATTAATTCTTTTTCAACATCAGAGGATAAAACAGTACCCAAAGAGGTATTAATTGTGAAAGTTTTAGACCTGAAATCTTCTAGTCGATATGGGTGTTTTGACATATCTTTATAATCAAATACTTCCTTGTATCTATTTTCTAATGCGTCAACATCAAGCTCATTCCTAGTAATTTTTAATTCTAGAGTTTTATTCTCATCATCAAGGTATTTGGCTTTGATTTTATAATCAAAATCATCATAATAAGCACTTTTTACCTTGCCGAAACTTTCTGTTTGTGATGTAGAATAAAAATGAATATCAAAATCTGATTGTTCTTTAGGAGGAAGAAGCATTTCCAAGTTTCCAAAAAGTTTTTCCAATTGATCGAACTCCCAATCATCAGTTAAGTTTGAGATTTTTATGATTGTACCAGAATCGAAAGTTGTACTTTTTAACAAATCTTTAAGTCCAGCTATGTGATTAAATTTTGAAACTATTTCATTTTTTAAGTTTAAATCAGATATTTTTTCTAAATCAGCTTGAACCTGAGAGACAGTAGTGTTTGCTTTATCAAAATCTCCCCAACTTACTTCCCAAGAATAACCAAGACACGTTTCTTTTGAGATAGTTAATAGCTTAGTCATTAATCCTAGTCTATTTAATGCAAAACGACCAATTCCTTTAGCTCCAGTTTTAACTCTTCCTTTTTCTGTTAAGTGCTTATATAATTTATTATCAGTACCAATTGTCATCCATTGATTTGATATGATTTCATCCGTCATACCAACACCATTATCAATAATGTAAATACTGCTTTTCTCTTTATCTAGAATTTCTTTTATTTCTTCATTTTCTTGGTTGACCTTGATAAATTGTAAATCAAAGATTAAAACACAGTTTCTTGCATCAGCATCATATGTATTTTTCACAAGCTCTATTATAGCTCCTTCTTCATTAGAAAAGTTTTCTAAACCAATTAATTTGGCTGTTCTTGCTGATACTTTGAAAGGTATTTTAGCCATTGTTTAATTTTAATTAATCTATTTTTATTTTAATGTAGTATATCCACAAATATAGATAAAATAGAAAGATGATTTAAAATTTTAAATATGACACTAATATTACAATAATTTGAAATTGAAAAACATTAGATCTAATATAAATTCATCCATACGATTCATACTAATATTTACACATTGATAGAATCAAAATAGAGTATATTTTGCATTAATGAAAATATAAAGTTCATCTCACAAAATACCTTAATAGTTCAAAAATGAAAAGTACCTTTTTGAAGCACCTAAAAGCATGGAAAGTCAGGGTTTTGAAAACGGCTATTTTTGTAATATAATGAAAATCAATCAACTAAAATTTGAACTTTTCTACTCATAACCCGAAGGTCACTGGTTCGAGTCCAGTTCCCGCTACTAGGAAAATTCTTTACAAAACGAAAAGCTCAACAGAAATGTTGAGCTTTTTTTATTTAGAAAACTGTTTCGTTCCTATTCAGAATTTTCATGCCATGAATCCATCCAGAATAATTTTTAGAATCAATTAGAATAATACCACTTTTACAAATTATGATGCGGTCAATTTGAGCAGTTGAATTATTCGTTTTTAATAAAATATTATTCAAAACGATATCTTCTGTATTTCGTAGACGTTTTATTTTGTTCATCACCTTACATGCTCCATATACGTCTTCATGTATAGTAAAAACAATAAGCCTCTTAAGTAAAAGTTAAGAGGCTTATATTATTTCATATAATCTGTTTATTTAACAATCAGCTTTTTTACACCTGATTTATATCCAGACTTAGATATGAATTGTACAAAATAGATTCCTCTAGGATATCTACTAATATCAACTAGTGTGGATTGATTAGCATCAGTAATACGGTTTAGTACGGATCCGTTAAATGATCTAATTATGTATTCACCACTAATATCTTCATCTGTTTGTATTTTGAATTCTACTTTTGAAGAAGCAGGATTAGGCGTAACAGATAAACTTAGTGTCTCTTTGTCCACTCGTTTAGGATTTCTTATCGGATCATCAAAACAATCAGCACATTGTTTATCACTCCAAACAGTTTCACTTAAACCATCACATTTTGCGCCTATTCTATAAGAGAAGCAATTGTTTTCAAGATTTCTAGGAAAAATACGAACTCTATTTGTATCACCAATATTCCAAGTGTCAGTAGTTACTGCACCTCCAAAACAGAAACAATCAGGATCATTCCAAATCACTTGAATAACATATTGATCTGCACCATTTACTTGATCAAATGTAGCCCAATACGTATCACAATCATAGTCTAAGTTTGTAGGCTTACCTTCAATTCTACAACATGTTCTACATTGCGGATCTCCCCAAATAATAGCACCATTACATCTAACTCCTATTTGAATGGTTAGACATTCAACATCTTCTGCATTAGGGATTGTATAACTCGTTTGAGTATAACTTAAGTATTTTGTAATACTAGGCTGCGTTAATGGTTTTTCGCAACATGTACCTTCATTAAGATATACACGTAAGACGTAACCATCTACATTAGCTTGATTAACCCATGAAACCGTACTATCTGCACAATCAAATCTAGGTCTAACCTTTTTTGAATCACAAGGGAAATATGTATCTATAATACTACAATCGACGACTTGTTCTGGGGTAAAAATGTCCACTTTGTTTTTGTTTTTTTCTGATATTTTTACAGTTCTTGCAAAACATATTTCACCACAAGGAGTCCGTAATTTATGAATAAGTGTATACTCAACACCAAATTCAGCGCCACTGTAACTAAAATTATCTATAGAAGAGCTTACAGCAGTATAGCCTCCACTACCGTCACTTTTTAACAAATACCATTCATGCAATACATTGTGACTACTGTACGTCTCAAAATTAGAGCTAGAAATTGTGTAAGTAGCACCCGAACCTCCACTAGTAGCAGGGAAGAAGCTGGCGTCCCAAAAATTATCACAACATTGCACGGTAAATCTCTTTTCTACAGGTGTCCATACTCTACATTTATCTAAATTGGAGAACGCAATAGTTAATTGGTATTCGCCTTCAGTAAAGTATTTAGGAGTGTCAAGAGAAGCAAATTTTTCAGAAATATTTACTTCATTCATATTTCCATAAAGCCATCCAAGAGATCCAAACCACTGTTTTTGACCGTTTACAATTTTCCATGCATGAATGTTGTACTTACTTTCTCCAGTTGTTGCGGAACCATCTGCCCAAATATCTTCTCCAATACAAAAGACGTTTTTCTCATTGTCGTTTACATCTTCCAATATATAATCAGCAGGTTCTACATAAAAAGGTTCAACTGGAATACGACGCTCACGCCAGCCATAACAAAAGTCACTCCAAATACCGTGTTTAACGTAGTATCTTTTAGACATGTCTAACCAATCCCAATTCGCTGTAAGTCCATTTTGTATGCCACCAATAGGACCATCAACCGTATTTGCATCTGAAACTTCGCCTTGTGTATCTGTTTGATACAATCCCCACCAATGATTTTGTGGATCTAAATCTGATGCTGTTACCCTTACTTTCCAAGTACCATCATCACAATAGGTTTCAATTTCGAAATCGGCATTGTCTGTAGTATCACAAGGGAAACAGCTTCCGAGACAATTGGCATCACTGACTCTATCTCGTAATAAATCTCCAGGTTCATTACCAAATCCTAAGGCAAAACTAATTCCAGGACCAGATCCATGACAATACGACATTATTGTACCTCCATTTGTAGGCGGAATGATGATACTGTCATCATCACAATCATCAATATCGCTCCAAAACTGACTACCGCAATCATCTATTTGTTCATTTCCATTTGGTCCCCATGCACAATCATGTGTATGACGAGAACCTATTGTGTGTCCCATTTCATGTGAAAAAACCATTACAGACCACGAATAATTTGGAATATCCATTACATCATCCCTTACATCTGAGTACGCGTGTGCATCATCTTTATCGCATAATTGATCTCTTCTAGCTCTACCGCCGTTGTTCCCAGGATCCATATCAACTAAATGTGCAATATTACCAGTGTAATTATCATCTAACTCATCGCGGAAATCACTCAATATATCTGCTGAATTACTATCTGCGTATGGATCATCTGTGTCCCAGACTAAAATGTCCGAAATATCAATAGCTATATTTTCATTTTGATATATAACAGCTACCTGATTAAACAGATTTATTATATACGCTTCACTATTTGCTACACTTCCTCTGTCGGTAAATAACTCAAAACCAGCTTCTATGTATACTTTAATACAAGTAGGTTCAAAAGCTTCAAGGTTTCCATTCAATCTATTTGTATCCTTTTTTTGACCAGAATCAGTCTCTTCTACCTCACAAATGAAATCAGGAAATGATGTAATATCAGAATCCTTATATACTATATGTATTGATTCATTTTCCATTTTTCCAATGGAATAATTACCTAGATTCGGTAGTGAAAACATTCCACTTATTTCTGTTTTCCCAATAGTTAATGCGGCAATTCCTTTTACACCATTATGCACTACTTCTCCTCTAAGAATAGTTATTGTATTTCGAATGCTAGTATAGGGTTTTCCACTGCTTGTACGCACTGTATAATTCCCTAAGAGATTTGAGCTTTCTATTAAATTTAATTCAGCAAAAGTGCCATCAGGAAGTGGAACTGATACGGTAAAAAAGCGTTCTTCAGATGTATGAACCTGATCTAAAGCCGACGCAGATACATTCAGAAATTTAAATGCCTTAACATCTTTTTGAACTAGCCTACTTAGTTTAGTGTCTGAGGTCTCTTTAAAAAAATCTAGTTTTTCAAAATGAACATTGGATTCTTTTAATTTAGAAATATCTTCAATAAGACAGCCATGTTTTCGCTCTTGGGCATTTGAGAACAAACATCCCAAAAGACAAATAGTCAACATTAATAAAGTTTTTTTCATTATTATATATTTTATGATTCCTACTCTTTTACTTGGCTTTTCGGATTCCGCCTTTTATATATCGTTTCATAAATTAAGAGTCATCGATTGAATTTTGTTACCGATGTATCAAAGCTGCTGCGAAAAAAATTCCGTTAAGAAGAATTCTTTCTTCATAGTACTATTTTGTATGTATTTGATAGACAAGTTTTAAAAATTGATATGAGGTAAAACTAATAAAACAACAATCACTATAGTAGTTATACATAATACAATTCCCTGAATTGTAATAACCAAAAAGAAGTAAAGTGCAGGAATTCAATAAAGGGAGAAAAGTAAGTCAAGGTTAACTTAAGTTTTTGTAAATCAAGCTGTTTTGATTATCAATCCTACATTGTATGAAATGCTTTAGGCAGTTTTCTTATTTGTAGAATTTGAACATGTCATTTCGTTTATTTCCTTGATGTTGGAATATTCTTTCAGCTTTTTCTCCATTATAAGAGTAAAAATCAGATTATTTTCAAGCTATTGCGCATTTGAATTCAAAAAATATCATGAAACATCTGTTCAAGTGATTTTGAGGTGCGAAAAATTTTATTGAGAATATTTTCCATTCGTCAATTGATATACCAATGAAAACGTATTAATAATTAGTTTCTCAGCTTTTAATGATACAATATTCTTTTCCAAATCAATATAAAATCGGGTAACAAAATACACTAAACTCATCTTAGTAATGTGTTCGCACCTCATTCAGGGTAAGATTCAAAATAATAATAAATAACAACTAAAACACACCGATGAAAACAAAAAAACTACTCATTTTAGTACTCTTTTTTTGCGGGCTATTTTTTCAAGGAATAGCGCAAGAAAGTAAGATAAAAGAAAAGAAAATTTCCAAACTTGGGAATTCAACCTTTATCAGATTTGAAAATGATAATTCCTATCAAACAAATCAAATTCCAACTTTTTTTAAAGAAGAATTAGCAGTAAAAGCAAGCGACGAACTCAGAGAGATGAACTCAAAAAAGGATGAGCTCTCTTTTACCCATTACACGTACCAACAATACTACAACAATATCAAAGTAGAACACGGTATTTACAAAGTTCACGCAAGAGATAATTACCTCACAAGTGCTAATGGTGAGTTTTTTGATGTGCAAATCGCAGGAACAACAGCTTCCATATCTGCAAAAAATGCATTTGAAAGGCTATTAAGCCAAATCAACGCTACAACGTATGCTTGGGAAAGCGAAACCAACGCATTACGTGGCGATTATCAAAAACCAGAAGGCGAATTGGTAATACTTCCCGTTAAAAATAATGATCGTACAGGTTTTGACTTTAAGTTGACGTATAAATATGATATATATACACTAGCTCCTTTTAACAGAGCGATTTATTTTGTAGATGCCAATTCGGGGAATATTGTTGCAAGAGAACAAGTGATGTGTACCTCAGATGCAGATACGATGTATAGCGGACAAAGAGATATTGAAACGGAAAGCACAGCAGACGGTTTTAGACTTCTCGACGATACAAGAGGTGGCGGAATTTATACCAGAAACAATGAAAGTGCTTTGAGTACTAACTTAGGTGGAGCAATTGACTTTTTAGACGCTGATGATGATTGGACAGTTGCAGAATGGAATAATGCAGATCAAGATCAAGCAGCTTTAGATGCACATTGGGGATTGGAAATGACATACGATTACTTTTCAAATGTTCACGGTAGAGATAGTTTTGATGATAGTGGCACTAGAATAAACGCATTTGTACATGTGCTTTTTCCAATTACAGACATATTTGGGAATGTTGTTGGGAGTGATCCAAACAATGCTGCATGGACAGGAACTAATATCGTTTTTGGTGATGGAGATGGTACACAATTTACGCCATTAACAGCTTTAGATGTTAGCGCTCATGAAATGGCACACGCAGTTGATCAATTTTCTTCTGACTTAATATATCAAGATGAATCAGGAGCTTTAGATGAAGGTCTAGCAGATATTTGGGGAGCTTGTGTGGAAAATATGGCTGCGCCAGAAAAAAATAGATGGTTTATTGGTGAAGATGTAAGATTGACTGCGTATGCCCTAAGAGATATGTCTGATCCAAACAATTTAAACTTACCAGACACGTATGAAGGTACGTTTTGGGCTACTGGAGCAGGTGATTTCGGAGGTGTTCATACCAATAGTAGTGTGTTAAATCACTGGTTCTTTTTATTAGTGGAAGGTTCTGCTAGTACTGATGAAGTAAATGATAACGGAGATGCATTTTCGGTAAACGGAATTGGAATTGCAGATGCCGAACGTATTGCCTTTAGAATGGAAACTGTATACTTAACAGCTAGTTCTAATTATGCTGCGGCGAGAGAAGGTGCAATAAATGCAGCCATTGATTTATTTGGAGATTGCTCTGTGCAACGTATAGCTACTCAAAATGCTTTTTATGCGGTTGGTGTAGGTGATGAATTTGAAGAAAATATAGCTTTTCATTTTGAAGATTCGCAAGGAAACATAAAAGATACTTTTTGCGTAGGACAAGACGTTATTTTAAATGCAAATGCTACAGTTCAAGGTTCTCAGAACGCCTATTTTATGGATATTTGGAGAGTAAATACTGACGGATCTGTCACTTGGTTGGCTAGTCAAGGATCTTCAAATGTTGCTTGGCCAGGTTGGTTTGATGGTACTCCAACAGAAATAAATATTTCTGATTTGTACGAAAATGATCCTGATGGAAGCCTAGTTTTTCAAGAAGGAGTAACCTATCGTGTAAAATTGGCTATCAATAGCGATGATTGTGGTTGGTTGCCTTTAGAACGTGATTTTACAATAGGAGACGATATAGATTTTCATTTTCAAGATGATCAAGGAAATAGACAAGATGAATTTTGTATTGGCGAAGATGTTTTCCTAGATGGAAGAGAAAACATGGATACAGGTTCCTATTTTATAGACCTTTGGCGAGTAAACGCTGACGGAAGTCAATCTTGGTTATCCGCACAAACTAGTACTGGTTGGGATACAGGAACTCCTGATAATGTAAATATTACAGAACTTTTTGAAACTGATTTAGAACATCCAATCGTATTTCAAGAAGATGTTATTTATTCTGTGAAACTTGCATTGAATATTCCTGATTGTGGTTGGACTTCTATTCAACATGAATTTGTATACCGAGGAAAAGGCGATATTGATTTCCTTTTCCAAGATGCACAAGGTAATCCTAAAACGGAATTTTGTGATGATGAAGACGTTTTCTTAAACGGAAGTGATAATGTAGATACAGGTTCATATTTCATTGATTTATGGAGAGTAAACGCAGATGGAAGTCAATCTTGGTTATCTGCGCAAACAAGCAATGGTTGGGACACAGGAACTCCTGATAATGTAAATATTACACAGCTTTTTGCAACTGATTTAGAACATCCAATTGTATTTCAACAAGGTGTTACGTATTCCGTAAAATTAGCACTTAGCATAGAACCTTGTGGTTGGACATCTATTCAGCATGAATTTACAATAGTGAACTGCCTAATTGGTGGAGGAGATCCTTGCGATAAACTTATTGAAAATGTAGTGTACACTAGAAGTGGAATTTCATGGGAAGCAATAAGAGGCGCCGTAGGATATGAAGTAGTAGCAATTTGTAACGAGCGAAGCAAAACCTGTGATTGTTCCACTCAAAAAGAAGATATAGCTTCGTCAACAATCGTGAGAACAAATTCATATCAAATTCCTGCGTCTCTTCAAAATGGTTGCTACACTTGGAAAATACGTGTGCTTTGTGACGATAAAGTTGGCGCTAGTACATATCCAAATCCAACTACTGGAGCAGCTGATGTAAAAATGAGTGAATCGTTCGCCAAGTTGAATGTAAAATTGTATCGCATGGACGGATTCCAAATTATAGAAAGAGAGTATCAAAATACTGACAATTTTAAAATTGATCTATTAAGATATCCATCTGGAGTTTATTTTATGCATATTCAAACTGAAAGAGGCTTGATTATTCAAAAAATAATAAAAGAATAATTTAATAATAATTTACTATTAAAAAAAGGCTGTCACTTTTATGTGATAGCCTTTTTATTTATATGGTTTTTACCCACGTTCCTTATTTAAACGTCACACTATTATTTATTCGCTTAGCGTAATTAATTTATCGAATCGTAGTTGTCAAACAATGTTTTTTGATAAATATTCCCTTTAAATTTATTTATTAGCTCTCTGATAAATTCATAGTGTTTTACATATTGATTTGGAATAAATAGTAATTTAATTCCTTTAGCTTTTAAAAGCTCCATTTTGATTTTATCAGATTTCATTGTGCTTTTTCTCGAATAATGTTCTCTACCGTTTAGTTCAAAAACAATTTTAGGAACATTATCTTCATATAGCACTCCATCAAATTCTTTTCTATTTACCAACCCATTATTCTTTTCTTCAGGGAAAACATCAATAATTTTAACATTCCTTCTAAAGTTACTACCTATAATAGAACAATAATGGTTCATGGTTAGGTAAAATTCATTCTCAAATCTTGAATCATTTGAGAAACCTATGGTAAACTTATTTACAGTACTCTGGGGCACAATTGTTGTTCCATTTTTTGCTACATAATCAATTAAAGCATATAAATCGTCATCTCTTTTTGAAAGAGTATCAATGGCTTTTGTATCTGTTACAACAATAAGATTTTCTTTTGCTCTAGTAACTCCAACATTTATTAACTGACTATTATTTTTTATCCAATCGTATGTTTTAGAAGATGTGTTTTTTGAAATTGCAGTAGATATGATTATGGTTTTATTTTCTTGCCCTTGAATTTTATGAATCGTTCCACAACTAACAGAAGCCGCTATTTCTCCTTTCTTTTTTGCAACCTTTAGATAATGATTAATGACTTCTTCCTGATTTCTAAATGGTGTAATAATAAATACGTCTTTTAAATTATTTTCTTTTATATAGTCTACAATTACATTAGCTTCTTCTATTTGTGAGTTCTTATTTTTATGATTTGTATTCGTTACATCTATAAGTTTAATATCGCCTTGCGTTTGAATTGCTTTAAGATTTAATCTACTCTCATAAAACCTCATATTGGAATAATTGATAATCTTTTTACCACATCTATAATGATAGCTTAATAGTATATTACGTGAAATATTATCGATGCTTTTATACACAGAAAGAATTGAATTATTAAAATAGTCATAAATTTCGTCAACTCGGAATTTTTTCATCAATTGCTCATTTCTCGTTTCTTCAAAAATTACAATAGGTTTTAGTTGATTTGTGTCGCCAATCAAAACCATGTTTATACATTTTGAAATAGGAATTAGGCTTGTAGCAATATCACATTGTCCTGCTTCATCAATGGCTAGTAAGTCAAATTTGAATTTTCTTCCCAACTTACGGCACGATAAGTTTGTTGTTAAAATGATAGGAAATACTTTTGTAAATCTTTCTAAATTTTCATCGTCTGCAATCCATTTATTAAAAAAATTAATTTGTTTCTTTTCATCTTCTAAATACAGTATTTCAATTAAGTCACTGTATTTTTTTGTTTTCAATCGCTTAATGTATTTTAAACATTCAAAATAAAAGAATTGTTGCAACTGATAATTATCTTTGATTACCTCAAATATCCCTTTTATGTTATCGTCTGTGGTTTGAGGAATCTCTTTTAATCGTTTTTCAAGTTTGTGTTTTTCTTGCTCCAGTAAATAATAACTGCCTTTTGATAATAAACTATCAACAAAATCCAAATTTTGTTCTAAATCAATTTTGTCTTCATAGTTTTTCAGTTTTTCAAGAAGCATTTCATTTTTCGCTCTTGATTTTTCTTTTAAATTAAAGAGGAGTGTTTCTTTTGGAACGTCCCTTGTTTGAAATTCATATAGTTCTTTTATCTTTTTTAAAGCTTTAACTACTAACTTATTATTTCCAAGTCGAATAATGGGAAATAATATCTCCTTATTCTTGTATTTGCCAAGAAATAATTTGTCTTTTATTCCATCGATTGGAATATTGTTATTTGAGGAAATCAGTAAGGTTTTAGTATTAGTCAAACAGTTCACTACGATATTTAGGATCGTTTGTGTTTTACCAGTACCTGGAGGACCTTGCACATACGTTATAGGAAACTTTAATGAATTATAAATTGTTCTTAGTTGATCTATATTAATACTATTGTCATAAAGAACTATATGAGGTTCTGTTCTGTTTTTTCTATCGATCAAAGAAAAATTTTGAAAGAAAGCTCTTAATGGCGGATCCATTTTCTCCTTTGAATACTGTACGTTTATCTCATCGTAAATGCCAGATATATCAATTTGGGCATACCCTAACACAACTATTTCGGGTCTTGTATTAAGTAATTCTCCAGATTTAAAACTACTTTTTAAGAGTTCAATAGTTTCATTCTTATTTCTAAGATACAAAGCTTCAAAATCAGCAGGATTCATATCCGTATAATACGACAAAGAATATTTGATATCTTCTACATAGAAATTTGAATTAAAGTAGATATTATTTCCTATTTGTAATGTCTTTTCTATAGGATCAAAAGTTAGTTTTCTGTACGCAACTACAAATTTTCCTCTGGATTCTAAATCTATAGAGAATTCACAAATGGCGAGTTCGTAATCATGAAATCTATTATAATCATTGGAATAAATTTCTTTTAGTATTTGTTTTTGTTGCGTATAAGATAATTGATAAGGATTTTTCTTAATAAGTTCATTTATTTCAAGATTTTGAATTAGATGTTGCTTATATAAAAAAGGATCTGAGTTGGCTTTGTAGCATGCTAAATAATAGTTGAGTATATTATTGTCAAACCGATCAAAGTCATATTTATGTAAACTGACATCTTCATCAAGTTTTTTTATCAGTTCTTCAGAAACTTCATAATGGGAGAATTTCAAAATTTCAGCATTCTGAATGCTTGAAATATAAATCTTTTTATTTAGAAGTGGTTCATTCTTTGTAACATTAAATATATTTACAAAAAGCTCGTCACTAGCGTTGATATCCAAAATTGAAATCCAGAAGGGGGTAATCTCACCTTTTATATTCTTATAACGTATGTTTAGGTATTTACCTTCTCGAATGGCTTTTCCTATAAATGCTGTCGTACTTATTTTTGACATGAATTAGGAGTGTTTCTATTCCTGTTTTTTCTAAAAATACAATTTTTCTCACAAAATTCAGAAATCTTTGTAACGGAAGTAATGTTTTAAAAAACAGTATATTTTTCTTCTTGAAATCTTCTATTAAAAAAGTTCGATTGCGGAAGTGTTAAGTCTACTAAAAAAAGGATTCTCAAAAATATGAAGCTTTTTTAATGTCTTTTCTAAAATATACCTAAAACATTTTTTAGGTGTAATAAACATTCGTAGTTAATTTTATTGAGATAATTTGGGCTAAACGACTATATTATTGAACTTTCGTCAAAACAATATCAGTTGGGATATTAAGTGGTAACTTATTTGAGGGCGTAAGATCAGAATAAGCGACTTTCCACGATGCAGTTGTCGAGCATCCTATACAGTTATTAGCCTGTAAAATTTTCATACGTAACCTAGAATGCCATAGCGTAAATCCATCCCATTGAGGAGCTTCGTAGTTTAAAGAATTATCCATGATACGACCATCAAAACTATTTTCATAATATCCACCAGATATAACAGGATGCCAATTTTGTGGTGTTTGTGTATTATAGGGTTTATTCGATTTATAAATGGTTGTTTCTACTCCGTTATTGACTTCAATCATTTCAAAATGTCCTTTCGTAGTTGAGTTTTGGTTAAATAGAAACACTCTGAAAATACGATTTCCATTCTGCCATTCCCATGTGCCGATAAAAGGATTTTGTTGTAAGATTTCTTTATCATTCGTTTTCAGTTCATGATCAAAAAAATTTTCTAGACCACTTGCAATGATCGTAAAAATAATAAATGCTGTGTATAGTGTTTTCATAGTATTGTGATCTCTTTTAGAAAACTGTCTTTTATCACTTTAATCCTTTATTTATTAACATTATTGTACTTTCGTTAAAACGATATCAGTAGGAATATTTAATGGCAGCTTGTTGGAAGGTGTAAGATCGAAATAAGCGACTTTCCATGATGCAGTTGTAGAGCATCCAATACAGCTTCCTGTTTGTAAAATTTTCATGCGCAATCTAGCATGCCAAAGCGTATATCCATCCCATTGCGGATCTTCATAATCTAAAGAATTATCCATAATACGTCCGTCAAGCTTATTCCCATTATGACCAGCATCAATTACAGGATGCCAATGCTGAGGTGTTTGAGAGTTATATGGCTTGTTCGATTTATATATAGTTATTTCATTACCATTAGTATCAACTTCTACCATTTCGAAATGTCCATTCATAGTTGAGTTTTGAACGAAAAGAAAGACCCTAAAAATTTGATTTCCATTATGCCATTCCCATGTTCCAGCAAATGGATCTTGTTGTAAAATCTCAATACTATTAGTGTTTGAATTTTGATTAATATATTCTTTTACACCGTTAGCAATGATTGTGAATATAATAAGAGCTGTATATAGTGTTTTCATCGTTTTTATTTTTTAGTCATTACAATTCTCTTTTGTAAAAGATGTTCCATGTTCATTGATATTTAGTCGTTCAAATGTGTCAAAATTAGTATTGGCTTTAAACATGGTAGTTCCCATATCAGCTTCTTTCATAAAGTTCAAAAATGCTAAAAGAACCTGATGATTATTTGTATTTTCAGCCCTAATTGGAGATGGCGGTAATATCCTATAAAAGTATTTATTATATATAGGCTTGATAACATTTTCAATATAATTTATTTCATCTGTACTGAGTGTTTCACCTCGTGAGGCTTTTTGATAATAGTCTAGATATTTAAAAAATTTTCTGAATTTATTTCTATTATGGATAGTAATGGCATATTGTGTGCCTTTACCAGTAGTTAAAAAAGCTACAAAATCATCTGTAAGTTCATCTTCTTTCATTCTTTGTGCCATAAATTGTAGGTCACTAACAGAGAATACTGAATAAGTAGTTATTGTATCCGTTGTAGAAGTAAATTCATTATGAACATGCGCTATTGATTTGTATTTTGCTGGTGGGTTTTGCGGTAAGCTAACCAAATAGTTATTGGGTGCTCCTTGTATCTCAAATTCTGTGTTATTATCGTAAATTCCCACGGCAGACTCATAATTTAAATTCGTCTTTGTATTCAAATTAACGATTTTTTGTTGATGATTAGGGTGATTTAAAAAAAGATTTTTAACCTTATCACACTCATTTTTTAGTCCAAGATCAAAAACAGGGACTGTTGGAATTAATTCATTACTATCGTCATTGCCATTCGTATTGTTTGAACTTCCACCACTTGTTGTATCATTAGACGGATCAGTTGAAGAACCACTTGTTGTGGTACTCCCGCCATATGAGATACACCCAGTTACAACCCAGCCACCGTAACATATTTTTTGTGGTTGTTGTTCAGGAGTACCATAACAAGTTTGTCCATAAGTATTTTGCATCCCAGCAGTACAGTTCGTATATACACAATCTGTTTCATTGCTCCACTCAATGATTTCCTCTGTAGTGTTGGCACATGGAGACATTTCTGTACCCAATAGCAAGGTGTTATCATCAATATATGTAATAGTAGCTTGGGTTACGTCTGCTTCTACTATTCCCTCATTTATAATCAGAGGATAATTAATGAGAACCTGCATGTAGCTTCCATTATCAAAAAATGTCAACATGTAGTTTTCAACATATTCTCGAACAGCTTGATCCGGATAGAGTACAGGGAAAATATAACTCGTGTAGTTCTCTGATTCTAATTGTAAAATACGATCTGTGTATATTGTAAATCCATATAAGTTAGAATGAATTTGATCTTCAGTTTGCTGAATTCGATTTTCAAAACGCTCAGTTATAAAATGATCTAAATCTTTATTGGTCTGTGAAATAGATGATCTTTGAATAAAATTTGCCTTAATACCTAAATCATTAGATAGTAAATCTTGTTCAGAAATTTGTGTTAAGTATCTATCATCTTCACACGATGTTAGACACAATGCGTAAATGATAAAAATAAATAGTAAGCGTCCCAAAATATGTTTCATAGGTATATAAATTTATAAAACCAATAAGGGAGATTTCTGGGGAGATATGCTATCTTTAAAAGTAAATATACAATATTTTCTTACAGACTTAAAAATCTTGACTGACTTATTTTTAAAATCAATTTTCTATCTCCTAAAAAATCTTCTTAATTAAAAGTGCTCTTATCGATTAGATTGAGCGCAAGTTAAGACGTACGATTTATAATTAATTATGGATTTCCTCAAACATAATAAAATTCTTTTTTAAATAATAAGAAAAGAGCCACTTTCATGAGTAGCTTCCTTGATGAATTTAGTTTCGCAACGGTTGCAAATATTATACTGTTTCACTTCCTCTTTTTACCCAATGAAATCTTATAATCATTTATGTTTCCTCTAACTTTTACATTGAGATAACGTATTCTTTTGTTAGGATCTATTTCTACAATTTCATCTTCTTGATCTTTATTCGTAATTGTATCTTTTTTACGTCCAAATAATTTTCGCCAAGCAGCTTTTCTCACAGTCTTCCAAGGAATACGTAAATAGTAATCAATATTTTGATCTTTATCATGTGTACCAGACAATTCTATATGCCCCAAAGTAGATTCAATTGTCATAGAAGGAATGTTAATTTTTCCCTTTTTGATATCCAAACTATTCTGTAAGGTGTCAAACCGAATATTTTGCAGATTTTTATTTCCCATATAATCTGAAAGCGCCAACATTGGATCGTAATTTTTTAATCTTCCATTTAATACTTTTACGTCCATTTCTATAGTAGATTGATCTAAATCGGGTACCAAATCTGGGTAAACTCTAATTTTACCTGTAATTCTAGAGGTAAGCTTTCCTTGTAAATTTTCTGAAACGAGATGATCTTGTCCAAAGTTTTCGAATTTGAACAACAATTTATCCAAATCAACATTAGTCATGACCAAATCTGGTTGCATGTAAATGTGTTCTGGATCGCTTCCATTAAAATAACCACTTAACTGAATATTTCCTCCTGCGGCATCCATATGCAACGTATCTATATAAATGTAATGATTAGGCGTTGTTCTTAAATCTGCTTTGATATTTTTGAGATCAATTCTATGGTAAATAAAATGATCAATATCCGCCTTAAATTTCATATCTGTAAATGGCAATTCGTACAAATTGAAAGCATCAGCATGTTCTTGTACATCTGCAGTTTTTGAAGTGGCAACTGCTGTAGATTTTGCTGGACTTGCATCAAAATTGAAAAGCGCATCATAATCAATATAATTTGCCTTTACACTCAAATAATTATCTCTTTTCTTTATTTCCTGATTTTCCCCTACATAATAATTTAAATCAAAATTAAAATTCGTAGTTCCTATTTCTCCATGAAAATCTTTGATCATCACATGCTGATCTTCGTAATGAATGTTTCCTCTAAAATCATGAAAGCGAAGCGGATGAACTTTCATCTTTGTATCTAGCTTGTCCAATGCCAAATCAATAGAATGTAGGGAAGAATCTTTGTAATGCATGCTAGAAGTGAAATGCAATGTCAAATCATCAAACTCTTCATGTCTGTATTCTTCTGGAACATAATTTTCTCCTTTATATGAAAAAATATCTTCCAATCTTAATTTTTTAGAAGTAAGATTCATATCCAAATCTACATCTCCGTTGAGTTCAGGTTGCATCCAAAAAGCATATTCATGTATCAGTCCATCAAGATGAAAATCACTATCATCTATAAATCCTGTAAAATCTACTACTTGCAAGTCTAGACTATCAATTAATATATCGGCATGAAAATCATGTAATTTGTGTGGATAATGCTTCAAATCTGCATACAAACTATCGATAAAAAATTCTCCTTTGGGCAAATACTTAGATTCTGTGAAATTTTTTGCGGAAGCTTTAAAAGAAAGTCCCAAACTTAGCGCTTTTATTTGTTCATCAATACCAGTTTGAATCGTATCTTGTTTTGTAAAACCAGTGAGTTGCGCAATATCTAAATTATCAGAAGAAATATCCAAATGCACATCTACAGGAACGTCCGTATGATGTACAATTGCAGGTAAGTCCGAAAGAAAACCACTTACCGATACATCTGAATTTCCCATTAATAGTTCAAACTTGTTCAGGGTTGCTTCTTTGCCATTCATGATCAAATGCACATTCAAACTATCCAACGGAACGGGAAGTTCTTTTGCGGCTAAACTTAAATCTTTTACAATCAACTCTGCAAAATACGCTTGATTGAGTTTTTGTAATGCCTTTTCAGGATGATCGATATCAATAATATCATGAAAACTCATTACCAGCGAAACCTGTCCAGCAGCATCTTGAACTTGCTCTAAGTCAAAAAAATCAGCAATAAAATTGAGATTAAAATTCGAGTTTATTTGCATATTTACTTCTGGCGAATCAAAATTCTTTACAAAAATAGTTCCTTTGAATTCTCCTTTTTCCAAAGACGCTGTCATATCGGTTAACGAAAATTCCATTGTACTCGCATCTCTATTTTCGCCATTGGTAAAATGACCGTTGAAGCCCATTTCATCTATCTTTTTTCCACTTTCAGGATTTTCTAAAAAGGCTTTTTTCGCTCCAAAACGAACATCAATAAGTGGTCTGTTTCCTTTATTGGCAGCTCCTTGAATACTGGCATTGAAGTAAATTTCTCCAGCATTTCTGTATTTTTCTAAAACAGGAATGACATTCGCAGGCGCAAACGCAATAAACATATCAAAATTAGGTTTGGTACCTCTCATGATCAAATCAAGGTCTACGTCATTTTTAATATCGATAGCGCCTTCCAACTCAAAATCACCATTTTCCATGACAATTCCTGAAGGAAATATATCAAGAATGCCTGTATCTTCATTAAACTCTACATCTGTGTGAATTTCAAAATGTTTTTTATGAATGAACGTAGTATCATTATTTTTGATAATATTCAATTCCAAATCAGCATCTACATGTCCCGCTATGATACTGTCTTTCAACGTAAAACCACCTGTACCTTCATACACAAATTTTTCAACATCTGTATTTGTAGCTTCATCTAAGGTGTGAATATCTAGATTTTTAAATTTTATCCGTTTCAGATGAATATTAGCGGAAGGAGTTTCTGTGTCAGCAGTACTTGCCAACGAGTTTTGAATATTAGTCGTATTATTTTCATGAATCACAAGATTCAAAATGCCTTCTTCTACAATTAAAGATTGAATGTCATACTTACCTTCTACAATGTCCCATAAGTTAAAACCGACGTAAATATCTTTTACATCCATGATAACGGGCGAATTGTCTTCCTTTGTTTCAAAAATTTTGAAATCATACACCTTTGCAGAAATATAGGGGAAATTGCCAAAAAGAGACAATTCACTTTTACCAATACTAATACGACCTTTGTGTTCTTGGTTTAGTTTTTCAATCTCCTCTTTGATAATGTCAGATTGGTTGTTCTGAACATATAGTATAAGACCTCCGACTACTAAAATTGGAATTAAGATGAGTCCTACTAAAATCCGTTTCCATAATTTTTTAATCTTCAAAGTAGTATCTTTTAGAGTTAGATAAAGTGTACGCCTTTAAAAGTAACAAATTCGCATGAAAAAAACCTTATTTTAACTTGAGTTCGATGTAAAAAATTTAGTTCGATACTTTTCTTTTCCGAAGTATAGCAGGGATTTTCCGTTAAGAATTTTTGAACCCACAACATTCCAAAATCTAAGTTTTCCATCAAAGATATTGTATCTTTTGGAGAGTACTTAGAAAATAATTCTGAATTACTAGAAGCCTGTTAAAATTGAATTAAAGGCTTTAATTTTAATATAGAATGTTCAGTTTTAAAGCATATAATATTCTCAAAAAAAATATATTAATTTTATAATATTTTTCGTGGGTATTATAGTTTTTATACCTATTTAAAAATCATAAGAGCTTTAAAAGTAACTTTTTACCACATGAATAAATCAACTAGGAGAATTTTAAACGAGAAGAATTTTATAAAAGAATTAGACTTTATAGAAAAAATAAATGCTTTTGATAATCAAAAGGTAGTCTTATTAGGGGAAGAAGATATAAACACTAAATTCTCAAAGAATAAAGGTAAATTTAATCTTGAAATTGATTCACGGATAATTGATCATAGATCAAATATTATTTTTTCATTCCTTATTGACAATAATATTTATGAAACACATGAAATAGGGAATATATATTCTCAATCGAAATTTGAAATAGAAACTTTCAAATCAAAAGCCTTTAATAATAAAAGTAAATTCAAAGAATTTTATCAAGTCGATTTAAAAGAAATAAAAACATTTCATACAGTATTTGAAACTGTTACTTATCAAAGTTATGGAACTGAGAAATTCTATGATTGCCTTCGTGTAAAAATTAACAATGCATACTATGACATTATACAATTAAAACATAATTCCAAAGGATTTTATATTATTGAAAATCTTACAGAACAAACATTTTTAGATTTTACAGAAGCTTCATTTTCTCTTCGGCAAGCCATAGGATTTATAAATAATTTCTATGTTGGAGGAGAAAAATTTACATTTGATAACTTAGGAGCAATTCATTATTCCTGTTCAGTAAGACCTTCACTAAAAGGAATGTATAGTCCTATCACAACAAATCCATATTCATATTCCGATATACCTGAACATATTGCCGATTTATATTACAATAAACTAACTAGGATTACTCTTGATAACTTATCTAAGTTAGCCAATGAGATTCATAATAAACCTAATTTTTCAACTGCAATTATGGTTATCTTGGAAGCTACATCTACACGTTCTTTATTACTCGCTCCAACGATATTTGCAGTAGTTATTGAATTGCTTTCAAAAGCTTTAAACTTAGTTCAAACGACTTCTAAAAAGCTTATTGATGATAAAAAATTTAAAAATAAAATTATTAAAGAACTTTACGATGTTATAGATGTTAATTGTAAAACTTTGGATGCTAATTCAGTATTAAAACTTAAAAGACGTTTAAATGATATTAATAAGCCTGTAAATAAAAAACATTTAACTAATAACGAAAAACTTACTAGACCTTTTGAGGAACTTGGTGTGAAATTAGATATTCATGATATTGAAATTATAGAGCATAGAAATGATTTATTACATGGTAACATATTACTAAATAATGATAAGAATAAGACTGATGAAAAAATAAATTCATACATGGCTTATGTTTCAGCGAGATTATTCACTTTGGTTAGTAAACTAATTTTAAAAAGTATTGGTTACAAAGGATATGTATATAATCAATCAAAATATCTGGAAAAACACTCTCAAATCACAACTAATAAAGATTATTTTGAAATAGTTTGAAAACTTATTAAACATCAAGCAATGCTTAATTCATTTTACATTTATTATTTACAAGAAAATTCAATACTTTGTGTAAGTACAAAAATGTAAAATAAATGGCATACAATCCCTTTAATAAAAAAGATATATCAAAATTAACATATGATGATTTAAAGAGCCTAATAGAAAATGAAATAGGAGAAGGTTGGTATATAGAATATAAAAGAGACGTTCCCAAATTAAAAACAGGGAAACTTGATAATATAAAAATTTCAAAATCTATTTCCTCATTTGCCAATACAAATGGTGGATGGGTGTTTTGGGGAATTGATAGTGATAACAAAAATAAACCAACTGTTATTAATGGTTTTGATGCTTCTGAATATAGAAATTTTGAAGATCAAATATCACAAATAATTAATTCAAATATAAATCCGACACCGTATTATCATTTTAAAAAAATTCAATTAGAAAATGATAATATAGTTCTAATAATAAAAGTTGATGAAAGTCCAATTCCACCATACATAACGAGTCAGGGAGTAATATTTCAAAGAGAAAATAATGAAAGTAAGCCCCTAAGTGATAGATATTCCCTTGAAAAATTAAATGAAAAAGCAAAAAATTATTTGGATGAGATAGAAAACTTTTCTACCATGAATCTAACTCAATCAAAAGGACAATCAGAATCAAATCAGACTTACTTAGAATTGTATTTATTTCCTATGCCATTTAATAGTTTTAAGTTTAAGAATTTTTATTCCTCAGATTTTTTTAAAAAAGTAGCTGATAGGTTTTATAAAGGTGTTGAAGTAGATTTTCAATCTAAAAATTCAATTGCAATAAGTTTAGGTTTCAATAGTATATATCACTCAGATGGTTCTTTAATCATAAGACCATTGAAAGAGGGGAATTTGATATATAAATCTACAACTGTAGAGTTATTTAAAAATGGAAACCTCAAACTTTTAATACCCGTAAGCGAATTCACGACAGGAAATATTCCAAAAAAATATGAAAATTCAAATACCATTAAATATCTTTTAGATACATACAGCCCATTAGAGACTGTAGATCCGTTAAGTTATAGCCTTTTAGGAATGTCAGTTCCGCCACCAAATCCAAATTTATCTCCGTTAAAAGAACGTAAAAGAACAGATTTTACAACATTTGTGAATTTTATTGATGGAATGGATCTCATTACAGTAATTTTAATTATAATTAATCATTACAAGTCTGTTCTTAACGATAATGATTTTGATTTTGAAACTAAAATTGGTTTCAGGGCTAGGATTACAGACTGCTGGAGAAAGTTTGTATTTTTCGATAATGATGATTATTTGAAAAAATTAAAATTATATAATATTCCGCTATCTCCTAAAGATGAAATAGAAATTCCAAAATTTAAAAAAGGGAACGCATATATTATTGATCTGAAAAATAATTTAGAGTTTTTTCAAATTGCAAAAATAATACTACGTGGAATAGGGCTTCCTGATGCTCACGCAATAAAATTTCAAGAAATAATAATGAATGGGTTCAATAATTTTCAAGAATAAAACTTAAATATATTTATTAAAATAATTTTCAACGAGTCATCAAACTATACCTAACAGATGTCTATTACTTTTTATTAAAATTTATTTATCAAATAATATTATTATTTTTTGTAATTTTATGTTGTAATTTCTTATATGAAGCATCGATTTCAAAATATCATAAATGAATTTGTAGACTTAATAGTTAAGGAAGGTTATAGTTGCAAAGATTCATTTTCTTTAATATTAAATAAGTATTATGTCAATGGAAAAAGTTATATTACAAAGTCTGATTTTCAAGAAATTTATAATCGGTCTTGTAATATTGCATCTAATATTATTGTTACAGGAGAGAAAGAAGGCACTTTAAAACGAAAAAAAAGAATACTTAAAAAAAATCCCTTAAAAACTAGAGTTCATGACTATGAAAACAACTTTTCTCCTTTGTTTTCAGGTATTTACGGAGACTCATTAACATTTAAACAAAAAATCGAGATAAAATTCAAGGAGTTTAATTATGTTAATAATAACGTTTCTAAGACCATTAATCAGTTAATGAAATATTTCAAAATAGACGCTTCCAACTCTTTGGATAAAATTAGATTAAATACTATTTTTTCAGTAGTAAAAGAGTTGAGAAAATAAAAATCAATTATAGTAAAATACACTTATTTAGAATGACGCTAACACCAGAACAAGAAAAATATAAAATTTCACGTCAATCACGGAATAATTGATGCAGTAGCAGGTTCTGGAAAAACAACTACAATTAATGATCGAATCAAATATGTTGACGTGATGAAATAAAAAGTAGAATTTCTACATTTGAAAATAAGCAGATTGTTGCTAACAATTTACATCAACTAGGACTTGAAACCTTAAAATCAAATTCTGAATTTACTTATCAAATTTTTAAAGACACTTGAGAATGATTGTGTTTTCATTTTAGATTATGATTAATTATCATTAAAGATTGATAATTATACATGATGGGGAATTATTCAAGAAAATAATTTAAAATATGTTGCTCATACAAGAGCAAAAAATATCTTATATCTTGTGAATACTCAGAAAGATGATGTAATTTAATAATGGGAGAAGCTTTTATGATGAATTTCGATTTGTTTCTTCATTTACGATAGTAAAAACTAAAAAGAAAAGCCTTGTTAGGTCAAGGCTTTTCAGCTCAGCGAAATTTTAGTTTTACGATAACTTAATGGTAATTATGAAAAATAAGAACTAAAAAACTGAACATTTTGATGATAGGAATCCTCATTTAAATAGTGAGGATTCCTTCTTATAAAAAGGGATTTATTAAAATTAGGGAATTTTGCATATTTAGGTAATATTTTGCAGTAATAGCAAGTATTAAGACTAGGATTAGTGCCACTATA
>NZ_LBMG01000120.1 GCF_001005315.1 Kordia jejudonensis
AAACATGAATGTGTGTGGAGTAGCGACTCCGATTTCAGCAGACTATTTTTTTATACTATGATTTTATTGTTAAGGGGTTTTATACGCTGAGGAGCTTTTATGCACTTTGTAAATACTTTGAGAATGTGTGTGTTTTTCGATGACTTACAGGCAGGGTTATTGCTCCTCTTAAATGCACAAGACGGTATTTACGCTCATACAGTTTTAGGTGTGATATATTGATAAGATACGATCGGTGTATACGTGTAAATCCGTCAGAAGCTAATAGGTCTTCGTAATAACCAATTGGTTTGGAACTCAGTAGTTTTGTATTATCATTTAAGTAGAGCCATGCATAATTTTCATAGGCTTCTACAAAGAGAATAGAGTGTTTGGATATGTATTGTCCTTTGTGTTTACTTCCTAAACATATATAATCTTTATTATTTATTATTCCGTGTGTATTTATTGTGTTATTTTCTACTTGTATCATGCAATAAATAATTGTTTTTTATTAATATGGATATATAGGGGTATCTATAAGTATTTATCTACAAAGAAAACTACTTTTTACATACAGTATTGAAATTTTGTATAAGCGTCGTGTTTTTTAAATAAGCGTTGATTTTTTATTAAAAAATGATCGTTTTTCTTACTAAATATATGTTAACGCATTATTGTATCCTTTTTTCGCATTTGCGAAAATGTAAAATTTTATTAATTTTTAATCACAAATATCTATAAGCATCCTATAGTTGCAGTAGTATTTTTAGACACAGATTTATTTTAATAAAAAATTTATCAATGATACGTATAAATATATGTTATATACAATTTTAAGTATATTTTTATACGTTCATATTGAAATTTTATTATTTAACCATATAGTGTTTACGTTAAAAACGTAAATTGAAGATAATGAGAACTATAATCATAGTTTTTTAATAATAACACTAAAGAATCATAATTAAGTATGGCGGTGTATTTAAGTACGATTGTGTATATATGAGATAGATTATTTTGATGCATCGCCCATGAAAAATCTAATATTTGACTTGCAATGTTCAGAGTGTTTTTCCCATATTTTAAGTTCAAGCTGTCAATGGTTGTCATTGATTGTTTGTGATCTGAATTCGAAGCTTCAAACATATTGACTTTTCAAAAACTTTAAGAATAATACTACAATCTTAAATCATCATTTTTGTTTATAAAGAAAAGTGAATTTATTTGGTAATAAGGAGATTTTCCAATAGTTGTTTTATAATTTTTCATAAAACTAGTCGATCAGTTTTCCATTTTCTTTTTAAATAATCGTTTAGCAATGTGTTCGATATCTTAACTAACTGCTAAGTGATGAGTAGATTTTTTAATAATGTGTTTGTAAAATTTTCACGAAGTAACTAATTAGTTTTTTTCAGCTCATCGCTTAGCGATGAGTTTGTTTTTCCCACTGACTGCTATGTGATGAGTAGATTTTTGCAAATTTTTCACGAAGTAATTAATCAGTTTTTTTTCAGCTCATCGTTTAGCGATAAGTTTGTTTTTCCCACTGACTGCTAAGTGATGAGTAGATTTTTTAATAATGTGTTTGCAAATTTTTCACGAAGTAACTAATTAGTTTTTTTCAGCTCATCGCTTAGCGATGAGTTTGTTTTTCCCACTGACTGCTATGTGATGAGTAGATTTTTGCAAATTTTTCACGAAGTAATTAATCAGTTTTTTTTCAGCTCATCGTTTAGCGATAAGTTTGTTTTTCCCACTGACTGCTAAGTGATGAGTAGATTTTTTAATAATGTGTTTGCAAATTTTTCACGAAGTAACTAATTAGTTTTTTTTCAGCTCATCGTTTAGCGATGAGTTTGTTTTTCTCACTGACTGCTAAGTGATGAGTAGATTTTTTAATAGTGGGTTTGCAAAATTTTCACGAAGTAACTAATTAGTTTTTTTCAGCTCATCGTTTAACGATGAGTTTAATTTCTTCACTAACTGCTAAGTGATGAGTAGATTTTTCAATAGTGGGTTTGCAAATTTTTCACGAAGTAATTAATTAGTTTTTTTAGCTCATCGTTTAACGATGAGTTTGTTTTTCTTACTGACTGCTAAATGAAGAGTAGATTTTTTAATAATGGGTTTGCAAATTTTTCACGAAGTAACTAATTAGTTTTTTTCAGCTCATCGTTTAACGATGAGTTTAATTTCTTCACTAACTGCTAAGTGATGAGTAGATTTTTCAATAGTGGGTTTGCAAATTTTTCACGAAGTAACTAATTAGTTTTTTTCAGCTCATCGTTTAACGATGAGTTTGATTTCTTCACTAACTGCTAAGTGATGAGCAGATTTTTTAATAATGGGTTTGCAAAATTTTCACGAAGTAACTAATTAGTTTTTATTTCATCTAATCGTTGAACAATAAGTTTGTTTTTCCCACTAACTGCCAAGTGATGAGCAGATTTTTCAAAAATAGAATTATAAACTTTTTATAGAGAGATTAAATAATTT
>NZ_LBMG01000121.1 GCF_001005315.1 Kordia jejudonensis
ACTTTTTCTGAATTGATCCAGCCGTGTAACGCTAGTGATAATGCGCTGAGTAGAATGTCGTTGATTTCCGTTCCATACGCGCCATGAATGTCTTTTAGTAACGATTCCGTAGCATTTTCATCCAAAGAAACACTGTAATTTTGTGTTTCGCTATATGAAATTGTGTCTGCATAGTCAGTATCAACAGGTAATGATGTAAAGTTATTGATTATTTTTTTCCAGTATCTGCGTTCGCCTTGTAATGCTGGCGAAGTTGTATATTCTTGTAATGCCTGTGTCCATTGGCGGTATGAAGTTGCTTTTTCTGGGAAACTTACAGGAATTCCTGCTTGCAAGTTTTCTATGGTTTTGGTAAAATCTTCTAAGAAAATTCGCCAGGAAACTCCATCAATTGCCAAGTGATGTACGCCGATAAAGAGTCTGTTTTTTTCGTCTTCTGTTTCAATGAGCACAAATCGAGTTAATGATTTGTTGTAAATTTCTAAATCGGCTTGGTATTGATTGCAAATTGCTGTGATATTAGCTTCTGTACTTGCCGTTTCTCTTTGTAATGTTGGAAGTGTTGTTCCGTAGGTTTGTCGTGGATAGGTTTGATGTTCTACTTTTTCAAATTCTAATCGCAATGCATCATGATGATTCACGAGCAGTTCTATTGCTTTTTGAATCGTTTCAGGTTTGATTTGCTTTGAAAGCGTTAGTAAAACCGATTGATTGTAATGATTTTGCGTTGTATAATTAAGATCAAAAAATTGTTTTTGAATTGGATGTAAAAGAAGTTCGCCTTCTAAAACGCCTGTTTCTTGAATGATTTCGCCAGCTTCTTTTAAGTGTAAAGCAATCTCCGCAATGGTTTGATAACTAAAAATATCCTTCACTTGATAGTGAATATCCGCAGATTTACTTCTACTAACTAGTTGAATCGCTTTGATAGAATCACCGCCTAACTCGAAGAAGTTATCGTAAATTCCTATTTGTTTTACGCCTAATAACTCTTGCCATATTTGTACTAACTTCTCTTCTACTTCGTTGGTCGCCGCAACATACGCTTCTTTCTGATATGCACTGTCATTTGCCGCTGGCAACGCTTTTTTGTTAAGTTTCCCGTTACTTGTCAATGGAAATGCTTCCAACTGCATATAGAGTTTTGGCACCATATAGTTGGGCAATTGCGCTTCTAGTGCTTTTTGAATGGATTTATGATCAATTGCTTCTTGTGTGATTATATATGCTACTAATTGCTCATTTTTGACAAGAACGACAGCTTCTTTGATATGTTCCAAGGCTTCCAAGACTGTTTCAATCTCGCCCAATTCAATGCGATATCCTTTGAGTTTTACCTGATCATCTTTTCTGCCTAAGTATTGAATGTTTCCATCCGATAATCGTTTGGCGATATCGCCCGTTTTGTAGAGTTTTGCTCCATCTATAAACGGATGATTGATGAATTTTTCTTGCGTAAGTGTTTCTTGGTTCAAATATCCTTTTGATAAGCCTTTTCCACTGATGCACAATTCGCCAGTTCCGCCAATTGGTAAAACATTTAAATCCTCATCTAAAATGTAAATTTGGGTATTGGCGATCGGATGACCAATGTTGATTTCATCAGCCGTAACCTCTTGAACCATACAACCCACAGTAGCTTCCGTAGGTCCATATTCATTGAAGATTTTTATGTTTGGATTGATGCTTTTTAAAACTTCAACATGACTTTTCTTTAATTCTTCTCCACCTAAAATGGCCACATTTAGTTCTTCACTTTTAAGCTGTGAATCTTGCAAAGCACTTACATGTGAAGGCGTTAATTTAATGCAAGAGATTCCATTTTCTATGTATCGTTTTAATAGTGATAAAACATCTTGATCTTCTTCAAAAACAGTAACCGTTCCGCCACTGATTAGTGGTAAAAAGATGCTAGTAATGGTTAAATCGAATGATGGAGACGTGAATAATCCGAAATCTTTGTTTGTATCATTTAAGTAACAACTTTTTCCCCATTGTAAATAGTTCGCTAGTGCATCATGTGTAATCGGTGTTCCTTTAGGGTTTCCTGTTGAACCCGAAGTGTAAATGATGTACGCGGTATCTTTCAGTGTAACTTCTGTAGCCAATTCCGTAGAAAACTGATTCGCTTCAAATTCGACATCTAACGCTAATAAAGTTCCTGAATAATAATCCAATTCAAACATGTAATTCGTATCAGAAATCAACAGTTGTATGTTTGCATTTTCTAAAATATACTGCTTTCGTGAACTTGGATAGGTTGTATCAATCGGAACATATACACCACCAGCTTTTAAGATTCCTAAAATTGCAATGATGTACGCTTCACTTCGATCTAAATGAATTCCGACAGCATCGCCTTTTGCAAGCTTATATTCTGATAATAAACAGTTTGCCAGTTGACTCGACTGCGC
>NZ_LBMG01000122.1 GCF_001005315.1 Kordia jejudonensis
TGGTTGGTTTACAACGGTATATCCTGTGAGTATAGATATCAGATCGAAAGACGAAATAGGAACCCTAATCGCCGATACAAAAGACATGCTCCGAGCAATTCCAGAAAAAGGAATAGGGTACAGTGTACTTCGTTATTTAGGAGATCAAGAAACGCAAGAAAGTGTAACGGCAGACTATCAAGAAATCATCTTCAATTACTTAGGAAGTTTTGACAATAGTGTGTCTAAAGAAGCGGATAGTTTGGTTGGTTTTGCAGCTGAATCCGCAGGCGAATCCATCAGTACATCAAACCAAAACCCACATCGCATTGCCATCAACAGCATGGTTGTCAATAACACTTTACAACTCGATTGGAGCTACGATAGCAAGCGTTATCACAAAGAAACCATACAAAACATAGCAGACAACTACATTGCTGCATTACAACATATTATATCACATTGTAATGAATTTTTCGATCACGAAGAAGAAGATCAAGACTTTGAAATTTCTTTAATCTAACCGAAACAATTCATTAAAAACCACACCACATGGAGACCAAAAATATTCACGAAATCATTGAATTTCTAAAAAGTAATGGCATTACATTATTTGTAAAAGAAAATCAATTAGGCATCAAAAGAAAAAAAGGAAGTGAAATTTCAGATGATATCTTAGCGACGATAAAGTCAAACAAAGAACAACTGATTTCAGTACTTAGCAGACAAAAAAGTCAGTCGCGAAACAAAATAAAAACGGCAAGTGATTACGGTTTGCCAGTGAGTGTCACAAACAAAGAATTGGCAGATTTTCTAAAATTACCAGCACATCAAAGTGATATTTCCGATATATATGCGCTGACTCCATTGCAAGAAGGATTGCTATTTCACAGTCTCTACGAAAACAATACTTCGGCATACATTGTACAATTTCAATGTGATTTAATAGGGACATTTTCAAAAGCCTCGTTCGACAAAGCTTGGGCGTATCTAATAGAAAAACATACCATTTTGCGAACGGCAATCTTTACGGAAGCGCTCGATATTCCTGTACAATGTGTATACAATCGTGTGGAAATGCCAGTTACGGAAATCGATTTCAGCAAACACTCCGAAGATGCTAAAAATAAAGAAGTAGCCGAATTTCTAGAAAAAGATAGAACAGCAGGTTTTCCACTAGAAAAAGCACCATTATTTAGGGTTACCTTACTCAACTTAGGCAACAATCGTACACGAATGGTATTTACAAACCATCATATTTTGTGGGATGGATGGTCATTCTCAAGTCTTATGGGAAGCTTCATGGCGTGCTACA
This sequence comes from Kordia jejudonensis, assembly GCF_001005315.1. Taxonomy (GTDB): domain Bacteria; phylum Bacteroidota; class Bacteroidia; order Flavobacteriales; family Flavobacteriaceae; genus Kordia; species Kordia jejudonensis. Next base: position 1,295 of record NZ_LBMG01000122.1, read on the forward strand.
AACAACTGGAAGACAACGGAACGCTGCCAAAAGTTACACTAGACGATTATGGTGCGCACATTCGTAGAATCTCAGGAAATAACGATAGTATTGGATTGGCTTACTGGAAAAATTACTTGTCAGATGTCACTTCGCCAACCTATTTTCCGTTCATAAACGATGTAGCCAAACGCAACAAAATATTTGGAAATACTGATGATTTACTCGTGTTACCAAAAGATTTCAGTACTAACATAAACACTTTTGCCGAACAAAACAGAATCACGGTAAACACTTTATTACAAGGAGTTTGGTTGTACTTACTGTCCAAATATACTGCGCAAGAAACGGTCGTTTTTGGTGCTACAGTTTCTGGACGTGATTCCAATGTCAAAGGAATAGAAGACAAAGTTGGATTGTACATCAACACAATTCCAGTGTGCAGCCACGTACACGATAATGTAAAAATTGCTGACTGGTTGCAAACCATTCAAAAAGAACACACCATTGCGCGTGAAGAACACAGTTACCTTCCATTGAGCAGTGTGGAATCGCAAAGCAACATCAAAGGTTCACTATTTGATAGTATTCTCGTATTTGAAAACTATCCTGTGGAGGAAATTCTAACGGAATCAAAATCGAGTTTCGAAATAGAAAATGTAGAAGAAACAGAAAGTACAAACTACACGTTGGCAATAAGTGCCGCGCAATCGGGCAATGGACTGGCAATCAACTTTATGTATAACGATACCATTGTTTCGGTGGAAAGCATTACAAAAATCAAAAACCACTTGCAAACGCTACTGAAAAGCTTCTTACATGGCGCGGAATACATTGGCGATTTAGAATATCTGACGACTGATGAACATACGGAATTATTGGACTTGTTCAATACCACTTCCGTAGAATATACGCAGACAGCTACCATCAGGAGCTTATTCGAAGCACAAGTTGCTAAAACGCCAAATGCAACGGCAATCGTGTTCAAAGATGAAAAACTAACCTATCAAGAACTTGATGAACAAT
>NZ_LBMG01000123.1 GCF_001005315.1 Kordia jejudonensis
AGACTTTATTTTTAAAAACATTATGTAAAAAAATGATCATTAGAAGATTATAATATTTTATAGAGATAAGCTAAATAATGATTATCTATTTTGTGAGAAAATAATCAAAACAACCATTTTAGTCTACTGAAATGGTTGTTTTATACACCTTTGTTTTTGGTTTTTGAAAATAAAAATAAAATTTAGAGGTTAAAAAAGTAAGAAAAATAATCAATTAAAAATTAAAGTTTTACAAGTGTATAAAACTTACAATACACAGATACGCTTAACACTTACTTCAATTATGGTTTACACGTAATTTTCTAAAAATATAAATCTAAATATTTTGAATACATATTACTTTTTTTACTTTAGCAAAAACATTTCTTATTAGATAATAGATATATTTCTTACTAAAATAATTTTCATATACATTTGAGATTAATGTTAAATCTCTAATCTTGAAATATTATGAAAAAAGGAATACTAATTATGCTAACAATACTAGGAATGTTTTTATTTACAAGCTGTGAACCAACTAACCTAGCAGATGAAGATACTGAAATTCAATTTGAAGCAACTGACAAAAAGGACAGCGTCAACTCCAACGGAGGACCAAATGATCCAGGCAGTAACGAAGAAGAATAATTTATTTGTAAAATACATTCATGTTATTTTAGCGGTAGTTTGCGCTACCGCATTTTTTGCACATGAATTATTGCCTGATGCTCCTCAAGAATATGTTGAATCACTAAATAATCATAAATTAGAAAAAAAGAAGAGAACAATATTATTAAACTCTTTTAAGAAGAAATTTGAAAATTCTCCTGAATATAAAAAATACTATAATCAAAAAGTTATCACTGATAGTGCTTGGGATGAATTTTCAAAGGTTAAATCGAAAGTAAGTTTTCTCGGTTTTGAAGACATACAACAATTTATTGGGGAAATAGGTTGGGCACTCGGTTTATTTCTATATGCATTATTCAACTTTATCAATACCTTTATAGAACCCAACAGGGCTCGAAAAAGTAAGCTACTATTGCATATTACACTACTCACTATTGCGCTTTACTTTATTTACTGGGCATTATACAATTATCAAGATTTTGAAAAAATAACTTATTTTATATGGTCGCTCTGTACTTCTATTATAATAGCTGTAAGTGTATACTTTATAATAGATAAAAGATATAAATTAATAAAATCATATATGCTCAATATTCGTGATCTTGTTGGTTTTGTATTGAGTAATACCAAAAAAGATAAGGAGTCTGAAATGTGGGACATTCTAAAGAAAATTAAGCATGAAAGAGATTGAAGAAGAACTAAAAAAACTTAAAAATCTCTATGATGATGGTTTTTTAAAAGATGATGACTTAATAAAAAAATTAAGCGAAATTATAAAAAGGGGAGAAAAACTAAAAAAATCAATTAAAAAACAAGAAGACACAAATCTTGAGTTTGTTACTAACAATTTTACAGTTGAAGATTTACTTTTATTAATTAATTTTTCGGATTAGTATTTATAATTTTCAGGTATTCTTTCAATTCATTTAACCTATCGGCAACTCCTTTTTCAACAAGGTCTTTTACAAAAAGTTTTAAATATTCAGACCTTTTAAAATATTCGTCTTTATTTTGAACAAAGTGATCAATTAGTTCAATTGCTTCAAACCGAACTCCATGCTTTTCTAAATAAAAGTCCTCATCATTTTCAAGATAAGGTTCTCCTACGCCATCAATAAGCCAGTCTTTAGATACATTATAATGTGTACATAAAATTTTTACCAATAGTTCTAGCGTACTTCTTCTAGGGTTTTCAGTTATTCCATTTTTTATTTTATCAGCTGACACTTGAGAAATCAAATTATTTGACTTTTCTCTAATTTTATACCCCGAAATATTCTGTTCTATGAGAACTTTTTTAATACGCTCAAGCATTTTATATTTTATTTTGTAAAACTTGTTATTATATTTGTAAAACTTTTGTATATTGCAGTATCATTATAATTCAAAGGTATTAAAATTAAAGCCAAAACATTTGGATACGAATTTGAAAAATGATGAGTAACCCCAAATAGATAAATAAAATTGAAATAGCTAAAAGTATTAACAAATTATAATTTTAATTTAATGAAAGAAGTAATTGTTTTAATATGCATGCTAATTACAGTGATTTTGATATCAATTTTATCGATTTTGATTTATAAGGTTTT
>NZ_LBMG01000124.1 GCF_001005315.1 Kordia jejudonensis
CAAAACCCAAAACCCAAAACCCAAGACCCAATACCCAAGACCCAACAACCCAAAAACCTAGCCTAAAAAAACAACTCACTAACTTCAAACTACAGCTCACTATCATTTTTTTCGGTAGTAGATTTGTTTTATTGACTTTTATACTTGAAATTTAAAAACAAGTATGATGACAACAAAACGAATATGTACAGTATTAGGAAGAATTCTTCTTTCAACAGCATTTATGACGCTATTTCTGTTTAGCTATTCAGCTAGTGAGTTTGATCAGATGAATCATTTGATGGAACAATTAGGTGAAATACTTATTGTTTTTCTTATGTTAACTCTTTCATTTTTTGCTACAAATGAATGGATGCGTATCAAAAACAAAATTCATAAACCTTTTCCTTATTTCTTATGGATTACGTTAATTCCAATGATAATTTCTGCAATTCTTCTACTAATTACTGTTCCCAGTACTAAAGCTAATTTAGTTGATGTGTTTCTTGATACCCTTATTCCAGTTGGGAGTGTTTCCTTATTCTTAGGAGTTATTCATTACATAAAATACAACATCAATCTAAAAAAGGAGAGCCGCACTACAATTAATATGGATACACTTCCAATGTTGAAAAAAGTACTTTTATATGCTTTTGGATTATCAATAATATACTCATTTATCATTTTTATTCCTTCTTATAGACATATTCCTTTAGCTAACTTAAATTTAATTATTGACTTGATTAGCAATTTCATTATTGCCGTTATTTGTTGGTATTTAATACTTTCTTTTCATAAATATTTAGAAAAAAAGGCTTCATTTTTTACAGCATTCATAATCACAATTATTGGAATTGCAATCATTATGCAATTTGCCCTAATTTTTAAGCTAATTACCTTAGGAATATTTCATGGATATTTAGATGCAGTACTTCAACGTATTACGTTTTGGAATGTTATTTTAGGAAACTTTAATGATACATTGTATATAATTTTCTGTGTCTTAATCTACCAATTTTTATACTTCAATAAAACACGTGTTACGGAGCAAAAAGCTTTTAAAGCAGAAATAGTTAAACAAACCGAAAAGTATGAAAATTTACGTCGTCAGTTGAGTCCACATTTTTTGTTTAATAATATCAATGTATTGACCGCGTTGATTGAGGAAAATCCAGCAAAAGCAGTTCATTTCTCAGAATCTTTAGGAAATATTTACAGACACTTTTTACGTCAGGAAGATGAAGATGTGGTATCGTTACAAAGTGCACTTTCATTCTCAAAAGATTATTTAGAATTGTTAAAATATAGGTATGAAAATGGATTTCATTACACCTTGCCCAAAACCGTAGATTCAAACTATTACATCATTCCGTTAGCATTGCAGCAAGTCATTGAAAACACCATTAAACACAATGAAGTTTCAAAAGTAAAACCATTACATATTACTATTGCTACACAAGATGAATATCTAATTGTACAAAATACAAAACAACTAAAATCAATTACTGAAGACACTAAAAAAACAGGAATTGATAATATTAAAAAACGGTTTGCTTTTCTAACAGAAAAAGAAGTAATTGTTGAAGATACTAGCAATTCATTCATCATAAAGTTACCAATTTTAAACATGGAAGACGCATGAAAGCATTACTTATAGAAGATGAAATTCCATCGAGTAGAAGACTTACTAGAAAACTAACTGCTGAAAATGTTGAGGTCGTTGCAGAGCTTTCTTCGGTACAACAAGCCATTTCATGGTTACGTCGTAATGAACATCCAGAAGTGTTTTTTGTGGACATTCAATTAGGTGACGGATTGGTGTTTGAAATTTTTAAAGAAATTCACATTACAAGTTATATCATATTTACAACAGCGTATGATGTCTATGCGTTACAAGCGTTCAACTATAAAAGTATTGCGTATTTACTAAAACCAATTACAACAGAAAAATTACAAGAAGCAATTGCCAAAGTCAAAAGTTTTCATGCTGTTTCTAATCGAATAGAAGAAATTCAACAATTAATTACGCATGCAAAGGAAACATCCGTAAAAAATAGTTTTGCTGTTAAGATTGGACGAAGAATAAAAATTATCAAGCTGCCAGAAATTGTCTGTTTCTACAGCGAACACAATACAACTTTTATACAAACAACGAATAATCAATGTTTTCCCATTGATTATTCGTTAACATATTTAGAAACTGTTTTGCCAAAGCAATTATTTTATAGAGTAAATCGAAAATTCACCATTCATAAAACGTTCATTGAACGTATGGAAAGTTACACCAACTCACGTTTGCAAATAAAACTAAACA
>NZ_LBMG01000125.1 GCF_001005315.1 Kordia jejudonensis
ACGCAGGACTTGCTAAAGCCATTCGTAATGCGAAAATGTGATTCAGAAAATCAATATATATAAACTTCAGTTAGAGTAATTCATAATTTAACTAGATAATTTAATATAAGTTCATTTAGAAAATTTTTAATATTATCTTGTAATTTGTTTTGTTTAAGACAAGTTAATTTTATGGATGAAATAGATGAAAAAATCGCTGAAATACCTTTTTTGATAGTAATTATAATTCTTTTAACGAAAAAAAGGGGTGTTTTCCCCTATCAAAACTACGGGAATTCCCCCCTTTTTTCTTAATTAGTGCATTTTTTCCTTTTTGATGTAAAAAACTTACAAAAAATATAATTACATTGCCACATCGAAAATTTTAAACCATGAAAAAAAGAAATTTATTACTGCCATTTTTATTACTATTTGTCATTATGATAAGTTGTGATAATGAAATTAATTCTGTTGAGGAAGAAAATCTTAAATATTCTCTTGTCTCTCCTGATAACTTTAGGATCGCTAATTCAGAAAATGAGTTAAATTTAAAAATTACCGAAGGAAGAGGGAAAATTTTAGATGTTTCATATATCAAAACAGATAAAGAATCTGTTGTGGCATTAATAAAATACTTTATTAATGGAGAAGAATTCACAACTGCTTTGGTTAGTGGTATTGAAAATTTCAAATTTCCATTTAATGCAATTATAAAATTTAATAGACTTTCTAATGATTCTAGTGAAACTAATGAAAGTGATGATGTTTACATTTCATGTGTTGGATCAAGTTGTTGCGCTCCTGGTGGATCGTATGATCCTGGAACCAGACAATTTAATTTCCATTGTAAATGTGACGAGAACGGAAATAATTCAAGCTGTATAATGAGAGTAGGAAGTAAAGCTCCTGAGATTAAAGAATAAAGAATTAAAAATTGGATCAAAAAAAAGCTGTCTCAAAATTAATTGATTCAGCTTTTTTTTATTTCACTTTATAACTTGTAGAATTTTACTCATTTTTTTTATTAGAAAATAACATCTCGATTTTTTTAAAATATTCATAACTAGCATAATACATAACTAAAACCTTCTCATGCAAAATAATTCAAACTTTGTTGAAACTGTTAAGAATAAATATGAATACTTAAAGGAACTATTCTGGGCATTACCCGTATTACAAAGAGTTTTTCTATCGTCGATTATCGGAGCAATAGCTGGTGGATCTATTATAAGGTTTCTAAATACTTATGCACTTTATTACCATGCCATCCGTCAAGGATTTAGAGTCCCCGTAGAAGGTGTTGAATATATAAATCTTGCTATTAGTATGGTTTCTTTTGGAATCATAATAGTTTCGATAACTTGTACTATATTATTATACTTTTTATTTAAACAACTTGCTAAAGTATTTAATAGATTATTTAATTCTAATGAAAACAAAATTTTGTGGGGACAATTGTTTATGATCTCATTAAGTATTGTGATAGTCATTTTAATATCCTCTTATTATGGTTTTGAAAAAATTGAATCTGAGAAGTATACTACTCTCAGTTCTATCAATGATAGTCTAATAAAGATCAAATCTGAACATAATCAAAAAATCTCAAATTATCTAAAAGAAAAACATACAGAGACACCAAATAATTTTTTGCGATTTAATGATTCCTTAGTTATTATATATAAATATGATGGCTTATATAATGTTACAGATAGACTACAAATTAATTTAGAGGATAATGCAGATTATGTAGATATTTACAAAAAGAAAAAAATAGCAGAAATTAAGTTTGAAAATGAAAAATCAAATTATAAAATTAGAATAATTTTACTCATATTGTTTCTTCTGACTTACATTCCTATTAATTATGTAATAACTACAAAGAAAAGAATAAAAGTATTTACGCTAATTTTGACATTAGTGTTTACAGTCATATTTCTTTTTTCAGTGTTCAATCAATCAGTTTATAAAAACTTCCTTAGAGCTATTGCCTATGGAGGAGAAATTCCAATTAAAATTGAATACCGAAAAGCAGATGATAAACAAGAAGTTACCGAAGGGGTATTACTTATAAGAAGTAGGAATAGTATAATTCTCAAAAATCTTTCAACAAATAATAAAGAAGAAATTCCTAATGAGAGAATTTCTAAAATAATCTTTTTGTAACTAATGCCTAGTATAAAAATACAACTTAATTAATTATAAAAAGCTCCAATCCTTACAATTGGAGCTTC
>NZ_LBMG01000126.1 GCF_001005315.1 Kordia jejudonensis
GGTCACTTCTGAGTCACTCTTGGGGAACTTATAGGGAACTCTTAAGTCACTTCTAAATCACTCATTGGTCACTTTTAGGTCATTTTTGTTTTTTTAAGTCACTCCTTGGTCAAACATTTTTCACTTTTGAGTCACTCTTTGGGAACACTTGAATCACTTCTTGGTCACTTTTAGGTCATTTTTGTTTTTTTGAGTCATTCTTTGGTAAAACATTGGTCACTTCTGAGTCACTCTTGGGGAACTTACAGGGAACTCTTAAGTCACTTCTTGGTAACTTTTAGGTCATTTTTGTTTTTTAAAGTCACTTTTTGGTAAAACATTGGTCACTTCTGAGTCACTCTTGGGGAACTTACAGGGAACTCTTAAGTCACTTCTTGGTCACTTTTAGGTTATTTATCAGTCATTTTTTAACTTTTAAATTTCATAAAAAATCTTTCGACTATAAATTATTTAGGCACGAAAACACTCTTATTTTCTTGTGTCAAAACCGCTTTGTAAAATTGCTTTAACAAATCCGTTTTCCCGAGTTGTTGAATTCGTTTTTCACAATCTTTAAATAATGGTAAACGCGGCTTTTGATTTGTAGTTTCTTTTTGCTCATTATGTAAAAAACGACGAATTTGTGCATGAGTTATTAATTTTAATCGTGTTTTCTGTTTACTACGAATATAGTTTTCATACCAAACTTTAGTTCCTGTAAAGCCATGCTTGTTTTTTTGATCAAAATATAGATGCGGTAATTGAACAAATCTATTTTTGGAATCTTTGGCAAGATACTTCTGCACTAATTCAACACGTTTTAAGTAGACATTGTGAACTTTATCTAAATGTTGTTTTTTTTTTACAGGCTGATACCACAAATACAATAACTCTTTGGTCTTTTTCTCCACATTTTCAGTCAAGTAAACCTCTTTGTATAATTTCTTTTTAGCGAGTTCCCATAAGGAATTCACATAAGAATTAAGAAAGGCACTCCCTGAAGCTCCAAGCCTTGAATCTATGTCTTTTGCTTGTGTTTGTACTCCAAGGATATTGCCTTCCTTCTCTACATCATTTGTACGCTTAAAATTTCGCGCGCCTGGTGTGCCTTGCGAAAGTGGCTCTTTTATTTTTTTTGCGCCTTCCTTCTCTACGTATCCTGTAAAATTGTTACCAGCTAAACATTCAATTTTGGAAGAACTCGAACTTAACTTCCTGTCTATGTTCATTTTTTTATCAACTGCTATTAATATATTATTTATGTAACTATTGTTACTAGAGTCTGTTTGGGGACAACTTGTCAAATACTCTTTTTTAAAAAACTGATTATCAGTTGTTTTAGTTTTTTCGTTTTCTTTTTGATTTGGTTGTTTATTGACAGCTTTTTCACCGTTTATCAACAGTATTTTAGGATTTAAAAACAGCTCATAATTGGCTTTACGACCATAGTTAATTTTCTCGATGATAACATTGGCTTCTAGAAGTTTTTTAGATGTCTTTTGATGGTTCTAGTACTAACGAGAGATCTTCGCCAATTGTACATTATTTGTTTTTAATGGAGGAATAGAGGTTGTGTCAAAACAAGTTTCTTTGCTGGCTTTGAATAATGAAGCACCATAAATTCTAATAATCTCTCTAGCTGTTGCAATCACAGGTTGACGCAAACGACTTGAAAGGTTATCAGAAAAAGCATTGTGTTTATCAACAAAAACATCAAGCGCTTTAAAAACAGTTGAAAAATGAATGATGCTCATTATTATTTATTAAAAGTATTCACTAACAAATCATCCATAGCAGAAGCCACAGAGATTAGTTTTGTTTTTTTTCTTTTACGTTTTACAGCAGAAACTTTAGGCAAGTCAAGCATGGCATATAATCTCAGCTTCTCATCTGAGTTTAATGCTTGAATTACGTTATATACAGTTTCTGCTTTCAATTACTTTATTAGTTTTCTCAGTTAATTCATTCAAACAATTTCAAAACAATACCTACAAGCTTTAAATAACCGATTCTAATTCATTTAAAATTGAGCACAAGAAGTCTTGGTCGCTTCTTTGAGCAACTTTATAATTATGATATAAGTTGGTATTGACTACATCAAGTGTAGAGTAGTTTGATGTAATATCAATAGTAGTTGGTAACTTCTCCTATTATCTAAAGATTTAATGTTTTTTTG
>NZ_LBMG01000127.1 GCF_001005315.1 Kordia jejudonensis
AACGCTCATTTTTCCATTGTAGGTGTTTCCTTTGTAATTCTTATCAATTAATAAGTAATCATGGAATAAACCAACGTGCATATCGCTAATACGATTGATGATTAATAACTTTTTATTGATGTTGTGTTTTGTGAGTGCTTCATTAAAGATTTTTAAACAGTTTACAATTTCATTTTTACGTTGATCAGACAAGGTGTTTTTTTGGTGTTCTGGAACATCTATGTTATCTAAAAAATCGATATACCGTAATTGTATATCAAACAAGTATTGCCGATTTTTGATTTCGATTGGTTGTCCCCAACCTTGTAATTCGGCTTTGAATTCTTTTTCAAAATCAATTGCTTGAATTACTGCATCTGCGTAATTGGTAGCATCATGGGTTTTACTGGCTTTGCGTCCATCACTTCCTGGAACGTGCAACCGTGATTTATACCGATGCTTTTCAAAATTCTTGCAGGTAGAATAATTTTTGCCTGTTTCTCCACACGTAGGTTCTTCTTTTACTTTTTTGGTATTTCGTAAAATCATTTTTCGTGTCCATGAAAAATGCTTTTTACATACATGACAGTAAATAAAGAGTCCTTTGTGCTTGTTGTTAGGCATGTGCTTTCGTTTTGCCATACAGTTTTCTCCTTTGTTTTTTAATTTTAATTGCGTTATTAAATTCTTTTTGGAAATAGTAAGTAGTTCAAATATTATCTGAATATTGAATTACATGCTAAACACTTCTAATTGATGTTCTCTAAAACATCACGAAAACAAAGTTTTGAAATAGTAGTTAAATATCATTTGTCAGCTTTTGTAACTCGAACAATTCAAAAACATAAAAAACTAATTATCAATTATATATATTTTTAAAGTGCGACAATCGAGGACAAATCGGTATCGAATGAATTGACCTATAAACAATTTTTAATTTAATGACTATTCCAATTCAATGATTTAAGATACTCTCTAAAGTATCACAGGCGTAAAGATTTGAAATACTTTTCAAGAATCATTTGTAAAATTTTGTGCAGTACACTTGGATTGTAAGAAGAAATTGTAGGAATAAATAAAAAGAAAGATTTTTCCTTTTTAAATGAAATATATTTATGAAATAAACAATAAAAATTTTGAACAATATGTTCGATTTAACACGTATTTTACGATTTCATTTTTACAACCTATAACAACTGAATATTAGACTCAAAAGAGGAAATATTAATCCTAATCATTAAAATCTTTGGTTATAATTTGAATTTTAAAATTCGCTCAACATGTTACTTTTTTTATATAATTAAAATCCTTCATTCGTACTGCTCATTAATTTGTATTTAAGAGTTTCAATATTATTTAATTTCTAATAATATATATTTTTGGGTAATGAATTTTGAAATTATTCCCTATTGATAGATTACAAAGTAATAATCAAAAATCCTTTCTTTGTAATAAAACAATTTATTCAATTCTAAAAGTGGTAACCGAATTTTAATCATTCAGTACAGCTTTTGATGATTTAATTAAAAATTTTAAAAATGAAAATTGATCGCACTGTAATACCTGAAAATAATATATACCCTTATAAAAAGTTTGGAAAATGGGGATACATGAATCCTAAAGGAAAAATTGTTGTTCAGCCTGAATTTGATTATGTATATAGTTTTGGAGAAGATGAATTAGCAATAATAGAACAAAACAAAAAACACGGTTTTATAAATAAAAAAGGGGAAATTGTTATTCAACCTCAATTTGATTACGCTGATAGCTTCGGAAAAGCCGAATTAGCACCCATAAAACAAAATGAAAAATATGGTTTTATAAACAAAAAAGGAGAGATCGTTATTCAACCTCAATTTGATCATGTATATGGTTTTGAAGAAGCCGAATTAGCACTAATAGAACAAAAAAATAAATATGGTTTTATAAACAAAAAAGGGGAAATTGTTGTAAAACCTCAATTTAGTGATGCTGGTACTTTTGGAAAAGCTGAATTAGCAATAATCAAGAAAAATAGAAAATATGGCTTTATCAATCAGAAAGGGGAAATTGTTATTCAACCTCAATTTG
>NZ_LBMG01000128.1 GCF_001005315.1 Kordia jejudonensis
AATACGGTAAAAAATGGTAAAACGCGAGTTTTGAGAAATTAGATTGAAAAACTGAACAACTTTAAGAGAATTTATAACCGTTAAAAAAGACGAAAAAGAAAATTAATTTTCTTTTATTTTAATACAAATAGAAATAACTCATCATTAAGTAATAAATTCTTTTACAAAGCTTACCTTAGTGATTAGCAAATATTTTCTGTTAACTGGTAAGCAATGAGTTAAATAAAAGAGAACATTATTTCAAACTAATCACTTAATGATGAGTTGATTTTTATATCAGAATTTTCGCTTACCGTTAAGTGATGAGTTGATCGTGATAAAAAAGAGCGCCATGCTTTTAAAAGTAATGACAACCATAGTTATGATTTTACTGAGCGCCCTTTTTTATTTCTTGGATTTAAAAATCAATTGTGTATTTGTTAGAATAATCTTTTGCTAATGATGCACCAATACCTCTTAAATATTTACGAAGTTGAGATTTGGTTTTATGTCTTGTAAAACTCATAAGTTCTGTGAGTACTTGTTCATCTGCTTTTCCTTCAGAAGCAAGAGACTTATAAAGATTAGATGCCGCAGTATGCTTAAAGGAGTATAAGGTTTGATCCTCATCAAGCTGTAGGGCTTCTTTCATCTTTGCAAATCTGCGATAGAAATAATAAGTTTTAGTCTTTGGAATGACGTCCCATTTCCCGCACTTCTCTTTATCAGAGAAAATAAAATCATTTGACTCGTACTTGTGGAGTTCCATCTGCTGAATTACTTTTACTAAATTATCAATAATAGGAACTACTTCCTGCGCTTCGGTTTTGGTTTGAACATACAATCTTCTATTTTTAAGATCAATATCTTTTACACGCAGTCTGCATACTTCTACATTTCTTAAAAAAGCATAGGCAATAAATTGGGTAAACTTCCTAAGGTATGGATCATGTTTATCCATATACTCACGCATTACTTTAATTTGTGAATCGGAATATGCTTTATGTTTCTTAGGATTCTCTTTTAGCTTTTTTATCGCCGTAATAATATTATAATCTACAATATCATCACTCACTAATTGACTAAATAAAGATGATAGTGAGGTTCTATATCCATTACGCGTTTTAGCATTTACGGGCTCACTTGTTAATTTATGATGCTTATCATACTTCTTTATGGTGTTTAAAAAAATAGAAACCTCTCTTCGTTTCAGCTCCCTTATGTTTATAGTATCCAATTTCTGTTGCTCAAGCCAAGTTAAAAAACGTTTGAGATTTCCATTGAGATTTGTTTTCGCGCGTCTTGTTAAGTAAGGTAGTTTTTGTTCAAGCGCAAAATTTAGTGCTTCTCTTACGGAATACTGATTTGAATGAGCAACAGGAGTAGTCACTTCTGTTTTTTTGTTTTCTTCTCTATGGTTATTCAATCTCTCTTTAGTAACCTCATAACTCTCATAAGGACTATATCCTTGCGATAATAACTTTTTCAAAGCAATTTTATATGCCGTTAATATCTCAAGTCGTTCAGCTTTAGTTTTAAAACGATTTGCTCCTTTATATATAGGAGGTTGTCTTTTTAATTTATCGGTTTTGGGATCACGGTAGGAGTAATAAACGTACCAACGTTTGTTTAAATCGCCCTTGGCATCATAAATTTTCGGTTCTGAATAATCTTTTTTTCCTTTCAAATTGTATTCGGTAACGTATTCGTTTTGTAAAATTTCATTAAAGCTATGCATAAAAAATTGGTTTTCAAAATAGAGAAAACACAAGTGAATAGTGATTTTCTTGTCATTTTTGATTCCTCTTACTTTTCCTTAAAAAGGGACAGCTTTCGCCAGTCGCTCTCCCAATAAATTTGTGAGGAGCTCCAACAATGGCTCTATCGTTAACCCACTTTTGGGAAAGATTTCAAACGTACAAACAAAGATTTGGATAATAGACATTCAGTAT
>NZ_LBMG01000129.1 GCF_001005315.1 Kordia jejudonensis
CTGCATGAATCACTTTGGATAAATACGCTTTGTTCGTCTTTACTTTTTTGGCAACAAAAGCCAAATCACAATTACTCTCTAAAAATTGTTTTTTCTTTTCAAACTTATTTAATTCAACTAGAATTTGTTGAACTTTTTCTTCATCGATTGTTAGGGGAGATTTAGATTTTTTAATTGGAATCACTTGTTTTTTCGTTTCCAACTCTTTCAAGAGATTATCAAATTTTACTTTATTTTGTTTTCTTTTGTTTCTCTGATAATAAACTACGGTAATAAATAGAAATATTAGTATAACGATGAATATTATGGATGATGAAAGATAATTTTGTTTCCTATCTACGTCTTTACTGATGGCTTTAATTTTATCTTCAAGTAAAGGAATATCATGAAGTTCGTGAAGTTTTGCCCAAATAGCATATTTAATTGAGGAAGTTTTCTCTTTACTTTCTATCAATAAATTTAAGTACTTAGTTGCTGCTAATGTATCTTTTTTTTGAATATAGATGTCTGAAAGAGAAGAGTAGATACTTGATTTTATAAAAGGAGTGACTCCATTAGGAATATATATAGAATCTAGCTTTTTAAAGTAGGCGATTGCATTTTCATAATCTTTCAGTTTTTCATAATTTTTTCCTATCGCTAAATATGAGGTAGTAATTAATAAATTTTGAGGAATTTCTTTTGCCTTTTCGAGTGCTTCTTTATAATATTTAATAGATTCTGTATAGTTTTTTTGGAGATATAGAATAGCTGCTTTTTCATATACAAATTGATTATAAGCACCTCTTTTGTCATAAAAACTGCTTTTTTCAAAACCTATTTTATTATAATAAGTTGCGGAGTCAATATATTGCTCTTTAAGCAAAGGGTTTGTCTCTAATTCTGCGGCTGTAATATAGGATGAATTTAGTATAATGATCGTGCTCAAATACAATGTAGGGTGAAAATTAGTTTTGTCTTTTTCTTTGAAGAAATTGTAATTTTCTTTTAAAAGAAGAATTGCTTCTTTAGGTTTTCCAATTTCGTTTTTTATGATAGCAATATTATGATTAAGATCTCTTTCATAGGTTGCGTCACCAATACTTCTTTTAAATTTCTGTACAGTTTTGAAATATTTTAAAGCTTCTATATAATTCCCTATTTCTAAGTAGAGATTTCCTTTAAAAAAAAGATAACTGTGTTCTTTGTTTTTATCGTGAATCTTTTCTTTTACAATAGTAATTGCACTATCTATAAGATGATGTGCATTTTCAAAACGATCAAATTTAGCTTCCATCATCGCAATTCGAACAAGCGCATTGGCAATTCGCTCATCATTTTGATCTAACTGTGCTTTGCGCAATGATATTTCAGCATATTGTTTAGAAAGTGCAGGGTTTGGATAATAATTTTCTCTAGCAAGACTGTCCAAGGTTTTGTAATCGTAAAAATGAATAGAATCTTTATGAGCAGTAGTATTTTGAGAAGAAGCATATATCGTAAAAAATAAAAACAAAGCGCAGCAGCAACTTTTTAGTAGCTTTAGATAGGTTTTGGTAGGCATAAAATCGGTTTTATATAATGTAATACATTATGGCTAAGAAAGCATAAATGTAGTTAATTAAAATCTTATAGATGTGATTTTAAAGATGTGCAAACTGAAGCTTCTTTTCAGAGTGCCACTTTGTTCTATTGAATTTGAAAATTGTCAGTTTAACTTTAAAATATTGATTTTGTTGTGTCGCCAACTACTACATCTAAACGTAGCTACTGCTGCAGGGCAAGTTGTGCTTGTAAGATCACAATATGTCAATTTTTGTAAAACGTATAGCGGTTCTTTAGGAAAATAATAATTTCAATACATAATTATCTAATGATCAGTTTTTTTCTCTGAACTATTGATTTTATTAATGTTTTTAATATAATACGATGGATAGATGCCCGTTTTGTTTTTAAAGGCTC
>NZ_LBMG01000013.1 GCF_001005315.1 Kordia jejudonensis
TTTAAATTAAACATGAATGTGTGTGGAGTAGGGACTCCGATTTCAGCAGACTATTTTTTTACTATGATTTTATTGTTAAGGGATTTTATGTGCTAATAGATCCTATTATGCACTTTGTAAATACTTTGAGAATGTGTGTGTTTTTCGATGACTTACAGGCAAGGTTATTGCTCCTCTAAGATGTACAAGACGGTATTTACGTTCATACAGTTTTAGGTGTGATATATTGATAAGATACGATCGGTGTATACGTGTAAATCCGTCAGAAGCTAATAGTTCTTCGTAATAACCAATTGGTTTAGAACTTAATTGTTTTGTATTATCATTTAAATAGAGCCATGCATAGTTTTCATAAGCTTCTACAAAAAGAATATTATATTTAAGTATGTATTGCCCTTTATGCTTACTGCCCAAACATATATACTCATTGTTATAGAGTATTTCACTTGTATTTGTTGTATTATTTTCTACTTGCATCATACAGTACAGTTTTATTGTTAAATCATAAAATGGTAAGGTTGGAGTTCGGGTTTATTTGTAAAGGAAGTTCCTTTCAAGATCAGTCACAAAAATTTTTCATAAGCGTCGTGTTTTAAAAATAAGCGTTGATTTTTTTGTTAAAAAGTGTTAATTTTAGAAGAATTTTTGTTATCCAAAATTTCATCCGATTTGGCTAATGTAAATTTTTATTTTATAAAAACAATAACTTTTAATTTATTAATAATAACTTTTATTGTTGATCAATAAGATGTTTATGGTAAAAACGTAATTGTCCTATCAAGGAAGATTAAGTATTTAAAAATTACTGTTTATTATGATGATATATTTAAAGTCTGTTGTGTAGTTTTGCGATAGATTATTTTGTCGTATTGCCCAAGATGAATCTAATTTTTGACTCGCAATATCCAAGGTGTTCTTTCCATATTTTGAATTCAGTTTATCAATGACGGTCATTAATTGTTTGTGATCTGAATTACAAGTTTCAAACATATTGAGTTGTTGAACTTTTTTAGGAACTTAAACTTTGATTATAATTCCCATTTTTTTTTATAAAGTTGCTTAGTTTTTCGTTTTCAATAATGATTTATTTTAAATTGATTGTTTAAGAAAATTTATGAATACTAAAAAAGCCATTTCAATTATTTTTGAAATGGCTTTAGTTTTAATTACATCATTTATAGATAAATCTTTCTAGTCATAAAATCAATTTTGAGAGATTTCAGGTGGTTTTCTGCTTACTTTCATAGTACATCCTGAATTATCTCCACTCTCACATTTACAAAATGTTGTAAAAAGTTGGGTATTTGGATTATAAGTTCCTCCAGGTGCGCAACAATTTTTCCCTATACATGAAATATAAATATCATCTTCGCCATTAGTTTTACTAATATTTGATGAAAAGTTTCCTAACTTAATCACTGCATCTTTAGGGAACTTAAAATTCTCGATTCCACTAATTAAAATTATGCTTATTTCTTCCGAGTCAATTTTATAATCAATGATTGCAATTACCGAATTCTTATCTGTCTTAATGTAATTAACATTTGAAATCGTCCCTTTTCCGTCAGTAATTTTAGAATTGAGATCTTCAGCCGATTTGGCAATTCGTACATTATCAGGGGAGACAAGCGAATATTTAAGGTTTGCTTCCTCGATGGTGTCCACATTATCGCTACAACTAATCATCCCCACAATTAGTAATAGCAATAAAATTAAATTCTTTTTTTTCATGATTTATAATAGTTTTAATTTATTTAATTCCAATATACGACACTTATTTGTAATATTTTTACGACAAAAATGAAAATTTACTTAACCGTAAAAAATCTATGGAAAAAACGTAATTTTAAGTAAATTGAAAAGTTCGAATATTATTGATATTAAAGAAGTTGAATTTATGATCTCTACAACATTAAAATTAATTTTAGATTTTACAATTCAATATAATAATATCCTTGAATTTAGTTGTATGGTTAGGTGACAAATTATTTTGACGCATTGCCCATGGAGAATCTAACTTTTGGCTTGCTATGTTCAAGGTGTTTTTTCCATATTTTAAGTTCAAGCTGTCAATAGTTGTCATTAGTTGTTTGTGATCTGAATTACAAGTTTCAAACATATTAAGCTGTTGTACTTCTTCAGGCACTAATCCCATGACCATAATTCCAGCTTTTTTAAACTCATATCCTTTTTTAAATATTGATTGTATAGCTTGTTTTGCAAACTTTGCTATGATAAGGCTTGAATTAGTTGGATAAGGAAGTTTAACTACTAACGAATTTTTGTATTGTGGTAAATCTTTTCTAAATCGATTTGAATGAATAAAGACCATGATAATATTGCAACAACTCTTTTGAAAACGTAATTTTTCAGAAGCAACACATGCGTAGCTTGCTATAATTTCTTTCATATCATCAAGATTGTTTTTTGTTTTAGCAAAGCTTCGCGTGACTGCTATTGATTTTTTATTTTCAACTTCTTCTAATGATAGTGTTGGAATGCCTTGTAAATCTTTTTTAAGACGAAGACCTACAACTGAAAATTCTTTACGAATCCAATTATCAGGCGCATCAGCAAATTGAATTGCTTTAGAAATTCCATAGCGGTTTAGCTTACTAGCATTACGTTTACCGATTCCCCATACATCTTCAACATTAAGCCAATTAAGCGCTTTGGCTCTTTTTTGTTCCGTATCCATCACATATACACCGCCTGTTTTATTATCAAACTTTTTTGCAATTCTGTTCGCTACTTTAGCAAGAGCCTTCGTTTTCGCTACACCAATACTTATTGGAAGCCCTGTACATTGTAGAACGTATCTTTTTATTTCTATACATATTTTTTCAAGATTGAAGCGTTCATATCCTCTGAACTGTAAAAAAGCTTCATCTATGCTGTAGACTTCTATATCAGGTGTGAAATTTGAAAGTATGTGCATCAGTCTATCACTCAAATCGCCATAAAGTGCATAGTTGGATGAATGTACGTATACATTATTTTTTTTAAATGTTTTTTCAAATAAATGAGCGACCGCGCCCATAGGGATACTTAGTGCCTTGGCTTCATTACTTCGAGATATAACACAGCCATCATTATTAGATAGCACCACCACAGGTTTACCGATCAGTTTAGGATTAAAAACACGTTCACAAGAACAATACATATTGTTCACATCAACTAGAGCATACATACGCAAGTATATTTTGAGTTTAAGGGAAAACGAATGTATTAATGTCAATTTTATGACAATTTCATTTTCTCACAACTCTTTCTGTATTCTATGTATAAAGAAAATATATCCTTGAAAAGTTATTAACGATAATCGTCTGTAAAGGCAAGTTAATCTTAAATGTTTAATTAGATTTTAATATGAAGATAATTATTAAGAATGTTTAACGGTTCGTGATGAACCGATGCGGCAGAACCATTATGGTTTTATACACTTTTTATTTTTTGTTCTTCAAGTGATTTAATTTCACATTCATAGTTTGAACTGATTTTGTTCATCACACTTGGCAAAAAGCGGATCAGGTCATTTAAAGTTGATTTTTTGTTCAAGTTCGCACCATGATAATTAATTAGTTGATTAATTATACTGTCTTTGTCGAAGTCTTCCAATGATTGAAAAGGATCTTCAGATTGATAATCATGAAAATTTGACAAATGAATAAAAGCACAACCAAACTTGTATACGTTTTGAGTCCAACCATTCAAAGAGTCTGATAATTCAACCATATCTCTATCTGTAACTTTTTGTTTTTTTCCATTGTGATTTACAAAAGACCATTTTGCTCCATCTAAAGTTTGTCGGATAAAGGATTCTCTTTTGTTTAAATCAGTTTCGTTTAGTAAATAAATAACTCTAACCATTGAATCCAATTCTTGTCGCAGCACAGAAAAACAATTTCCGTATAGTTTATTTTGGAAGAGAACAGCAAATGATTTTTTATTCTCTTCTGAACGACTTCTCAATAATTGACAAAATCTTTCTGTTGGATTCATATAAATTGTGCATATAGGTTAGTAAAAGAAATATAGGGCTGTTCATAAGCACTTTCGTTCGATTTATTACTTAGTTAAACATAAATATTTTGCTTTTTATATTTTCTATTGTAAACGCCAAACTTTATATTTAGCGGACATTATTAAAATTCACAGACCTTTAGTTTAGCTCCCCTATGTTTTTTTATACAATGTTATATGAGTTATTTCTTTATGAACTGTTTTTTTCCTGTTTTTATATCATGGACAAGTGCTTTAATAAATAATTGCCTATCAAATATATGTTTCGATCGGGTTTTAGATGTTTCATATGTTAATTCAATTCGTTCTATTTTAATAGCTCCATAATCATCAGTGTTCATATAACCGTTCGAGAATGGAAAGAAGTGAGTAAAATCGTCTGAGTCAAAAACTTCACGTAAGTTATTTTCTAATTCTAGGAAGTTCGTAATTTCATTTCCTAATTCATCTACTATGTACATTTCATTATTTAATCCAGTGAAAGATATATTAACAGATTTAGGGTCTATATCTGGAAAATTTTCTTTGAACCAAACTAAATCTAATTTAACAAATGTATTTGTAATGGAAAGATCATGAACTTCAATTGTAGTGTCCAGATATCGTATTTTCCCTTTCCAATCAGATTCCAAAGGTTCTCTTAGTATAATTAATTGAATTTCATGATGTTCAGCAAACTCAATTGCTCCACTCTGAAATCCTTTGGTTGTCACTATTATTCCATTGGTATTACCAATATCTTCTATAATTGATTTAAAATCTCTGACTTTACCGATTGAAACATTATTACTGTAATTCTTACATTCAATAGCTACTTTATGTTTAACACCAGCAAAATCAAACTCCCAAAACACATCAATCTGATGTTTGGCAGCTTTACCTTGAATTACTTGATTATGTAACACTTTGACTGTTAAACCGTCCTGAGCTAAAAGTTCTTGGTATATATCCCTTGCAAAGGTTTCATAATCTGTATTTCTGTTCATGAAGTCTTAAATTTAAAAGTTTTTTGTATGTAACAGTCTCGTATAACCGCCAGTTACGGGTTTAGACTCACTAATTTTCGGTTAAGCACTGACCTCTGTAATTCCAAGCCGATTTGGACGTAGTCGAATCTGCCGTAATTGCAATTATTGATTGTTAGTGTACGTTGTTTATTTAAAATTTCTCTAATCAAGAAAATCATTTTGCTATTTTTTCAATATCCGAAAACATTGCTTTGATTGGCGCATTTTCACATTCTGGATTATTCACGTTATATATTGTGATTGACGTTCCGTTTACACAATAAATTTTATCATTTTCGTCAATCCAATAACACCAACTTCCATCAACAATTACTCCAGTTCCATTTTCAATTTTTGCTATTTTAATATCATTAAAAGGTAATTCTCTTCCAATTTTAGCTTTAAGTAATTCAGTTGCTTTTTCTTTTTCAGGATTACTTTCACAAGAAGTGATTAAAGTCAAAAAGCAAAATGTTAGTATAATTCTTTTCATTCTTTTTTATTAAATTCAAATTTATAAATTCAGTCGAAATTACCTTTACGGTTTTCCGCATTCAGATAATTTTAATGTTAGTTAATGTTTCGGTTAAACGCAGTAGCGACCGAATGGGAGCTATTTGTAGTTTCAGCCATTGTTGGGCATGGTATTTATTACTTCTTCCAATGATATTCTATTGCTGATAACTTCCTTCAATTTGTTTCTATCTATAATTACTATATTCTGGTTATCAAAGTTCAAATTAGAACCTAATTCTCCATTTGTAAACAGGATTAACTTGGTGAATTCAACAAAATCTCGATAAGAGTTTAATCTATTTATTAAATCTTGAGATATTTTTTTCTTATTGAATAACTTTAGTTCAATGAGATAAGTAATGTTGTTTTTTCTTGCTGAAATATCAAATCTAAAATCATTTCGTTGAACTTCTTCTAATATTTCGCTAAACCCATTTTCTCTTAATAGGTAGTTAATATACTTTTGAAATGTTAGTTCATTCATTTCATCTATATCACTTATTGTGATATTATCTTGATAGTATCTGATTTCATTTAAGTTAATTATTTCTGAGAATTCTTCAATTCTATTTATCTCAATAATTAAAACACCATCTTTAAATAATGAAAAATAATTTTCACTGCTCACTTCATCAATATCATTTTGAAAATCTGTATAATTGATAAAACCTCTATATGATAGAAGCCTTTTATCTACTCCTACAAAAAGATATTTATTATGTGTAGTTCTGTAAAAGTGTCCTGTAAAATCTTCTCTATTGAATGGAACAGTAGGCGCATTATAAGTCAGTTCCATATATGTACGCTCTTTAGTACCCTGTTCAAATGGAGTTATCTTTCCTAATAATCGTTTTCTCATTTGAGAGTAGTACCTACTTAATTTACTACTTCCAAAAAAACTGAATACCGAAGCATAATGCCCTGCTCTTAGAATATGATTTTCCATTTCTGGAGATTTATTATCAGTTTCAATTGGAGGGTCTAAAAATCTATTTGTACTTACTGCATTTTCATTTAATACACTTAGTGATGCTATTTTTATATCTCCTGACTCTCTTGTTTTTTGAATTAAAGCATTTCGCTCTTGCTGATTTGAAGTTGCTTGACTTGTAGACCCTTTACATTCTACTACTAATATTCTGTTATCAACAGTTTGAGCTTTCCAATCTGGACGTTTTTGAGTTCCATAAATTCTCTGAATTGTAGACCTTTTGATATTGTATAAACTTTCAGCAATTATAATAGATATACCAACTCCAAAGTCCTCAGATATTGAGGTAAGTGTTTCTGAGCCTCCTGTAGCCCTAATTTCATCAATTTTTACTCTGAAATCATTAGTTTCACCATATAATTTTTCAATTAAATCTGATTTATCTAAAAATTTATTTCTGTTAGATGGAGCAAATCTTCTTGTCTGAATGGTTCCTATATGGTAAATCAGTTTGTATAGATTGATACTAATTATTCTACTTGTTGAAATTTTATCAGGACTATCAAGAGAAGCCAAAAGCGCTGTATCTATTTCAACTGAAATATTTAGATTTCTGAACCTTGTTCTAAGCTCTCTGATAAACATATTAATTTGTTTTTTTTAGCTTATTATGCTTGACGTTGTTGTATAAGCTTTGTTAGCGTTTTAAGTAGTTATTTAGTGAAAAAATATAAACCAAGAAAGTCTGCTAAGACTTTCGTAAATAAGCAAAAAGCTAGTAATACAGTTTATATCTTAATTAGGCAAAGTACTTTTTTAGTTTTTCAGGAATTGTAATTTTACTAGCTTGTATTATATCTTTATAATCATTCGTTATTTGATTTCCTGTTATAAAAATTGAATCAAATCTTTCTAATAACCAATCAGAATTTTCATTTTCATTATAATGTTCAATTAATTTGTCTACTACATCTTTGTCAGGAGGGTAATTTTTAATAATCCCAGAAATAAGGCTAGCTCTTTCATTTACCCATAGATAAGATTTATATTTTGTAAAACCTCTATTGTATAAAATTTCACTTTTAAATGTTTCATAAAAACCATTTTGACTTAATAATTGATGACCATTAGAATCAGGAGAATAATCTCTTATAGCATTTATAACGATTATATTGGATTCTAAAATTTCTTTTTCAGGTATTAAATCGTTTCTCAAAAAAGAAATATAAATTTCTAAAATATTATTACAATTGCTTAATTGAGTTTTCCAAAATGTTCTAACTTCTTCTGGAGAGAAATTAAACCATAAAACTTTATCAGGGTAATTAGCTAAGAAATTATTTAAAAAAGTTTTTTTGCCCTTTAAAATAGATATTAAGCTTTCATTTGTGTCATCACTATTAACTTCTAAACTTCTACTAATTAGTTCTTGTTTTTTCTCAGATAAATCAAAATATATTTCACCATTACTTAATAAGGTATTCCAAAACGAGTTTAATTCAGTTCTCTGTACAGAATGTTCTATTTCTTTTATTAAAGGTGTAACGTCTTTATCTGGAGGAGTTATTGTAGGGTCAAAGTGTTTATAAATCTTATTAATTAATGACTGTAATCCTCCTTCGATGGTGATTTTAGATAAGTTACTTTCTATAAATGCCCAAAACGATTCAATATGATAATTATCTATAATATTGTCTTTGTAGTGCGCACAATCATTTCTTCGATCTTTCCAATATTTTATTTGCAATCTGAGATTTTCATTAATATTAAAAATTGGAGATTTTATTGGATCTTTAGTTTTTTGGTCAATCTTTTCACGTTGCTGAGTAGATTCAAATACCGTTTTTTCCCATAAATCTTCATTCTGTAGCTTGGATATGATTTGATCCCATTCTCCAGGAGGAAATAAATTAGGTTTTGTTCCACCAATAATTCTTTCTTTTAGCAAGGTCAAAAAACCTAAATATGAAAATAATAAAGAAGCTCGATTAGCACCTGACTTGTAACAGATAATTGAATCTTTAAATAGAATATTCACATTCTTAGAAAATTCATTATTTTCAATCCATTGTTCAATGTGTAGTTTCATTTTTTGTATTTTGCCTAACACCTAAGTATAGGCATTACGTTTTATTTTTATTTTAATTATAGGGTCTATCTAAATGCAACATAAACAGCTTACTGTCAAGCGATTATACACTTATGCTATGTTTGGTTTTGTAAAGATTTCCTTTAAAGCGAATCTTATATCGTTAAGTAATAATTTTTTGATTATTCTGAATACTCTACTACTGTATTATTCTGAATAAACATCTAATTTGAAATTATAAGTAAAATCAATTACTATTGTAGTTCCTAATTTACATTTTTTAAAATTATCGAACAAATTGTATTAGTCTTTAAATTATAAACATTATCTAAATCATCTTCAAAGTATCTATTTCATATTTTACTATGTAGGGTGTTTTTCTTCTCACAACAGCGAAAGCTCTTGCCACCAATTTATTCCTGATTATATTAATTGTACTCATTTTATGTTTGCCTTTTTCAATACGTGAATTGAAGAAATCTTTTATTTCAGGATCAGTTTGTAGCGCGCAAATTACACACATATTTAAAATACTTTTTAATTTCTTATTAGCTAAATTCGATACTCTATTTCGTCTGTTTATACTAGAACCAGACTGGTGAGGAAATGGAGCAATTCCACAATAAGAAGCAAACTGCCGCCATGTCTTAAACTTTATAAAACAATCGGTATACACGATCAAAGATATAGCTGAAATAGCACCAAGTCCTTGAATACTTGTTATTAACTCATACTGCTCTTTTATAACTTTATCATTGCTGATTATTTTTTTAATGGTTTTCATTATAATTTTTATTTGTTCACTTAGTGCTTCAATCATTTTTTCTTGTACAGAAAAGATCGTTTCGTATTCTTTTTCCTTGTAAACTCTCTTTTGTTCCCTTAATGTTGCCTTAAATCCAGCTCTCTGTTTTACTAATCGATCTCTTAGAGATAAAAGACTTTTAAGTTTAGAAATATTGACTTTTGGAGTTTTACTAGGTATTAGTTCATCTCTTAATCTGTAGCCATATAATGCAATTCGACCTGCATCAATCATATCATTTTTTCCTCTTGCTATTCCTAAAGACCTTTTAATTTCTAAACCTGAAATCATACAAAATAGTAATGATTCATCATTTAGAAATTGTGATAATTGATATGAATATAAACCTGTATGTTCTAAAACAAATAGGACTTCTTGCTTTGAAAACGTGATATTCTTAAACGTCCAAACAATCATTTTTCTAAACCCTTTAGGAGTATTTTCAAATTGTTGATTATTTTGAATAGTGTGAATACAAACATCTATCACAGATTTACTAATGTCAATTCCTATAACCTCTTTTACTTTCATTAATTAATTATTAAACGGTTAATATTTAAAATAAGTTGTTTTAACTAACACCTTTAATGAGGACATTCTAAAATTCTATTTGGTTCTTAACAACTTATCAAAAAGAGTAGAGTCTAATACAGAAATAGGCTCTAAAACGCTAGTAGTTGCAAAAGTTCACTCTACTCTTAATAATTCATTGATAAAATATATTTTATCAATGAATTTGAAAAAGGAATCTATATGATTTTAGATAACACCCTTTATTCTTACAAAACTAAAGGTAGTTGCAGTAAGTAATGATAAAGTATTACAGAATTTATTTATTTTATTTTAGTTATTTGACAGAAATAACATTCTTTCTATAATTACCTCAATGGTCAATAGGTCTTCATGGAGTTTCTCTACAAAATTGAATTTTCAGTTATCATTCTCTTAACTAAATTGGTTGTTTTTTCTTAAATAACGTAAAAAAATCAATAATCAAAGTACACTTTAGGTTCAAGTTACAAAAGTGAACAAATGATTTATAATTAAGCGTTTCTACATTTATATCAAACGAGTACTAATACTCAAACGATATATATGAAATTAGAAATTATTAACGACGAAAAAAGCAACAAGTTACAGTTACGATTTAGTAAGGCACTCAATCGTGCATTTAATGCTTTTTTAAGAGATTTAGAAATCAAAAAAACACAAAGTGATAAAAATATTTATACAGCAGATAAAATTCCTGCCTATGATGGTTTTATTGAGAATTTACAATCTCTAATTAATAGTGGTGGTGATTGGCGAGGAGTAAATGTATTTCCAGTTTTTGAGGAAACCTATGAGAGTATTGCAGGAAGGAAATTCATTATTATCAACATACACTACACGGATGATACTACAGAAAAAAAAGAACCACATATTATTTTTCAATTATGGGAAAATGACGCGGTTGATTTAGCGCGTAGTTATGGTAGACTCAAATATGGAGAAAACTTCGTAACAATTAGTACTGCTAAAAAGTATATAAAGGAAGGACGAAGTATTTTTGAAGCAAAAAAAATTATCAATCAATCAATTATTGATAGTCTAAAAAAAGAAAAAACAAGTAACCAATCAATTGTTGAAACTGAAAATAATGACATAAATAGTAACGAAAATAAGGTTGAAACAGAAGTTTTAGAAGTATTACCTGAGGTAGAAAATGACGTACTTGTTATTTCAAAGATAATACGTCCAGATGACTCGCTAGAGATCGAAAATGTTTTAGTTCCTACTGCTGCAAAAGAACCCTTTCAAAGTGGAAATGTAAGTGCTAAAGATTTAGAAATTATTCGATCGGATTTTCCTGATTTAATCACAAAAAAAGATGATGATATAGCAAGTTTAACAGCTATTGAACTTTTTCAACTATCACAAATATTATATCCTGAACATACTGATCTATCAATATCAAAAATGAAAATTTTTGATGAACAAAGAAAACGAGGTCTAAAGTTATATGAATCTTTAGGTTATCCCTCTGATTTAGATTATCCACATATCTCACTTATTCACGGTTATAAAAATGTAAGACCATTAAGAAGATTTATTTATTCAAGTGGTGAAAAAAAGATGTGGTGGAAAGCAATAGCGCAAGCACGTCCTATCGCTGATCTTAATAGTGGAATTGAGATCATTGATGAACTAATTCAAAAACTCAACGAAAAACGTAAAGAGTATATAAATCCTGATACTAATACTCCATATAGAATTAAAGGTTTTAAAAAGAAACTAGAACAGCTTGATATTGATATTGAGCAATATAAAATTTCCAAGCAAAACATACTTGACTATTTAGTTCCAAATAAAAAAGAGCAAACTTTAAATACGGACAGCTTTCAAAGTGAAAAAGACATTATTAAAGAACTAAGAGAAATTACAAAAACCATCATTGATGAATTTGAAGTATTAGCATTAGGATTGGAAGGAGAGAGTGAGTATATAATTTCAACTGCAAAAGATGTTTTGGCAGCAATTTCTTTGAAAGTAAGTGATGTTGATTTTAAAAATAATATTCTTTCGGTTATTTATGAATATAAAGGATTAAAAAGTGATTTAGATTTACAAACAAGATCAGTAAGTAATCCACTTATTAATAAACTTGAATATTTAGTAAATCAAGTCAAAGATTTAAAACCGCTTACCATAGAAAAAGAGATTGTTGTAAATGGTAGACTTATAAAAAATGTTTTAGTTCCAAAAGCTGCATTAGAACCTTTCGCGTCAGGCGTTATTGACCTAGATAAAATAAAATATGTAAAAGAGCATTTTCCAAAACTCTTTTTACTAAATGATTCCAACATTGAAAAAGCTACAACGATCCAACTTTTCAGACTCTTACAATTGGAAGATCATCAAAAGTTTGGTATTGATCTTAGCTACACGATGAGAGCTGGAGTTGTAAATAAAAAAGGCGAACAACTATTTAAAGAACTTGGATATCCTCTACACTATAATTATCCTTATGTTAATATTAGACAAGGATATAAAAGTGTTTTACCGCTTTCTAGGATTATTAGTTCTACAAGTGATTATCTAAATTATGCGAATGCATTAACAAATTGGCGACCAATTGCAGATGTCTCTTTAGCAAAAAAATATATAGATGAGTTACTTACCGAGTCACACAATGAACTTGCTGATATTTTAAAAAATAAAAATAAGTTTGAAGATCAGCTAGATTTTAAAGATCAGTATGATACGATCAGTACTAAAATTAGATTTTTGGAAAGTTCCAAAACAAAAATAGATAACTATATATTTTCCATAAGTAAAAAGCAAGTTAAAGAGCCAATAAAAAGCTTGCCAATTGAAAGTATTAAGCCTAAAAATTTAGATGTAAATAAGCCCTTAACTATTGTAAAGGATATTAAAACAAGGGATCAAATAATTCCAAATGTATTAATTCCTGCGGGAGTAAAAGAGCCATTTCAGTCAGGAAATTTTGAGCATGAAACAGACATTACTATAAAGAGAAACTTTCCTGAATTGCAAAGTCTTAAAGATCAAGATTTATCCAAAGTATCATCTGTTACTTTATTTAAACTTTTACAAAAACGTAGGTTAGCGACATTAAATATTTTCATTGACTATGACAATGTTAGACGAACATTTAATTTCAGAGGTAGAAAAGCTTTTCTTGATCTTGGATATCCAACAGATTTAAAATATCCTTATGTTTTCAAAGCAGGAGGTTACAAAAATGTAACTCCATTGATCTCACTTATTAGAGAGCATAGAGAATCATTAAATCCTATAAATTGGGATACTGCTGTAATTCATGCGCGTCCAGTGGCAAATTTAGATGAAGCAATAAATTTTATTAATAAAGAAATATCAGCTTTAAGAATAAAACAAGAAAAGAGTTTTTCAACATCTAATGACCAAAAGGTATTCGAACGTTTTGAAGGTGATATTGAAAGATATAAAGAATCAAAGCAAGTAATACTAGATTACAAAAAATCAATTTCTGATTCAATTTTACAAAACGAAAACACTACTACCGTAAGTGAAACTGACACTAGAATTGAGCAAAACGAAAACGATACTTTACAGGATATTGAAGAAATGACTTCGGATGAAAGTACAAGTGAAATTCGCCATTTATTATCAGATGTTATTTCTGAATTGTTAACATTGAGTAATGATTTAACTGGAGAAGATGAGACTATTATATCAACTACAATATTTGATTTAGAGAAAGCGCAAGACCAGGATGATGAACAAAAACTTTTAATTCAACTTGAACTTGCGCTTAGTTCATTTAAAGATTGGGTTTTTGATTTGAGAGAAGGTACAAGTGTAAAAACTACAAAAATAATTAGTCGTCTTATAAACGCATTAAAAAATGAAGGTATTTCCTTTATTGAAGCACCTAATTATTTATCTATCGCAAAAGATATCATCACAAAAAATAAAGCCATTGTTAGGGTATTAGTTCCAATACTTGCAAATGAGCCATTTCAGTCAGGCGGTGTGTATGTGAATGAGCGTGAGAACTTGAAAATTGACTTTCCTGAATTATATACAATAACAGCCAAAGAATTGCCCAATATATCAGGTGTGAATCTTTTTAGGTTATCACAATTAGGTCATCCACAAGAATACGGTATTGATATATCACGTAGAGCTGTACATAATGAGATAGAACATCGTGGCGAAAGTCTATTTGAAGAAATAGGTTTCCCGACTGATATAAACTATCCGTATATAAATATTAATACAGGATATAATAGTATACAATCCTTAAAATATGTTATAGATAAAGATGGGAAAAATCATTGGTGGTGGACAGCTTTGGAACATTGGCGACCAGTTGCAGACATTCCAAAAGCTACTGCTTACATAGATAATGAAATAGCTAAACTTTTGGTAGATCAGCAAGAGTATATAAATCCCACAACAAAAAGAGTAAAAACAAAAAAAGAGTATAGAGAAGCTTACTATAATTTAGATTTTGAGATCAAAAATTTAAAAAAATCAAAAGTTTGTCTGAAAGAATATCTAACCGATTCTATTGAAGAAGAACTAATTGATAATGTCACTCCATCCGAGCCAATACCAAACGATAGTTATATTGATCGTGTCATTGTAGCCATGCACGATGCCTATATGAACGGGCAACGACTTACAAAAAAGAAAATTGAAGACTTGCGTGTTTCCACAGATGCGCCAAGTTTGGGAGCGCTTTGGGAAGCGGTAGAACTAAGCTGGCTTTTATGGTATAAACGATTGTATCAGCTTCCACTTCCATTTTATGATCGTCTTATAAAAATGGATAATTTTTGGAAAAAATTACAGCCTACTTATGCATATAGTGATAGTAGTAAAGAACTCTTTAAGCAATATTCCACACCTTGTCCGATAGGTGCAATCATTGCACAATATACGGGCATGGACAGCGCACAATCAATCTTTGAACCAAGCGCAGGGAACGGACTTTTATTAGTTGGTGCAGATCCTACAATTACTCATGTCAACGAAATTGATAAAAGCAGACGAAAATCACTTACGTATCAACGCTTTTCAAAAATAACAACTGAAAATGCAGCCCTTCCATTCCCTAAAGAAATGAATAAAAAATATGATGTAGTTGTGACCAATCCACCGTTTGCCAAATGGGAAGATTCCAAGGAAGAAAAGGCTTTTATCATTCGAGAATATTTTCACAATCACAGGGGAATGAACCATTATATCCGATTGGAACACCTTATGGCGGGTTTGGCACTTAGAACCATGAAAAACTATGGTAAAGCAGCCATTATTATAATGGGACATTTGAGTTTTGATGCAGATGGGACTTGGAAAAAATATCGTCCATTTTTTAGTTGGCTTTATCGTCACTATAAAGTAGATGATGTTATTAATATGAATAGTTATAAACTCTACAACAAACAGGGAGCAGTTAAAGAAACGATGCTAATACTAATTGGTGGTCTAAAGGCAATACCTGAAGGTGTGCCACCCAATCTAAAAGAGCAGCCACAGCTTGACACCATCGTTTCTTCTTTTACAGATTTATGGATGCGTGTACAGACTCATATCCTACCAAATATAGATGTAGTATTACAACAATTAAAAATAGCAGTAAAACAATGATTTATTACAACAGTCAATTAATGTCAGGTGATACCAGTGCCATTTTATTTATGGTAGAAAATCCATCACCTTTTAAGCAATACGAAGATCACGAAGCAGCCATCTATATCACAATTCATTTACTAATTGAAGATGCAATACTTCAGGGCGAAAACCCAATAGCTATGATTGAAAACTATTTGAATGTGGTTTATAATGGTGGAACAACCACAGGTGAAATCACAGATTATTTAATACAAACAGGAAGCTTGCAAAATGCTTTATGGGAACTCAAAGAGAAATGGAGTGAATTAGATACAAAAATTAATGAAAATTCCTTGATGTATAGCAGTTTAAGCAAACAAAATGTCACAGAGATATACGCACAGAGAACATTACGAACTTATTTAGAAACATTAGCAGGATATGATAGAGAATAGTGGAGAAAAAGAATTAATAATTGCAAAAGAAGAATTTACAGAGGATGCAGAGAAATTAGCAAAAATAGTAGAAGATGGTAAGGCTTTACACGTCTACAAGCCTTTTTCAAAAGCACCGTTTGTCATTGGTACACTTGTGCCTAGAAATTTAGAATTTGAAATTAAAAAATCGTTTAAACCTATCGTTGATACCTACAAAGATATTGACAGGTATGTAATGACAGGCTTGCGATATCCTTCAAAAGAGGAATTATGGAAAGCCCTAGCTGCTGAACAAGTTGATGCAATTGCGCTATACTTATATCAATTTGAGAACGATCAAGGTATCATTATAGGAGATCAAGCAGGAATTGGAAAAGGAAGACAAGCAGCTTCTGTTATTCGTCACGCAGTACTTAATGGTTACTTGCCTATATTTTGCACAAAATCACCTGATTTATTTACAGATATCTACCGTGATTTGAAGGCAATTAATTTTGGAGATATCAGCCCTTTTATCATCAATACGACAAACAATGCAAATATCAAGGATGAAAAAGGAAATGTGATATTTAGCCCTTTAAGTAATGAGTCTCAAATAGAACTCATTACAACAGAGGTAGAATATGCCATAGATAGTCCTGAATCTATTAATTGGCACAAACAAGCAGGAATAAAACTTCCCGATGCGGAGTCAACACCTTATATCACTTTATTAGAACCATTGGATTATCTTCCAAAGGGCTATAATATGATTTTTTGTAGTTATTCTCAAATTCAATCAGCACACCCATACAAGCGTGATTGGTTAGAGAAGCTTATAAAACGCGGTGTTTTTGGAAGTAAAACATATCAAAAAGTAATTTTTATAACTGACGAGTCACACATGGCTGGTGGTTATGACTCTATTATTGGAAAATGGATTCGTAATGTATTACCACATAGTAAGGCTTGCTGCTACCTAAGTGCCACCTTTGCCAAATATCCCGATGTAATGCCCTTATATGCAAAGAAAACGGCAATTTTGGAAACCAATATGAGTGATTACAGATTTGTAAGAGCGATGAAAGGTGGTGGACTTGCGTTACAGGAGATCGTAGCATCAAATTTGGCAGAGAGTGGACAGCTTATTCGTCGCCAACGATCTAACAAAGGTATTAAGATTGATTACATCACGCTTAATAGTGAACCTGAACGAAGTAAAAACCGTGCGAGTGTTGACCGAATAATTAAAATAATGAATGACATTGTTGCTTTTGAAGAAGCCTATGTAATGCCGATTAAGGATGCTATTCATTATAAGGCAAAAGTAGAAAATGGCAGAGTTTCTAAAGGTGTTAGAGGTTTAGGCGTGAATAGTACTCCTTATTTTTCCCGTGTATTTAATATTATAGATCAGATGTTATTTTCTTTGAAAGTAAAAGAGGTAGCAGAAAAAACGATTGATCTATTAAATGAGGATAAAAAAGTAGTCATTGCTTTTAAATCAACAATGGGTGCATATCTAAAAGATTTGAATTTAATTTCAGGTCAAGAAATTCCAGCAGAAGGACTTGATTTTACACGTACATTAGAAAAAGGATTACAGTCCATTTTAAGCTACGGTTATACTGATATTACAGGTGAAAAATCTCGTGTGCAGATTCCAATTGATGCACTTGGCGCAAATGGAAAAGCACGTTATAATGAGATAAAAAAACGAATTAAACTTGAAGCTACAGGGCTTACCATTTCTCCAATTGATGAACTGATTTCGATTATAGAATCCTCGCAAAAACCGAGTTATGTTGGTGGTCACTCAAATTCAAATTACAAAGTGGCTGAAGTTACTGGACGCAAACAACGTATTGATTTGTCAGATGATATTGCCGTTGTTGAGAGTTATTCTAGTAATACAGAAGAATCATTCCGTTTATTTAATGAAGGTAAAATAGATGTGCTACTTATCAATCAAAGTGGCAGCACTGGTTTTTCAGCACATTCTTCAAAAGAGTTTAAAGATCAGCGACAACGCGCTATGATTATTCATCAATTTGAACTGGATATCTATGTAGAAATTCAAAAACGTGGACGCATTAATCGCACAGGACAGGTAAATCTACCCGAATACTATTACATCACAAGTGATATTCCTACCGAAAAGCGACTTATGACCATGCTTAAAGGGAAATTAAAGTCCTTAGATGCCAATACAACAGGTTCGCAAAACACCAATGAAGATACGTTAAAAAGTCCTGATATTTTTAATAAATATGGAGATCAGGCTGCATGGGATTGGATTACACAAAATAGTCACATGATGTCTGTATTGGGATATCCAACGCATCACAAAGAAGAAGGAATATATGTTAGAAATAAATCTAGGGATGGCGCAATTCGTCAACTTACAGGGCGTGCAGGACTACTGATGGTAGATGCACAAGAAAAGCTATATAACGATCTTATATCACAATACAATCATATTGTGAAAGTTGAAAAGCAAAATGGCACGTATGATTTAGAAGTAGAATACTTACCATTAGATGCAGAGGTTAAACAGCGTTTTCTTTACGAAAAAGGAAACGGAGGAACAACCCCGTTTGGGAAAGATACCATTCGCGATGTTACCATTATTAATAATCTTAAACGTCCACTTTTGAAAAGTGAAATTGACGATCGTATTGAAAACACATTAAATGGTCAAAAACCATCACAGATTCGTATAGGAATTGAAAAACATATTGCTGAAGAATTTCCAAAAGTTGTAGAAAAGCGAGTTAAAAAACGTGAATCTGACATTAGTAAGTTAGAAAAAGAATTTAAAACTTTACCTGAAGTTGATAGCGATTTAGATGTACAGGAAAATGAGAAAATTAAAAATGATATTGACAAAGCGCAGAAACTCATTGACAAGAAAAAAGCAAGTCTTGAAAAAGTATTGACAGAACTCACCGAAGTTAAAAAAACAATTTTAAAATATATAAATTTTTGGAATACAGGTGATGTAGTCAGAGTACCTCATATTGGTTCTGATTTGATGCCTTCATGGGGAATATTTTTAGGTGTCAAGTATGATTATTGGAAAACAAACCCTTTCACTTTAGGCAATTTCAGATTTGAATTTGCAGTTACAGATTCACGAAAGGTGATGACATTTGATTTAAAGCCTGATGAGCAATTATATTTATCTCAAATTTTCGTAGAGAGTAAAGATATTAGTGAAGATGATATTAAAAGGGTAAATTTTCAGTGGAATGAAATGATTAAACTTGCTTCAAAAAAGCGTGAAAAACGTCACATTCTGACCGAGAATATTATACGCGCTTGTGATGTTGTAGGCACTAAAAATAAACTTGTAAAATACAATACTAGGGATGGTGTTATAAAGAATGGGATTTTAATGCATAAATCTTTTGAAAAAGATATGGATGGTATATTTTATGCACTCGCACCTATCTCTAATGCTAAGGACAAAATAAATGCCTTAGAAATTGATGAATTCATTCAAGATCATACGGCAAATGTTCGTTTTGTACGTAAAGACGAAAATTATCTCCAAGTATTTCTTTCTAAGAAAAATTTATATGAAGTTAGTTTAGATTCCAAACTTCGCAGGCTAATTCGTAAAGAGGATAACCAAGACAGTGATGAACTTGCCAATTTTGTTCAGAATGCTTCGGAAATGACAGGTACTTTACATATTGAAAATTTAGAACCTTTTTTAAAACAGCTTGACACTTTTGACATAAAATATCATACTGAAGCTAGAGAAATGGAAGATTGGGAGATTGAAAATAAAGAGGATTGGGAAGCCAAAACCAAAAAGTTAAAAGGAAAAATTTTCAAGTATAGACTTGGCAAAAAGTATGGCGCTGATAGCAACCCTAGTTTTGGACTTGTAGAGTATATTGAACCACAGACACAAAGTTCATCTGATTATGGTTTTGTCACTTACAATCGAAAATTAAATACTAGGGAGAAATACAATTATACGCTATATCCAGTCTTTGAAAGCGTAGAAGAACCATTTAATGAATGGAAAACGATTACTTCAAAATCAGCGCTCGCAGATCAGTCCAAATATGCCATTGCACAGGCGCGTGAACTTCCATTACATTATGCTATTGAGAAGCTAGGATATTATATCCTTAACAATTTACATGAAGACGCAAATCCTGAATTTGTTATAGGTGATTATTCCGTTTACGATCTTGGGCGAGTCTTCTATGAAGATAGTATATCAGAGATAGATCAATTAGATGAATTTTTAAGTCAATTACAAATAGCCAAAGAACAATGAGAATACCAAAATATGATATACCAGAGATAGAACAAATTCCAAGTTTTACAAAGATCATGGATGATCTACTGGTTGGAAATAATGTTTTTTTAGTTGGAAGTGCAGGAACTTTCAAATCTACTATTTCGGAAAAAGTTTCCTATGCAATAAACGGTCGTGGTTACGAAGATGGAAAAGAACTTCCGTATACCATAGTCAACTGTAATCAATGGACTTCACCAACTGATATTAAAGGCGGTCAAACAATGGAAGGTTACAAAGAAGGCGCACTTATCGAAGCTTGGCGTGATGGAAAAATTTTAATACTGGATGAGATGCCGAAACTAGATGCAAATACCGCAGGATTATTAAATGATGCACTTGCTAAAAGTGGAAAAAAAGATGCGATTATTTTTAATGGAAATAATGAGCCAGTAAAAAAGCATCCACACTTTGGGTGTATTGCCACAGGAAATACCACAGGAAAAGGTGCTAGTGCAAATTATGTCGGAAACAATAGACAGGATGCATCCCTATTAGATCGTTTTAGTGGTTGTATTTATCACATAGGATTTAATACGGATTTGGAAAATGCATTAATTTATAATCAAGTAGTAACAATTTGTCATAGGATTCGTGAAGAAATTTTAAACTATGAAGGGAAAGAATCAACTAATGATGATACATCTGATATTATGACACTTCGTACAATGGCTAATTTTCAACGAAATTATGAACTGGAAATGATGCGTGAAATGGGCATAAGAGATACTAATGGAACTATATTTGAACGTCTTAAAAATGGAAAAACTTTAAAAGATGCAATTACAAATTACTTCTATGTAATGAATCCTGATAAGGCAAAAATTATCATGGAGCGTGTAAATATTGAGAGTTTCTACAATCGTTACAAGAGTAGTGAGAATAAACAATTATTTGAAATGGAATATAACATGCGAAATAAACAAAGGGCTGCATAAATAGGCTTTAGGTTCAAGTTACAAAAGTGAACAAATGATACCTCGATCACAGCGAGTACTTTTATTGTGATCGAATGAAAACACCAAAAAAACATAGCGTCCAAAGTAGTATAGGTACTTTTAATTATCTCAATTTTGAAAATGTAAGTGCATTTAATGAATTTGTGGATTATAGAGTAGAAAGGCTATCAAATCACAACCTTGATGTTTGGCGTAAGACTTTGGCTGGCACACAAGAAAAAATCAATAATTCTAGTGACTGGTACGGAACACCAATTGTAAAGAATTTAAGTGAATTAGAATCACACAAATCTTTTTTAGGTATGCATTTGCTAAAAGAGATTGAGCCACTTCTCAAAGATCAATTTTCTAAATATTTAGCCAATTTAGAAACAAGAGTTCTTCCCAAGCCAAAAATCGCATACAATGATCGCGGTTTGGGAATTTTTTGTTTTGATCGTGCAGCTATGGGACTTTACAAAGGCTATCAAATCAATACAAGTTCTTCATTAGATTTAGGAATCAGTCAATTAAATATTGCACTTGGCAATAAGAAAGTAAAGACAAGTGTAAAAAATGTGTATGCACACTTTGAGAATCGAAATAGTAATCTTCCATCATTAGAACTCAATATAGTTGCAGGCGGGAATGCTGGAGTTAAAGGTAATAACCTTTTATACATAGGACTCGCATCTTCGCTACTTGTAGAGTTTATGGAACTAAGAGATATTCCAGTTGAAGTGTATGTGCTTTTCGAGACTTCATTTTCAGGTCAGAATATTGTAAGTAAGGTTCGAGTTAAACGTTTCCAAGACCGATTAGATAAAAACCAACTTTTACTTATGGGTAGCGATCCTAGATATTTCCGTTATCGTGGGTTCAAATCTCTGATAGCTATAAGTGATTACTTCGATCTCAATATAAGTTATGGTTTAGGTTCAAGTATCAAAAATATCGGTAAAAGTTTTGTAAAAACTACGGGTTCAAATGCATTCGTATTTGAGCAAAGCTATTCTCTAAATAGTGCTGTTTCAGAAGTCAATAGAATAATCACAAATTATAAAAATAAGTTAGATGAAAAAGGCTCATAACATTCCAAAAGAAATTGTCATTCATAAGATTATGGATAGGGCAATTGCGATAAATGATAATTGTTCAGAATTGTGCAGGAATTTTAAAATCATGGAATCACCATTGCACGAAGGTATTTACATATTACGCTGGACTACAATAGATATTACAAATATCGAAAAACCGATACAAAAATATCGTTACGAATGTTTTGAGAAAGATGGTACGCCGCAGTTGTGTTCCATTTATTATCAAGATCAAACTAAAGCAAATGAGTTTTTTGAAAATCTCATACCGCTTTATACGCAGCAATTTGCAGTTAATCATATCCATTAGAACTTATGTACACAACAAAAAATGTAACCAAAGCACAGCTACAATCAATTTTCATAAAAGATCAAAAACAGATTGTACGTCTGACAAAAAATGAACTTAGCCCTTTAGTAATTTGGGAAGTTATAAAACAAGAAAGCCAA
The DNA here is from genome assembly GCF_001005315.1 of Kordia jejudonensis. Lineage (GTDB taxonomy): Bacteria > Bacteroidota > Bacteroidia > Flavobacteriales > Flavobacteriaceae > Kordia > Kordia jejudonensis. The sequence continues at coordinate 22,696 of NZ_LBMG01000013.1, forward strand.
AACTTTACAGTATCAAATTCCAAAGCAGAAGAAGCTGATAAATTGCTAGATTATTTACTTAAAAATAATACTGAACAGAGTATAGTTAATGACAAAAAATCGAAAAATCAAACAGTAGAAATAGAAGATAAAAAAACAAAAAAAATGTCACTTAAAAAAAGGTATGAGTTAAAGAAAAAACGTAGAGCAAGAGAACTGATGCTTTTAGAATTAGAAACTTCAACAGCTGCTTAAAAGATCAATTATTATGAATATAGAAAAATTATTAGCACTCGACAGGAGTCAAATCAAGAATAAAAAAATACTCTTTGTTCTAACTGATTTTATTGGTGATTATGAGAAGTTAGAGGAAGATGAAAAGGAAGAATTTTTAGAATTATCTGTAGACGAAATCAAAAAAATTTCCATAAAAATTGAGCAGTATTATCCAGGAATTTTTGAAAGTGCATCACAGCTTACAGAAAGTCCAAAAAAGGCAAAAAAAGTCATAGAAAAGACTTTGGAAAATACTGCCGAAACCCCAAAAAAGAAAGAGTCAATAAAGAAAAAAGAGCAACCTAAAAAAAAATCTGAAAGCAAACCAAAAGATTCAGATAAAAAGAAACTTGAAGGCGCAAATAACTCCAAAAGTGAGTTGGATAAGCTTGCACAGGAAATTCAGCAATGTCGTATACGTATTCGGGAATATAACAAAAAGAAAAATCAAGGGAAACCTGAAAAGCCAAAACTGAAGCGATATGAGAAAATCGAAAGACAGATGGTAAGTATTTGGAATTTGATGCCTGACTATTTAAAAGTAAATGAATCGGCAATCGAAGATGCAAAAGTAATTATTACTGATTTCATTGGGGAGATTATGAAAATCTATCGAATGAATCCAAAGCAAATTGATTCAGTACAAAAAACAATTTTAGAAAAATTCAAAGAACAAAGAACAAAAATTAATAAAGATAAAAATGGATAATACAACACTTATAATTACAGGAGCAGGACTTATAGTAGGATTTGCAGAAGCAATGATTTACTACAATATTGGAGCAAATAAAGGGAAAGAAAATTTTCAAATTCAGACTCCAAAGGGAACAGAGCTTTTAGAGACAGTTGGGATTGTTATAGTCACTTCATTAGCTACGGCAGCACTTTCCAATATGTTAGAGAAAAAATTTTCAAATAAAATAGTAACACCAGCAATAGCGTAGAAAAATGGAAAGAGTAGAACACAGAATTTATTTTGAAAAAAATGAAATTAAGCCTAATGTACTTATAGAGCCGATTCGAGATAAAATAGACATTTTTAATCGAATGCATAAACTCTATGAAGGTACTTCTGTATGCGCAAAGAAAGATATTAAAAAAGAGTTAGAAATGCTTGATACGGAGATAATGAATGATATTGATGATGAGTATGAAGATAGATTGACTATTGGAGCAATTAAAAAAGATGCATCACCAGTAAAACCCAAGAAACAAAATAAGACTACCAAACTAAGTAACGATGAATCTATTTTAAGCAAATTAGTAGCGCTTGGTAGTACAAAGAATATTGGACTTTCAACCTTCACAGAATTGGGCTTACAAACATCATTAGGTTGGAATACCATCATTGGAAAATACCAAATAAAGCGAACGAGTGTTATGGCTTACAAATACGATATTCACGTATCGGCTAAGTAAAATAAAAGTAAATAAAGAGTAATTTATTAGTAAATAAAGAGTAAATAATAAGTAAATAAAGTGTCACTTTTAAGTCATTTATAGGTAATTAAAAAGTAAACAAAGTGGAAACTTTCTTTTTGTAGTTTGGTAACTCAAATGAAGAAAAAGGAACTAACATATAATGATTTGCAAGACAATATTGATGCGTTGATCGGCAAATTTGGACTTAAAAAAACCATTGAAGTAATGGCTAGTTTAAGAACGAATACCGAAATCAGATCACCTGAACATGAACGTATCAAGCTTCTAATAATATTTGTCAAATCCAAAACAATAGAAGTATTCAATTTAAAAGAAGAAGACTTTTATAAGAGTCAATTGGATGAATATAAGGATGCACGAATGGCAAGTATCTATTTAATACGTAAATATACAGACTTTAGTTTTGGTAGCGTAGCAGAAATATTTCAGCAACGAAAAAGATCCGTACAGTATTTTTATCATAAGTGCGAAGAAATCCTTACGATTCCTTCTTATTATAAAATCTTTATGAGACGCTTCACCATATTAGAACATCACATTATCAACTTTATAGCAAAAATGAAATAAAAAACAAATGGCGGAAACAGGCAATATATCAGAAGAAGTAAAACAGGCTTTAACACAAAGTCAAGATCAAATAGTGTTGGAAACTATACAAGATGAGGATTCCTCTCCTCTTAATCGTCCAGTAATTGAAAAAGATATTGGTGGTGAAAAAAAAGTACTAGAAAAAGATAATCCTGATTGGAATGTTTGGAAACCTGAAATGGATGATTTATCGCACGATGCACAAGAAACTACTACCTACCGCGCATCCATAGAAAATGAGGTTGAAGCTGAAAAACAAGCTGAACCTATTGATGCACCTGAACAGGAAATAAATCTTGATGGTGAATTTGATGATAATGGTGAGACAATCACAAATAAAGATTTTGAAATTCCACTAGCGCAGGCAAATCAAGCTGCTACGGCTTTACTAGGAATGACTAACAATTTGCTCGCAGCAGGCGGTGGACTTTTAGTGAAGATTAGAAAGCAGCCTGAATTTTATGAATACGGTGAAGTTGTCACAGTGATTGACGAACAAAATCAAAAGAATGTTGACCGTATTTTACTAGATAAAGAAGATAAAACACTTCTTCGTCCTTTAGTAGCCGAAGTACTTAGAAAAAAAACCAAGAAATTAACACCTGAGCAACAACTGATGGGGGCAGTTGCATCTATACTGATGAAAAAGGCTCAGGTGGTTATGGAAATCCGCGCTGAAAATACGCTTTTAGAGAATCGAATTGTTTCCATAATCAAAGATCAAGACAATGAAACCGAAGATACCTCAAATCAAGATAACTATACTGATACTGACGAAGAAGATGAGAATGAAGTTTATCAGCAAGTGGAGCATGAACAAGCTATAGATGATATCGAAAATGATGTAATTGTAGAGAATCCAATTTTAGAATTTTCAGAAGACGAATCACAAAATTACTCATAAATGGCTGTACCAAAAAAGAAAGATTCTAGGGGAAGAAAGCCGATTAGTTATTCCAAAGAAGAACTAGAAAGACAACCAATGATAATGCTCGTATGCGGTGAGACTGGTGTCGGGAAAACATACCGAAATAAACAAGAAATCAAGCATTACATGATGGATCACTTAGCCATAGGGAAAAAAGGTCGTAAAGTTTTAGCATTTGATACCAACGATGATGACTACCCTAGCTTTGTTACAGTTAGTCCAAATCATTTAAAGGCACTTACTAAAGTTTCAGCACGTCGTATACGTCCCTTTAATACGGATGGTTCTCCAATGGATAATGAGGACAAGAAAGAAGTAATAAAAAAGATTATGAAATCTTTTAAAAATGGATTAGTGGTTCTTGATGATATTGACCATTATATGACTGGTGCGAAAGGTCAGGCAATGATTGGTGCTTTGTGTACGGTTCGTCATAAAGGAATTGATATTGTATTAACGCATCAATCTGTTGCAAAAATTACAACTTCAGAGTGGCAAAACTGTACATGGCTACGTTTGCATCACCAAGTAGATGATGTGACAAGGTATCGTGATCGAATACCCAAGTATGAAATGGTACGAATTGCACAGTTAATTGTGGATGAGCAGTACGAGCTGGCTTCAGCAGCTTTTGCCAAAGGCAATTTGTCAGAACATGAGTATAAAGTCCAAAAAAGCTTTTTTGTGTATGTAAATATGCGTGAGCAACGAATTGTCGGTTGTGGACGTGCTGCATTTATTAGAGCGTGTAAAAAGTACATAGATCAGGAGGAAGGTAAAAAAGTACGAATGTTATTATCTGAAGAAGATTTCGATGGCAATAAAATTTATCAGACCAAAAATGATGCAATTATAAAAATGATTACTGACAAACTTCGATATCACGATAATTCATAAATAAAACCTATGAGAAAGAAAACAAGTACTAGGAAAAAAACAGTAACACCTAGAATTAAAAAAATGATTGCTGATTGGAAAAAAGATGGTTGGACATCATCACGTATTTCCAATGATGATAGTGATTTTTTTGATGGAATTGGAGCAAGTTATAACCATTTGGACGTTGCTTCTTTTACAGGAAATGACGTTCAATATTATGATTCAAGAAAACTAATTGCATGGGGTTCTTCTATAATCACATTAGCAAAATATAAAGCGATAGAGCGAAAAAGAAAATTAGCTGACAAGAAAAGAAAATGATCTATTGGTCAAAATTAAAATATATGATTCAATTTTAGTTGAATCATTATGATTTATCTTTTTCATAAGATAAGTTAGTGTTTAAGTAGTTAAGTGATATCCCCATTTACACATTTTTCAAGTGTATTTGGGGATTAACTTTTAATAATATTCTAACCTGTAAATACGTTCATTTGGAATTTCTTCTATCAAACCAGTATTAATTTTTCTTAAAGTAATGCTATATTTCGTTCTGATTAATAACTGCCCTTTAATGATTGCTTTTGTATCATCAGCTTGTTTATATTCAACATTAATTGGAATTTCTCCACCAAAGCCGATTTGCCCTAAAAAAGATTTATAAAAATTTTGGTTGAAAAGTAATACAATAGTTGAGATTATAAAGATTAGTATTATTGCAAATACAAGCTTTTTTAAATTCTTTTTATTGTAGAAAGCTAAACCAAAGAACGCTAAAAGAGATACTAAAATAACGAATATGAAAAGTATGATTGAAATATTGCTTTGTGATGTTGCTATTTCCCTTTTTATAGCTTGTTTATTTTCATTAAATTGAGTTTGTAATTTAATTCTTATAAATACTCTATGTGCAAGATTCTCTAAAGATTTAGATTTAGTAAAATATTTATTAAAATCTATATGTGTTGCAGAATCCTTGCTAAAATTTATTTTTATCTTGTAATCTTCGATTTTAGGTATGTAATTAGTATTTGAAATTTCATCATAGAATCCCTTAATCAATGAATCTTCTTTTTTATTATATTCTATTTGAATATTTATAAGTTCATTTCTTTTTTTATTCATGTATTCATTTTCAACTTTTAGAAAAATTGATATTGTTATACTTATAGCTAGAACAAATATTATAGATAGAAGATATAAACTCTTTTTTTTTAATATTGTATTAATAAACTTATTCAATCCATAGAGTAGATAAAATAGAATCCATGATCCGACAATGGATAAAATCACTAAACAAATTCCAAGTAAGCTGATTGCTAAATTAATGTATTCTACACCCTCAACAGGAATTCTAAATCCTTGCCGATACGCATGATAGTAAAGAGCATAATTATTTATTAAAGTAAATATGGAAGAACCACCAATGGCACTCAATACTATTGATATCGTCGCCTTTACGAGCGTACTTTCATTTAAGTACCAATGCTTTATTTTTATTAGGTTCTTTATAAAGAATGAATCATATTTTGGCTTTTCCTCCATAATTTTTATTTTGAGAATTTAATTCCTTTTAGTAAATCCATTAACTTTAACTTTTTCTTTTTCTTTTTCTTTTTCTTTTTCTTTTTTCTTTCTTCTATTATTTATCAAAGTGAAAAGCCAGAATAGAATCGGAAGTATTATAGCTGTAATAAAAAATTCCGTATTATCAGTTATAAATTTTTTTGTTGAATACATATAATTGGATTTAACATATACTTTTTTACTAACAATAGTGAGATCTTTTGAAAAATCATCTTTAATTAAAGTTGGAACTAAAAACAAATTATGTAAACCGCTATTCTGAGGTTGAATATTCCATTGCCAACTTGTAAGACTATCCATAATTTGTGAAGGTGAAGATATATCTGTTATTTCAAAAAAATCTTTATTAGCATATTTTAACTTCATTTTGATTTGTGAGCCTTTCTTTACGTAGGGATACAAGTTATATTTAGTACTAATTGAATCTTGGCTTTTTAAATCATTATTAAAATTAAAAAAGGCTTCTGCTGAATAATTTTCACCTAAAACCATAGTATCATTAGTTGAAAAATGAAGTAAATCAGAATAATCATCATACATAGAATTCTTGCTTTCAAGCATCTTGTTAGTATAATAATTGTTAGAAGAAGTACTATCAGAAATAAAGACAACATATCTAAATTTTTCAAGTTCCTCAATTTCATTTGAATTAGGAAATTGTTTAGGATTTATTTCCTTTATGAGTAATGAAAGTATTAATGATGATACTAAGATTAAAATTATTTTAATGAAATCATCAAGCTTTAGCATTTTTCTTTCGTAAATGGTATAAGTATTAGCCATTAAATAAGATTGCACTTCTCTTTCAATCTCCTTTTTAAGTTTCTCTCTATAATTATATATTTTCCTAAAGAAGCTATATATAAAAATTACTAAAACAATAAATATAATAGTGTTGTCAAAAATTGTTTCTGAAAATATTCTAAGTGACCATACTATTATAATAAATTTAAAAAGTAACGGGATTAAATCTTTAAAATTAGAAATTTCAATTTTTACTTTTTTCGGCTTATTATTAGACATATTTTCAAATTTATTTTCCCACTAAAATAAGTTTTTTCTTCATATAAAATAAATTATAACAACTCATCTTTGCTATTACTTTGACCTTGTATTTTATTCGTTTTGTATAGATGAGATAGATTCTTTCCCAATAAATACGGGTGTTTTGTTCAAAATTGTTCGAGTTACAAAAGTGAACAAATGATTTTTAAACTATATATCCAATCTTCGTAGAGAACAAATAGAAAATGGCTTTAGAGAGCCTTTAAAAAATCACATTTAAAATTAAATGAAAATGGGAAATACAGACATCGCCTGGAAACAAATTGGATTTTTAGCACTAGCAGGCGTAACAGGAATTATTGTGGGAACATTTGTAGTTGCTCCAAGAATGCAAAAAAGAAAAGCTAAAAAACTAGCAGAGAGTAAAAAACAAGCATCCACACCAAAAAAAGCGGCGTAGCATTTAGAGATTCACACGCTAAATCAATAAAACAAATTAGTAAGGCAGTTTAAAAGCAGCCATTTTAAAAACACAAAAAAAATTAATTATGAGTTATGACGACGAATTAATGCGTTACGAAGAAGCGGCTGAAGATCAGTTCGACAACTACGATGACGATATTTACGAAGAAGATGACTTCGATACTGGATTTGAAGGGTTAGAAGACGATTATGATGGATATGATGAGGAATATGACGACTATGACCTTTATGAAGATGATGAAGAAGACTACAACGATTATATGCGTTCAAGTATCGGAAAAATTGATCCTAACGATAGAACCTTAACGGTAGTTGTAAAAAATACTTCAGGAGCAGCAGCCGAAGCGGTAATTTTTGGTGGAAACGCTGAAAAAGCACAGCCAGCAGGCGTAACCGTTGAAATTGAAGAATCTAGCCACAAAGAGGTTAGAGAAGAAAGTAAAAGTAACCCGTTCAAAATTGCGGGAATGAAATATTCTGTTAGTAACGCATTACAGTTTGATAATGTATTACGTATTGATCGTAGAACCGCGTCAGGTTCAAAGACCACACGTGTATATCAACCTAGAAATGCCACTTCACCACAGAACTTTAACCAAACTCTTATCGACGATGACAACTTTGAAATGGACGTCACTGGTCAGGATTCATTAAATGTTGTAGTACAAGATGGAGTTACTGCCGTGTTTACCTTCACAATCAAAGCAAGAGCAAATTTAGGAAACTTACTGAAAGGTAGCAACGTTGCGGAATTATCTCGCGCACCACGTACCACAGGGTTACCACAATTGGATTTGATACGTAGAAGAAGACCAACGGCATTTGGTGTAAGACCGCGTAGACGTAGAGTACGTCCGCGTCGTGTCGCACCACCAAGAGTTCGTTATGTTCGTCCAAAGCCTGCAAAACGTGCGTCAACACGTCTTGTTAGACGTAAAAAACGATAATTAACACTAAAAAGACCTTGTTAGTTAGTCTTTTTTAAGATAGCCAGTATTCAAGGTAAGTCCTTGTACTGGCTATTATTTTACACATCGAATATGAATACAGAAGCAATAACATTAGCACAAAATCGCATCGATTATATCGTGTATCACAATAGCGAAAAGGTGAGCGATATGCTAGAGGATTATGGATTTGAAGTACCTGAAAATCCCAAACATCTAGCCGAAGCTATGCGTGAATTGGTACGTAAACGAGGTCGCAAAATAATCAAAGAATTAATTGCAATTCATCCTGATAAAGAAGCGATTTTAAAATTAGAGCCAAAAGACAATTTAAGTGTATGCGAATCATGTCAAAATGATTCTTACAGTAACGCTACAAATTCGTGTAATTCTTGTGGTTTTTCAAACTATATATCGCATCAAACCGAGTATAGTTTTACAGATGAGTATGAGCATTTAAGCGCGGAAGAATTGCAAAAACTCTATGATAAAATATTAAAAGAATCCAACTTAAATCCAAGTGACAGAAAGAAAGCGGAAACAGTACAAAAGCTTTGGAATGAACTGCGCGTACGAAAGGCAATCGCTAGAAAAAAGAAACAGCCATCCACTTCAACAGGTAAGTTCAAATTTGGACCAACCAAAGTAGACTTTATGATAATTGGAGTCACCCTACTTATTGGGATTGTCATTGGAAGTGGATTAAACTTTAAATCGCAAAAGGCATGAGTAGAGAGCAAATAATATATAACAGCGTTATTGATAACCTAACGTATCTGATATTAAACTATCCCAAACCCGTGATTGAACTGTTATCACATCACAACGTATTTTTCAAGGGAAAACCTTCCAAATCACAAATCATCAATGAAGTAGTTGAACTCATTGGTTTGAACAATGAAAAGTTCACCAATTCCCTAGAGAAATTAATGATACAGTTCTCCACGCAAGAAAACGATGAGTTTTGGGGTATTGTAAAAGGTGCTTTGGGTGTTGTTGGTGGACTTATTGGCAAAAAGAAGCGTAGAAGATCGTCAGGAAGTGCTGCTGCTGCTTCGGGTGCTGCTGCTGCACAAGCTGCTGCTGCAAAACGTGATATGGAGAGAAGAATGCAACAAATGCGTCTGCAAATGGAGCGAGAAAGACGTGAAGCTGAAGAAAGACGTAGACGTGAAGAAGAAGCAAGACGTAAACGAGAAGAAGAAGCGAAGAAAAAGCAACAAACCATGTATTTCGTCATAGGCGGAATTGCAGTTCTAGGGATTGGCGTTGCCTTAGTGATGAGTTCAAAATCTAAACCTATGATGCCAGCTTATCAGATACCACAGATGCCATCACAGATACCAAATCCAACTTTAGTAAGATAATTATGATAGATTCATTAACGAATATAGATACAGAAGACTACGATGAGTACAATCGTAGAAAACTTCGTCGTAGGAGAAAAAGAAGAAGAAATTTAAAAAGACGTAGACCACCTACACGTTATGGAAATTTGGGATTTCCTGTAAAGGTAAAATTTCCAACAAAAAAGCAGCCTAAAATTGTCAAAGGAACACCAAATAAGGCGATAAAACTTCCACCAGTACAACCAATAACAATTAAAAATACAGGTGTTATAAAGCCAAAAGTAGCAACACCTTTTCCTAAACCAAAACCAATTTGGATTAAACGAGGTGGCAAAGCGGTAAAAACCAGAGTAGGCATTAATGAATTAGTTGCAAAAACCAATTCTAAAGCCCAAATCAAAAATAAAACAGTCTCTACAAGTTCCAAAGTTTTAAAACAAGCTACATCAAATGATGCTTTGCTAAGTGACACTAAAAAAAAGGTAGGTGCAACATCTGATAGTAAAGTTAGTAAAGTCGTCAAGGTAATAGCGGGTGTCGGAGTTATGGGAATAACTGGGTATATCATATACCGAATTATAAAGCATCAAAAGCTTAAAAAACAACAATTAAAAAAGTAAGCTGATTATGATTACAGGAGAAACAGAGAAGCTTATTAAAAATCATTATTTCGATGATGATTACGATGATTTTTTTGGAAGTAAAAAAAAGCGTAGAGAACGTAAAGCCAAACGAAAAGCTAGGCGAACAGCTCGCAGGAAAAAACGAGAATTACGAAAAATTCAGAATCGAGAAAAAGGCGGTTCTTTTTTAAAAGACGTTGGTAATGTTTATCGTGACATTGGTGGTGCAACTGCTATCGGAGGGATTATTGATTCTTTTACTATTGGAAAAGATAGTAATAATTCACAATCCATAAATGCGCCAATTCCTTCAGACTATGAATTTTCAGTTGGAAGTTCACAAGGTGAAAAACAGGAAGAAGAAGATAAAAAATCTTTTCCAACTGCAATTTATGTAGTTGGAGGAATTATAGTAATCGGCATTATAGGACTGGTTGTAATAAACGCACAAAAAAAGAAGTAAATAAATCTAAAACAGTAAATGATTACGACCATCCCATCTAACAAAGAGCGATTTAGAATAAAGCTCACTATTGCTTCAAAAATACCATTTGAATTAGGGATAAGAGTGTACAATCCTTTGTATTCAAATTCATTTTATTTCAGACGTAAAGCACTTTTCAAAAAATCAGGACTTACACGTGAATTTACAATTTCAATGCCTGTTTCGCCTGAAGTGTTGGAAATGGAAATTTTTGACAAAAATAGTGTTAGTGATGCTGCTTTTGTAATTGAAAATGTAAAGCTAGAAAAAATGCCAGCAATTGAATTGTGGGCTACTGATACGCAACATAAATTTTTAGAATTTGCCATAGGTTTTGCAGAAAAAGCTGGGTACGTATCACCAGGCTTTTTTGAAAGCAAGGATGGAGAATTTTTATTTCAATACTTGCCAAGTATCACTGATAGGTTTGGTAATGATCTTATCACACCTGCTAGAATTCATCGTAAAATGCCGCGCGTACAGATATCGCAAAGCTTGTTTAAGGGCTATACAGTTCCTATTCGAGTCGCGATTTTAGCCCATGAAGGTTGCCATTGGTTTTTGAACACACGTAGTCAAACCACCGCAGATTTATGTGGTATAAAGCAATACCTAGACTATGGATTTCCAAAAATTGAAGCAGTTTATGCAGTTACAAAAGTATTTGGAAAAAACCGTGAAATGATCGGAAAATCACAAATCAGTAGAACAAAAGATGTGATACGATTTATAGAAAATTATACAGAAAAAGAGCATGAGAGATCAGGTATATAAATATTTTAATCAGCATAGAAAATGGCAGAAGTTCTATAAGGAACTATTGGACGATAATGATGCTACACAAATCACTGTAACTAATTGTACAAATGATGAGCGTACAATTACACTATGGGGAACTAATAAGTGTGCTGAAATTACTAATCCTTTAGGCGGTCAGGAAGTTACAAAAATAGAAGCTGATGTAGGTCAACGGGCTTATGAGGTTGTATATAATCCAGTAAACGATCTATTTTATGTAATAAATAATCTTACTGATACGATCACAGTTATTAACGATCAAGCACAAGTAGTTCAAACAGTTCAACTTCGTCCCGATCCGCTCACGTTTGTCAATCCGAACAATATTGTAGTTAATACGAACCCTAATAGTCCTGAATATGGCTTTGTAGCAGTTACAGGAGATGCACAAACTGAGTTTTTAACCGTTGATTTGAATTTTGATATTGCTAGACGTATTCCACTTGGAAGAAGCCCGATTGATTTAGTTTACAATCATGTTAATGATAGCTATTATATTTCACTAGCTGTTAGAGATTCATTAGTAAAAATTACAACTATTGATAATGTAGCAGTAAGTCAATTTATCAAAGCTGGAATAAAGTATTTAGGAGTAAATACCGATAACGGAGATATCTATGTTCATTTTATTTCTAACAATAATGGAGTTATTACAAATGATGTAGATGTTTATAATGTTGCAGGAAATAGAAAAGGAATCATTCAGGTTAATACTTTTGCTGAAAACGATGTCGCATTTTGTTACAATTCAGTTAATCAAAATATGTACATATCCTATTCTGCATTAAATGTGGTTTTAGCCATTAATGGAAATACATTAGGATTTGAGCAGCGATTTAATATTACTGCACCAGTAGATATCGAATACAATCCTATTGATAATAATATCTATGTTGCTCATGGTCTTCGGGAAGTAACACAAATTGATGAAAGTTTAAAAATTGTAGATACAATTTCAGTAGTTGATTTTGCGCGAAGTTTTGCCATAAGTACCGTAAATGGATATTTAGCCTTCAACTTTCCACCGCAAAATAAACTTATGATCGTTCGTTTAGATCAAAAACTGTTTGTGAAGGTAAGTGATAACTACGAGTCTATTCGTCAAGATTTCAAACACAATCCCATGATTATAGCACACATGAAAGTTGTGGCTACTACCGATCAGCGCATTAACACATTACAAATTATTGAAACCTCTATTTCAGGTAAACAGACGTGTGAACCAATTTCGCTTCGTGGCTATCAGTCTCCGCAGGGATTTGGAAATGTTTCAGAAGTCTTTGAAATGGAAGGTCAAATTGTGGATGGACGCGTTTGTTGGCGGTTTAAGATCAATCCGAATCAACAAGTAACATTTTTGATCTATTACAAGCAATTAGAGATGTACAACTTCTTGCCTGAAAAATCCAGAGTCTCAACGGGTGTAGAGCAAAGCAAAGGCATTCCGCTTTCGTGGTTACAGGAAGATTAATAAAAAATTAGAATATGAAAAAGTTATTAGCAATTGCAATGAGTCAGTACGGAGTAACTGAAATCGTAGGGAAAAGACACAATCCGATCATTTTGGACTATTTCAAACAAATCGGACATAGTTGGGTAAAAACTGATGAAACAGCTTGGTGTAGCGCCTATATGAATTGGGTAGCCTTACTAGCTGGCATGGAGCGAACAGGAAAGTTAAATGCGCGTTCATGGCTTACGGTTGGTCAGAAGATAGACAATCCAAAACAAGGCGATGTAGTCATCTTTTGGCGCGAAAAAAAAAGTTCTTGGAAAGGACACGTTGGGATTTTTATCGGCTATACACATGATAAAAAAGGAATCTATGTATTAGGTGGAAATCAAAACAATATGGTCAATATCAAGCGATATCCCACAAGTAGATTATTAGGTTTTAGAAGATTACAAAACATTTAAAAACAGACAAATGAAACACGTAGATTATTTAATCATACACAGTACAAATACCTCAGAAGCAAACGACTTTGGGAAAGATGTGATTATTGATAAACATACAGCAAGCACAAAAGAAAACGGTTTAGGATTTAATAGACCAGGATTTGATTATTTGGTGAAAATTGATGGAAGCTTAGAGACAATTATAGCTGAAGACAACCCAACGCAAACAGACCTATGGGGAATTAGTCACGGACTTAGAGACTTAACAGGAATCGCTAAAAATCTAGCCTATGTTGGTGGACGTACACTAAAAGAATCTTTTGATAAAGACACACGAACCAATAGTCAAAAACAAACTCTTGAAGCCATTGTAAAGTTCTATGTTTTGCGATTTCCAAACATAGTCATATTAGGATTTAATGAAGTCCCTACTAAACCCGCAGAAGACAGTCCAGCTTTTAGCGTCAATGATTGGCTTCGTGAAATTGGAATTGCAGAAAAACACATCTACATCAAAAAATCTAAAAATGGATGAGAACAATCCTAATGATCGCAATAGGGTTTTGGATAGCAAATAGATTATCAAAAAAGTATCATAAACGCCTATTTATGTATATCCAACATGAACAAAAACAAAAATTTGAAGCCTTGCTGAAATCACAAGGTTTTGAAAAAGCAGAAATAAAAAAACAGAGTCAATCAATTTTTAAACTTTAAAAATCATGGCAATTCAAATACAAGTCGAAAATCAAATTTTCCTCGTTCCTGAAGCTGACGACGCGTGTGATTTTTGGACAAGTTATTACTCACAATTAAAAAAGAAGCTTGGTACTAAAAATGCCAAGATGATTTGGCTTGTCACTTGGAAATCGAACGGTTCTGTTTTCTGTACCACAAGCCCAACATTTTTAAGGTGGCTTAAAGCCAATGATTTAGATGTTTCCAACATGGCGACAAGAACTGTTGCAGACCTTTCAGAGATAGGTGGAAACATTCTAGGTTTTGGAAAAAACATGACTAAAATACTCTCTATTGGAATCCCAATAGTACTTATTGTTGTCCTAATTGGAATAATCATGGTTCTAAGAAACTCAACTAAGAATGCAACGCTTAAAGACCTAGCAGCATTCACGCCAGCAGGAAGAACCGCAAAACTACTTGGCAAATGAAAAAAAACATATTAATCATATCAGGCGGACTTGTATTTGTATTGTTTGTTGGCAGTATTGTTATAGGAGATCGCAATCGAAAACGTGAACGAATTACAAGCAAATTATTGATTGCACTTAATGCAAAAATTGAGCCTGTTAAAAATGGTATTGGTTCACAAAACGCCTTTGATATTAACTACTTGGATAACGTAATTCAAAAAGTTAACGGTCAGGTATTAGCACTAAAAGAAAGTACCGCAGAATATTACGCCAAACAAATTAAAAGCGGGTTTCTACCTTGGTACAAAGGTGGTGATGACGAGGACAAGATATACAGCGTATTTAGAAAATTAAAGGACAAAGTACAAGTTTCTCAAGTCGCTAAAGCGTATCAAGAAGACGAATCTAAAAATTTGATAGATGTATTAAAATATCGTTTCGGAAAGGACGAAATCAAAATCGTATTGGATATAGTTAATAGTAAACCAAATTACAGAACAGCTTAAAAAGTATAGTATATGGAAATGACAAACACAACATGGTGGATGATTGGTGGTGGAACAGTTGTAGTTCTTGGTTTCGGTGG
Organism: Kordia jejudonensis; assembly: GCF_001005315.1. GTDB lineage: Bacteria > Bacteroidota > Bacteroidia > Flavobacteriales > Flavobacteriaceae > Kordia > Kordia jejudonensis. The sequence goes on from NZ_LBMG01000013.1 coordinate 37,701, forward strand.
ATATCTAATCTATCGAAGTAAGAAAAACAGCAAAAATAATTCATTAGGCTATTCAGTACAATCCACGCAGGCAAATATTGGAAGTGGTGTTCAGGTAAATACTTCAGGGACTGCTTCGGTAAAAAAAGAACCAAATTGGAATGCACCATTTGACATGAATTATTTAGAAGATGTAAAAAAGTGGGTGTCTCCTAAGAAGCTATTAATTCTTGGGGATAGTAAAGCTTCAAAACTTGCTAAAACACTAAAAAATGCAAAAGGAACTTTCAATGATGATGAATATGCAGTTAGAGATACTTTCAAAAAATTAAGAAGTAAAACTGACGTAGCAAGCTTATCAAAAGCTTACTACAATAACCACAATAATAAAGATTTATGGCAGCACTTAAACAGCTTCCTTAGCCATTCAGAAATGAAGCTATACGTATGGAAATACATTAACAGATTACCGAATTATAAAACCTTATAAAATTAATTAAAGTATGAAAAGCGCAAACATTCAAGTAAAATCTACATTTTTTCAACGCAACAAAATGCCAATACTAATTGGTGGTGCAGTCGTTGTCATTGGTGGTGCAGTACTCACATATTTTCTTTTAAACAAGAAAAAAGAGGAAGAAAAAAAGACGAATAGTACAACTGATTATTCAGTAAGTATTCCTGGAACAAGTACAGCTTCCATAACTCCACCTTACCTACCAACAAGGTCAGGAACTACAACACCTACTAGATCGAGTTCAAGCAAAGCAGTAGTAAAGTATGGAAGTCGTGGAAGCTTAGTCCGCGTACTACAGCGATACTTAAAAGTTTTGGGGGCAGACTTAGGAAAATTTGGTGCAAAACGTGATGGTGTAGATGGAGTTTTTGGAGGAAAAACTTCAAGAGCAGCCAAAAGTAAACTTGGTAAAACAGTATTTACCACAGCTGATATAGAAAAAATGAAACAAACACTTAAAACACTAGGAAAATAATATGGATAATATGCAAAAAGGATTTTTAATCGCAGGAGGATTGATAATACTTGGTTTTTTAGGTTATACCTTATTCGGTAAAAAGGAAGAAGAAATTGAAGATGCTGAATACTACATTGTGGTTGAAACAAAAAAAGAAAAAGATACAACTGTAGAAAAACAGAAAAAAAATGAGTCAATAGCTTCAGACGAATCTTCTTTGGAAAAAGTTTCAATTGTCAAAAGTGTAAATCTTCCAATTGAGCAAGATCAAGATGTTGAATTTCCAAAACAAGAAATTGAATCTACACCTTTATTAAAGAAAACTGAAGAAAAGTCAGATCAGGAAATAACACAAATGAAAGTTGTTAGTACTGTTTTGGAAATAGATCCGCAGAAAGAAGAAATTATAAACGAATTGGAAGTTGTAAAGCCACAAGAAATAATAGTAGAAGCAAATGACAATTTTCCTTTAAAACTTGGAAGTAAAGGTAAGCGTATTTGGAACTTGAAAGTTTATCTAATGAAAAATCATGGTGGCGCAGGAATTATTACAAATGACTTTGATAAGCTAACAGCAGAACGTGTTAGACGCTTTTTAAAAGTAGATGAAGTTAATGAAGAACTCTACAACAAACTGAATATGGAGCAACGTAGAAAAAAGAAACGAAATGCCACAAAAAAGAAATATTAAAGGTTTGCTAGATAGTTTGGTTGATAAAGATGGGTTAAAAACTGAAGTGACTATAAACATCACAAATAGGACTTTAACTAGACTTTCATTAACGCTTCTAGGAACAGGAGTCGCCATCATTATAATAGCCAGACTTGCCAACAACCTTAAAATAAAACCATCTGTAAAAGCTGCTACTTAAAGAAGTGGCGCTAATTAAATCACTCATTAAAAAAGAATTATGAAAGAAATAGTATTTCAATTTGTAGACTATATTAATTCCCTTGATTGGGCTTATATCTTCACACTTATTTTGATTGTTTATATGCTAAATAGCGTGTTTGCAAAAAAGCTTTATTATAAAGTCTTTGGACTTAAAATTTCCACACGATACCGTGTTCTATTTATTGGCGTATTATATGGTATTGCAATTTACTTCATACGTGATTATACCATTAATGAAATAGAAAAATTAGTGCAATCATTCATTTTTACATTGGTATTTCACAAGTTGCTTATTGACAAAGTGGTTCGTTTTTTTTCGCCAAGCTTACCACAAGAACCAATAAAATATGAGCAGTAAAAAGTATATAATTTTTATAGTCATTGTAATTGCTATTAATATTTCTACTACACACTATTTCGGTAGAAGTGATAATAGCAATTATAATGAGACTATTATTAAGTTGGAGCAAGAAAACTTGAAGCTTCAGCAACTAAATTCAAAGCTAGATCAAGATATACTGAAGCGAAAAAAGAAATCCGATAGTTTACTTCTCAAACTAGATCAAAGTAACCGTATCATTCAAAATTTACACTATGAGTTACAACAAAAAATTAATGTCATTAATCGCATGTCTGATGTGGAGTTGTTTGAGTATTTCGCAAACATCAAAACAAACATTAGAACCGATTCCACAAAATATAAACGGAAGTAAATATTTCTGTTTCTCAATCGAGCAATCACGATTTATAGCCACTAAACTAGAAAACGAAAAATATAAGGATAGTCTTATCGGTATGTTTGAAATTGATATTACTAGGTATCAAAAACTATTACGAGATAAAGAACTTTCCATTTTTGACCTAGAATCCAAAATCGAGAATTTAAACAAAATTCAGACAAACGATCAGCTTCATATCGAACAGCTTAACGAAACGATCAAAAAAAAGGATAAGCAGATCAGGCGTGGTAAATTCCTAAAGTGGTTACTTGGAACTGGACTTGCCATAGTTACTGGAGTATTAATTATTAAATAAATTAGAATGAATGTATTGCAAATATTCGGTATTGTATTTGGTGCTACGGGATTTTGGAAACTTATTGAAATCCTATTGCAGTTTAGAGTACAAAAGCGTCTTAAAAACGCTGAAATCAATAACCTGAATACACAAGCAAATAGCTTAGTTGTTGAGAATTATAAGCTTTGGACAGAGAATATGGATCAAAGGATCAAAGAACTCGAAAGTAAAAACGTTTTTATGGAAGGAACAATAAAAGAACTTGAAAGTAAAAATTTATCAATGGAAGTAACTATTGGGCTGCAAAGAGATCGTATTATCAAACTTGAAAGTAAAAATGCTGAAATGAATCAAACCATCACTAATCAACGTGAACGAATAAACGAACTAGAAGAAGAAGTTTTAAAATATAAAAATTAAGAAGTTATGAATTTGAATAAAGGTAATTCCTCACTTAATTATCTCTTTGGCGCATTTCTATTAGTCAGTACTATAAAATTATGTTCAGATTTATATGGTCGCCATTATAAACCTAAACAAGAACAAAAAAAAGGCTGTGGGTGTGGAACTAAAAGATGAAAAAAAAATGATCTATATTGGAATAGGCACTTTGGCAGTTACAGCGTTAAGTGTCTTTTTCATTTATAGACTCTCCAAGACAAAAAAGAAATCTAATAAATCAGTAGTTCAGAGAATAGATTTGTCCGTATTTGATAGTCCTGATGAACCAGGTTCAGGAAACTGTATAGATAGACGTTTAATAATGACTTTAGATGCATTAAGTAAGCGTACAGGATATCCAATATTCGATTGGATAAATTCAGGCGCAAGAAGTGAATCACATAACAGAAAAGTCGGTGGCGCTTCTCGTTCGTCACATAAAATTCCAACATGTAAAGCTGTTGATATTGGAACACCATCAAAGTTTATCCGAAATCAAATTATTGAAGAAGCGAGAAATTTAGGAATAAAAAGAATTGGCGTTGGTCGCACTTTTGTTCATCTTGACGTGGATGAAAATAAGAGTCAATTTGTGGCATGGGGATATCCTTCAGGGACTCCAGCAGAGATTAATCCTTTTGCATAAAAAGTCAATTTTTAATATTAAAAATGTATATTTACTATTGACGATTCAATTAAATGAATTTGACAATATTATTAGATAAATTAGAAAAAAGTAAAAAAGTATCTTTTAGAAGTATTGTTTCGCATCGAAAAGTATCGTTTCGAGACATTTTCATTTTATAAACACACTGATAATTAGCGATTTACGTGAAGACCTGCTGGATTGTGGTTCCAGAGGTCGCCGGTTCGAACCCGGTCTTTCACCCTTTATAACCCTCTCAAAATGAGAGGGTTTCTTTTTTTAAGGACTTCATATTTGGTGTTATTTTCTTACTTTTTTACTGAGGAGCATGGTTTAGGAGCATGGTTTTGACCAAAAATTGATCAAAAAAATTATCTTCTCAACTTTTAATGTGCTGATTTGTAGTACTTTATATTTATAGAGATCAGGATCTTTTCTTAAATCAGAGGTCTGAATAACTCTTTGGGTAAGTAAGTGATTGAAAATTAAATATTTATGTTCTTACTTACAACGGTCAATTAATTCTGCTTACAATTTAAAGAATTAATATGTTTTTGATTTTTTAAGTAATTAATTTATACCTTATCTTATATGAAAAGTAGAAAGTTTTCTTTTCTCTATGTAACCTTATTTATATCTAGTGGATTTAATTAGAATTATTTTTTATAGAGAAATGTTTAATGCTTTTTATAATTAATAGTAGTAGCTTTAAGTTCCAAATCCTTCAACTTTACATTTATCATTATTTTATATTTAGATTATCTATATTTATACAAATTGATTTAAGGCGGGTGATTTTCTTTTCAATTTGATAATAGGAATTAAAGCACTTTGGAATCGCATGAAAGAGGGTTGATATCTTAGAAAATTATTCGGGCTTAAAAATTGAATTATAGATTTCATTGGGATCAAAATCGGGTGAGCCTTGCCTAGAATAATAATTTGAATATCTTGAAATTATATCCTTCAAAAAAGGTTGAGAAATGGTTGCTATTCTTTCTATTTTGTTTACTTTCAATAATTCACTCACTTCATTGGTTAGTATAGTTAACTTTTCTTGAAAATCTATTAGACCTGGTTCGATACCCTCTGCTTTCGGTATAAAATGATACTTCTGTTTTTTATTTTCAAAAAAACTAATTAATCGTTTTCTATTAGAATTATTAGTTGATGTATCATGATTCAAAAGATTATAATTTTCAACTATATCTTTAAGTGGCTTAATTTTGCAAAATAAAATAAAATCTGCATTTCTATTTCCATCTTTGCGAAGTACAATATCACAAGATGGTGTAAGGATTAAAAATCTATTTTTTTCTAACGTAACAATATCTCCAGTAAAAAGATTTTTCTTAATGGGTTTAGTTATATAAAACTCACTAGGATGATATTTTTCTAATTCCTCATCTATGTATTCTTGCATATGAAGCAAAGTGTAACGAAGAAGTGATTTTTCTTTTTCTAGAGCTGTTCTTGTTGTATCGTTTACCCATAAATCCATAGAGTTGGACATATGATTCCAAAAAATTGAGTTTAGGTATTTCTCTATAGTTCCTTTTTTTCCCAAAATTTTTGTTACACCAGTTTTATAAATGTTTATTATTTCAGTTAAAATATCTTTGAAGCTGCCATCTCTGGAACGTTTTTTTAAAAAGGCATTTTCTTCTTGTTCCACTTGACCTAAACTACCTGATACGATAAAAATTGGGAACCTTAATTTATTTTGAATATCTTCAACAATTTCTAAACCTTCTAAATCACCTGAAGTTGAAGATAATTTTAAATCAATTATTGCAGCATCAAAATTTGGACTGATAAGTGACTTTTTAGCATCTGCCAAGTTTTCTTTTACTTCAGGTTCAATTTGTATTTCAGAATTTTTGTTAAAAGAATCTATATTATCGATATAGGACTGAATTGTTGCCTTGTCGTCTTCAACTATAAGTAAATTCATATAATCTTTTATTGTAGGGTTACTTCAATTTTAAAAAATGCGCCTGTCTCGGAATATATTGCTTTTAGTTCACCATCATTTCTATCAATCGCTTCACCAGCAATAGCTAACCCCAAACCTGTACCTCCTCCTGTTTTATTACTAAATTCTGGCTCAAAGATAACTTCACTTTCAATTAGATGTTTATCTATTCCTGGACCATTATCTCGGTATTCAATAATAAAAAGGTCATCGTCTTCTTCTTCAAAAACTTTAAAGGATATTCTTTTTTCTCTATCTGTAATATTCTGAAACCAGTAAAGACTATTATCAACTAAATTGGTGAAAACAATATAAAAATCTTCTTTCCAACCTAAAGCTGTCAAGTTTATATCGCAATCTATTTCAAAGTCAATATTTTGAGAATTTAACTCCGATAAAAACACATCTTTTACATTTTCTATAACTTGTCTAATATTAAAATCTTTCTTTCTACTTCTTTTCTTAGCTGATAATGGGTCTAACTTTCCAAACAAATCGATAAAGATTTTACCTTGCTCATCAATGACAGAAAGTCTGTTCAAAATTTTATTTAGTAAATCTTGGCTAAATTCGTTTTCTAACTCCTCACTCCATTCTTTAATTAATGGAATTTGATTTTTAAAATAACCTAAAGGTTTTCTTCCCTCGTGCAAGACTACATTCACAATCTTACCAACCGTTGCCTGACCTTGATATAGCGCAATAACTTGCTTTAGTTCATCTGCAATCTTGTTATTTTTCTTTTCTTTATCAGAAATTAATTTATTAATACCATCGCGTCTGGTCTTTTCAACGCCAAGCGTATCAAGTTCCTTATTAATTTTTTCGTGTAAATCTTGAAAATTATAAAGACGTTTTATTTTCTCGTTAATATCTCGATTGTTACGACCCAGTCCAACACTTTGACGATATGCAAACCTCCTGTTTTCTAATTCTTTTAAAACACTTTTAGCGACTTGGATTAATCCAGCATATTGTGAATTTTCTTTCAACCCATCTCTAGCACTTTTTTCAATCAATCCAGATTTATCCTCTGATTCAATATGGATAAAACCAATAACTTGGTCACTCCCGACTTTTAAGGATGGGTTTTGGACTCTTTGTTTGTCAAGTAATAGCCAATCGAAACCAGCATCTCCTAATGGGCGAATTCTAAATCCATTTCTATATACTCCTATACCATTAAATTTATCTAGTATTATTCTAGCTTCTCTTCTACCAACGTATTTTCCAGTAGTAGGATCTTTTAAACCTCTTTCTATTAACCCATCAATCGAATTTGGGTCTCTATCAAACACTCGAAAATCAAATCTTACGTTACCACAATATTTACCTTTGGTGATATCGTCATCAGATTCAATGTTTAATGATATTTCAAATGACGGTAATATTTCTTTAGGCGCATTTTTAATTCGATTGTTTTCAAACTTTAATTTAGCTATTCCATCATTATTTACTGTGCCAGATATTCTATAATCGAAAAGTTCAAATAATGGATATGGTTCTATTGTCTCAGTATAATTAGAGTATCCTTCACCAAAAGGGAAATCACCTATTTCAAGTTGAATTTCAAACTTGTTATTGTCTTTAGTAGATGTATCATCGTCTTCATCTTTTTCTACTGGTGGAATTAACTTCTTTAATTCAAATTTTAAGTTTTGTATTTGTTTTGCAGACCATTCTTCCAAATGGTTCTCATCTCCAACAATAATTATTTCTGTTCCACTTGATTCATTTGTTTTGTAATTCTCGATAAGTACATCAACGTCACTTAAATATTTAGCTTTTTCAAAATGTTCCCAAATAAGATATAAAGTTGTGAGGTCACCGCTTTCATCAATGGTTTGTAGTACCATATCATCACCAATCATAGATGCAGAATATCTTCCTATACCTTTTTTTCCTTGCATTATTCTACCTTTAGGACTTACACCTCTATGTAATTTATCATCGGTAGAAGGAACCATCCATTTTTCAGTAACTGTTTCGAAAGTCATTCCATGACCTTCATCTTTAATTATAACTTTTATTCCCTTTTGCTCAATTTCTTCACCATTCTCGAAGATATTCTTTTTAAAAGGAAGTAAGGAAATTTTACAATTTGGTGAATCAGCATCAAAGGCATTCTTGACTAATTCGACTATAGCAGCATACTTATCTTTTATTAAGTCTCTACCAATTGTAATTATATGCCTTCCTGCTGGACGTATTTGATAAAAACCGTCTTTTATTTTATTTTCTTCTAACATAGTTGTTCTTTAATCGATTTAGCTATTGAAAAAGCCATTAATGGGGGAACAGCATTCCCAATTTGCCTAAAAGCGGCACTTCTACCACCTTCAAAATAGAAATCATCAGGAAATGATTGAATTCTAGCAGCTTCTCTTACAGATATTGACCTTACTTGCTTAGTATCAGGATAGATATAATGATGACCATCTTTTGCTATATGAGCTACCATTGTATGTGAAAGTCCATTAATGTCAACAACTTTGTATCTGTCAACAAATGATTTTTCGTTTTTATGAGTTTTAAGTTCAGTTGGTAAATCAGGATATTTTAGTCTCTCTGATTTTTTAAGCCATTTGTTTATAGCTATTTTATAAATTTTTAAATCCCTTTCATTATGAGGTCTAGCAATATGTTGTGTCACAAAGCTGACTCCATTTCTTAACTCAAATTTTTCAAGATACTTTGTTGTTGGTTTAATATAATTAGTAACATTTTTTTGATCTCCAGGATTTAATTTTTCTAAATCAGATAGTATCTGACTAATAGTGAATTCTTCGTTGAGTTGATCAAATTTTGGGTATTGAAAACCCAATCCTTTTTGCCAGCCTATCAAAATAATTCGTCTTCGTCTTTGTAATACTCCGAAATGTTCAGATTTTTGAATGGTATAATCTAATTCATAACCAATCCGTTTGAAATATGCTTGCATATTTTTGAAATAACTTCCGTTTTCGGCTGTTATTAGTCCCATAACATTCTCAAAGACAAACACTTTTGGTTGATATTTTTTGAGAAACTTCGCGTATTCTTTATAGAGGAAATTTCGGGGATCATTTTTCATTCTATTTTTATCTCTTGATCTTCCGACAAGAGAGTAGGCTTGACAAGGCGGACCACCGACAATTATATCAATTTGTTTTCCACATGCAAGTTTGTCTATTTTTTCAAAAATAATTCTATTGTTATCTTCTCCGATTGGTATATTTATAACAGAATCGGAAAGTGCTGAATCTCCAAAGTTTTTTATAAATTCTTCTCTGGTTATTTTTTCCGAAATATAATCATAATATTTTTCTGTTTTATTTTCGGAAATTAATTTATGATATACTAATCGAGTTTCTAAAGTGTCACAAGCTTTTTTATCTATTTCTACGTGAGCAATAGGCTTAAAACCTGCCTTTATAAAACCTTCAGACAAACCACCTGCACCTGAAAATAAATCTATGAAATTAAGATGTTTCATGATTATTTATTCAGTTTTAAATGTCCATAAATCTTTTGAAGAATTTCATTTGGATTAGCATCAATTGCTTTAGAAATTAAATATAATTCTTCAGCTTTAAGATTTGTATCTTCTTTTGTACTGAGATTACTGAGGCGTGATTTTCTTATGCCTGTTTTCCGTGAAACTTCAGCCTTATTTATTGATTTGTCAGTAAGATATTTACCAAGAAATGTCATGTTACTTTTATTAGAGATAGTTACTCAAATGTATACAAAAGTTCCGAATAAAAAAATATTTGTATCTCTAAATGTTACAATTGAAATACAAGTAATTTTATATACAAGAAAAAGATATACTTTTTTATAATATAAGTTTATATTATTTTATTTAATATCTTCTTGAAAACAGAGTTGGATGATTTTTTATACTATTAAAGCATTAGTGTATTTTAGTTTTAATATTCTATTGATTATGTGAAAAAGGCTGAATCAGACTTTATAATTTACGTACTGCTTTATTATTTAGTTACTATATGAAAAAATCTAGTTATTTTATGCCCTCTTGAAAATTTCGACTCATCCCACTTTTTTGGCTTCATATACCAACATTGAGATATTTTAAAGGTTGAAGCAAAAGCAGCTACAATTGCAGATTGTAATTTAGAACCTGTTAATGCTATTTCAAAAGGAAAATTATTTAAAATAAAATATGTATAATAATCTATAGCCAAGGTTTCCATCAACTTATTCAAATCATCTAATTCTATTTTATGGATTGTAGCATTATTATATCTAGTTAATGAGAATTTTGCTGAAAGTTGTGCTAATCTTTCCTTAGCAGAATTTCCTTCTGGTACAACAACATTTATTTTATCATATTCTCTTTCTCCTAATAATGTATATAAACGCTCATGTTTTATAGGAGCAAAAGAAAATAAAACTCTTGGCTCTGAAATATTTGTATATTTTGATAAAAGATTTGTGTGTGAATAAGGTCCTTGTTCCCCTTTAATTAAATCGGAAACTTCGGTTAATAGATTTATTGAATTACTATTTCCATTATCTTTTAATACCTTATTAATATTTTCATCTAATGGATAACTGAACTCTGGTTCTGTACAAGTTAGATAAACATTATTTCCATTATAGATTAACTTTCTTATTGAGTCAAAAATTATTGATTTTGGCAAACCAGTAATATCACAAACCGTGTTACCTTTCAGAAGATTATTCCATGAGGTCAAAAAATCTTTATACTTAATTATATTATCTGTATTAAATCCATTTTCTTTAAAAACTTCAATAATTTCATTCGTTTTACCTATTTCATCAAATTCAATAAGGATTAAATTACATGCATCTAATTTTGATAGTTTCCTTGCTGATTCTAAAGTTGCATCTTCAAATCCTAAACCTAGAATTATATTATCAATAGAAATATCATTTGGTAGTTTTTTAATTTCTTTAATTTCTGGAAGCTTACTTAATATATGACTATAATCTGGAAGTATCATTTCCTCATCAACTTCTGCTTTATTTATGGGAAATTCTAATTGCTGTTGTATCAAATTTTCTTCTTCCTCATGTATAATAATATCCATTTCATTTAGACCTTCTTTAATCTCTTTATCGGTCATAGGATTTAGATTTCCAATGAGAATATCTTTACCATCTTTTGGATTATTAAGCCAATTGAAAAGCTTTTCCCCAGAAAGTTCAAATCTATCTGCGTTTGATAGTCCAATATGTCTAGTTACTCCATATAATTTTCTAAATACAAGTTTAAATTGTTGTTCAGGATTTAATCCTTGTCTATTTGTTCTTGATGCTTCAGGACCACCATAAAAATTGAAGATGCCAGAATCAATCAAATCTCTAACCTTTTTGTACTGAATTTCTTTGTCACCATATGAAATAGTAATAAAAATTGAAGTATACTGCCTTAATTTTTTCACTTCATTTTTATCTTTTTTTATAGCAGATTGAACTAATAAGTGATGTGAAGCATCTGCAAATGAATTCACAAAATCTAGGTATTTACTATCCTTCCTGTTTAAATCATATAAACGGGAATTACATAATTCTAAGAAACATGCATTTTGAATTTTTGGAGGAATAGGATATTTTCTATTGGTATTTCTTTTTAACATTAACTCATATAAAGTAATGACATCGCCTAAATCACCAATGCAGACAGCAGTAAGAGCAGTCAGACCTGTGTAAATATCTTTTTTGTTCGATGCTTTTTCAGGTTTCACAATATCATGGGCTATTGAAATTAATGTTTTATCACCTAAAATTTCGGAAATTGATATGTTTTTTGGATGTGATGGATAGTACTTGGCTCTTTTAGTTAGAACCTTTTCAATAAAAGACTTTCCTTTGTAATGATTTTTATGTATTATTCGATTAACCTCAGACCCCAAATCGAAAATCGTATAATCTCTTCCAATTTTTGCTTGTTGATTATTTCCAGGGGCTTTTATAACCATCTCAAGTGTTTGAGCTTCTGTCGTAAATTTAAAAGAACAGTTCTCATCTTGAAATAATAATTCAGATACTAATTTCATAATGTTATTTTCTGATAAGTATCTGGTTGAAACATCATCCAACAAGAAAAATACATATGATTTATTAAATATTTCTGAAGCCTGTTTAATTGCACTTGCTAATTGAGGGAAGGCGATTTTTGGATGAATCTTAATTTCAAATTTAGAATTACCATCACTTAATGAATTTAAAAATCCTTTTAATTTTGTTTCTAAATCATAAGGGCTAGACACATATTCTAAAGAATCGGAATTATTTATTATAGTTTTGAGAGTATTAGCAATAAGTTCAAAGTAATCTTTTCTAACCTTTGATTTATCAACATAACTCAGATGCTTAACTGCTTGAATTGCTTGTAAAGCATAACTTATAAATAGTTTGGAATATGGTTGAAAAATTTCTTTTTTAGTGTCGAAATCATGGGAATCGAAACCTAATAATTTAACACAAGATACATATAAACCTAAATACTCTTCTTTTTTGTATATTCTATCTAAAATTAAATTTTTGTCCTTTACTTCTTGTTCATTTTGAGGAACAATTCGGGCATGAAACTCTAGTGTTCTTAATAACATTGTTTTACCACAGCCTCTCATTCCTGTAATTACCTGTGGACCTTTTGTACTAATACTATTAATCCAATTATTATCTTGATCTACAAACAAATTGGGGATATACCAAGGTCTTAAAGATTGAGCGTTTACAGAGTCATGGAAGTTTTTTAATTTTAAATCATCTTCCCAAGGATTATTATGCTGATAATAAGTGTCTTTTATTTGATCTATCAAATCTTGATATGACAACTGTTTTTGAGCAATAACTGGAGGTTTTAAATAATCTGCTTTTTCTTCTAATAAATAAGCTAATCTCCAATCTTTTTCATCATAATGAGATGCGTTATCAGTTATTTTTCTACTTAATCTATTAATGCATTCTGCTACCCAATGTAAATCACCAGCCCTTTTAGAATCATCGTTACTTTTAGTTTCTTGTCCTAAACTTCCAAGATCTATTGCTATAAGTTTTATATTCTCATCAATGCCATCAATTCTCTTTTTTTGAGGCAACAGTTTTTCAATCAACAAATTCCCTGGATGCAAATCATTGTGATATGCTTCATTTTGTCTTAATTCTTTAAGAAGTGTAATTAAATCAATCGCTATTTGAGCGATAGATCTGCTTTCAATGATTATAGAGTCATTTAAATAATTTTTAAGAGTATCTCCTTCTATATAGTCCATACCTATAGCATGACAATTAATTATCTTTCCATTTTTAAATACTACTTCTATATTTTCATGATAAAAATTTGTGTCAATAGAAACTATATGATTTGAATTCAGGGATACTTTTAAATGCTCCTCACACTCTTTTTTAAAATCTTTATTATTTATTCTGTATATTTCAACAGGTATTATCTTAATTACTTTTTTTATTTTAACACCTCCAAAAGGAGAAATTTCCCCTACATAAGTTGAGCCATAAAAACCTCTTTCTAAAGGTTTTATTATTTTGATATCACCAATATTTTCTGGATGATCAGATAATGGGAAACCATATTCATCACCGCATTTAGGGCATTTATCCGTTTTTTCCTTCAAGGTGTAATCTGATAGACTTGGGCAATTAAAACAGCTATATTTCTCTTTCATTTTATTATCAATATATTCTCTTTATTACTATATTTCGTTCTTATACTAAAAGCTTTTCGAATTAATTCAAAAAAAACCAATTTATAATCATTATGACATCTATACGTTGCAATAATTTCATTTTTATTTATAATTTGTCCGTTATTAACTTTAAGTATTATACCGCAAGGGTCTGAAAAATTGACACTTTTAAATTTATTTTGAATTTCACATATAGCACTTCTAATAATATATAAATCTATATTAATAAAACCTGTACTTTCTGCAATTAAATTATATTTATGTTTAGATTCAATTTCTTCGGTATAATTCAAAAATGAATCATAGCTTCCATATTGATTTTCAATATTATTTTTAAATTCTATCTCTAATAGTTCTACAATTTTTTCTTTAATAATAAGTTCTTCATCAATTAAGCTCAAAGACATCCGAATACAATTATCAAAATGATTTTTCAATAGACTATTTCTTGATTGAGTAAAAATACGTTTTAATGCAACTAACGATTCACCTCTTCCAATATATGGCTGCTGAGGAGAATTTCCATCAGTAATAAAACACTTAGATTGGATGCCAACTAAATTAGCTACTTTATTAAATTTTTTAGCATTAGCTTCCGCTTCATTAAATGTCCTTCCAAAATTTCCAAAATCTGAAACTCTAATATCTAAGCCAACATTTGATACACCAACTGCAATTTTTTTTGATAGAATAGACGCTATTACAAGATTTGGGATATTTAACGAATTATTTTTTTTACGATAGTTAAAAAGAAAGATATCCAATGGTGTAAAAAAATCGTTTGCTAGAAAATGTACATATTTATTAATGGAGTTTAAATTATTTATTTCAGTTAATGATAAAGAATACTTATATCCTTCAATTTGTGCTAAAACATCAATTCCACCTGCTGGTCTACCAGGAACCCCTAGCTTAACAACTTTTTTTCCATACACAGAAAGAACTAGTGGACATATTAATGTAGATAGGGAAGAAGGTCCACCAGAGGACGGTATATCATATATCCCTTTTTCTTTATTTAGTACTTTACCACTTTTAGCAAGTGTATTTGCTAAATTTGCAATATCTCCTATTAAAAAATCTTTCGACTTTGCTACTTCGATTAATCTCTGAGTATTATTATCGTTGTTATTCTGACTGAATTCAGAAATTATCTTTTTTGTATTTATTTTCATAGCAATAATATCTAAGGTGTGGTAAAATAATCTAAAAAAAAAAATTTGAATTTTACTTCAAAACTTTGCTTTTTGAACATCAAACAAAAACTTAGTTATTTACAAAATAATTGAATTTTATCAAAAATCGTTACTTTAATGTAAGAATTTGTAAATTGATTACTGTGTAAATTCTTTAAGTCTCCCTAAAGCCCGCTAATATTAATACTTTAATTAGAAGGATAAATTTAATTTTTTAACGAAATGAATTACTTGACTTTAATGTAAACTTATTAAGTTAATAGGAGCATGGTTTTGGAGCATGGTTTTTGACCGTTTTTAATAGTTTTTCTGACTCTTGTTTTTTTTAAATACTTGATAATTAGGGTGTTTTAAAAAGAGTTTTTGGCTTGTGGTTCCAGAGGTCGCCGGTTCGAACCCGGTCTTTCACCCTTTTATAAAGCCTTCTTAACGGAAGGCTTTTTTTTTGGACTATTGTGAAATTATAGAAAAGATACAGGGAGAGAAGTTTATACTGAGCGCAGACGAAGTAAACCCAGTCTTTTATTTTATAACGTTGCTTACAATATCAATTTTTTCCTTTTATCAAAAACCCACAAATACTACATTTCACACCATCCTAACGAAAGTATTTTAAATTCCTAAAAACTCCCAAACCTACAAGTATCAAAGTTGATAGTAGTAAAGAAAAAATACTTTTCAACATATTAAAATTATTTTGGTGTTCAAAAAATATAGGTTTGTAATTTTTCCAATTGACACTAGAAGCTGGCTGATTTTCAAAAATCTTTGGATAGAGTTGCAAGCGAATGTCTTCATGGAACTTTGTAGTTTCATTCAAAAATGCGACATAGTTTGATAAGTCCGTATTAGCGATCGTGTTCATTGATAATTGGACTTGTAACGGTGGAAAAAACTGAGCTATGCGTGCGCTCAATTCCTGTCTTTTTTGAATTTTTGCAAACATGGCATCTCTTTCTGCTTTCGATTCGTCATCGCCCATTTGCTGCATCGCGTAATACCAAAGCCATGAAAAACCAGTTTCTTTTAATTCATATTTTCGAAATTGTGGATAGTGATTATAGAATTTTTCCATAGTCTCTTTTTTATCCGTATCCCATTTTGTGTGATACGCATCACGTTGTTTAATAGTCATCGCAAAAGCTTCTTCTACAGGATATTTGTTGGATACGTAATTGTTTACTAAAACTGGTAAAAAAACGACCAAAATCAACCAACTAGTCAATAAAGTAATCGCATTCGTATTAGAAGATTTTCGTAAAAGAATGACAAAAAGGCACAAAGCAAACCAAAAAAGTATGTACAAGTAACTAATAATTACAATTTGTAAAAAAGCAATTGAAAAAGGAATGCCCAACACAATTTTTGCTAAGAGTAGTAAGATGCTCAATGCGATGTAAATAAAAACAACTCGAATAGATAGTTTTTTCAATAAAAATTTGAATGGAGAAATACCTTGCGTCGTGATCATTTTCCAAGTTCCTTTTTCTTCTTCTTCCGAAAGAATATTAAAACTCAAAGCAATAATGATTAACGGAAAGAGAAAAATAATAAGAAAACTAATATCTAAATTTCCCACTTGCAATCGCATGGGATTCACTAAGTCGGTATCATACTTTTGTCCTTCTAAATTTAAAATACTCACATTTTGAATATGTGCATTCACATCACTTTGTCCCATAGAAACTCCTGCCAATGGTTCTACAGGATTTACAAAAGAAAATTTTAAATAATACAACAACAATCCGATATCATCTTCGTATAATTTTGTCTGCGTTTCTATATGTTTTTGTTGTTGTTCAGCAGTTTTTGCAATCGTTGCCTGTTTTTGATTTAAAAATTGCTTTCCCATGCTAATACTTAAAACTCCAAGAAACATGAGAATACCAAAAGCCAGCCATACTGTTTTTGATCTAAAGAAATGTTTTATTAATAAAGAATACATGACTAAATAATTTTAAAACGATTCGTGAACTTTGTGATATATACAATAGTAAGTAACAACCAAATAATCAATGCTATGATCGCTATAATTTGATTGGATATAGTATCAACTATCGATACATATTTATATGAAAATGTTGGCGCAGATTTCCAATATGATTTATCAACTACATTAATTTTCCCTTCGCTACTTGTTGCTTTATTACTGATAAATTTCATTTGTAATTCATTCAAGTATTGCGATTGTTGATATCTGTACTTTTCAGTTTGAGCTAAAAAGTTGGTATACGTGTAAAAATCAGTTCCTGCCAAACTCATCGATAGATTCTTTATGGCTAAATACGGATTGATTAGCACTAAATTATCCGTAATACTATTTTGACGTTCGTAGGTTTTAATGAGTTTTTTATGCTGATCGTTGTAAATAAGAGCCGTTTGTTTTTCACCTTTACTCATAATAAAACCACTGTAATTAAAAGGCAAATCTTTTACATCGGTTACATTATTTGCTTTCAATACAGAATCTCTTACCGCATTAAAATAAGGATCATCAGGATTATGACTATCGCCTTGTTTGGTAACTTCTTCCTCAATAACCGCTTTAAATTCAATCTTTGAAAGGTTCGGATATAAAGAATTTCCAACAACTTGTGCCGTTTTCGGAATGATAATAAAAAATAACAACCAACTAGCCAACAAACTCAACAATGCTTTGTTAGAATTTGTGCTTTTTGCAGAAACGATAACCGTAATACAACATAAAATCATGAAGAAAACGATGTAGCCAACACTAATAAATAGTGATCTAATTACGATAGCACTATTCGGAGTATGATTTTCTATAAATGAAACGCTCCACAAAGCAAGCAATGAAGGCAAGAAAAAAAGTGATGAGACAAGAAATAAACCCAATGCTTTGCCCAACAATACTTTGTGTAGTGGTGTACCTTGAATGTACATTATTTTAAGAGTTCCATTTTCTCTTTCAGCGGTAATAGAAGCATAGCCAATAAAGAAAATAATCAATGGTAAAATTAGTTGTAAAAGCATGGCAACATTCAAATCGCCAAAACGTACCAATCCTGTTGATAAACTAGCTTCCGAAAAGTTTGCTGTATTTTGTCGATGTGCTTCTAAAAAAATAGAATTTCCCGTATAACTTTCGATTCCTGAATCAAAAATGCGCAAAGGATGTTGTGCACGAAAGGCAAAAGTGCCAAAATGTGCCATTCGGTGTGGATGTTTATCAGGATTTTCTTCCCAACTTTTTCTAGACGATTCTTGATGATGTTCTACAACATGATGACTTGCTTGATACGCATTCCAACCAGAAATAGTTACATATGCTAAAACAGCCAGAAACAGCGATAACAGTACAAAAAGACCTTTGGTGTAAAAGGTCTTTTTGAAAAACTGTGTTCCAATTAAAATAATAGCATTATTTTTCATTCAATTAAAATTTGTAAGTTGCATTCAGCAGTACGTTTCTTGGTGCGCCAGGTCCTAATCGAGAAGGATTCAAACCACCTAACCAATAAGTTTTGTCAAATAGATTATTTAGCTTCAGCGTCAACTGAATTCCTGTATTATTTGGTCTGTAATATACCGCAGCATCAAACACGGTATATGAAGGTAAAAGCACTCTATCTGTCGCATACGTTGGATTATACCACGTAAATCTTTCGTCTACATATTGTGCTCCAAAACCGATTCCAATGCCTTTTAAAGTTGTATTCATAAAATCATAACGTCCCCAAAAATTTGCATTGTGTTTTGGCGCGCCTCCAATGCGTTCTCCAATAAATTCTTCCACAGCATCTTCTACAATTTCAGCATCTGTAAATCCGTAAGAAGCTGTCAATTGAAAGTTTGAAGATACATAACCAGAAATGTCCATTTCGAAACCGCGGCTTCGTTGCTCACCTCTTGTCGATAAGTTATCCAAATCGTACGTATCTCCTAATAAAATATTCTTCTGAGTAATATTAAAAATAGCAAGATTCGCAAATACTTTTCCATTTAAAAATTCTCCTTTTGCTCCAATTTCTACTAAACTACTTTCCAAAGGATCAAATCTACTTGGAGAAGCAGACCAGAAAAATCCTTCTGCAGTAGGCGATAAGGAAACAGTGTTGGTATGTGGTTGAAATCCTTCCAAATATGTGGCATACACACTAATATCATTTGTAACTTCATACGTCAATCCAATTCTTGGGACAAACGCGCTAGTTTTAAACTCTTGCTCATCAGCTTCGTAATTAAAAATATCTGTAAACCATTCGTATCGCAAGTTTACCAAGGCTGAAAATTTTCCAATCTTAAATTGATTTTGAATATATATTCCACTAGAAGTCGTCAAATTTGCAGGAATTGACAATTCAGCAAGGTTGTAACCTGTTGTATTTCTAGCGCCATTAAAAGGATTTTCTAAGTTAAAATGTGGTACCGCAGGAACAGGCATGGTAACACCATCAACTGTCATTTGTTGAAAATTCCCAGGATTACTCGGATCAAAATTTGCTTGTCCGCCAGCAACAGTTAAGTATCTTCTCGCACGTAAAAATCCTGCTCCAATTTTACGTTCCCAACGCGTGGCATCATACCCAACTAATATTTTATTGGTAATGTTTCCCTTTTCAATATCATAGGTGAAATATGTGCTAAAATTATCTGTTTCCCAATATTGTTGTCTTTCGTCGTAACGCATACGCGCAAGTGTCGGAATTACATTTCCATCAATATCAACGGCTGTTCCGTCAACTCGGTGTTCGGCTAAATCTTCATCCCAAGTTTGTTTCATGTATTGTGCATTAAAACCAAAATTTTCTGCAAACTTTTTACTAAAATTTGCCATAAAAATGAACTCTTTATTTTTATAATGATCGCTTGAAGCACCAACGTTTCTTGTGATTGGCGTACTATTCAAATCAAATTCTCCGTTAATTGAACCGAAAATTGGCTGACCTCTATCCAAATTACCTTCAGAATCGCTGTAAATCATTTCCACATTCAATGAAGTACTTTCGTTTGGAATGTAACTCAGCGAAGGCGAAATTAGAAGTGCATTATTGTTTACAACATCTCTAAAAGAATCTGCTTCTTGAAAAGCGGCATTAAAACGATATAATAATGTTTTTGACTCGTTCAACGGTCCTGTAAAATCTGCTGTAGCTCTAATAGTTCCAAAACTTCCTGTTGATAAAGACACTTCGCTACGTTTTTCTAACAATGGTTTTTTAGTTACCATATTTACAGTTCCTCCTGGATCAGCACTTGAAAACGTTACGGATGATGGTCCTTTAATCACTTCTACACGTTCTAAATGTGACGTTATAGGTTGTAAAAAGTAATATTGCCGCGTACGCATTCCGTTTAACACTTGTCCGTCATCAGCTTGCGTAATTCCACGAATATTGTAATGATTGTACAATCCCGTTACGGAAACATTACTCACTGTTTTTACGGCATCAGGTAATTGAAACGCCAATCGATCAGCGATGAGTTCTTTGGTAACTGTTGCAACTGCTTGTGGTAATTCTTTATTTTGAATGGCCACTTTAGTTGCGGAGAATGAATAATCACTGTTGTAATCATTTCGCTTTCTACCAATAACTTCTACAGATTGCATGGCTTCAAGTGATTCTTTTAACACAAGTGATCCAAGATTTACAGTCTGATTGGCAGGGACTTCAACAGTTTGTGTATAATTATTAAATCCTACATAGGAAATTTTTAAAGTATATGTACCTGCATTTGCAATTGCAACACTAAAATTTCCTTCTGAATCGGAAGTTGTTCCTTTGGGTTTATCCGAATCATTTGTAACAATAATGGTGGCTCCTAAAATAGGAGTATTTTTTTCGTCTAAAACTTTTCCTGTAATTTTAGACTGGGAGAAACTAAATTGTATTGCTAGTAATAAAATAGCAAATACGCCCTTTTGTAAATTCATTTGGTTGGTTATTAAGTTGATTAAATTGTTTTGATGTATAAATCTTGTAGTTCTTGCGCTGAAATTTTAGCGGTTTCGGTAGTATGAACTAGCGTTCCTTCTCGCATGATTCCTATTTTGGAACCAATATTGACAGCATTAAAAATGTCATGAGTTGCCATTAAAATACCAACGCCATTTGCAGATAACTCTTTACAAACTTCCGCAAACTCTACCGAAGCTTTTGGATCTAAACCAGAAGTTGGCTCATCCATAAGAATGTAGGAAGCATTTTTAGCCAAAGCGATCGCAATACCTACTTTTTGACGCATTCCTTTGGAATATGTATGTAGTTTTTTTTGATGCGCATCTTCTTGCAAATTGGCTCGTAGTAAAAATTCTTGGAGCTCTTTTTTTGTGTAGATAAATCCAGCGAGTCGACTAAAAAAGTCTAAATTTTCCAAACCTGATAAATTGCCATACAACTGAACAATTTCAGGAATATACGCAATGAGATTTTTGGTCAGTTTATTATTTTTTGCCGAATGTGTATCTATCAAAGCTTCTCCAGAAGTTGGAGTTAGCAATCCTAAAAAGATATTAATTGTAGTGGTTTTACCAGCTCCATTCTGTCCTAATAGACAAAAAATTTCTCCAGGAGCAACAGTAAAACTCAAATCCTTGATAGCCAATGTATCGTCATAACGCATACATAGCTTGTTTGCTTGTAACATACAAGAGTATTTAAAGTTATAATGTTTGTGAACGTTTTCTTGAAAGCGTTGAAAGAAAACTTGTGAATGCCAAGAAGTTCATAGTAGTACGAAATACAAAAAATAGTGATTAGTGGATACTCAAAATGTATCACTAAGAAATCACAACTTTCAGATTAAACTATTTTGTAAACTATGAAGTATAAGAAGGTGGCGCTCTTGATTTTTTCCTAAGAACAATCGTAGAAAGTAATTGTTTCTCTGTATCAGGAATGAGTTCAGAAACACGAACAGGAGTAATTAACGAATACACCACAGGTTCATGTTGCGTATATTCTAAACTTATATAGGTTTGACAATATAAACAAATTTGAGTAAAGTCAGCATCTTGACTAAAATCTGCAAATTCGGAAGTGAAAGGGTTTTCATCGTATTCATGTTCAAATGAATGCACAAGTGAAACGAGATGATTCATAGTAATGATCATCAAAAAAACAATACTTATTATTTTTTTTATTCCCTTCAGTTTCTCTTATTTAATTTGTCACAAAGTACTAGGTATTTTTATAAAATGCAACTAAGTGGCAATAGTAATTCAAATTAATTTATCTCAATGCTATTAAATTGTATCATAGCATAATTTCTGAGATACTGATTTTAATAGTTTTTCAATATGCGCTGTTTTTATGCTACAGTATTTTGTTTTTCACTGTAATGATCACATAATAATCTCTTTTTAGGAATAATACTGCGCAAATATTTGATTTTTAGTTGTGTATTCAGTGAATATTTCTAAACAATATTAGATATAACTTGCTTAAAACCTACTAACTAAAATAGTTTTATCTTTATAAAAACTTACACGTCAAATGTTTTTACAATCAAATTATTCAATAGCTTATGTATAAAAACTACGCTTTATTTTACTTTTTATGTCGATTCCGTTATTTCTTTTCGGGCAACAAAAATATGGTGCTGATGTAGACATTCTTATCGCCAAAGCTGATAGTTTGTATTATGCTCAAAATGATGAAGCTGCTGAACAGTATTTCATGAAAGCTGAAAAATTATTAGAACAGCAATATATGCAAGCTACACATAAGAATGATACGAAAGAACTCGTGAAGGTTGGATTCTTATATGCAGATTACATAAGGAGATATAGAAAGAAGCCAAAAGAAACCATCAACGTAGCAAAGACAATTTTAGAAGTTGCTACCAATGCAAAAGATACAACGGCAATAGCTGAAAGTTACTATATCATTGGCGCTTAATATCATCAACTAGATCAAATAGCAAACGCTTATGAGAATTTTAATAACGGACTTATTTTATTAGATACAGAAAAATATCCGTACAAAGCGTGGAAGTTTTATCGGTTTATGGCAGATGTTTTAAAAGGTACTGATAAGCAAAAAGCCATTCAAAACTTGCGATTGGCAATTCAAAATTTTTCCGATAAAAACACAAATTTGGACAAAGGTGAAATTTATCAAACCTACATGAATTTATTACCCGCTGCACAATTAGATAGTATTGAACATTATGCCGCATTATACAAAAAATACATACCAGAAAGTGAAAGCTACGAATCTATTATTTTCATAACGATTTGGCATACAGATACATTGAGAATGGATTGTACAAAAAAGCAAAAACGCTGTTATCAGAAAATTTAAGTTGGTGTAATTTCAATGAAACTTTCCAAATTTGCCCTGAACCCATTACAATTCACACCTTGGGCGTTATCGACAAAGAATTGGGAGATTATGATGACGCTATTCGAAAATTTGAATTCTCTCTGAGCGAATTCACATTTTTTAAAGACTATCAATCACTTATTGAAGTTTCTGAAGATTTATCTGAAACGTATGAAAAAAAAGGAGATTTTCAAAAAAGCTTAGCGATATTGAAGCCTATTCAAGCATTTAGAGACAGTTTGGAGTTTGTAAATCTTAAGAAAGAAATAGAAAAAATAGAAACTCGAATCATTCACAACAATTAATAGAAGTTGTAGATAAAGTAAAAAAGATGACCATTGATGCTATTCCGAAACAATCCGTTTTACAGGAATTTACCAAACTCTATGAAAAAATGGTCGAATCGCCTACAATTTCTATTGCAGACGGTAAAGAAATTCATGTACTCAAAATTGAAGATATTGTCTATTGTACTGGCGGCGGAAACTACTCTACAGTAATGTTAAAAGACAAAAGAGAAATTGTAACCTCTAAGAAAATGATGTACTTTGAAGAGCAACTAACAAAGCACGATTTCTTACGAATTCACAAATCGCATTTGATCAACTTTGCGCATATCAACTCAGTTTCCAAAGTTGACGGACTTTCCATTTCGATGTCAAACGGTGTATTACTTCCCGTTTCTCGAAACCGAAAGCAAGAACTTATGGATAGAATCAATTTAATATAAAGTTATATTATATATGATATTCTGTTATGTCGGATAATATCAATTTCAAATGCACATTCTGTTCGCCTGTAATGGGATAAGCGCGTTCTATCTCAGGAATCTGAGGAATTACATCAAAAAACCTGGTTAGCTTTCCATGAAATATATTTATTAAAATAATCACTTCTATATCGTTTCCTAAAAGTTATTGATGTAGCGCTGTACTATACATTTATATAATTTTCACATCTTCTATTTCAATATTCGGGATTTTATCGCAAAAGGCGATAAACTCACAAATCTGCCAATTTTTACAACTGAAATACCAAAATCTTCTTTCGATTTGACCAAGATTATTGCGAAAATGTCGTTTTCCGTTGAATCGTGGTTAAAATTTAAAATTATAAAATGAATCAATTGAAATAAATATTTTTTTTCAATTTATCCACTTTATGTTTTTGTCTATTTGTATGAAATTTGCTTCAACATTTAATCTAAGAAATATCAAATCTAACACATATAGTATGATATCGATTGTATGATATCAATTATTATTTATGATTCGCAAAGATTAAAATGTACAGATTACTGTTCACTATTTATATGCAAAAAGCTACGTAGCCATATCAATTTTACATCAGTAATCACCCTATAAAAATGACGGAATCCGAAAAGTCTAAAATAGAGTAGGAACGAAATATTAAAACTAAAAATTTTGAAAAATATCAATTTAAAAGTAATCACTTTAGCATTAATCACAGCATTTTTCTGGTCTTGTGAAAAAGATACAGAGAACTTCTACGAAGAAGAAGCAATTACAGAAATGGAAGATACTGGATATATTAGCACCAAAGCAGATCCTGACATGACGTATTATTTGCATGGAAAACAAATCGTAGATACAAATCAGATAGAAAATTTATTGAAAACTGCCAAGCACATGGAAATAAAAGAAAATAACTTAACTTTTTATCCTACAAAAGAAGAGCAAAAATCTAGACTTGAAACAAACGCTAAAACTAATAGCCCAGCAGTAGTCAGGAGAAATACATATCTATTTCATTATGGGATGCATAATAACCAACCATTTCACCACATGACAAATAGCAGTAATCATAATTACAGATATGGCGCTTGGATACATCATAAGTCAAATAGAAGATTCTATGCTCCGTTATGGCAAAAAATCACACGTGGTTTAAGTATAATAAATCACAATCCACGTTATTCATATCCAGATTATAGATCAAGATTTACTTTCTTTTCACAAAATGGCCATCGTGGAAGCTCAGTGACAATTGAAGTACGTGCTAACAGTTACCGTAGAAATATACATATGCCTTGGCACATTGGATCTCACCGAAATTACTAAAATAAAATTAAACTTAAATAAAATCTAAATTTTAAAATAAATAAACTTTAAAAATAAATATTATGAAAACTATAAAATCATTATTCCTAATTTTTTGTATGCTTATTAACATTGGAAGCCCAATATATTCTGCAACACCAAACTTTGACCTAACACAAGCTATTGACGCGGATAGTATAGAAATTATGGCACAAGAGCTGGCAAGTAATGAAAGTTTCCAAGATTTAACATCGGTAATGTTCGATGTATCTCTAACGTTTTCTCTTCCTCAATTTGATAATGAGTCATTAGGAAGCAAAGAACAACGATTAGCCGAATTAAAATTGATTAGCGAAAATAGCAAAAACTCAAAAAAAGAAGATAACAAAAGAATCGCTGAATTAATTGGATATGATGACTTAGGCGTATACTTAGAATTGAAAGGAATCGCAGATACAGCAGCCAAAAAACTATCCAAAGCAAAATTCTTAACCTTACCAGAAGGACCACAACAACAAGTTGTAAAACGTGCCATAGAAATTGCAGGTAATGAAAACTATTTTGATAATTCAAATGAAAAAGTTGCAAGAGCAAAAAAACTTACGTGTAGACAATGTTATAAAGACTATGCAAAGTGTGGATTATCAGTTTGGTATGAAGTATTTTTCGTAGTATGTGTTGCAGCAGGAGCTGCGGCAGGAACTTTCGTAACTGTTGTCACTTTGGGACAGGCTGCTGCAGCATTTGTATATGCAATTATAGCGATTAGTACATTTTGTGCAGGAGAAGTAGGTATTATATCTTTAAATACTGGGTGTAGAACAGCGTACGAACATTGCTTAACTGATTGTGACAACAATTAGAAATTAGAAAGGATACACACTAAAAAATCGTCAATAACTACATTGACGATTTTTTAGTGTTAAAAATAGATTACGAGTTTATAATATTTTATTTGCGATCATACTCCAGAACATCAGAAAGTATCAGCATCGTTTTTGTATCTCCATACGGCATAATCCGATCTATTATTCTTTGCAGATGAATCTGATCTTTTAAAATCAATTTCAAATGTACATTTTGTTCTCCAGTAATTCGATACGCACGTTCTATTTCGGGAATCTGCGGAATTACATCAAAAAACGTGACTAACTTTCCATGAAATACATTAACCAAAATGATGACTTCCATATCGTTTCCTAAAAGCTTCTGATTTAGCTCTACACTGTATTTTCTTATAATTCCAGTGTCTTCCATTTTTAACACGCGGTCTCTCACAGCAGAAGGCGACAAACTTACAAGTCTGCCAATTTCTGCAAAAGATAACCTAGAATCTTCTTTTAATTCATTTAAAATTGCCTTGTCAATATCGTCTACCATTGAATCGTGTTTATATTAAAATCTAATAAGATGATTCAATTGAAATGAATATGCCTTTACAATTGATATCACTTTTTCTTTTTACGTATTTGTCTGAAATTTATAGAACATTTAATCTAAAAAATATCAAATGAATACATTCCATTTAGCCATAAAGGTAAAAAATATTGAAAGCACATACCAATTTTATCATAAAATAT
The DNA here is from genome assembly GCF_001005315.1 of Kordia jejudonensis. Taxonomy (GTDB): domain Bacteria; phylum Bacteroidota; class Bacteroidia; order Flavobacteriales; family Flavobacteriaceae; genus Kordia; species Kordia jejudonensis. The sequence continues at coordinate 64,431 of NZ_LBMG01000013.1, forward strand.
TAGGCTGTAAAAAGGGGAGAAGTACTGAAAGATGGATAGACTTTGACTTCTTTGGGCATCAACTATCTGCGCACGTTTCACAGGCAATTCCTCCACTAGATTATTGTGGTTTGGTAGATGAGGTTGCTGTCCCCATTCCACATTTTGGCTGTATTCTTTCTGGAGAAGAATTTGAACAAGTAGCAGCAAATCTTACCGCAAATAATATTGAATTCATTGTAAAACCTCAAATTCGATTTTCAGGAAAAGCTAGTGAACAAAAAACGATGTTCGTGACTGATTTTAGTGATAATGCCTTGGAATTCAAGATGTTTAAGAATCCTGAGTACATTTTCTCGTAATTTTAAATCTAAGAATATAAATTATGAAATTAATTCTTATAGTAATAGCTTAACAGTATATTTCTTTTTGAAAATCATTAAAAGCTAAAAATATACATATTAAAAAATAATTTTAAAACGTATAAACTATGAAAAATTTGAACCCAGTATTCTGTTTAGGACTACTCATTTTACTATTTAATTGTATTACTTCGTGTGAAAAAGAAGAACTAGTTAATCCTAAAGAAACCAGCAAAGAATACTTTACAGAATTAAAAACAAATTCTATAACTACTAAACCATCAACAAATGATTCAATTAGAAGACGCTTTAGAGGTCCTGGATCTACATCTCTTCCTCATTGATTATATATTAATTAATTGAAAAATTGGTTTTTAAATGTTTCAGATAGTGAGAATATCAACTACAGTGAATAGATATTATTAATTTAAAAAACCGTCAAACTAAGTTTTGACGGTTTTTTTATGGAACTTAGCCATGTATTACTATAAGTTTTTGGTCTATAAAAGTTTATCCAAAAAACACGAAGGCCAAATGCACTAAGTCTAACTTCCTATTTTTTTAGATGAATCTATTTTACAAAAAAAGCAAACTCCTACAAGTGCTTTCAAAATGGACTTCAAAAAGAAATTCATTCTTCCTTCTAAAGAAAAAATACAAATATAATTTGTACAATTCATAAATATCTATATATTTGGTAAACCAATCTGGTAAACCAATTTAATAAATGTACATTAAAAAACAATCGCAGCGCTTTATACACAAGGGTATATTCTTTTTAATAACCTTTACATTTGTATTAAGTTGTTCTAATAATGATGATTTAGAACCACCAACTACCACGACGACGATTCCTACGACACCTACAAACCCTACAAATCCAACACCGCCAACTGTAAACTATGCAGATATAAACTTTTCCAATTGGAAAGTTACATTGCCTGTAGATGAAGATAACAATGGAAAACCAGACGAATACCAACCTAACGAATTGGTAAATTTGGGCTACCAAACACTTCCGTCTGTACAACCATTTATGTATGACGATACAGATGACGAATCACTCGTTTTCTACACATATCCAGAAAGTTCTACCACCAATAGTTCCTATTCACGTACCGAACTGCGAGAATTGATCAATCCTTCAAACTCTAGAGAAAATTGGACCTTACTTGAAGGAGGAATCATGAAAGGACGCTTAAAAGTTGATGATATTTCAGAAGACCCAAATTCAAGTAACACATATCATAGAACTATTGTCATGCAAATTCATGGAATCATTTCTGAAGAAGATATGAATACGTTCAACTTTTCTTCAAACAATGGACCACCATTACTAAAAATCTACTGGATAGATGGCTACATTTGGTCATACAAAAAATCACTCATCGATGAAACAACTACGGGTAATGACTTGCTAGATACTTCCAATTCAACTTGGACAGACGAAAAGCAAAATCTTGGATATGTTGGCTTTGATGTGTTCGATTTTGAAATTATTGCTTCCGATGCACGATTAAGTGTGCAACTCAACAATGAAACACCTTATATATATGAGGATGTAAGCTTGGATAAATGGCCTTTTGAAAACTATTTCAAAGCAGGAAACTACTTGAATACCACAGATGCAACTGCATTTTCTTATATAAAATATTACAATCTATATCTAACGCATTAAAATAATCATATGAAAACAAAATTACTTTTAATAGCAATACTTTTTGCAAGTTTTGCATATTCACAAACGACACTTACTTTAGGGCAAGGAACATCTTCTTCGGCAACCAGAGGACCTTTTCAACGTTCAGATAGCGGTTCAAGTTCAGTATATTCTCGGGCTAGTTTATTGTACACAGCAACGGAATTAGCATCCATGTCGCCTTCTGCTACGATATCTCAAATTAACTTTGACTTAGGATCTTCAAACATTATTACAGCTTCTGGCGATGCTACGATGACTATTTATATGAAAAATTCAAGTGCTACAGAAGTCATAGCTAGTGGTGGAAATTGGTCAGATGTTATAAACGGAGCAACTATTGTTGGAACCTACACATTTAACACCACAAATAACTTTCCTGGTGCCTCAGGATATGTAAGTTTTGTTTTATCAACACCTTTTAGCTACACAGGCGATGCTTTAGAAATTGCTGTAGATTGGGACTGTTCTACGTTAGTTCCTGCGGATCCAGCGCAACCAAATGCATTACTTTCTGGGAATGGTTCACTAAACTGGCGCTGGGACAATACAACACATCAATCTCTGAATTACAGGGCAGGTTCTTCATCGGCACCAACAACATTAACAAGTAGAAAAGCACAACGTGTAAACACACAAATTGTATACAGTGGTGCAACTACACCAGCAACATCAGGCCAAGTTATTGGAGAATTTCCTATTATGGATGGCGGTATGGAAAGTCAAACTGCAGGGAATATGAGTTCTGCAGGTAGCGGTCAATCTGGTACAGCTCAAACCGTATGGACAGTTTCTTCAACTGGGAATTCAGCAGTTAGAGATATTACAAATAATGCAGCATTAGCAAGATCAGGAGATGTTTCAGCGGCATTTCAAATTGCATCAGGGAGCAGTAACTTACGATTGCAAAGTCCTTCAACAGTTGCGCCAAATCAATTACAAATCAACACAGAATACACAGTTCAGTTCTTTTATAGCGCAAGCGCTGATCCTGGAAATGATTTAGATCCTGGAATTTATTTAAACAATACATCAGGAAGTAACACGACTAACAAAACAGATGCAACTCCTTTTGTTGCAAATACATGGACTAAAACCTACGGTACCGTAACAACAGGTGGCGCTATTAATGCTTCACATTGGGCTGTTGCCAGAATGAGTGGAAGCAATGTAACAGCCGTTAGAGTAGATGATTTTGTTGTGTACTCAGGTCCATATGATGATACTGCTCCAAACGATCCAACAGTTGGTACGTATGTAAACAATGCTGGTATTGCTACAATTGGTTGGACAGCGCCTTCTGGTGGAGTTGACAGTGGTGGTTATGTAGTTGTTAAATATACAACAGCACCAAATGCAGATAACGATCCAAGTCAAAATGGGATTTATCAATTTGGAAACACAATTACTAACGGAACAGGAAATCTTGCCGGAACTGTAGCTTATATTGGTACAGATACAAGTTTTACAGATATATATGCAACAGGTAATTTCTATAAAATATATGCGGTAGATAAAGCGTTCAACTATTCAAATGAAATAGAAGTATCAGATGCAACACTAGACGTAGAGGAAAATTCAGTTTTTGATTTTAAACTATATCCAAATCCAGTTCATGACATATTAACTATAGAAACGAATTCCGTGCATTCAGTTTCAGTAGGTATTTACAATATGTTAGGTGAAAAAGTATTAACTGTTGATAAAGTACAGAAAGGCATTGATATTTCTAATCTTAAAAATGGAATGTACATAGTTAACATCAATTCAAATTCAAAAAGCACAACGAAAAAAATAATCAAACAGTAATTTTTGAACAACAAAGGTATTTATTTTATAAAAATACTTGCTGAATTGTTGCATCAATCAGTTTCAAATCTGAAATCGAATACAGTCATTAAAAATAGATAATACACTATGAAATTAAACAAATCCAAATCAGTTTTTACCTTTTGTACGGTATTGATTGGTATCATTTTACTATTCAATTCTTGTGAAGAAAAGAAAAAATCAAACGCTGATCAAAAAAATAAAGATGTGGCAGAAAGTGTTACTGCACAAGATGTCATTCCATTTTTTCAGCATTGGAATTTAATTTTAGGTAATGGTTCTAATGTGGGTAAAGCAACGGATTATGAGAATAAAAATTTCTTTTACACAACAAATGACGACAAAGAAAGCTGGGTTGTATTTAAATCTCCCAATGCAGGAAACACCCATGGTACATCTAACAATACAAGAACTGAATTAGCACAACTAAAAAAGTGGTCGCCTATGACAGATGCTACCATGGATGCTACACTTAAAGTAATGAATGTTGCCACAACTGGTGATGCTAGTGTTGCGGCAACGTACTCAGTTGTTGTTGGTCAAATTCATAGTGCTGACGGACATGAAAATGAGCCGCTAAAAATATTCTACAAAAAATTCCCTGGACATACGAAAGGTTCTGTATTTTGGAATTATGAAATCAATACCGCTGGTGATGACAATTCAAAACGATGGGATTATTCCTATCCAATTTGGGGATATGACTTTTCTGTGGTTGGAAGTGATGCAAATACGTATCCTCCAGAACCAGCAGATGGAATTGCGCTAGGCGAAGAGTTTAGTTACAATGTAAAAATAGAAGATGGTATCATGTATCTAACGTTTACAAGTAAAGGACATGAAACCAAAACATTTACTAAAAATTTGATTCGTTCTGAATATGTAAATCGTTCCGATATACCAGCGCAAGTACAAAAACTATTTGTACCAATAGGCCAAGATGGTGTTGAACGAAAAAATGCATACACGGAAGAAGGACTCTTTTTCAAATTGGGTTGTTACAACCAAACAAACGGAAAAGATCCGAAAGTCAACAAAGTTTGGTGTTCGGGAGCTGAAACCCATGGTGGAGACATTCAAAAACAATATGCAGATGGAAACTACGCTGAGGTTTGGTTTAAAACTGCAAACATAACCATCAGTGATGATGCCATTTCCAATGCAGGATACTTTGAGGCAAATGATGGATTAAGTGGAAAAGTAGTCTATCCAAGTGAGGTAATTCCTTTTATGGACAAATTCAAAATATTAATGGGAGATGGTACAAACAAAGACGATCTCATCAATTTTGAAGATAAAAACTTTTTCTACACCGTAATAGATGGCACAAGACGTTGGGTAGTTTACAAAACTCCAAACTCTGGAGTGACTTCAAAAAACTCTAGCAATACACGAACGGAACTACACGAAAAAAGAGATTGGACACCAGAAGAAGGTGGAAAACTAACAGGAACGTGTAAAGTAATGCAAGTTTCAGATTCTGGAGATGCGCGAGTTGCCGCTTCGTACTCTGTTGTTGTAGGACAAATTCATAGTGGCGAAGGACACGAAAATGAGCCGCTAAAAATATTCTACAAAAAATTCCCAGGACAAACCAAAGGTTCCGTATTTTGGAACTATGAAATCAATACCGCTGGGAACGATAATTCTGGACGATGGGATTTTTCAACGGCCGTTTGGGGACATGACATGTCTGTAATTGGAACAAGTAAAAACGACTTTCCAGCTGAACCTAAAGATGGAATCGAATTAGGCGAAGAATTTAGTTATGAAGTAAATGTATACAAAGGAATTATGTACCTAACGTTTACAAGTAAAGGACATGAAACCAGAACATTTACTAAAAATTTGATCTCCTCAGAATATGTGCAAAAATCAGCTATTCCAGCACAAGTACAAAAACTCTTTGTACCAATCGGACAAGACGGAACAGAACGCGCTATTGCCTATAGTGGCGAGCTAAACTATTTCAAACAAGGAGCATACAATCAAACCAATGGAAAAAGTCCTGAAAAAAATATGGTTTGGTGCGCAGGTGCAGAAACCTATGGCGGTGACATTGCAAAACAATATGAAAATGGCTGTTACACAGAAGTTTGGTTCAGAGAAGCAACCATAGGAGCAGGAACGCCACCACAATAAATCAACAAGAAAATAATAACCATATTTTGGAATCAATTAAAAATAATACAATGAAAACATTTGGAGCAAGTAACGAGTTCATATTTGGCGACGACCTAGAATGGGAAACAGTTGGAGAAGGCTTAAAACGAAAAATTATGGGCTATGATGATAAAATCATGCTAGTAAAAGTACATTTTGAAGTTGGCGCTGTCGGGATCATGCACAAACACTACCATTCACAAGTAACATACGTAGAAAGTGGCGCGTTTGATGTTACCATTGACGGAGAAACAAAAAGACTTATTGGTGGCGACTCTTTCTACATTCCGCCACATATTATGCATGGTGCTATATGCCGTGAAAGTGGCGTACTTATAGACGTTTTCAGTCCTATACGTGAAGACTTCATGGAATAATATAAATTAATTTTTATTTAACAAAAATTTAATATATATTTGGTAAACCAATCTGGTTAACCAGATTGTGAATCGCAAAAAAAAAGGATAGGTGCACGCCCATCCTTTTGAGTAATTACTTCTTTGGAGGGAAGTAAATCTATACATAATTACTTATCGTAACATGCATACTGCTAAATTACAAAAAAAATAGAGTTTATCAGTAGAAATATAGCGTTAAGTGATTAGTTGAATACTAACTAATTAAAAAAACTAATTATGAATTTAAAAACTAAGCTAACCTGCATTGCTATGCTGCTCTTCTGCATTTCAATGTATGCGCAGGACACCTTTACACTTAAAGGAAAAATAGTTGCTAAATCTGACAGCCAGCCTGTGCCAGGTGTAAATGTGCTTAATGTAAAAACATCTAAAGGTACCACAACCAACTTCGACGGACTCTACGAAATTCAAGTCAGCAAAGGAGATGTTGTACAATTCTCATACGTAGGGTTTGTGTCGCAAACTATAATTGTTGCCGACCAAACAACGCTTAACGTAACCTTAGTGGAAGATGCTTCTCAACTCGATGAAGTAGTTGTCGTAGGATACGGAACACGAAAAAAGAAGCACTTAACAGGTGCAATGTCTACATTAAATGTAGAGAAAAAAGGCTTAGACAAAATTGCCGTTTCAAGACTTGATGATGCACTTGTAGGACAAGTAGCAGGATTAAATGTAGCGGCAACAGAAGGTGAAGCAGGTTCAGATCCTACGATTCGTATTCGTGGTGTCGGTTCACTAAATGGAGATTCTGCGCCTTTAATCGTTATTGACGGATTAGTAGTTGATAGTGATTTCCTTGGAAATTTAGACATGAACGAAGTTGAAACCTTTGATGTCCTTAAAGATGCTGCCTCAACAGCTATTTACGGTTCGCGTGGTGCAAATGGTGTAATACAAATTACAACAAAGCAAGGGAAAGATGGAGATACTACATTTTCATACAATTCGTTTTTTGGTTTCAAAGAAGCAAAACAAAGTGATAGCTATTACTTTACAGTAGCTGAAACCGCAGCCGCAGAACGCGCTGCAACAGGAACATTATCCAATAGAACAGCATACAAAGAATTACTTACGCAAGCTACAGGTATCGATAGAGACTGGCAAGACGTAATCTTTGAAGGAGGAACAATTACAACACACTCATTCAATGCGCGTGGAGGTAATAAAAACACTAAATTCAGTGCTTCATTAGGATACAACCATGATGAAGGTGTATTGTTAACAGATGATTACAAACGTTACAATGCCCGATTAAAAATTGATACAAAAATTGGCGAAAAAATAAAAATAGGAGCCAACTTTGCTCCATCATATACAAGAAGAAGACGTTTTGATGGTTCTACACACGATATTTTAAGACAAGCGCCATGGTTACCTTTATATCATGATGCAAATACAATACAGTTTGTCGATAGAAATACCTATCCAGATGTGCAAGTTGGTGATTATGCCATTCAAAGACATTTTGACAACTATGACTTATTTGGTGACGGTTCAGTTTTACAAGACATCAGCAACACATCGAACACAAACCCAGCAGCAAAAGTATTAGAGCGTGATCGTAACGATTACAAATTTAAGTTAGCAGGTCTTTTCTATGGAGAATATAAAATTACAGATGGACTTAGATTCAGAGCTAGTTTAGGTGGAGATTACCAAGATACATTTAGAAATAGATGGCAAGGAGTACTGTCAAGCAGAAATGGTGCCGCAGCAGCAAGTTATTTTGAATCTAATGAAACTAGAATTCACACCTTATCAGAAGGATATTTCACATATACCAAAGCTTTCGGAGGACACGAGTTCAACGCCGTTTTAGGAGCTTCTGCTGAAAAATGGGAGTGGCAAGGCGATAGCGCTCTTGGATCTGGATATACATCAGATTTAGTACAAACGCTAAGTGCTGCTACAGTTCTTAATGAAATACAATCGTATAAATATGAAGAAGGATTTTCATCATTCTTTGCAAGAGTAAACTATGCTTACGAAGACAAATACTTAGCATCTTTAAGTTACAGACGAGATGGTAGCTCTATCTTTGGAGTTGATAATAAATACGGAGATTTCCCTTCTGCTTCGGTAGGTTGGGTAGTTTCAGAAGAAGACTTTTTAAGTGAAAGTGAAGTCTTAAGCACATTAAAACTAAGAGCAAGTTTTGGTGTTACTGGAAACAAAGATATTGATACAGGAAGCAGTCTAACAGACTTATATCCATCAATCTCATTACTTGGAACAGACAACTACAACTCACAAGCTGCTTTTGTAGCGTTAAATATCGCAAACTCTGAATTGCAATGGGAACGATTAATAGAATTTAATCCAGGAATTGACTTTGGATTCTTCAACAACAAAATTACAGGATCTTTAGATTACTACACAAGAACAAGTGATCAACTATTACTATTCAATCCAGTTCCATCTTCAACAGGTTTCTCAGCAGCATTGGAAAATTTAGGAGAAGTAAGAAACTCTGGTATTGAGTTTGAACTTTCATCAAGAAACATCACAAAAGAAGACTTCAGATGGAGTACAACACTGATCGCTTCTCACAATAAAAATGAACTATTAGATTTTGCCGATTCTAACGGACAAATTCAAAATGTAGACAGTAAAAGAGCTGCAGAATGGATCAACTTAGTAGGAAATCCTATTTCATCTTACTACGGTTGGGTTGTAGATCGTGAAATTCCTTTAGAATACATCAACGATCCATACCATCCAGTTGGTGGACAAGCACAAGATGTATATGTAAAAGATTTAAATGGTGATGGACTTATTGATGATGACGATAAAACAATCTTAGGAAATCCATATCCAGACTTAGTTTGGAGTGTGTCAAACAATTTCCAATTTAAAGATTTCGACTTAAGCTTTATGTTTCAAGGAAGTCATGGTGCAGAAATTCGTAACATGGGAGATCAATACCTATTCAACCATTTTAACAGTGGACAAGATTTCAACACAGCTACAACGCCAGATCAAGGTTTCATCAGAGAAAAAATCTTTACGGATGCCATCATACAAGATGCAAGTTACATTGCACTTCGTAACCTAACATTTGGATACAATCTTCCAGATGATATTGCAAACCGATTTGGCGCATCTTCTTTTAGATTATATGCAACTGGTCAAAACCTTTTATACTTCACAGCAAGTGATTATACAGGATTCAATCCAGAATCAATAAACAATACAAGTGCAACAACTTATGGATATCAACGTGCTGGTTCTCCAGTATTTAGTACGGTATCTTTAGGTTTAAATGTACAATTTTAACTAGACGATTTATAAAAACATTTAAGTATGAAACAATTAAAATATATAAGTTTTTTGATGCTTGTGATAAGCTTTCATTCTTGTCACAAAGACCTCTTAGAGCCAGTGCCAGAAGCAGCTGTAGGTAGTGATAACTACTTTCTAAACGATCAACAAATTGAAACTGGTGTCAATGCTATTTATGACGCTATACAAGGTGTTAATTCCACAAGTCTAGACGATAATCGTGGTGTACAACAAGAATTTTACGTTACAGAAATGCGTAGCGATAATACAAGAACAAAAAGCCAAGAAGGAGAAGCTGCACAGTTTGAAAGCTATGCGATAACAGCTAACAATGGTATTGTAGAAAACTACTATAGAAGCTGTTACAGTACTATTTTTAGAGCCAACTTGGTATTAGGGAATCTTGGAAATGCTTCAAACACAATGCTCCCTATTTTTGAAGGAGAAGCAAAATTTGCAAGAGCCTACACTTACTTTAACTTAGTACGACTTTTTGGAGATGTTCCTTTAGTAGACAGAACGATTACACTTGAAGAAGATGAAATCGCTTTTACAAGAGTCAATACAGCTACTATTTATGAATTAATCATTAGCGATTTGGAAACTGCTGCTGCAAATCTTAGCAACGGAGAATATACAAGAGCTTCCAAAGCTGCCGCAGAAGCATTACTAGCCAAAGTACACCTAACATTAGGAAACTATTTGGAAGCACAAATTCTTTGCGAAAATGTAATGAGCTACGGATATGGTTTAGAGCCAAACTTTAATGATATCTTTTACAATGAAGGAAACAATGAACTTATTTTTGTAATCGCTTACAACCAAGGTATAGAAGCAGATAGTCAAGACTTTTCTGCGGAGTTTATGAATGGTGTTGGACGTACAGTTGGTGTAAACTATGTTACGCAAGATGCAAGCGACTTTTTAGATGCTAGCGGAGGAAACAGAACACCGTTTTCATACCGTATTGATCCATTACAACCAACACAAAGACAAGTGGTAAAATACTTGCCAAACGGTGAAGATGGTGGCGCTAACGGTAATGTTTTTGATGCCGATGCTACCTTATCAGGAAACGACTGGGTTGTATTACGATATGCCGATGTATTACTAATGCATGTTGAAGCTATAATGGGAAGCAACCAAAGTACAGCCAATGGAGCTGCATTAACGTCTTTTCAATTAATACGTAACAGAGCTGGCTTAACAGATATGGTAACTTCAGTAACAAAACAAGAACTATTAGATGAAAGACGTGCCGAATTAGCATTCGAAAATCAACGCTTATTTGATCTCATACGTTTTGGAGAAGCTCAAAATGTACTATCTACATTCTCAGCGGCAAACAATTATACCTTTACTGCAACAGATTTATTATTGCCAATTCCACAGCGTGAAATAAATCTTAGTAATGGTTTAATGACTCAAAATCCAGGCTACTAAAACTAAAAAAGACATATTATGAAAAAAACAATCAAAATAGTTGGGATGGCATTTCTACTTGTAGGAGCGTTCATATACCAATCTTGCGACATCGATAAATTTGAACCGCTAGGAGAAAATTCAATTGCTGATGCTACGCCACCAGAAGCATCCTTCTCTTTTACACAAGGTCAAGGAGCTGGCGAAGAATGGAAAAACTATACATTTGCCAATCTATCCACAAGTGCTACAGGATATCTATGGGATTATGGAGATGGAAACACTTCTACAGATGTAGACGGAGAAAATACATATCCAGGAGAAGGTTCATATACAGTAACATTAACAGCTACTGATGCTCTTGGAGTGGTAAGTACTGCAATGCAAGTTATTGAAGTAGTAGAACCGCCTGTGCCTTTAGTGGCAGATCCTGTATTAGTAAACGCTGATTTTAACAGACTGGCTAAACTAGGTTCAACTAACACATGTTCTTGTTCAGGATGGGATAATGATGACATCGGTGAGCAAGGAGAATCAAGTTCTGGTAATGGTGGTTCTGATAATGTTGTCAAATTTGACAATAACGAACCTGATCATGTATATCAAGAATTTGCAGTGACACCAAACGCAGATTATACAATGGAAATAGTTGTATCACACAAAGAAATAGCTTCCTCACCAGGTAGTTACCCTGGAAGTATGCTTGAAGTACGAATTTTATCAGGCGCTGGTTACATCAGCGGATACACACCAACCTATTATGCAACTGCTCCAGAGTTTCCAAATTCTGGCTATGGTTATACAACTGTTGCACAAGTAGAAGATCCTGCAAACAATCTTTTAGTTGAATCTATATCAAATCCTAACGATGATGGCTACTTCACATACACCTACACATTCAATGTAGGAGCTAATGATAGTGTGGCACTCTTCATTAGAGGTACTGGAGGCGATAGCAGTGTTGGAAGTTATGGATATAACAGTGGAGACGAAGAAATAAGAGCTGATTCGGTAACCATTACAGCAATAAACTAATAATACATTATATGAACTTTAAATCGTTACTTATTTTATTCTTCGTTCTTAGCCTACATACTGGTTTTGCACAGTCTAACGATACCGCGGAAACAGCTATGACAAAAAAGGAACAAAAGAAAAAGAAGCGAAAGAAGAAAAAAAGGAAAAAGTTTAAATTACCTAAGATTGATTTATCTCATTGGAAAGTGACAACACCTGCGGGAAATGGAAAAAAACCGCAGGAAGTGTCGCCCCCTGAAATACTAAACTATGCAACAAATAAAGACTTACTACCATACATGTACAACGACTCTGTACGTGGAGCAATAGTATTCTATGCATATCCAAGTAAAGCCACTACGGCAAATACCAAATACTCTCGTTCGGAATTAAGAGAGCAAATGGTGCCTGGGAAAAACAATGTCAATTGGACATTCAAAGATGGTGGCATCATGAAAGGGAAACTTGCAATTGATGAAATTTCTCGTGATAAAAATGGTAAATACCACAAAGTAATTATCATGCAAATTCACGGACGTTTAACAAACGAACAACGTGATTTAATCGGTCAAAAAGACAACAATGCGCCACCAATACTAAAAATATATTGGCAAAATGGCAAAGTGCGTGTCAAAACAAAAGTGCTAAAAAACTTAAATGCTACCGATGAAGAACTATTGCATGAAGATGCATGGGGTGATGATAAAGGGTTTACATTTAAGCAAAAAGTAGGCTTTAAAAAATTTAGACTTGAAGTACGTGTAAGTGAAGGAAAAATGACTATTGTGTTAAATAATAACGAATTCAAAACCTATGAAAACGTTCACATGCGAAAGTGGGGAATCTTTGAAAACTATTTCAAAGCAGGTAACTACTTTCAGTCACGTGATGAAGGTGCATTTGCAAAAGTTCGGTATTACACTTTAGAAGTATCACATTAAAAAAATAATAAAGTTAATTTATATTTGAATAGAAGCTTTTCATTGAGTTTTACTGGTCTATAACGGATCAGTAAAATTCAAGTCAAAGATTTCTAAAAATGTTAACGTGTATTCCTTATTATTTTTTTAAATTTAACATATAAAGCTGGTTAACCAATTATAGTAGCGACCTCTATGAAATTAGACATACTTACGAAAACAGAAACACTTGATCTTCAAAAAACGATTATTTCCAAAATACGTGATTTAATCAATTTCAAAAACCTAGAACCTGGCGACAAACTTCCGTCAGAACGTATGCTTTCTGAAAAATTTGAAGTGACAAGAAGTAATGTTAGAGAAGCGATACAAAAACTTGAATTTTATGGGTTACTAGAATCAATTCCTCAAAGTGGAACATTTGTAGCTAATATTGGCGTAACCGCAATGAACGGAATGATAGAAGACATTCTCCGTTTAGAAGAACCAGACTTTAAATCGCTAGTAGAAACTAGAATTCTCTTAGAACTCAAAACAGCACGTTTAGCCGCTTTGCGTAGAACAGACGAGGATTTAGAAAAAATGAAAGAAGCACTCGATGCGTATACCGAAAAAGTACGCAATGGAGAAGATGCTGTACAAGAAGATTTGCTATTTCACTTAGCCATTGCCAAAGCCTGTGGAAACAGTACAATGAATACATTCATGCTAATCATCACGCCTGAAATCATTACGAACTTTGAAAAATATCATGTCTGTGATGGCGATCAAGCACAAAAAGGAATACAAGAACATGTGGAAATTTATGAAGCTATAAAAAGTAAACAACCACAATTGGCAAAACAAAAAATGAAAGAACACTTTAAAATGTTATACCAATACTGTTATAATATTTAAAAAAAGATATGATCAATTTTGAAAATGCACGATTTTAAAATTGAATAAAAAATAGGAGGGAAGTAATTTTATAGATAGAAAAACGTACTGCGTCATTCTTCACAATACAATTACAGACAAAAATAACTAAGCTATTTGCTTTAACACTTTACATACAATACTTGTCACACAAGGATTCGTATACACACTGTAGTAGTAAATATCATAAAAACATAAACGTTTGAAAATAAAAGGACTAAGGTGGTGGATTATAATGCTAATCTTCATAGCCACTGTAATAAACTACATAGATAGAACTGCCTTTGCATTACTTTGGCCGCAAATGGGCGAAGACTTAGGTATGGACAAATCTGACTATGCTACCATGCTCAACGTATTTTTAGCATGTTATGCGATTGGTAAATTTGCTTCTGGAAAACTCTATGATGCCATCGGAACACGCTTGGGTTTCACAGTATCTATCATTGTATGGTCAGTAGCTTCAGCATTTCACGCATTTGCAAGAGGTTTAATAACCCTGTCAATCTTCAGAGGTTTATTAGGTTTAGGAGAAGCAGGAAACTGGCCTGGAGCCGTAAAAAGTAATGGAGAATGGTTTCCCGTTAAAGAACGCGCCATCGCACAAGGAATATTCAATGCAGGTGCCTCTATTGGAAATGTAATTGCACCATTTGTCATTGTATTCCTATACTCAAGATTCGGATGGCAAACCACGTACATCATCTTAGGAGCTATCGGATTACTTTGGGTAATTCCTTGGTTATTCCTAAACAAATCAACTCCAGAAAAACATCCTTGGGTTACCGATAAAGAACGAAACCTAATTCTTTCCAGTAGAATAGACAACGTAGAAGAAGAAACAACAGTAAAAGCAAAAAGTTTATCTGTCGGTAAAATACTAAGCTACAAAGAATCATGGGGCGTATTAACATGCCGCTTCTTTATAGAACCTATTTGGTGGTTCTTTGCAGGATGGATGCCAATTTACTTAAATGATAAATTTGGACTAAGCATTGAAGAAATTGCAGGAACCATGTGGATATCATATCTAATGGCTGCAGCTGGAAGTATCATCGGCGGAATGTTTGTGCGCGAACTAATTAAAAAATACTCCGTAGACATTTCAAGAAAAGCAACCATTGCTTTAGGAGGTCTATTAGTCTTAATCGCTTTTGTATGTATCATTACACTAGTGAAAGAAGACAACTTCATGACATTCATATATTTTGCAGGATTGGCACTATTCGGATTTCAATTTGCAATTGGAAACATTCAAACCATATCAAGTGACTTATTCAGAGGATCATCTGTAGGAACACTTGCAGGATTAGCAGGTACGGTTGCCGCAGTGTCTCCAATGATTATGAACTGGTTTATCGGAAAAATTACAGCAGGCGGATCGTACGTACCAGCGTTTATCGCAATTTGTGTTTCGGTGGTATTAGGAGTAATTGCAATATTTGTACTAATAAAAAATATAGGTCCTGTTAGGAAAACAATAACATCATAACAATAAACATTCAACAAAAATAATAGCATAATAAAAATACAACTATGAGTAAATTAAATGGAAAAGTAGCCATCATTACTGGAGCTACTGGCGGTATTGGTTTCGAAGTAGCAAGAAGATTAGGAACTGATGGATACACGGTTATCTTAAATGGTATCGATGACGCTAGTGGCGCAGAAAAATTAAAACAACTTAAAGATGCAGGAATCACTGCGGAATATTACGGTTTTGATGTTACCAAAGAAGAAGAAGTAACTGAAAATATCACAAAAATAGGAGAGAAGTATGGTAAAATAGATTTGCTTGTAAACAATGCAGGTGGTTTAGGCGGAAGATCTCGATTTGAGGAAATGACAACAGAATTCTATCGTTTTGTAATGGCTTTAAATCTTGATTCGGTATTCTATGCTTCAAGAGCTGCAATTCCGTTCTTGAAAAATGGAGAACATCCATCAATTATAAACTTTACTTCAAACGCAAGTTGGACAGCTGGTGGACCAGGTGCAGGAATCTATGGAACTTCAAAAGCTGGTGTACATACAATCACAAGAGCTTTAGCTAAAGACTTAGCAGAATACGGAATTCGTGTCAATGCAGTTTCTCCAGGAACAATTGATACACCATTTCACGCACAAATAAAATCAACAAAACCAGAAGTATTTGCTTCTTGGGCAAACAATATTATGCTTGGTCGATTAGGACAACCAGAAGATGTAGCTGGTGTAATCTCATTCCTTGCAAGTAAAGATGCTGCATTCATAACTGCGGAAACCATCCAAATTGGTGGAGGACAAGCTTTAGGAATCTAGCATACAGTACAAATTTGTTTTCAGAATGGAATAGGCGCTATTGTTTTTAAGCAATGGCGCTTATTTTTTGAAATAAAGTGCGCTCAATCTACCGAGTAGTTAACTCACTATTACCTTTCTTACACATTAAAATACTTTGAAGAATTAAATCATCTTTTTCTTTAACCACTATTGTTAAATACTATACCAAAACAGTATTTAATTGTGAAATATTCAATTTTTTAAATCAAAAATTACTGAGTTGCTAATAAAATACAAATTTTTTCATATTTTTGGTAAACCAAATTGGTAAACCAATCTGATTTACCAATTTGGTTTACCAAAAATTAACCAAAACCATAAAAATGAAAAAACAAAACTCAAAACGAAAAATGATCTCATACTTGAGATTCACAATGCTATTATTCATGGCGCTCGCAGTAAGTTGCGCAAACAACACGGATTTAGATGAAGAAAGTCAAGTGGAAGAAAATCTTGATCTTGCTGCAAAAATTACAAACGGGCAAACAATCTCACTAAAAGCAAACAATAACAAGTACGTTAGCTCGGAAAATGGCACAAAAGATATGATTGCCAACAGAAGTGCAATTGGTTCCTATGAAAAATTTACGGTAGTAAAAGTTGGGACTAAAAACGGGAATGATTTAATTGCTCTCAAAGCAAACAACAACAAATACGTTTGTTCAGAAGACGGCACAAAAGACATGATAGCCAATAGAACCGCAATTGGCGCTTGGGAAAAGTTTGAAGTCATTCAACTTGGTACCGCAAGTGGTAATGAACTAATTGCCCTTAGAGCAAGTAACAACAAATACGTTTGCTCTGAGAATGGTACAAAAGACATGAGAGCCAATAGAACAGCAATTGGTGCTTATGAAAAATTTCAAGTCATTAACAATGGCGGAAGTACCAGTACTGTAGGTTCCTTTACCTTTAGTAACATACAAATTGAAACGACTAAAAGTTGTACCAGTAGCACAAGTACAGTGTCTAAAAATGCAACGGATACCAACAATACAAATGGAGGTACAAACGACAGTTACTTTATTGGAAAATACCAGAAAAATAGCAACGGATCATACAAACTAACCAGCTGTAAGCAATCGGGTAGAAGAACAGAATGGAAACAAAAACCTGGACAAGAAGCTTCTTTAAACACCACAAGAACGATGTCGTATACCGCAAGTTTCAGTGATTATCCTTCTGATGGAATAACGATTGCTCAAGTTCACAACAGAGGAGATGCAGAAAGACCTTTATTACGAGTTGAAATTAAAAACGGAAAAATAAGATGTTACATTACAACCACGTATAAGAAAAACCAAGGGTCAACGTATGAAACAACATTGCAAAGTTATACGTCAGGAGCCGATTTAGATATAAAAGTGGAAATAGGTAACAATCGCGTTAAGATTACAGCAAAGACTGGTTCGGTAACAAAAACGGCAACATACACTACAAACAATTCGAATATCAAAAAAGTAATCAACAATAAATGGTTTGACAATGGTGTAAAAGATGATTTCTACTTCAAAGCTGGCGTTTACAATGATTCAGGTGACGGATCTAAAACACCAGATGCTACTTTTAAATCTTTTGTCATAAACTAATATCTAAAAAATAGTTTTCAATAGATCTATTGGATAACTAAAAATATAAAAGGGTCAAATTTTACTATTTAAAATTAGACCTTTTTTATATTATTAAAATGTATATAAGTAATTACTATTTTTTTTGAGATGAATCGCGTTCAATCAATTCGGCATCCAAAATAATCTTGTTCAGTGTTTGCTTTACAGTATCCATCTTCACACGTTTCAAAAAAGTTTCAGCAGCCAACTGTCCTATTTGCGCACTATGTTGGTTAATACTCGTAATCGTTGGTGTGACCAAAGAAGTAAACGGTTCGTTCCCAAAACCAACCAAACAAATATCATTCGGAACACTAATTCCTTGTTCCTTCAACAATTGCAAAGCGCCCAAAGCGGCATAATCTCCCGCAATATATACAGCATCTGGCGGATTTTCTAACGCTAATAATTCTTGCATTTTCAACCTTCCATCTTCCAAAGTCAAACTGCTTTCAACTAACAAAGCATCTTCATGTGGTAAATTGTGCGCGTGTATTGCATCAATATATCCTCTAATTCTATTATTAAAAATTCGAGTATGTCTAAAACCACCAATATGTGCTATCCTTTTGCAACCTTTTGAAATAAGGTGTTCCACAATCATAAAACTACTATCATAATCGTTAATTCCAATATAATCTACATTCAAATCATTTTCTCCTCTATCAAACAATACCAATGGAATTCCTTTCGATTTTATCTTTTCATAATAGGATAAATCTACGGTTTCATTCGCCATCGAAGCGATAATGCCATCAACTTGAGTAAAAAGTAAGGTGTCTATATTGCGACATTCTTTTTTAAAAGATTCGTTAGATTGTGTGATGATAATATTATAACCTTCCTTATTCAAAACTTCTTCTATATTCTGAATAACGGATGAAAAAAAGTTACTACTCGTTCTAGGGACGATGACGCCAACCAAATTACTTTTCCCTTTTCGTAGCGCACTGGCCAAATGATTTGGTTGATAATTTAATTCCTTTGCAACACGTTTAACAGCGTCTTTCGTTTTTGTACTAATCCTAGAATCGTCATGAAGTGCTTTAGATACAGCCGCTGGCGAAATATTCAAAACAGTAGCAATGTCTTTTATCGTAGTTCTTTTTTTTTTCACTTAGTTTTTATATATTTGCTTAAACGTTTAAGCAAAAGTAGCTTTTTATAGCAAATAATCAAAACGAACTAGGTTTTGATTTATTTTTACCGAGTTGGTTAAACGTTTAACCAAAATAGATATTTTAATAATTTTAAGACGATACAAACATGAGTAAAGTAGTCACTTTTGGAGAAATTATGCTGCGTTTAGCACCTCCAGGTTTTCTAAGATTTTCACAAACAAATAGCTTTGACGTAGTGTACGGTGGAGGCGAATCTAATGTAGCAGTTTCTTTAGCCAATTATGGTGTCGATGTTGATTTTGTAACTCGATTACCAGACAATGACATTGGACATTGCGCCATGATGGAAATGCGTAAACGTGGTGTTGGTGTCAACAAAATTGTTTGGGGCGGCGATCGTTTAGGAATCTATTTCTTAGAAACAGGTGCCGTAAGCAGAGGAAGTAAAGTTGTGTACGACAGAGCACATTCTGCAATAGCGGAAATAAAATCAGGAATGATTGATTGGGATGCCGTATTTGATGGTGTTGAATGGTTTCACTGGACAGGAATTACACCTGCAATATCACAAGGAGCCGCAGATGTGTGTTTAGAAGCTGTAAAAGCCGCAAGTGCCAAAGGAATTACCATCTCTACAGACTTAAATTATAGAGCAAAACTTTGGAAATATGGAGGCGATCGTGAAGCAATAATGACCGAACTAACGTCGTACTGTGATATCATTCTAGGAAACGAAGAAGATGCTGAAAAACACTTTGGAATTCATCCAGAAGGATTAGACGTTCACAAACACGGACACGATGTAAAAGCAGAAGCATTCCTATCAGTTTGTAAGCAAATGATGGAAAAATTCCCAAGAGCTAAAAAAGTAATCACAACACTAAGAGGTTCCATATCAGCGTCGCACAATACATGGGCTGGCGTATTATATGATGGTTCAAAAATGTACGAAACACGTCAATATCAAATCACAGATATCGTAGACAGAGTTGGTGGTGGCGATTCATTTATGGGCGGATTAATCTACGGATTACTAAAATATCCTGAAGACGACCAAAATGCATTAGATTTTGCAGTCGCAGCTTCCTGTTTAAAACACACCATCAAAGGAGATGCAAACTTATCTACGATTGCAGAAGTAGAAAAACTAATGGGCGGAGATGCCTCTGGAAGAGTTGCACGATAACGCATGAATCGTTGCAGAGAAAACACAAAGTAATCTGTTAGATTTCAACTAAACAATAAAATATTCTCGTAAAAACGAGAAAAAATAAATCATATAATGGCACAATATTCAAGACTAGAAGTCGCACAGGTAATGAAGGAAACCGGAATGGTTCCATTATTCTTCAATAACAATATAGAAGTAAGTAAAAAAGTGCTAAAAGCTTGCTATGACGGAGGCGCTCGCTTACTCGAATTTACGGCGCGTGGCGATTTTGCACACGAAGTTTTTGGCGAATTAACTAAATATGCAGTTGCAGAATTACCAGGAATGATCATGGGAGTTGGTTCCGTCACAGATGCTGCAGCTGCTTCTTTATACATGTCGCTTGGCGCGAATTTTATCGTAACACCTGTATTACGCGAAGACATTGCCATCGTGTGCAACCGCCGCAAAGTATTATGGTCACCAGGTTGTGGATCACTAACAGAAATAGCAAGAGCAGAAGAACTAGGCTGTGAAATTGTAAAACTATTTCCAGGTGGAATTTACGGACCAAACTTCATCAAAGCCATAAAAGGACCACAACCTTGGACAAGTATTATGCCTACAGGTGGCGTGGCTCCAACAAAAGAAAACTTAGAAGGTTGGTTCAATGCTGGTGCAACTTGCGTTGGAATGGGCTCAAAGTTGATGAAGAAAAAAGAAAATGGAGACTTCGATTATGAAAAAATTGAAGCACTCACAAAAGAAGCAATTCAGATTATAAAAGAAGTAAGAAAATGAATTTTCTGCAATCAACCATCACACTAAAAGAATTATCGCAACTCTCAGGATTTTCTGTTTCTACGGTTTCAAAGGCGTTAAATAACAAATTTGACATCAGTCCAACAACTCGAAAAGCCATCAAAAAAATTGCAACAAAGCATAATTATGTACCCAATAATTATGCGGTTGCTTTGCGTAAAAAACAAACCAAAGCAATTGCAGTGATCATACCGCAAATAAACACGACATTTTACAGTAGTTTTCTCCATAATATTGAAAAAATAGCATACAAATTTGGATATCGTATCGTATTATTTCAATCATTTGAAGAACACAAACGCGAACAAGAATGCTTGCATATGATCAATGATGGTAGTGTAGATGGAGCAATGATCTTATCTTCAAACTGTCTAAAAAAAATAACTTCAAGAGAAAAAAATCAAGTGCCAATTCAGTGTGTTCAAATTACAGAACAATTCCAAGAAGAAGAACTCAAGGAAAAAACACTCATTACATTCAAAAAACTCTTAGCAACGATCAATTCGTAACTTTTTATCCACTATACAATAAACATAGGAATACGATGACTTTTGTGAATGCAGCAGAATAATGGTAAATTGTACCTTTATTTGCTAAAATCAAAAAAATCGATTTCCAAAAAATAATATTCGCTTTCCTAATTGTACTTTGTGTTCAAACCAACATACAAAGTCAAAACCTTGATTCGCTCACAAATGTGCTAAAATCTACCATGGAGAAACGCATGGTTTTTGATCAACAAAAAGAAGACAGAATCAACAAACTCATTGAAAAAGCAGCAAAAACAGAAGCGTTAAAGGACAAATACGAGTTGTACAATACGGTTATTGATGAGTACAGATTTTATAATTTTGACAATGCATTAAACTATATTGAAGAAAATATTGAAATTGCTGCACAACTCGAAAACACACTATTTCTTAACAAAAGTAAACTAGCGCTTGGTGCTTTATTGGTCGATTCAGGTCGTTACAAAGAATCCATTGATGCACTCAATGAAATCAAAAGAAACGCATTGCCACCATCGTTGATCAATGAATACTACATTGCGTACAAAGAAGGATATTCTGGTTTGTCCTACAACACAACGGTAAAAAGTAGTAAAGCACTATATTCCAAACTATACACAGCTTACCAAGATTCATTATACTCACGATTAGATCCAAATTCAGAAGAATCATTACGACTAAAAGAAAAAAACTTTCGTGACAACAGGCAATTGGAAGAAGCCTTAAAAATAAATTCAAAACGACTTAAAGAAGTCAATATTGGATCGAGAGGTTTTTCGTTAATTACATTTGAAAGATCGCTCTTATACGAATTGAAAAATGATGCAGAAATGCAAAAACAATTCCTAATACTTTCGGCATTATCCGACATACAAGCTTCCGTAAAAGACAATGCTTCTATGGGAATATTGGCAAAAATAATGTTTGAAGAAGGTGACATTGATCGCGCACACAACTATGTGAACTTTTCGTTTGAAGATGCCGAATTTTACAACTCGCAATTACGTTTTGTCAACATCGCCAATAGTTTACCGATGATTTCAAAAGCATATGAAGAGCGAAGTGAAAAACAAAAAGGAAAACTTCAAGACTCTCTAATATTTATCAGCATTCTCGCAGGATTTTTACTCATTGCAATCTATTTAGTATTTCGACAAGTACGAAAAGTTTCTGAAGCAAGAAACAAGCTAACAACTGCCAACGAAAAACTAAACACTTCTAATGAAGACTTAAAGCGTTTATACTTAGAACTTTCCGAATCTGATAAGGTAAAAGAACACTACATTGGCACATTTCTAAATCTATATTCCGAATACATTACCAAACTAGATGTATATCGAAAATTAGTGCGTAAATATGTCAATACCAATCAAATGAAATCATTGCTAGAACTCTCAAAATCAAAGCAATTCATCGAAGAAGAACTCGAAATATTCAACAAAAACTTTGATAGTTCCTTTTTACACATTTACCCTGATTTCGTAAAACATGTCAATCAATTGCTAAAATCTGAAGAACAAATCATCCTAAAAGATAACAACAAACTCAACACAGAATTGCGAATCTTGGCGTTGATCAAACTAGGAATTACAAACAGTTCTCGCATTGCAAAAATACTTCGATACTCCGTCAATACAATCTATAATTATCGCGCTAGTATAAAAAGTGCTGCGAAGGACAAAACTACCTTTGAAGAAATGGTAAAAAACATCCAATAAAATTCAGAACTTTACTTTTTTTGACTAATATTTTTCCTTTTTATGGAAAATTCACGACAATATTTCGAAATATAGCGATACAAAACCCACTTATTTAGCAACGATTTAAATTTTTAAAAAATTGAAAATCAAATAATTAGTGCTATAAATAGTCTTTAAAAATCCACTTTTAAAAAAACAGGTGTCTATACATGGCGTATTTCAAAGTAAATTGCTACAACGTTTTCGAGAACCTAAAAAACGAAGTAATTCAACACTAAAATGAATATACAAAAGCTAAAATGTATTGCGATTTTCATAGTATTTCTTTTTCAAGGAATAACTATTCATGCACAAAACAAAGTCTCAGGAAAAGTAACGGACGCTAACGGAATCCCAATTCCAGGCGTTTCTGTTATTATAGAAGGTACAGACAAGGGCGATAGTACAAACTTTGATGGAATCTACAATATTACCTTCGAATTTGATGAAAACTCAGTCCTTGTATTCAGTTATGTAGGATTGAAAACAAAAAAAGTTCCTGTCAACAATCAAAGTACAATCAATGTTCAAATGGAAAATGATGTCAATGCGTTGGACGAAGTTGTAGTTGTCGGATATGGCTCGCAGCTCAAAAAAGACATTACAGGATCTGTATCTATCATTGATGGCGAAGCGTTTGAATCACGTCCAAACACACAAGTTGGCGCGTTACTACAAGGACAATCAGCAGGTGTACAAGTACTATCAAGTTCGGGAAAACCATCGGAAGGATTTAGCATTCGTATTCGTGGAACAAACTCCATCAATGCAGGAAGTGAACCTTTATATGTCGTAGATGGTGTACCAACCACTGACACACGATCGATCAATCCAAGTGATATTGACACAATTACCGTTCTAAAAGATGC
This sequence comes from Kordia jejudonensis, assembly GCF_001005315.1. Lineage (GTDB taxonomy): Bacteria > Bacteroidota > Bacteroidia > Flavobacteriales > Flavobacteriaceae > Kordia > Kordia jejudonensis. Next base: position 88,584 of record NZ_LBMG01000013.1, read on the forward strand.
TTCTTCCACGGCAATATATGGTGCACAAGGTGCCAATGGTGTTGTCATCATCACTACCAAACGCGGAACCACAACCAAACCAAAAATAAGTTTAGACATCTATACAGGATTTTCGCAAGTTTGGAACACATTACCAGTACTAAATGGAGAACAATACCGTGATTTAATGACGGAACTTGGACTCTCTACAAACTGGGACGATTTTACAGCAAGAACCGATTGGCAAGATGAAATCTTTCAAAATGGATTCTCGCAAAACTATCAAATCTCAGTTTCAGGGAAATCAGAAAAAACAAACTACTTTGTATCTGCGGGATACATTTCACAAGAAGGCGCTGTACGAAGTGCTGAACTCGATCGTACAAACTTCAAAATAAATCTCGATCAAGAAATTAATGATTGGCTCAAAGTCGGAACGCGAATTGCCTATACACGTTACCGCGATGTAGATATAAATGATAACAACAACGTGAATCAAGGTGGCGTTTTATTGGGCGCACTCACAACGCCTTCGATCATCGGAGTTTTCAATGACGACGGCATGTTTTCGAGCAATCCATTTCAAAACTGGGAAAACCCTTTAGCAAGTACGGATGGTTTAGAACGCGAATTTAACAATCAACGTTTCTTAGGAAATCTTTACGCAGAAGCCAAGTTTCTAAACGATTTCACATACAAAATTAACTACGGAATCGATAACAGTAATGGCGTATTCGATTCATTTCTCGATCCATTCCGCACAGGATTTGGTGTCGCTATTGGCGGACAAGCCATCAACAATACAAACAAAACATCGTACTATATCATTGAAAATACACTGAGTTACAAAAAAATACTTGGAAAGCACAACATAGAAGGTTTAGTAGGTTCTGTAAATCAAAAATTTCGTTTTGAAGACAGTTCCATTCAAACCAGAAACTTTGCAAGTAATGCCGTTGCCACACCAAATGGCGGATCAGAATTATTTGCAGCAACAGCTTTCAAATCTGAACGTGCAAACGCGTCATTTCTAAGTAGAATCAACTACAGTTACGACGACAAATACTTGCTAACAGCAAACTTTAGAGCTGACGGATCAAGTGCTTTCGGACCCAATCAACGTTGGGGATACTTTCCATCATTCTCTCTAGGTTGGCGTGTTTCGAAGGAAAAATTCATTCCAGAAGATTCATTTATCAACGACCTAAAAATTAGAGCAGGTTGGGGAATTGTAGGAAACGATCAAATAGCAAACTATGCTTACCTTGGACGCATTGGAAATGGTGCAAACTATCCGTTTGGCGGCGCTGTACAACCAGGAACATTTCCCGCATCAATAGAAAATTTAGAACTCAAATGGGAAGAATCTGAGCAAACCAACATAGGAATTGATGTTTCATTGTTTGACAACAGAATTAGCTTCACAGCAGACGCGTATATCAAAAATACGAGAGACTTACTATTAAATGCGCCATTGCCAACGTCTACAGGGTTTAGTAGTGCCATTCAAAATGTTGGCGAACTGCAAAACAAAGGATTAGAATTCTCTGTAAACAGTGTCAATGTCAAAAACGACAATTTCTCATGGAATACAGGAATCAATATCTCGTTTAACGAAAATGAAGTCATTGATTTAGTTGGACAAGAAATTCTACAAGGTGGAATCGCTGGCGGTAGAGGAGAAGCAAGCATTGTGCGTGAAGGCGAAGCATTAGGTTCTTTATACGGATACATTTTTGGAGGTGTTGATCCAACTACGGGAAATGCTTTTTACATTGATAGAAATGGCGAATCAACTTTTACGCCAAGTCCAGAAGATAGAACCATCATTGGCGATGCAAATCCTGATTTCTTTTATGGAATCACAAATACAATCAACTACAAAGGATTTGGTTTATTTGTATTTTTGCAAGGATCACAAGGAAACGATTTGCTCAACGCAACACGAATAGAAACAGAAGGAATGATTGACCCTAAAAACCAATCAATTGCGGTATTAGATCGCTGGCAACAACCTGGCGATATCACAAACATTCCGCGCGCAAGCTTTGGAAACAGCGACAACTCACGTGTGTCAACGCGTTTCATTGAAGACGCTTCCTACCTTCGTTTCAAAGCCATAACACTGAGTTACAGCTTTTCTGAAAAACTATTAGAAACACTCAATATCAGTGGTTTAAAAGTATACGCTACAGGCGAAAACATATTTACAATAACCGAATATTCAGGATTTGATCCAGAAGTAAATGCTTTCGGCGGAAGCAACACCATTCGGGGAATTGACTTTGGAACCTATCCGCAAACGAGAAACCTAATATTTGGGCTAAATGTTACATTTTAAAAAAAGCAACGGCATGAAACATTATAAAAAAATCATCTATCTCTTCATCAGCATTGCAATAATTTCGTGTAATGACTACTTAGACTTAGATCCAATTTCGGAAGAAACAAGTGGAAACGCCTACGAAACGGCAAGTCAAATAGAAGCAGCTTTGGTTGGCGCGTACGAATCGTTTCAATCGTCAGAATACTATGTGTGGGACAATATACTATTTCAAGATGTTCGTTCCGATAACTGTTATGCAGGCGGCGATAATCCTGAAATATTTCAAATAGATTTCATTGATATCGAACCAACACATTCGCGATTATTTACACATTGGTCAAACTTGTACAACGCCATTTCAAAAGCAAATCTAGTCTTAGAACGTGTCGAAGAAATCAACGATCCGTTACTTACGGAAGAACGCAGAAACCAAATCAGAGGAGAAGCGTATTTCTTACGATCATATCACTATTTCACATTGGTAAAACTTTGGGGCGGCGTTCCGTTAATACTAAACACAATTACATCAACCGACAGTGGAAGCGTCAACGTTCCGCGTGCAACCATTGAAGAAGTATATGCGCAAATCACTTCAGACTTACAAACAGCCGCAAGTTTATTGCCCGATACATACGGAAATGATGCAAGTATCAACAAAGCAAGAGCCACTTCTGGTGCCGCACATGCATTAGCTGCAAAAGCTTTTGCACAACAACCAAATGCAGATTATACGGCAGTTTTAAACCACATAGAAGCCTTAGAAAGCAGCGAAGCAAACTATGAACTTATTGCATACGAGCAGCTTTTCAATGGAAACAATTACAACAATGCAGAATCAATCATAGAAGTACAATACTTAGGTGGAAACGAAGGAAACTTTGGTCCACAACTATTATTACCACCATCAATCAGTGGCGATACATGGCGAAAATTTGTCACACCATCAGTTGATTTAGTCAATGCGTTTGATGGAGAAGGCGATACCGTTCGAAAAAACGCTTCAATTCTCTTTGAACAAGTACAATGGGTTGATGAATTTTGGGGAAACACACAAGGAAGTACAATTCCATTTAGTTACAAATGGAAAAACGCAAACGGTTTTGCAAGTGCAGACAATACCTATTTATTACGCTATGGCGATATCGTTTTGCTCAAAGCAGAAGCCTACAACGAATTAACACAACTAGGAAATGCCATCACTGAAGTCAATAAAATTAGAAACAGAGCGCAATTGCCAAATCTGACAACAGCCCAAAGCAATTCGCAAGAAACGCTTCGAACTACAATACTAAAAGAACGCAGACTCGAATTATTTCAAGAAGGACAACGTTGGGACGATTTAGCACGTTACAACCGATTAGTTTCCACAATGAACAATCTTGTTGAAATTGATCTCAGAAATGGAAGTCCTGTCAATTACAACATGACAGCAGCAAAAAAACTATTACCAATTCCACAGCAGGAACTCGATAGAAATCCTGCTTTAGTTCAAAATCCATTATAAAATATTTGTTATGAAAAAGAAATACATACACTTACTCACACTGTGCTTTTTAGCATTCGTTACCATGGTTTCTTGTGAAAAAGAAGAAAATTTACAGCCTGAAGGCGAATGGACATTGAGCGCACCAACAATTACTGCGCCAACGCTAGAAACAAGTATAATTCTCGATGAAACTACGCCAAATGAAACCATTACATTTACATGGGAAGCGGCTGAATCATCAGCAGGATATGCCGTAACATACGAAGTACTCATTGATACTTTAGGAACTACTGATTTCAGCACGCCAATGTTAACGACTGCATCTTCCAATAACGGAACTGAAACGTCTGTTTCTATAACCTATGAAATGATCGATCAAATACTATCATTTTCAGGTTTTCAAGCAAATTCAGAAGCTACGGTTGCATTTGCAATAAAAACAAACAGCTTAAGTAAATCGAATATGGTTATCGGAAGTATGAAAGTAACCCGATTTGAAAACGAAACCATTCCTACCAAAATATACATTTCAGGAACGGCAACGGAAAACAACAATAATCTTGCGGAAGCGATATTATTACGTCGTTTAACAGACGATAACGGATTGCCTTCCAACATTCACGAAGTATACACAAGTTTACGTGCAGGCGAAACCTACAAATTTTACAGCGAGCGTTCATTACCAGCATTACAGTACGGAGGAGTTGATGGAAACTTAGCACTATTTGGTGCTGGAATAGTTGCTGAAAACGAAGGACAATATCGAATCCGAATCAACTTAGATACCAATACTTACGAACTCTTCCAAATCAACTATTGGGGAATGGTTGGAACGCCCGTAAGTGGCGGTTGGGGCGGAGACGAACCGTTGGCATATCAAGGAAACGGCATCTGGAAAGCGTCTATAAACCTCGAAAATACTGGCGGATTTGTTTTTAGAGCAAACGGCGATTGGGGTTACTTACTAAAACGAGTTACTGGAACGCCAAACACACTTGTATTGGAAAATGATGCGACAAGTCAAGGAGTTTCAATAGAAGACATTCCAAATGATCAAACAGGATTGTACTTTGTTACGTTAGACCTTTCGGCAGAAAATTACAACTATACGTTTGAAGAAGACAATACGGTCATTGAACCGATTGCCACGCCAAGTCAACTATTTTTATTTGAAAATGGCGTGATGATTCAGGAACTATCTAAAGATGGCGATGTATTTAGTACCAATGATTTCATTCCGATGCAAGCGAGCAATTCTTACACCTTAAATAGTGCAATGGACGGTTCAGGAATTTCCTATTCAGTCAACGAAAATTTAGCGCAAAGCATAAATCCTGATGGCGATAGTGTTTCGGATACAATTACACTCTTAGAAAACAGTAATACTTTCACACTAGACAATGATAGAGCGTTGCGTTTCAATATTGATTTCAGTGTGCCGCAACTCAGTTGGACATATTATAATTTCAAGCTATTTCATTGGCAAATTTGGGATGATAGAGTGGAAAATCAAATGACATATTCACATCCAAATACATTTTCAATTACGGTAAACCTTACAGCAGGATACGATAGCAAATTTATAAGTCCGTGGGATTTCGATTTAGGAAGCGACAATCCAACCGCATTGACAGGAAACTTAATCAATGGTGGCGGATCTAATCTGTTGAATATCAATACTGACGGTTCATATACAGTAACCATTACGCTTGCAAATGATTATCAATCAGGAACCTACGAATTTATTCAATAAAAAAACAAGACTAAAAAAAATGAAATTATATACTCTAAACAGCATGAAGTTTTTGATGTTTGCCTTGTCGTTTTCTTTCTTTTCAGCATGTAGCGATGATGAAATGCCAACATATGAACCACCAACACAAGCCGAAGTTGGTGTGGATTTCTACATGACAACGCCCGACAAATCAAGCTTGATTACGTTGCAAGATAACAACATATTTCCGTTGTCGGATAACAACAATCCAACCATTTCCATCAGTGAAAACGATACTTTCCAACAAATGGATGGTTTTGGATTTTCGCTCACAGGCGGAAGTGCGCAACTCATCAATAACATGTCTTCAGGCGCAAGAAGTAATTTACTCAACGAACTCTTTGGCAATGGCGCAGATGATATTGCGACTTCATACTTGCGAATCAGTATTGGCGCGTCCGATTTAGATGCAAATGTATTTAGTTACAACGATGTGCCAGCTGGTCAAACAGATGTGAATTTGGACAACTTTTCCATCAATCCAGACATGGCAAACCTAATTCCTGTATTGCAAGAAATCTTGGCTATCAATCCAAACATAAAAATTTTGGCAACACCTTGGTCGGCGCCAACTTGGATGAAAACTAACGAAAACTCTGTTGGAGGCGAATTGCGAACAGAATATTATGGAACGTATGCAAATTACTTTGTAAAATACATTCAGGCAATGGAAGCGCAAGGAATTACAATTGATGCAATTACGGTACAAAACGAACCTGAAAATCCATTCAACAATCCAAGCATGGTGATGTCTGCCGCACAGCAAATCGATTTCATTGGAAATCATTTAGGTGCCGCTTTCGCGAATGCAAACATCACAACCAAAATCATTGCGTTTGATCATAATCCAGACAATACAAACTATCCGATTGCGGTATTAAACAACGCTAACGCTAATAGTTATATTGACGGTTCTGCCTTTCATTTATACGCGGGACAAATTAATAACTTAAGTTTGGTACACAACGCACATCCTGATAAAAATATCTATTTCACGGAACAATGGATAGAAGCTCCAGGCGATTTTCAAGAAGATATTCGTTGGCATTTCAGAGAATTGATGATTGGCGCGCCACGAAATTGGAGTAAAAATGTATTGCAATGGAACTTAGCGGCAAATCCAAGTAATGGTCCGTTTACGGATGGCGGTTGTACAGCATGTTTAGGAGCCGTAACAATTGATGGCAACGATGTTACTCGAAATTCTGCGTATTACATTGTAGCACAAGTAGCAAAATTTGTACCTGTCAATTCCACACGAATTGGTTCTAATTACTTAACAGATCTTCCAAATGTGGCATACAAAACTCCTAGCGGGAAAATTGTGGTCATCGTTTTAAATAATACAGACACTCAGAAAAATTTTAACATCAATGTACAAGCCGAACCTGTTTCTACAGTATTGCCTGCGGGATCAGTAGGAACCTATGTTTGGTAAGTAAAACCTACACACAAATGAACATAAAAAATACGATAATTGCCGTAGCAGCATTGCTACTGGCCTCATGCGCTAATGACGTTACTCAACCTGAAAAAAAGCAGGAAAATGTTGCAAAAACAGCATTTCAAGCTACCAAAGCAACGTTGTATACAACCGCTGAAAATTCAAGTTTACGTTTAGCAAATGAAGGCGAATTTCGTTTTGTAAATACAACACAACCTCTAGAAACGGAAGTGGCAGTATTTGTCAATCCTTCAAAGAAATTTCAAACGTTTTTAGGAATTGGTGGCGCAATTACGGACGCTTCCGCAGAAGTGTTTTCAAAATTATCGAAGGACAAGCAGGAAGAATTTTTAAACGCGTATTATACTGAAAACGGCATCAATTACAATATTATCCGAACCAGTATTCACAGTAGTGATTTTGGCTTGGGAAGCTTTACATACATTGATGAAGGCGACGAAAAACTAGAAACGTTTTCGATAGCGAAAGACAAGGAAAAACGCATTCCGATGATCAAAAGAGCAACGGCACTTATTGAAGACGATTTGGTGTTTTATGCAAGTCCTTGGAGTCCGCCAGCATTTATGAAAACGAACAATCACATGCTAAAAGGTGGAAAATTGTTGCCAAAATATTATCAAACTTGGGCAGATTATTTTGTGAAATTCATCAAAGCGTATGAAGCAGAAGGTATTCCAGTTTGGGGCGTAACGATTCAAAATGAACCAATGGCAACACAACGTTGGGAATCTTGTATTTATTCAGCAGAAGAAGAACGAGATTTTTTGAAAAATAACTTAGGACCAACTTTTGAAAAAAATGGTTTGGGCGATAAAAATATTGTGGTTTGGGATCATAACCGCGATTTAATTTCACACAGAGCAAACACGATTTTTGAAGATCCAGAAGCGGCAAAATATGCTTGGGGAATTGGTTTTCATTGGTATGAAACATGGACTGGCGGCGATGCAAAATATGAAAACTTAGGAAACATCAACGCTTCATTTCCAACCAAAAACTTACTATTTACAGAAGGTTGTCAAGAAAAGTTTGACGAACAAGAATACCAACGTTGGTCAAATGCGGAACGCTACGGAAACTCTATGATTAACGACTTTAACAATGGAACTGTGGGTTGGACAGATTGGAATATTTTGTTAGATCATACAGGTGGACCAAATCATGTACAGAACTTTTGTTTTGCGCCAATTCATGCAGATACGCGCACAAACGAACTCATATACACGCCATCGTACTATTACATTGGACACTTTTCAAAATTCATCAAACCGAATGCAAAACGTGTAAGTACCACAACCAGTAGAAGTACGCTAGAAAGTACGTCTTTTCAAAATACGGATGGAACTATTACTACAGTAGTCATGAACAAAACTGACGAAAAAATCAATTATAAACTTATTGTAGGCGCAAAAGAACTCAAGTTTTCAATTGATGCGCATGCGATTCAATCTTTAATTTATTAATCTAAAAAAAAACAATTATGAAGAAAAATTACATACAAAAAGTTCAATGTTTAGCAATTGCTTTGGTGTTTAGCACGATCGCTTTCGCGCAAATTATCACAGACGGAACGTATAAAATTTTAAATACAGTTCATAATGAAGTGATGAGTGTCAATACACTTCCGCCAGGCGATCCAGGAAATCCTGATAATTTAGTGGTTGGAAGAGCGCAAATGGCGACAAATAACACCAACGATGATTTTCAACTTTGGACATTTACACATCAAGGAAACGACGTATACAAAATTCAGAATGTAGGCGATAGTTCATTTTTAGGAATAAAAGACGGTTGGTGTGGCGTTTTTGGCGATGTACAAACAGGTTTTGCAATGACAAGCGATTATGTAGAATTTAAAATTTCAGCGGGTTCTATAGCAAATAGTTATGTTTTTGAAATCGCTTTTGATGCTTTCTGCAATTTTGGTTCTACAAATGTGCCAATCAAAGCATTTGATATTGATGGCGGAAATTCAGGAGGAAAATTACAAACTTTTGATGTAGATACGACAAATCCAAATCAGCAGTTTCAAATTGTAACAGCGGCAAGTTTAAGCGTAAACGAAGTTGCAAAAAGTGATTTTAAGGCAATTTACAATCAAACACAACGTACTGTTGCATTCAATAGTGTCGATTCATCTGAGAACAATTTGAAAATTAAAGTATTTGATGTGAATGGTAGCACCTTAAAAATGATAGAAAATACATCCATTACGAACCTACAAATTGATTTCAATTCCATGGCAAATGGACTTTATTTCATTCAAATAGAGCGTGGAAATTCTCGTGATGTAAAGAAGGTACTTATTTTTTAAATACTGCATTTTATGTGTTGAATTTTAAAATCTAAATAACCAAAACCTACCAAAACCACCAAAAACCAAGAATTATGAAAACCAAGAAAAGTACCTTATACAGCTGGCTTTTGCTGCTGTGTATTAGTTTGACAATGAATGTTGCCAATGCACAATTGACTGTGTCGGCAACAGGAAGTAAAATTTTAGAAAACGGAAATCCAATCACACTTCGTGGTGTCAATTTTGGAAATTGGCTCCTTTGGGAAGGATACATGATGGATTTAGACGTTGATGGCATTAAATCACATTCACAGATTAGAGCAGGTTTGAAAGATTTGCTAGGAAATAGTGAGTTTTTAGTTAGTAATTTTGAAACAAACTGGCGTAATAAATATATTACGAATGCTGATTTCGCGAAAGCAAAAGAAAAAGGATTCAATGTAATTCGCATCCCATTTCATTACAATATGTTTTGGAATGACGCTACAGGAACTACCAAAAATGACGGTTTTGTTTGGCTCGATAAAGCATTGAGTTGGGCAAATAATAATAATATTTATGTCATTTTTTGTATGCATGCGGCGCCAGGTTATCAAAATCCAGATCATCATTCGGACAATCCAGGGACAACTGTTGATTTTTGGAATGGCAACTGGAATAACGTGAATATTGCCAAAGCAGTTTGGAAACATATTGCGAAACGTTATAAAAATAGAACAGGAAATCAATGGTTAGCAGGATATGATTTGCTCAACGAACCTGTATTGGATAACAATAAATACCGACTGAAAAAAGCGTATAAAGAAATGACGGCGTCCATTCGTCAAGAAGATTCAAATCATTTAATTTTTGCCGAAGGAAACTACTACGGAAGTGATTTTTACGATATGTTAGAACGTTGGGACAGTAAGTTGGTATTTTCCAATCATTACTATGGATTGCAAAATGAATCGAATCCAAATCCAGATTTAAATACAATAAAAGCACAAGGCGAAAACTTAAATATTCCGCTCTTTACAGGAGAATTTGGCGAAAATACAGACACTTGGGTAAAAGCTGCGCGTACCGATTACGATTCACAGAATGTGAGTTGGGCATTTTGGGCATGGAAACGTGAAAATACACCAAGAGCTGTCTATTCATTTACGAGTCCTGCGAAATGGACAAATAAGATTGCACCATATTTACGAGGCGAATCAGGCATTTCAAGACCTTCTATTAACGAAACGTACAATACCTTAAATCAATTGGCAAATAAAGTACAGCTTTCCAATTCGACTTTTGTAAGTTCGTTGCATCAATTATTGATTCCATCAAAACCAATCGGATCGTATATTTGGTTGAAAAATAGTAATAAATATGTTTCTTCCAACAACGGTTCAGGACCTATGACAGCCAATAGAAATGGTGTTGGCGGTTGGGAAAAATTTCAGGTTATAAGTGCTGGAGATACTAAAATTGCGCTAAAAGGAAATAATAACAAATATGTAAATTCTCAAAATGGAAATTCGCCTCTTACTTGCACGAGCAATAGTGTTTCTGGTTGGGAATCGTTTGAATGGATTGAAATTAACGGACAAGTAGCACTGAAAGGTTTCAATGGAAAATTTGTAAGTGCCGAAGGCGGATCTTCTAACGGAATGAACTCAAATCGTGAAACGGCTTCTGGTTGGGAAGTTTTTTCTTGGGGAACCACATCAGCATCTAGAAATGCAAACACCACAGGATTGATTACACCACAAATTAACCAACAAATTAAAGCAGACGATTTTACGGTATTTCCGAATCCTACTTCCAATTTGATTAGGTTTGATCTTCCAACGAAATCGACAAACTATCGCATCGCAGTTTACAATACTATTGGCGTGCAAGTATTATTGAAAGAAGTCACAACAAATCAGGTTGATATAAGTACACTTGGCGTTGGGAATTATTTACTAAACGTGACCGATGAAAATGGTTTGCAGTATAGTAAAATGTTTGTGAAAAAGTGATATATTAGTATCGTTTGAAGCAATTGAGGCTGTCATAGAAGCTTTTAAAAACGTTATTCTGAACTTGATGCTGAATTTCATGAAGCTGATTTTTAGCTGTTATGAGAAATCGAATACGTTTTTTTGACTTTTTTGACAACCTCAATTACTTTTTTTAGTGTAACGGTCATGGTTAGAGATTTGTACCGAACACTATTTTATATTTTAAATAAAAACCACCATTCATGCTCGGATTATTTTCTTTTATTGGATTTACAGCCTTGGTTGCTGTCATTTCATATGTTGCCACACGTTCCACCGATGAAACATCTTCGGATGGTTATTTTTTAGGCGGAAGAAGTCTCACAGGAATCGTCATTGCGGGTTCGTTATTGTTGACGAATCTTTCTACAGAACAAATTGTAGGCTTGAACGGTTCGGCATATAAAGAAGGAATTTTGGTCATGGCTTGGGAAACGTTGGCGGCAATTGCAATGGTAATTACCGCTATCTTTTTGTTACCTAGATATTTAAAAGGCGGAATTACGACGATTCCGACATTTTTAGAACGACGATACAATACTACTACCAAAGCATTAACGTCAGGATTATTCCTTACCGGATATGTGGTGGTGTTATTGCCTATCGTATTATATTCAGGAGCCTTGGCAATTAACGGAATGTTTGATATTCCAGAGTTGTTAGGCGTTTCTAAAACAACCGCTTTGTGGATTTCTGTATTTGCAATCGGAATTGCAGGTTCTATTTATGCTATTTTTGGCGGTTTGAAAGCAGTGGCGGTTTCCGATACAATTAATGCGGTTGGATTGTTAATTGGCGGTTTGATGATTCCGTATTTTGGTTTAAGAGAAATTGGAAACGGAAGTGTTTCTGATGGAATTGCTACCTTAATGGCTGAAAATCCTGAAAAGTTTGATGCCATTGGAAATACAGAATCGTCCATTCCTTTTGCGACTATTTTTACGGGAATGATGTTGGTACAGTTGTTTTATTGGGGAACGAATCAGGCAATTATTCAACGTGCATTGGGCGCAAAAAACTTAAAAGAAGGACAAAAAGGATTGTTGTTTGCTTCATTTATTAAAATATTAGGTCCATTGATTGTAGTAGTACCAGGAATTATTGCTTTTCATTTATTTCAAGGAAATTTAGCAAATGCTGATGAAGCTTATCCTGAACTGGTTACAAAAGTATTGCCTGCTTCATTAGTTGGCTTTTTTGCAGCAGTGTTGTTTGGTGCTATTTTGAGTTCGTTTAATAGTGCGCTGAACAGTTCTGTAACACTTTTTGGAGTAGATATTTACAAGGAATTCATCAATAAAGAAGCAACGGAGAAACAAATTGTAAAAGCTGGAAAGTTGTTTGGTGTGTTTTTGGCGATGTTAGCCATGTTTGTTGCACCATTCATCGCAAATGCACCTGATGGACTTTTTGGGTATTTGCAAGAGGTAAACGGTTGTTATAGCATTCCAATTTTGACGATTATTATTGTAGGATATGCAACAAAGTACGTTCCAGCGAAAGCGGCAAATATTGCCATCGTTTTAGGAGCTGTATTCTATATTTTGAGTCAATTTGTACTAAAACCATATGTGTTTGGAAAAGATAATTATCCGCATTTTTTACATGTAATGGCAATTTTGTTTGTAATTAATATTATCATCATGTTATTGATTGGAAAGTTTTCTCCAAGAACCATCGCATACGAACAAAAATTTACGGAAGAGGTAGATATTACGCCTTGGAAACACGCAAAATCTATTGGTATTATCGTTATTTTGATTGTAGTGAGCAGTTTTGTGTATTTTTCGTAATGCGCTTTTATGCTACGTTATTCCATTGCGTATGTGTCATTTTGGTACATCTGGAAAGTTTAAGAGTTTTTCCTCTTCTAAAATAGCAATGGTTAATTTTACATAGTCACTTACGGATTTGTCAATAGATACAGGATCGATAATGTCTATATAGCCTTTCCAAAGTAGTTCTCTGTCTTTCGTTGGACAAATGCAATACATGGAAGTTTCCGAGTGATATATGGTATATTCATCATAATACTCTGGATTGTAATAGATGTCTTGGTATTTTACATATTCTTCTGCAAAACCTCTATACGTTTCTTTGCGATCGTGATACTTGTTTTTGTACATAACTTTGTCTTCAACACCAATCACTTTTGAAAGAATGATAGCATCAAAACTATTTTGCAAAAGTTTTTCTTCTAGTTCATTGAGTTCTTTTAGCGTCACTTTTTTTGTTTTAAAACTGGCATAGGGTAAGTCTAAACTCGCCACGGCTTCTGTACCTCTGAGTTCAAATTCTTGTTTGAGTTCGTTTTCAAACTGTTTTCGTGCTTTTTCATTTGAAGTTAGTCCCACAATTAAGACTTTTTGTGGCTCGTAGTATTCTATATCAGGATTTTTCCAATAGTCAACCAATGTTGTACTGGTACAACTTGTGAGTAGTATGGAAATTAGAAGTATAGCAAATCGTTTCATGAGCTTGTTTTTTTAGTGGTTTTTATCAAATAATGTTCTAAACTTTTCTTCTTTTTTAATTTCCTTTATGATGTCAAATATTTGCGTTTTCAACATGCGGTAATTTTCTAAAAACGCTAATGTCTCAACTTTTAAATCGCGGTGTGTGTCTTTGTATTTTTTTTCATCTACGGGTTGATTTATTCCATCGACCATAATTTTGAGTTCTCTTTCATGCGTTGTTACAGCTTCAATGAGCGTATTTGTTCTTCGTTGCGATCTATTGAGTACGTCTATGATTTCTTTTTCATTAGAGAATACGTCTAGTTCAGATAATGGTACTGAGAATGTTTGCAATAGATTTCCAAAAAAGAAGTGTTCATCTTTTATAAAGTTTAATTCAGAAAGCCAGTTGAGTGAATCTTCGTGCATTTCTTCAGGGCTTAGCCATTTGATGTAATGTATTTGTGTTTCCATAATTGTTAATTATTTGCTTGTTTTTGAAGGAATTAGTTGTTGGTTTTCTAATTTTAATAGAATAAGTTTTACGTAACGATCAATCGTTTTATCAATTGCTTTTTTATCCGAAACTTCTATATAGCCTTTCCAAAGTAACTCTCTTTCTTTTGTAGGACAAATACAATATAAAGTTGCTTCCAAGTGGTAAATTTTATATTCTTTGTAATAATCTGTATTGAATAAAAAGTTTTGTGAGGTTATGAAATCTTCTTTGAAGTTTTGAGAAGCTTCTCCGCCATTGTACTGGCTTTTTTTGTAGGTAACTTTTTCTTCAACTCTTATAATTTTGCTAAATAGAATCGTGTCAAATCCATCTTCAAGAAGTTTTTTTTCTACGGCATCAAGTTGTTGTTTCGATTGTTTTTTTGTACTAAAGTCTGATGTTAAAAAATTGATACTTTTAAACGCTTCCAAATTTCGCTCCGTGAGTGCTTCTTGGAGTTGTTTTTCAAATAGCATTCTAGCTTCATCATGTGTGGTAAGTCCCACAATAAATACCTTTGACGGAACATACAAATCTATGTCAGGATTTTTCCAATCGCTCGCAAGTTTTACACTAGAACAGCTTTCCAACAGGAATAAAAAGAGTATACATAAGAGACGTTTCATCGGTGTTACTTTTTGGTTTAAATTCTAATTTTTTCTACACTTGTTAGCTTCGGAACTACGACATTCCATTGGTATGTATCTTCTATTTTTACTCTAAAAGCATTTAAAGCAGAAGGTTCTCCGTGAATTAGGTATACTTTTTCAGCAATGTTTTTGAAGTATTGCTTCATTTGGTGTTTTTAACGTTCCAAATATTTACGATCCTGAACTACGTCTTGTGGACCACCTTTTTGCCGTGTTCCAGCACCTCCATGCGGACGAAAGTGTTCTATATTTGAATGGATTGTTTGTAAGGTTTCTTGATCATTTTGTAGTGTAATGACAAGTGCTTTTTCTTTATCTAACCAAATTCCTGTTTTTTTCATGACATCATTTTTTTAGTTTCTTAAATCATGCATTACTAATATTGGTACTTTAAAGTCTGTAACTTCTTTTACCATCGCATTGGTTAAAATGCTTCCAAAAAAGACATGCTTTTTATTTATAAAAGCAACCATGTCACTCTTTCTACTTTCTATAAATATGCGTACGGCTTCTGATACGGAGTATTGGGATAAGAAGTGAAACGAATACGAAATGTTTTCAAAAATTTCTTCTAGCATTGCTTGTCGCTCTTTTTGTTCTTTGTTCAATTCTCTATTCGAAACATGTAACACAGCAACATTGGCATTGCATTTTTGAGCAATATCGGTTACATAGTATAGTTCTCTTCTTTTGAAATGAGTTTTGTAGCTCGTCGGAAATACAATTTCTTTAGGTAGCGTATGTGTAGCATTTTCAGGAATAACCATTACGGGACAGTTGCGCACTTTTTCCATGGCATACATAGCATTGCTTCCAAAAATAGCTTCGCTGCTATTTGTTTTTCCTTTGTTTCCCATAATGACAATCTCGATATCTTTTTTTTCAACGATATTTTTGATGGCTTCTATGACATCATTGAACACTGAAATGATATGAAATTCATGCTTAGGATTGTCTGCATCACTTTGCTTGAGTAAATCTAATATGTTGCTTAATTCTTTTTCAGAATCTTGTTTAGCAGCTTCATACGATTCACTTCCTTCAACCATGTTCAGTAGGCTATCCATTAAGTTTTTTGACGCTGAAAAGACATTTAGAATGTAAAAATCGCATTCGTCATCTGCATACAATCGGGTCGCATATTTTAGTGCAAGCCAAGCATTTTTAGAGAAATCTGTAGGTACTAATATTTTGCGTTTCATAGTAAGTAGTTTTTTGATTTATAAAACTTGTTTAAACGAGTTTATATTAAAAATACGCGTCTTCCCCTGAAATTACTATGATATATGTCAGCTTACTCAGGAATCACTAAAAACGGTATTGTAGGGTGAAATCCTATTTTTTTAATTATAGGTTCACGTGTAATTCGTTCAATAAAACTGTGCGAATAGTAAATCATTGCTAAGATGTCAATTTCCAGTTCTTCAATGAAATTTGTGATTCCTTGCGCTTTGCTCGTATAGTTTGGAATCCAATGAAAACTATGTTCGTTATCAACTAAGTATTGTTGTAACGTTGTATAGTTCTTTTCTTGTGTTTCCGACAGTTTTTCTTTTTCATTGATATGAACCACTCTAATTTTTGAATGGTACAAATCGGCTAATTTTTTTAGATAGTGCAACTCTTTTGCGTCACAATCTCTTTGGTAATCCGTAGGAAAAGCAATTTGTTTCGGAATTTTAAATTCGTAATTGTCAGGAATCATTAACAACGGACAATTTTTGATCTTTTTTATGATTTTCGTTGTGTTGCTTCCAAAGAAAATTTCTTTAGCGCCAGTGGCACCTTTGGTTCCCATAATGACCAAATCGATTTCATATTTTTGTATGGCAGTTTCTACGGCATCATCTAAACTTCCTATATTTAAAATGATTTCAAATTCATGATTTCCATTTGCATTTGTTTCAATGAGTTTTGTCTTCAAGTCTGCCAAATCTTTCTTAGCATTATCGCGCATTGTTGTCAGTAGCTTGTTGGAAAAACTTGAAACTCTAGACGCTTTTAAATTTGTAGAATTTAGAATGTAAAATGTACAGTGTTCGTTTGCGTAAAGTTTTAAAGCATAAATAATTGCACTCCAAGCATTGTCTGAAAAGTCGGTTGGTAAAAGAATTTTTGTCATCGTATGTTACTTTAATAGTTCTGTTAAAAGTAGCATTTAAATATGCCGTTAAAAATGATATAAATCAGTTATGCCTTTGCAGGAATTACCAAGAAAGGAATATGTATGTGAAATCCTATTTTATTGATGTTAGAGCCAAAAAACAGATTTTCAAAAAACGATGGTTTGTTATTGATCATCGTTACGATATTGATATTGTTTTCTGATTGAAATTCCATAATAGCATCGACTACATTTTCGTTAAAAACCATGCGGAAAGATGAGGATGGAGCTGCAAAAAACATCGCCAATTTTTGTTTGCTGTTTTCTTGTTCTTCCGATAATTGTTCGCGATAGGAAACATGGAAAAAGTGCAAGTTCGAATTGTATAATTGTACAATATTTTTGATTACTTGTAATTGTTCCTCTTGAAAATCAATTTCATAGTCAGAAGGAAACAGTATTTCCTTAGGCGTTGTAAACTCGTACTTACTTGGAATTGCTAACAACGGACATGTTGCATTTTTAATTACATGAACCGTATTTGAACCAAACAATATTTCGTCTAAACCTGTGGCTCCTTGTGTTCCCATTACAATCAAATCGATGGTTTCTTTTTCGCATACATCTTCAATTTCAGCACTTAGCGTATTAAAAGCGGCTCTTTTAGTAAACGTATGTTTTGGATTCGAAAATTCGGTTTCAATTTTTTCCTGCATGTTTCTCAGTCCTTCTTTTGAAGTTTCTCGCATCGCATCTAACAATCCAAATTGTGCAGCACCAATTTCCATATATTCCACTCGGTACACAATGGGTGTAAAGGTGTTGAGTAAAATAAATTCACATTCTTTGTCTTTAAATAATTGAACAGCATACTTGATGGCGTTGAATGAATTATTTGAAAAATCGGTGGGTAAAAGTATTTTTTTCATAAACGAACTTGTTAATTAATAGATGACTTAAAAGTACATTCATAAATAATTGAAAACTATGGTATAGGTCATGTTTGAAACAGAATTCGAATCTGATTTATATCATAGAAAAATAATAAGGAAGATCTTAAATTTGCTAGTAAATACAATCACTTATGGATGTAACACCACAAACTGCCGTCGTATTTTATCAGCATCTTGCAAAACTTTTTTATGCAATAGCTTTGGCAGATAAAAAGATAAAGAAAGCTGAATTTGAAGTCATGAAAAAAGAAATTTCAGTTTTAAGTTTACGTGAAAATTATACCATTACAACTGCAAAAATTGATATTGAACATCATATTACTGCTACCTTTAAAATACTGTATTTTGAGAAAGCGAGTTCGGAAGCTTGTTTTGATGATTTTATAGCGTATAAAAAAGCAAACGAATCGTTGTTTACGGAAAAAGTAAAAAGCGCGATTCTAAAAATTGCAAGTAAAATTTCAGCCAGTTTTTCTGATGTAAATAAATCAGAATTAATCTTACTTGGAAAACTCAGTATAGCATTTAAAGAAACCGCTTCATAACCACTTTTATAATGTCAAATACTTCAACCAAAACACTTTCATATCCTTTTATTTTTGGCAAAAAAACAGAACTGTATTTTGCGCTCTTGTGTGGTGTTTTTTTATGTATCGGTTTTCTTTTAGAAAAACTAACTCATATTCCAGCAGTTGGTTATAAAATTATGTATGCCATTTCGTATGTGTTTGGCGGTTATTTTGTGAGTATTGAAGCGTTTAAAAAAATAAGCAAAGGTGGTTTTGATATTGATTTTTTAATGATTGCTGCAGCAATTGGCGCCATTTATATAGGAAGTTGGGCAGAAGGTGCGTTGTTATTATTTTTATTCAGTTTAGGACATGCGTTGGAACATTACGCCATGCATAAAGCCAAAAAGTCAATTGAAGCATTGGGGAACTTATCTCCCAAAATGGCTTTGGTAAAAAGAAACGGAATTGTTGAAGAAATTTCTGTGGAAAGTTTACATATTAAAGATGTAATCATCGTGAAACCCAATACAAAAATTGCCGCCGATGGTGTTATTATAAAAGGAAATAGTAGTATAAATCAAGCGCCAATTACTGGCGAAAGTATTCCTGTTGATAAAGAAAGTATTCCCACACTAAAACGCTTGCCAGAATTTAGCGAAATAGATAAAAAGCATACGGTTTTTGCAGGAACGATTAATGGAGACGATAGCATAGAAGTGTTGGTGCTAAAACTGAGCAAAGATTCTACCGTTTCTAGATTAATCAAGTTGGTGAGCGAAGTTGAAACGCAGAAGTCGCCCACACAACGATTGACTAAAAAGTTTGAAAAATGGTATGTTCCTATCGTAATACTGATGGTATTTTTATTGTGTTTTACCTATCTCGTCATCAACGAAACCTTTGAAGAAAGCGTATACCGAGCAATTACTGTATTGGTAGCGGCAAGTCCGTGCGCATTGGCAATTTCTACACCAAGTGCTGTATTGAGTGGAATTGCACGAGCTGCCAAAAAAGGAGTGTTGATTAAAGGCGGAAAAGCCTTGGAAGATTTGGGTTCAATTACCGCAATTGCTTTTGACAAAACTGGAACACTTACCGAAGGAAAACCTACGTTGAAACAAATGATTCCCATGCATGGTTTTAATGAATTTGAATTTGCACAATTGGTACTCGAAGTAGAAAGTTTAAGCAATCATCCATTGGCAAAAGCCATTGCAAAAGATATTAAAAAAAGATATCAAATTGCGGTCACAGACAATGCTTCTAATGTAAAAGCGATTCAGGGAAAAGGAGTGACAGCAACATACAACAATCAAAAAATATATATCGGCAATGTAAAACTGATGGAAGATGCAGGAATTGAAGTAGATTCTGCTATTCATTCCAAGATGGAACATCTTTTGTTAAAAGGCGAAACAGTCATGTTGGTAGCTTACAATACGCAAATTGCAGGAATGATTAGTGTAATGGATGTTCCGCGAAAAACTGCTAAAAGTACCATTATAAAACTACGACAAATAGGTGTAAAATATATGATAATGCTCACGGGCGATCATCAAAACGTAGGTAATGCAATTGCCAAACAAATTGGACTTTCGGAAGCTATTGGAAATTTATTGCCTGAAGCGAAAGTAGCGGAAATAAAAGTATTGCTGCAAAACCATAAAAAAGTAGCAATGGTCGGCGATGGTGTCAATGATGCACCAGCTATGGCGTTAAGCACCGTAAGTATTGCCATGGGCGCGGCAGGAAGTGATGTGGCATTAGAAGTTGCTGATGTGGCATTGATGTCTGACAAAATTGAAAATCTCCCTTTTGTATTTGGACTCAGTACAGCTTCAAAAAGAATTATAAAACAAAATATTTGGATCAGTTTGGGCATGGTTTTGTTTTTAGTTCCCATCACTATTTTAGGACTTACCAATATTGGAATTGCAGTGTTACTTCATGAAGGTTCCACCATTGTTGTTGTATTAAATGCCTTGCGATTGCTCCGTTATAAAATGGACTAACTGACTAATATCATATTTTTTTAAAGGTGTTTGTGATACTTTAGTATACAACCTAAATGTATTATTATGATTAAAATACTCAACGAAAAAGAACGCCTTACAATTTTAGAAAGCAATTACATTGGTCATTTAGCATACGTATATCAACAGCGACCGTTTATTGCACCAATAACCTATTTTTTTGACAAAGAACGCAACATTATTATTGGCTATTCTGCGGAAGGACACAAAATAAATGCCATGCGAAAACACAATGTAGTTGCGATGGAAGTTTCCGAAATAGATTCTGTAAACGACTGGAATACAATTGTGGTACATGGAGTTTATGAAGAACTCGATGGAAGTACTGCAAAAGCTTATTTGCATGATTTTTCGTTAGGAGTAAAAGATTTAATCATGCGAAAAGAAAATAGGAAACTAGACTTTATCAATCAATTTTCAAGTAAAATATATAAGGACGATTTTCCAATCGTTTTTTTAATTAAGATTGAAGAAATTACTGGTCGCATGCGAAGAAATTAATTGTATTTTCCAACTCAAATTTTAACAAGCAATCGTCATAATCTGTTTCGCTTTTGAAGTAGTATTCAACAACACTTTTTTCAGAATTCGTTGCACATCTACATTGTCTTTTTGTTTGATGAGATAATTTTCCAATTCGTCTACATGACTTATTTGTAAATCGTGTTCTATGAAACCATATCCTACATACAAGCCGTTTTTAACCATAATAAACGCTTCTTCTTCCGAATTTCGTCCAGATTCTTTAATGACTACATTTTTAGAAGCATTTAGTGTATAATGAATTGCTTTTTCGACACGTTCATTGTAAATTTCTACAGTTTCTTCGTTTCTACAAATTCCTTGGCAAGTTTCTAGTAAAAAGTGCGAACATTCGGGAACGCGTTCTTGCAAATGACAGTATTTTGGACACAAATCAAATTGCATGCACAAACGTTCTATAAATAATCTGCAATCGCGAATATTGTATAATATAATTAATGGATTTGGTGTTTTTTTCGAATCGTTTATTGCCAAATGTTTGACACCACGACGATCAGAATATTCAAAAATAGCATAACTTTTTGGCGCTCTTTTGGAAGCTGTATTGTATGGTGGATAATGATGTTTTATAGCAGCATCTTCCATGAGTAATGCAACCAATTCACTTCCTGAAAGTTCAAAGTCAATATCAGCCGTTTCTCTGCATAAATCGAGTTCTTTTTGTGCTTTCTTGTAAAAGTGACTCAATACGCGTTTTTGTATATTTTTGGCTTTTCCGACATAAATAATTCTGCCTTTTTTATTCTTAAAGTAGTACACACCAGGTTTATTTGGCAATGCTTCAAATATGTTGCTTGGCAAATGTGGTGGCAATGTCGCTTCTTTGGAAGTCCGTTTTAAAAACTTCTGAAAGGTTTCTTCGGCATTTTCCTGCGAAAGCAATAATTGAAATAGTATCACCGTTGCGGCAGCATCTCCACGTGCTCTGTGTCGATCAGAAATATGAATATCGAGCGATTTGCATAATTTGCCTAAACTGTACGATTTCAAACCTGGAATTAAACTTCTCGACAGTCGAACAGTACATAGTTTTTTGCGTCTAAATTCAATATCAATGGCTTTAAATTCATTTCGAATTACATTGTAATCAAAATTGACATTATGCGCGACAAAAATAGTGTTTTCGGTAATGTTTAATACGTCTTGGGCAATTTCTGCAAACGTAGGCGCATCAGCAACCATTGCATTATCAATTCCTGTCAACGCTGTAATGTGTGTTGGAATGTAGGCATTCGGATTTACTAATGACGTAAATTCATCAATAATGGTTTCTCCATCAAACTTAAAAACAGAAATTTCGGTAATTTGATTGCTACGTCCTGTAGTTTCAACATCAATTATGGTATAGATTTGGTTTTTTAACATGAGTTAAGACATTTTACGGACAGCTTCTAGTTCTACTTGCAATTCTCTAAACATCGTCATAATACTGCTCAATTTTAGTTCTTTTTCATCATATTCTTGTGTGTTGATGCAACAGGTAAATTCCCAAACTTCCAGCACTTGTTGAATCGGAACTTCATACGGATCATAGGTTTTATTATCACTACTCAATAGTAAGGTTTGATTTTCTGCAATACGATTATATACGCGTTTGTAGACCAATCCGTCATCTTTTGTCAATACAATATATGTACGTCCGTCTTTTATATCATTGATGTCATCTACATATTTTGCTACGATGTACGAACCATCTTTTACAGGCAACATCGAATCGCCTTTGATGGGAAATGCTCTGTGTGTTCCTGTTGGTAAAAAAGGGAGTTTTATTTTTTGTAATTGCTCAATGTATTCAGGATCTGCGTAACCCGCTAAATATCCTGCGGAAGCTTTTGTTGGAATGATTTCGATAAGTTCTTCATCGTTTTCATCTACAGAAATAGGAAACAATAAACGTTGATTTCCAATGTGCATAAACGATGTGTCTTTCGCTTGTGATAAATCGTTTTTAACTAAAATATCAATTGGCAATTTGAAATAGTCAGAAAGATCAATTAAACGATCAATTGGAGGTTCGGAGCGACCTTCTTCGTAAGAACCTATCATGGAGCGCGTCCAATTTAATTCTTGCGCAAAGCGTTCTTGTGAAAACTTTTTTAAGGTACGAAGGTGCTTTATGTTGATTTGAATATTTTTCATAATACATGAAATTAGTATTACTACAAATATAAGTAAATATTGCTACAAATAAAGGTTTTTATGTAAATCGTTGAATTTAAATGCCTTATTGTTCTGTAAGTTCTTCATAAA
This sequence comes from Kordia jejudonensis, assembly GCF_001005315.1. Taxonomy (GTDB): domain Bacteria; phylum Bacteroidota; class Bacteroidia; order Flavobacteriales; family Flavobacteriaceae; genus Kordia; species Kordia jejudonensis. The sequence goes on from NZ_LBMG01000013.1 coordinate 111,925, forward strand.
AGTCTAATAAGTACAAAACACGTTCTCGCAGTTGTCTTTTTTCGTAGCTAGTTGCGGCAGCCATTGCCAAACTTCCTCCTTGGTAATTTTTCCGATAGTAGGACACATAGAACGCAATATCTGACTTGTGAAATGTTTCCCAGTTTTTTTGAGCATTTTCAAATAATGCTACATTTACAAGCGTTGTTTCGGTTTTTATTTGTTCTATTACTTCGGACAATGCTGCTTTCCAAGCTTGCAATGCGTTTTGTTCACATTTGATGCTTCCTATCGTAGTTGGAACTGCATTTTCAAGACATTTACTGTTTTCAGCATCAATGGAATGTCTTTTCTCTTGTCCAAAACTATATAATGTTATAATTAAGAAGAGTAGGAGTACAACTGTATGTTTCATTGCTTGTAGTGTATTTGTATTTCACAAAAATAAAGATACGTTTTTCTTTACTTCAAAGATACCAAGCGATTTTAATCTAAAATAGACCGTAAAAATTGTATTAGTAGTGTGTAAATAAATACGAAATCTATAGTATGTAGCAGAAAATAGGGTAACAAATTCACGATGTAGAAACTGTTAGGTGTATAGTATTCACCTTAAAAATTAAAATTATGAAGAAAAGAAATCTTAAAAAACTAACAATTAAAAAGGAAAGTATAGTAGCGTTCAATAGTATTTTTGGAGGCGCTTTACCAACAACGCAACAATCTACAGTAGCATTTACAAACGAAGGACTTTTGTGTGAGACTATAAATAAAGATTGTCAAGCAACATCGGGTATTTGTCCAACCAATTATTTTGATTGTTAAGAGAAGTGACTCGAACAATAATTTGTCAGAAACCAAAAAAGCTTCCAAATCGGAAGCTTTTTCAGGTATATGTTTTTGTAGTTTATTTTGAAGTTTCTTCTCCTTTGTCAACAACTACTTTGTTTTCTCTGTTTGCCAATTCCCACGCAGTGTAAAATACCAAACGTGTACGATTTGTCAATAAATCATAGTTAATTTTATCTGGCGTATCGGTTGGTCTGTGATAATCATCGTGTGTTCCATTGAAATAGAAAATTACCGGAATATTATTTTTGGCAAAGTTGTAATGATCGGAACGATAATAGTAACGATTTGGATCATTTTCATCATTAAACGTATAGTCTAACTCAATGTTTGTGTACTTTTTGTTAGCAGCTTCAGAGATTTCGTGTAATTCGGTACTCAACTTATCTGAACCAATTAAATACACATAGTTGCGATCGCCTTCTTTACGTTTTGGATCAATTCGCCCAATCATATCTATATTTAAGTTTGTCACAGTATTTTCTAATGGAAAAATAGGATCATAATCTGTGTAATATCTAGAACCTAGTAATCCTTTTTCTTCTCCCGTCACATGTAAAAATACAACAGAACGTCTTGGACCATTTCCTTCTGCTTTTGCTTTTTTGAACGCTTCTGCAATTTCAAGAATGGCAACTGTTCCTGATCCGTCATCATCAGCACCATTGTATATTTCTCCATTTTTTACACCTTCATGATCTAAATGTGCAGAAATAATGATGTATTCTTCTGGTTTTTCGTCTCCTACTATAATTGCAGCCACGTTTTCTGAATCAATTTGTTTAATTTCATCAGCAATGGTAAGCTTAGCATTTACCGCAATCGTTTTTGCAGTTGCATCATCTTCAATTGTTGGGTTGATCGCCTTTGCAACATCCGCATTTATATAATAATAGAAAAAATCATCCGCATCATTTGTTTTCAATGTCATTCGCGCATTTTTTGTCATGCTTGGATATGCCGCTTTAAAACGTGGATAATTACTTTCTACATAGAAAAACATTCCTTTTGCTTTATTTTTCTTTGCTGCGTTTCGTTTCACACGTATTTCACGAAATATACTAGACGACCAGTTTGATGCTTCTTCGGTTCCTGAAATAACATACGTTCCGTCTGCATTTTTTGGTTCTCCGATTTTGATCATGACTACTTTTCCTTCTAGGTTTTTGCCTGCATAATCAGAATATTTCTCATCATCAATTCCGTAACCGATATATTCGATTTCAAATATATTTTTTGTACCGTTATTATTTGCTGCAAATGTTAAGAATTCGTCTTGAAAAGTAAAATCTTTCCCATTAATGGTCAATTCCGACTTTAAATTGCTTCCTTTTTGCAATGGTATGTATTGAAAATAATCTCCATCTTTCTTTGCGGCAGCAATGTTTAGACTTTTATATTCGTCTCTTAAATAGGCAACAGCTTTTTTCTGTCCTGGATCTCCAGTATTTCTTCCTTCAAATTCATCAGAAGCATACGTATACAAGTGCGTTTTAAGTTCTGCTTCTGTAATCGTTTCTCCATACGGAACAGGATCAAGATTTTTAGTCACTTTTTTGTCTGCGGCTTTGTAGTTTGTGCCACATCCGATCACGGCTAAAAGGGCTAAGGATGCTAATTTTTTCATTTAGTAAATGTTATATTAAGTATCTAGTTTACAGCGAACAATCAATTGTAATTTGATTATTTGATACAAACCATATTTTAGGATGGTCAAAAGTACTGAAAACACTTATGGGTTTTAGTTATAGATTTCTTAAAAAAATGTGAAAGACTTTACTTTTTCGCAAAAAAAAAGCCTATCAGTTACATTTCTGATAGACTTTTGTAAGATAAGTTATAAAATTATTCGATACCTTCAAGATCTTCCAATTCTTCAATATCTTTTTCTTGTTGTTTTTCTTCTTTTTCAACTTGCTCTACATCAACTGCCACTTTTTGTTCTTTAAAAAAGTTCATAGTTGTGATGGCTCCAGCCAGAAATGACAAAGCAATAATTAACTTTGGAACACTTTCGCGCATTCCTTTTTTTCTTGAAAGTACTAAGGCAATTGCTCCAAAAACAATTCCCACAACAACAGGAATATATGCAAAACTTCCCATCATAAATGAAAGGAGAAAACCTAAAACGGCAGCAATACTTCCGATAATTATACAAAACGTTCTCATATGTTTATTTTTTGGTTTTTATGATTAGTTGGCAATTCCAGTAGCGTTTGTCAATTGTAACATTCCGCTTCCGATTGGAATGGTAAATTTCGCCTGTACAGGAATTTTATTCGCATCAGCAGTAAGCCAAAGTGTTCCTGATTTTAAGAAATCGCCAGAAGTAATAACTTCTAATTTGTAACATTCTTTACTTCCTAAATTGGCAGCATTGATGGTTTCTTTTCCAACAAATTTTATGGTAACAGGCGTTTCTTGTCTGTCAAACAAAATTTTAAATGTTTTTGTATCGCCAATACGCGCGTTTTCAATAGGTAAATTTCTCAAATTGTAAAAAGTTGAAACAACATCCATTGCGCCATTGCTGATGCTAAAGTCCTTTTGTTGTACCCAATCTGTTCCGTCGCCTCTACGCTTGGTTTGTGTACTTTTTACGGTTTTATTTCGTTGGTTGTACACATATTTCATTTTTTTCTTGTAACCGCCTTCTTGAATATCTCTTCGGTATAAATATGGAAGTAGCGAAGTAGTACTTACATACGACTCATACACGTCTCTGATTTTAAAAAAAGCATCAAACTTTTTATAAGTACTTGCTCTGCATTTAAAGTGATACAACGTATTGTTTGTTGTTTTTACTTTATCCGTTTCCATGGTTAGTTGCGCAAGTTGCGTCATGAAGCCCGACATTTTGTAGGATGCTGTAAACGTTAACTTTTCTCCATCTTTAAAAGGCGTTTTCTGTTGTGCCATTACTGTAAATTGACACAGACATGTTACTACCAATAAGCATACGATCTTTTTCATATTCCGTTGTTTAATTCTTTATTTATTACATACTATAACGCTCAGTTAAACACTTATTGTGCCAAAACAATTATTGCATTAAAATATCTTTATTACATTTTGTAGCTTTGGCAAAAGTACATGATTCGAAACAAGTGAAAAAATTTATATATCATAAACAAAACTTTTTTAGAAATACCTATTGTGTGTTTACAACGGTTAGTGGCGAAAATTTAGCAAATAAGAAGCCAGATTATACCAGTAAATCGGGAAGTCAATATTTTTATACAGAAGAAGGCGTGTATCGTATTTCTTCACATTGGGGAAGAGCTGCTACTTGTAGATGGCGCTTGCAAACGGACGCTTCAAACTTTCGAAATGGCGCTAAAGTCGGATTTGCCAAATGGACGAGTTTTTACAAAGATAATGATGTAGAAAAGCTTTATTTTATTAAGAAAAGCGAATTTACACAACAATATGAATATTTTCATAAAGAAGAACCGAGTTATAGTCCTAACTATATTTTACGAACAGCAGGCGACACAAAAAAGGTATTACGTCAACTTAAAGTAATTACGACGGAAACCAAATGGGCAAAGTATGTTCCGCATGACGATTTGGAAGATGTACGTGAATTTTTAATCAATGGTTTAATTACGTCTAAGAAAAGCTTGCAAGTGTTAAAACGTGAATATGTAATCTTAGATTGAAAGATTGAAGAATTGAATAATATTAAGATGTATAGCCTTTTTATTATTTAAATACTCAAAACCCAATATCTAGCATTCAAAAAAACTACAAAAAAGAAACACCTAATAAAATCCAACCGATAACCAATAGCAATCCGCCAAGAGGAGTAATTGGACCTAAAAAGCGCAATTTTTTACCTTTGGCGCTACTGATGCACAAGCCGTAAATGCTGAATGAAAACAAAAAGATTCCTATAATAAAACACCAAGCAATAGCTTTTTCAAGAGTTTCCGTAAACGAAAATTGAAATCCGATAACTAATAATACAATGGCGTGATACATTTGGTATTTTACACCTGTTTCAAAGCTTTTTAGCAATTCATCTGAAAATGTTTTCTTCAATGCGTGCGCTCCAAAAGCGCCAAAAATAATTCCCAATGCGCCATACAAAGCCGCAATAATCAATACGTATGTTGTCATGACGCAAAGGTACGTAAGATTCGTTTTATAACGTTTAGTTATACTATTTTTTCCCTAAGAATGATACCTAGACTTGTAATTACCACTTCGTATTCCAATGGATAAATTCTAAAAATTTTGGAACTAATTCAATTGCTATACATGTTGTTTCCCAGCAAGTAGCTTTTTCATAATCTTCCTCAGTATCAATGATATCCCAATCGGAATACTTCATTTTATAGCATGAAATTCTACTATCAAATTGAATGCTAAGTGTTTGTTGATAATTTAATTTTCCGTTAGGAGTTGGTTTGCTTATCAACAACTGCCACATTGATGAACCTGCAAAAAATGTTTTTGAATAATCATTGAGTAACATCCATTGGATAAAATTAGAAATCCCATGTTCAGGAACTCTAGTATTTTCTAGACGCTTAAAAAAGGAAAGTTGATTTTCCCAAGATTTTCTCAGCATAACACTAGTATAAGTTAGCTGTTCAAAGTCCGCGGTCATTTCCTTTTTTTGTACCATTTCAATATATAATAGTAACGTTTCGTATAAAACTTTTTCTTATTGATTCATTTGTTGATCAGCATCAAACTGGCAACATTTAGGTAAATTTTTATAGGCAGCTTTGTCGCCAAGTTGTTCATCAGTATCGTATCCTGCGGCAGCAATTACTTTATGCATTTCATCTTCCTTAACCATATTTTCGTCATAAGAAACTTCAATTTGTTTTTTCTTAACATCCCAATTCGCATTTGCCACACCATCCAAGCTATTCACGGCTTTTTCAATAGTTGTTTTACACATGCCACAGTTTCCACGAACTCCAAAATTTACTACAGATAAATCTTTTCCTGTTGCAGTTTCCGTTGACATTTCCGTTGTTGTTTCTGATTTTTCTGTCTTTCCATCTCCTTTACATCCAATGATGGTTACAGAAGCGATGAGTACGATTGATAAGATTACTTTTTTCATATTGTTTACGTTTATGTACTTTAATGATAATTTGTTAATTTGTTTTGTGTTGATTCGTTTTGTGCTTATTTCAAATGTTTAATTTTCCTAATTCCTAATTCCTAATTCCTAATTCCTACGTCACACTTCCGCAGGTAAGCATAACGTCCCCAAAATACGGATTTTTGATTAGTTTTTCATTGCTCAACCAATACGCACCATTGTCATTATCTGCCATAGGACAAAATTGAACTGTTAGTGGATTTTCTAAGGTTTTAAAGTTTTCTACAATAGCAATCATATGATTAGAAATGAGTTGAAAAAATACTCTTTGTCTTTCTAATGGAACGATTTCATTAATTAATTTTGAATTTTTGTGGAGTAAAGCCCAATATAAATCCAATTTTTCACGTTGCGAATTCGTTAACTGTTCCAATGCTTCCCGAAATGCTTTACTTTTTTTATCAGTCAATTTTGTGTCACTTTTTACAAACGCATCTTTTAACTCAAGATAGGCTTGAATACTTGGTTGAAACGCCTGTTCAAACTCAGTATTAAATTCCATCTTTTTGGTAACATTTGCTTGTGTTGAGGTATGGCTAGACACATTGGAATTCATCATTGACTTTTTTCCTTGCAATTGTGCCGCAGCGTCAACCGTAAAAGCGCCGTTGGTGACAATTTCATCATCGGAACTAATTCCCGAAATGACTTCATAATGTGTTGTTGTAGCATTTCCTAAGGTAATTTCTCTAGCTTCAAAAACAGGTTCGTTTGCCGAAGTTTTTACATACACAACCGATCGTTTTCCTGTCCATAAAATAGCCGATTTAGGAATGTAGATTGCCGAATCTTGCTTTTGCGTACTTTCCAATGTTCCTGTGACAAACATGCCAGGTTTTAACTTTCCATCTTTGTTGTTCAATTCAACATTTACCGCAACGGTTCTCGTTTTTGTATTCACAACAGGATCAATAAAGGTAATTTTTGCCGAAATTTCTTCATTCGGATGCGCGTTCGTCGAAATCGTAATCGTGTTGCCAACTTTTAAGCTAGACAATTGTTTTTCGTACGCATCAAAACTTGCCCAAACCGTGTTTAAGTTCGATACTTTAAATAATGCGCCACCTTCCATAATATGATTTCCTTCTTCTACAAGTTTTTCAGTAACGACACCAGAAACACTAGCGTAAATCGGAAACTTTGAAGAAACCTTTTTTGAGGTTTCGATTTGTTGAATTTGCGCTTCAGATAGTTTCCACAATTTCAATTTATTTCGCACTGCTTTGTACAATTCAGGTTGCGATGCTTTCATGCGGATTGCCGTAATTAATTCCTGTTGTGTCGTAACCAACTCAGGCGAATAGATCAAGGCAATACGTTGTCCTTTTCGAACTTGTTCTCCTGTAATATTTACATATAATTTTTCAATACGTCCACCAAAATGTGCGGTTTGTATTGCGTTTGTCTTTTCGTTCGCTTCAATAGTTCCAGTGAGTTGCAATGCTGAACTTTCCGCGTTTCCTTCGGCAACAGTTATGGTTTCAATATTTGCCAATGCGATGGCGTTTTCCGTCATACGAAACTGATTTTCAGACAATTCTCCAGTACTTTCTTGGGCAGGAATCAAATCCATTCCACAAATTGGACAATCGCCCGCTTCTGGTTGTTGAATCTGCGGATGCATCGAACAGGTCCATAGAGTACTTTCTGTTGTTATTGCTTCCGAATTTGAATGTTGCTGCGTACTTTCTCCCGAAAGGGCAAACTTCCCAATAACAATTCCTGCAAGGAGTAAAACGATATAAATAATGTATTTTTTCATCTTTAAAAATATAAGTTGATTAACATCCAGACTGCCATGACTAACATGATTGAATTTTCAATAAAAGTCGCTTTAGTCATGGGTAATTTTAACGCCGTTCCTAGACATGCACATTGAATCGTTTTTTTGTCAAACAATGCTTTGGAAACGCCAATGGTGGTAATTCCTAAAATGATTATTGTTGTAATTAAGGCAATCGGAATTTGAATTCTGCATAAAAATAGCACACCAAGTGCCACTTCAATAAACGGATATACCCATGCGTAGGCTGGAATTTGCTTGGCTAACGGATCGTACATTTGAAACGACGCAGGAAATCCTGTATAGTCTAAAAATTTGAAAAAGCTAAATACGATGTAGAATAAGCCCATAAAATCGAGCATAAATTCGGCCGTTTTCCAACTGCTGAAATTCATCAAAATACTTGCTGTGGTAATGTAAAAGAAGATTAAAAATAACGGGAATAATTGTTGTAGCTCACTTTTTTCTTCTATTTCAGATGGTGCAAAAATGTTTTTTGTTTGTTCCGAAATGGTATATTTTTCAGGCAATGCTGTTTGTAACAGTTCCAAGTTGAGTGGAGTAGTAGACGTTACAACAGCTTCCGAACGCTCCAAATTGACAGTAACATCTGTTACAGTATCTAAATTCTGTAAAACAGTTTCTACTTTGGCTTTACAACCTGCGCAGGTCATTCCTGTAATTGTATAGGTTTGTTTCATTTGAATTATTTTTTACGATCATTTTCTGTTAAAAAGTCGCTGATGGCTTTGTTGGTAAAATAGGTTTCTATGTCGTTAACTTTCTGTAATTCAAAGCCTAATTTCAATTGATCCAACGCTAATAACTGTTCAAAATCCATTTTAGCAGTTTGATACGCCGCTAAAATGACTTCTTTGGCTTGCGTGGCTTGTTCAATATTTTCGTCTTGTGTGGCTGCACTTTCTCTAACATTCATCATTTTGTTTCGTGCTGCTTCTAAAGCCATTAGTAATTGATTTTTTACTGTAATTTTTGTTTGCGAAACGGCTTGTTGTTCCAACTGTAATTGTTTTTGCTTCGCGATGTGTTTCTTATTAAATAACGGAATAGAAACGCTGACCATTGGCATAATGATGTCTTTTCCGTTATCCGGCAACGAAATGCCCGATCGTTCAGCAACCAACACATAATCGAGTCCGAAACCAATAGATGGATTTCCTTCTTTTTTGGCTACGATTTCCGATTGTTGCAACGCGTTTTCCAAATCATCCAATTGTTGCAACTTTGGATGTGTTATAATCGTGTCATCACTTGCAAATAGTTCGTTTTTGGGTATGTGTAACGAATCTAACACAATAACTTCACGATGAATTGACTTGTTTAACACCAAATTGAATTGAATTTTTTTACTGCGAATATCTTCTGAAATAGCTTGATATTGCTGTACAAGCGTATTCTTTTTCATCTTAATATTGAGCACATCAACCATATTTGTCCGATTGTTTTCCAATTCATTCAAGGCTAACTTTTCATACGTATCTAAAATTTCAATATGTTGTGCTGTAATAGTTTGTCGTTGTTGGAGTTTGTACAATTCATAATACGCAATTTTTACATTCAACGATAGTTGTCGTTTTAAAAAATTGAGTTCACTTTCCTTTGCGTTTGCCAAATACGAAGCGTTTTTCTTTTTCGCGTTCAGCGTACCAAACCATGGAATTTTTTGACTTGCCGAGAATCGCGCTCGTTGCGGTCCAACTCTCGTTTCTACGGCTTGTGCAAATACACCAACGCCCAATTGTGTATTGGGTAAACTTCCGACTTCGTTTACTTTTTCCAACGCGCTTTCGTATTGAAATTGCTTGGCTAAAATTTCTGAGCTGTTTTGTTCGGCTTCCGCCAGATAGTTCTCGAGCGTTTGCCCGTGAGAAATGCTAACTACCAAAAAGCAAGCTACAATGTATGTGAATGTCTGCTTCATGCGTTTTCGTTTTTAAATTGAATTTCTTTGTGCCAACTGTATAAAATAGGAACAATAAATAGGGTAATTAACGCGATTAACATACCGCCAAAACTTGGAATTGCCATTGGAATCATGATGTCACTTCCGCGACCTGTTGAGGTCAAAATTGGTAATAGTGCTAACAAGGTTGTCGCTGTAGTCATTAAACATGGACGAATACGTTTCATTCCAGCCGTTACAACCGCTTCACGAATGTCCTTTGTAGTTTCAGGTTGTTGTTTTTGGAATGATTGTGTTAAGTAGGTTGCCATAATAACGCCGTCATCTGTGGCAATTCCGAACAAGGCAATAAATCCTACCCAAACGGCAACACTGAGGTTGATGGTTTGTATTTGAAACAATGTGCGAAGATTTGTATCAAAGACAGAAATATCTAAAAACCATGCTTGTCCGTAGAGCCAAATCATAATGAAACCACCAGCAAATGCTACGGCAATTCCTGCAAAGATGAAGAATGATGTCGCTATCGATTTAAACTGAAAATACAGAATTAAAAAGATGATGAGCAACACAATTGGAACAATAATAACTAAGGTTTGTTCGGCACGGACTTGTTGTTCATACGTTCCCGAGAATTCAAAGTTGACACCTTTTGGCACAACCAAACTTCCTGCATCAATACGTTTTTGAATGATGGTTTGTAATTCTTCTACCAACGTAACTTCCGAAATGTCCGATTGTTTATTGAACAATACATAACTTACCAGAAATGTATCTTCACTTTTAATTAGTTGTGGTCCTTTTTCGTAACCTATTGTTACCAATTCTTTTAACAATATTTCTGAACCATTTGGCAATGGAACTAAAATATTTTCAATATCCGTAGGACTCGAACGCAATTCGCGCGGATATCGAATGCGTACATTGTAACGTTCTCTGCCTTCAATAGTTTGTGTCACTATTTTTCCACCAATGGCAACTTCTAAAATATCCTGAACAGCTTTGATGGACAATCCGTAGCGTGCAATTTCATTACGATTGATGTCTAATATTAAATACGGTTTCCCAATCAAACGTTCAGCAAATACGGTTTCTTGCTTAACATCGGGCACTTCTTTTAGAATGCTTTCCAACTCCAAACCAAAGGCTTCAATTTGCTCCAAATTTTGTCCTTTAATTTTAATACCCATTGGCGAACGCATTCCCGTTTGCAACATAATAAGCCGTGTTTCAATTGGTTGCAATTTTGGCGCAGACGTGATACTTGGGAGTTTTGTAGCTTTTACAATTTCTTGCCAAATATCATCAGGCGATTGTATATGCGGTCGCCAATTGCGATATAATTCGCCGTTTTTATCAGGAATTAAGTCGGATTTTGATACATCGTACGTTCCTCTCGCCACTTGATTTGACGAATTTGTCACATCGAGCGCAGTCGAGATGCTTTGTTTATTCTCTACAACGCCACTATTATCTTTCAATAAAAAGCGACCATCGTCATCCACTTTAAAACGTTGTGGATTTCCGTTTTCGTCTAAAATATATTCAGGTTTGTAAATGATGATATTTTCATACATGGACAATGGAGCAGGATCGAGCGCACTTTCTACGCGACCAGCTTTTCCAACAACTGTTTCAATCTCAGGAATATTGGCAACGGACATGTCTAACTGTTGTAAAATCTTTTTGTTTTCGGCAATTCCTGCATGTGGTAAAGAAGTTGGCATGAGCAAAAATGAACCTTCATTTAACGCTGGCATGAATTCTTTTCCCGTAGTGCGCCATATTTGAACACCAGCAATTAGTATCAGTAAAGGAATACTTAGAAATAGCAGTTTGTTTGCCAACGCCCAACGCAACATACGTTCGTAATACTTTATAAAGATGAGAAATGTGCCAATAACGACTGCGCAGGTTACAATGACAAAAATAAAGTTTATTGCTAAGTTATTGGTATATCCTAAAGGTCGCCAGTAGTTGGTAAGTACAGCGATGAGTATTGCAATTGCAATGATGAATTGCATACGTTTTGCAGTGGTTTTTGAGATAAATTCTTGAACCTGAGCCAAATTGACACTGGCAATGAAAAGCAACGGAATTCCCATGTAAATGTTGTGTGTCATTGTATACGCTGCAAACGCAATGAGAGAAAAATTGATTACATATTTTAACGATTTTGAGGTTTGTTTCCAGCCAAATACCCAAGCTGCCAATGCAGGTAAGATAAAGAGTGTGACAATAATGGCAGAAATTAGTGCCATGGTTTTTGTGTAAGCAAGCGGACTGAATAGTTTTCCTTCTGCACCAACTAACATGAACACAGGAATGAAGCTTACAATGGTTGTGAGCACTGCCGTGAGAATGGCGCCTGAGACTTCCGAAGTGGCGTTGTACACTAAGCTATTGATCGGAGTATTTTCGGTATCTTCTTCTAAATGTCGTGTAATATTTTCTATGAGGACAATTCCCATGTCTACCATCGTACCAATAGCAATGGCAATTCCCGAAAGGGCAACAATATTGGCATCAACTTGTCCGAGTTTCATCGTGATGAACACAAATAATACTGCAATAGGCAATACACTTGCAATTAAAACCGAAGCTCTTAAATTTAACACCATTATGATGATGATTAAAAGTGTAATGAGAATTTCGAGTGTTAGTGCTTCTTCTAGTGTGTATAAGGTTTCTTCAATCAATTCGGTACGATCGTAAAACGGAACAATGGTGAGTTGTGAAACACGTCCATCTTTGAGCGTTTTGGTAGGCAAACCGTTGGCAATGGTTTTTATTTTATCTTTTACATTGGTAATGACTTCCATTGGATTCGCTCCGAAGCGAGCCACGACAACGCCACCAACAACTTCTGCACCTTCTTTGTCTAAAATACCTCTTCTTTCGGCTGGACCGAGATATACGTTCGCCACATCTTTGATACGAATTGGCGTAAAGTTTTTGGATTGAATCGCAGTGTTTTCAATGTCAGTAATCGATTTTATATAGCCCAATCCGCGCACTACATATTCTGCTTGATTGATTTCAATGGTTTTTGCGCCAATTTCTTTGTTGGTGTTCCGAACAGCATTGACCACTTGTGCTAAAGAAAGGTTGTATTTTTTTAGTACATCAGGATTGACATCTATTTGGTATTCTTGTACATAACCGCCAATGGAAGCTACTTCCGACACATCGGCAGCACTAGATAATGCAGGTTTTACATAGTAATCTTGAATGCTTCGGAGTTCTTGTAAATTCCAGCCACCTGTTACGTTTCCGTTTTCGTCTCTACCTTCTAAGGTGTACCAAAATATTTGTCCGAGTCCTGTAGCATCAGGTCCAAGTGTAGGTTGTACATTTTCGGGTAGTAATGCACTTGGTAAGGCGTTTAGTTTTTCTAAAATTCGGCTCCGACTCCAATAGAAATCGACCTCATCATTAAATATAATATAGATACTAGAGAATCCAAACATGGACGAACTTCGCACGGTTTTTACACCTGGAATTCCCATCAATGCTGTCGTTAACGGATAGGTAATTTGATCTTCAATATCTTTTGGCGAACGTCCTTGCCATTTGGTAAATACAATTTGTTGATTTTCGCCAATATTAGGAATTGCATCTACGGCAACTGCGTTTTTAGGAAATGCGCCTAAGTTCCAATTGAATGGAGCTGTACTGAGTCCAAACCCAATGATAGTGATGAGTAGGAGTATCGTAACAAGCTTATGATGTATTAAAAATTTGATGCTTTTATTGAGCATAAGAGTTGATATTTATACAAACGAATGTGTGAATACTTGTGTAAATAGTTAGGTTTCCCTAGTGAAGAAATTCATAGGAATCTAACGTTCGTAGTATGTATATCAAATTAAAAAAGTCTCGTCTAAGAGCTGAATGTCCTTGACTAAAGGCGGCGGAATATAAGGTTTGTATACTGTTTTTTCTTCGTCTACTGTAGGAAGTACAAAGATATAATGGTATACAAATGCTGTGATAATTATTTGTGAAGTGAATGTAATATCATCGTAGTTTGTCTGTAATTCTTGTTGTCCTTGGATAAAGGTACTGATATCATTACAACATGGTGTTTGCTGAATTGTTGTTTGGTCAGAAGCTATTTGTGCGACTTCCATACCACAGTTTTCCGCTTCAATACCAATTGCCATGCTCATTTTTTGTCCACCACAAATATGTTCATTGATGGTAAATGAAAAGGTAGAGCATAAGACGAGCAATGCTAGTAGAGACGTACAGATATGTTTAATGATTTTTTTCATTCAGAATGTAAAAGTACGAAAAGTTTTTTATAGTTGGGATGTTTTGTTCTCGGGTCGCTTCGCTTTTTGGTCGCTTTGCTTT
>NZ_LBMG01000130.1 GCF_001005315.1 Kordia jejudonensis
TGGTTGGTTTACAACGGTATATCCTGTGAGTTTGGACATCAGATCGAAAGACGAAATAGGAACCTTAATCGCAGATACGAAAGACATGCTCCGAGCAATTCCAGAAAAAGGAATTGGGTACAGCGTACTTCGTTATTTGGGCGATCAAGAAACGCAAGAAAGTGTAAGGGCAAACTATCAAGAAATCATCTTCAACTACTTAGGAAGTTTTGACAATAGTGTGTCCAAGGAAGCAGACAGTTTGGTAGGTTTTGCAGCTGAATCCGCAGGCGAATCCATCAGTACATCAAACCAAAACCCACATCGAATTGCCATCAATAGCATGGTTGTGAACAATACTTTACAACTCGATTGGAGCTACGATAGCAAGCGTTATCACAAAGAAACCATACAAAACATAGCAGACAACTACATTGCTGCATTACAACATATTATATCACATTGTACCGCTGAGAAAAGCACGATAAAAACAGCAAGCGATTACGGTTTACCAGCAACAATTTCAAACGAAAGTTTAGCGACATTCAAACGAAACATTAATACAATTACAGATATATATCCACTGAGTCCATTACAAGAAGGTTTGCTATTTCACAGCTTATACGACGATGATACTTCGGGATATGCGATTCAATTTCAGTGCGATATTACTAATAAATTTTCAAAAGAAGCATTCCGAAAAACATGGGAATATTTGATAGAAAAACACAGCATTTTACGAACAGGAATCTACGCTGATCAATTGGCAATTCCAGTGCAATGTGTACATAAAAACATTCTAGTGCCACTACAAGAAATAGATGTTAGCCAATATTCAGAAGCTGTAAAAGCACAAAAACTAAACGAATTTCTTGCGGACGATCGAAAAAAAGGATTCACACTCGAGAATGCACCATTATTCAGAATCACATTACTCAATATTGGCGAAGGAAAAACACGAATGATCTTTACCAATCATCATATTCTGTGGGACGGTTGGTCACTTTCAAGCCTTATGCAACGCTTCATGCAATGCTACACACAATTTGAAAAAAGCGGAAACTTTCCCGAACTACCATATGATAATTACGGAACACACATTCGTCATATCGCAACCAAAAAGTCAGCAATAGCAAGCGCATTTTGGAACAACTATCTGGCAGAAATTACAACACCAACCTATCTACCGTTTATTAATGACGCATCCAAACGCAACAAAATCTTTGGAAACACAGAAAAAGAATTCATGTTCACTGGCGACATACAACGCTTTACAGAAAAACATCGAATTACAATAAATACGCTCATTCAAGGAAGTTGGGCATACTTACTTTCAAAATATACAGGACAAAAAAATACAGTATTTGGAGCTACAATTTCAGGAAGAGATAGCGGCGTCAAAAACGTGGAAGAAAATGTCGGACTCTACATCAATACGATTCCCGTTTGTGCGCAAATTGATGGAAAACAGGAAATTACAAATTGGTTGCAATCACTTCAAAAACAGCATACTACGGCGAGAGAAGAACACGGTTACTTGCCTTTGGGCGTTGTGGAGGCGCAAAGTGAAGTAAAAGATACACTATTTGATACCTTATTGGTGTTTGAAAACTATCCAATGGACGAAATTTCTTCGGATACCAAAGTGAGTTTCGAAATTGAAAATGCCAAAGGAATTGAAAGCACAAACTATTCCATCGCACTAATTATCGTGCCATCTTCGGAAGGTCTCAAAATCAAGTTCGATTACAATAATACGGTCATCGCCGACGAAACGATACAGATGATTCAAGATCATTTGCAAACGCTTCTAAACAGTTTCTTGTCTGGCGCAACGCATATCAAAGACCTAGCATATCTCACTTCCGTAGAAGAAACACTGCTTACAGACACACTCAATCAAACGGCGACAGACTATCCGAAAACTGAAAATGTCGTGACGTT
>NZ_LBMG01000131.1 GCF_001005315.1 Kordia jejudonensis
CAAGATATAATTTAAAGTATATTCTTACTTTTATTTAACAATTTAAGTCTGTTGAAAATTGAAGTCTCGAGAAGAAAAATTAACCAAGTTGTAATTTTTTTTGAAAAAAAGTTTTAAAATGATTCAAAATTCAATGAAAAATAATATTTTTCTTATGTTTTTAGAAGCGAAATAATACGGTAAAAAATGGTAAAACGCGAGTTTGGGGAAATTGGTTTTGAAAAGTGAATGTTTTTTGAAGTATACTTGAGTCTTTTTCGAGCTACTAAACTTCAATTAAGAATACATATAATTATTAGTAGTATTTTATATCATTGTCATATATTCTCCATTTTTAATCATTCCAATAATTTTAATGCCATAATCAGACTTTACTTTTTCAGCAAATTCAAAACCATTAACGTTTTTATAAAAAATCACTTTTCTACTTACTCTTGGATAATATAAAGTTCCAAAATTACCTATTGGAAAATGAATTCCAATTGCTGGCTTATAAGGATTATTAGATTTTAGGTAAGAAGAAGAAAATGTTCCAGTGCCTGCATTTCCCCAAGGAATGGTATTTGCGCCTTGTTTCATAGTTATAGTTTCTGAACGTCCCATATTCAAAGACATCTTGAACAAATATTCAATTCCGAATTTTGTTCTGTGAGCAGTTATATGAAATCCTCCAACACTCTCAATTTGATCACTCTCAATTACTTTTTTAAAAGCGTTAGAGTGAACAGTTGAAATATGCTTAGGATCTTGACTTTTTAAATTAGGGAAAAATTCTTTCTGAAATAGATTAAAGCCTTTAATATCTCCAATCCATTGAAATGAATTTGATATATTAATTTTATTATTTGAAATTTTATAAAGTAATGGTTGGTTTTCGAGTGATGCTATTAAAAAATCAGTTTCACAGTCATTTTTAGAATGAATTTCAAGAAGTAAATTTTTGACTTTATTGATTTCAAATTTTTCTAATTTATAAAGTGCTTCAATTGCTTTTTGAGCAGTATCAACACCTCCTGCGTAAGACACAGAAATCTTTGGGTTTAGAATTATAGTTTTAAGTAATCCTGAAAAAATATTATTGCGATTGGAAGCAATATTGGGATTAGTTATTTTAGAATCACTATCTACTCTAATTCCTCCTTGTGTAATTCTACCTATTACTAATGTCATTTCTAATTTTGTGATAACGTTAAACTGTCTTAAAATTACTTTTTTAAGTTTTGAAATCGCCTAGTGTATAATTAAAGTTTAATAAAATTACTACTATTCTATTTATATACTATGATATACAGGAATATGCTAAACTAATCACTTAACGATTAGCTATTTTTTTACTCATCATTAAGGGATGAGTTAATATGAAAATAAAAAGAGCACTTTACTTTTAAAAATAATGACAACCATAATGTTTGTTATTAAAGCACTCTTTTTTAATATTTAAAAATCAATTGTGTATTTGTTAGAATAATCTTTTGCTAATGATGCACCAATACCTCTTAAATATTTACGAAGTTGAGATTTGGTTTTATGTCTTGTAAAACTCATAAGTTCTGTGAGTACTTGT
>NZ_LBMG01000132.1 GCF_001005315.1 Kordia jejudonensis
ATTTTTGTTTATTTTCGTGTAAAATATGATCTAGTGTTTGCAATGAAATATGTCCTTTACTTAAACTTGCGTAGGGATATTGTAAATCAATAGGGTAGCCAATCTTTTTTAAAATATCAAAACCATTTATTTGCCAATATCTATTAAGTTCACGCGCATTGATATTGATTCCTAAATCTTCATAATTTTCTAGTTGTGATACCATAAAAAGTTCAAATTCAGATAATGAATCTAATGTTTCAATAGTCACATCAAACAACTTGGGAAATTCAATTTTTAGTTTTGGAATGTCTTGCAATGGAATAACTCCTTTTTGAAAACATTCATATACATAAAAGGGCACGAGTACATTATTCACTTGATGTTTATCAAAGACAAGATCAGTAGCAAACGATTTATTTTTTAAACTTTCTTTTGTAAAATTGAGTAGGGGAAGCATTGCAATCGCTACACTTGCTTTAAAGCAATTTGGGAAGTCTTCAAACCATTCTTTGTACAATCGAATGACTTGTTTGAGTTTCTCCATACGAAGTGTATCAAAATTAAGGGTAGAAGCTTCTTCAATCTCAGTAATTAGTGTTTGAATCAACCGAGTGTCTGTAACTTTGGTTGTTTGTTCAATAGATACTAACTTATCAATCACTTCTAAAATTAGCAGTTTGTCAAAATCTGTTTCATTGTCTAAAATACCTGTTTCTATAATTTTCTCATGTTCAATGGTGTTGTTTATCTCAATAGAGTTACTAGAAGTTTTACTTATCTGTACATCTTTAATCAGTTCTACTAAAGAATCCATGAATTTGACAGAGATAAAATTTCCATTGTCATCTATATCAATAACCTTTTGAACTCGCAACAATGTTCTTGCTCTCTCCTTATAGTTTCGAGGGAAAACCTCTAGTGAATCGATATGATCGCCAAAAAAACGTTTCGAAAATCGTTCAGCAATTACCGTAGCTACTCTTTTATAATTTTCAAAAATCACATATTCATCTTCTATAATTTCATCATTACATCTAATATTAATATCTACAACACAGAACTTTAAATTATCAATATTTTCAAAGCTTGGTTTGTAAGTAGGACATATGGTAATAGACTTCCAGTCCTTATCATTTTCTATTGCTTTTTTTAAATCATTTGCAAAGCGCACGTATGCTGGATGATAGTCAGCATACCATTTCATTTCGTTTTTAAAAAAGTGCTTAAAGCCTAATTTCTGTAAAAAAGTGATTAACTCTCTCTGAATAGGAATTGAAAATACAATTTCAATTCCGTTTTTAGCTGTATTGCGTTTTACGTGTACATTCATATTTTAACAAATTAGTGTTGAAAACACTAAGCTAAAAAGCACGATTGAAATATCATTTGTTCACTTTTGGTACTTGAACAATACGCTCATTTCTTTTTCATGCAGTTTTAAAAAATACCCTTAAATGAAAAGCGAAAATTGAATTCTTTACCTATTGCTTTATTGAAACAAGATCAGTTTTGAGAACAAAAAATAAAATTCAAAACCTCTTTTTTCGATATTTTATACCAAAGCAATATTTCTGCTTAGTGTTTAAAACACTAAGCTATGAAGGGAAATTGAAAAAACATTTGTAAAATTTTGTGTAGTACACAAAAT
>NZ_LBMG01000133.1 GCF_001005315.1 Kordia jejudonensis
ATGCTTTAAAATCTGTTTCGCCTGTTTTTGTGAAGTATTTTTGCGCAGAAACATTTGCTGCTACAAAAAGGAAACATACAATTAGTATTTTTTTCATGTTGTTCTGATTTACGTTATTGGATTATTTCTTAGTTTTCAAGATATCCATCAGCAATCCATTGGTCAATGATTTGACGTGTTTCAGGAGGTAATATTCCTGATGGCGGCATCGGATTGGATCCGTTGTTGATACGATTGACAAGATTTCCTTGTTCGGCGGCACCTCTAACATTGGCATAGTTTGACAAGTCTAACCCTGCATTGGCATTTGGTCCGCTGTGGCAACCGATGCAATTGCTTGCAATTATTGGCGCGACATCGTCGTCATAGGTAACCGTTTCTTCTATTGGTGGCAGATCTTGAATGTCGCCTTCGTCGATGGTATTTGTAGTACAATTGTACAAGAACAATACCGTTCCTGCTAAAAACAGAAAGATGAATTTTTGATACGTGTGGTGTTGAGTCATTGTTTTACTATTTATTCTATTTAGTTATTTTAATTGGATTAATTTTTATGAAATTGAAAAGATATATTTTACAAATAGTGAATGAATTATATATAATTATTTGCTATTAATTCACTTTAAAAGTTCACAAAAATAATTTAGCGTAAAACAACATTATATTGCGCGGTATTACAAAATAAATCTTGTGAAACGGAAAAACCAGCCTTGAAAAGGAGTTAAAATGTCTTTATTTCTATAGAATGAAATACAACAGTACAACTCAACATACCAGTGTTTACAATACTTTGCGTACTTTTGCACTACTTAAATACAGCGAGATCTATTTTTTTAACAATTAGTTATATATATAAATCATTTTGAAAAAACTTACGACTATTGCTCTTGGCGGCGGTTGCCATTGGTGTACGGAAGCGGTATTTCAATCGCTAATTGGTGTACATGATGTGAAACAAGGTTGGGTACAATCTACGGAAGTGAACAACACGTTTTCGGAAGCAGTTATTGTACAATTTGATGCTTCCATAATTCCTTTGAAGGTTCTCGTTGAGATTCATTTACGGACGCATAAATCTACCGTACAGCATTCTATGCGGAAGAAATATCGGTCGGCGGTTTATTTTTATAATCCATCGCAAGAAAAAGAAGTTGTAAATATATTGTCTGCGTTACAGACGAATTTTAAAGATTCCATCATCACACAAGTGTTGCCTTTTGTATCTTTTAAAGCTTCACGCGAGGAAATTACCAATTATTACTATTCTAATCCGAAGAAACCGTTTTGCGAACAGTTTATCAATCCGAAATTGAAATTGTTGTTGCGTGAGTTTTCGGAGTATGCAAATTCGGACTTGATTGGGTTTTCTTAGACTTGCTTTGCTCTTAGATCGCTGACGCTATTGGATGTTAGATCGGCTTCGCCTTTTTAGATACGCTTCACTTCGACTTCACTCAGTGTGAATGCTTTTAGTATGTTAGACCAACGCTATTGCAAGTTTACAAACTCGTGTATTCGTGGTAAAATAAATTGCTTTTCCTCGATTCGCAAAGACGAACCAAAGATAAATGATGCTGATAAAATTTTAGGCGATTATATACTTGTTTTACCCAAATAAA
>NZ_LBMG01000134.1 GCF_001005315.1 Kordia jejudonensis
TTATCATATGAAGATTTAAATAATGATGGAAATATAGATGTAACTTCTGAAATTAAAGAAGAAAACAATTATTATCCTTTTGGGCTAAAGCAAAAAGGATATAATAATCTAATTACTGGAAGAAACCATAACTATGGCTTTGGTGGAAAAGAAGAAAATGACGAGCTTGGGCTTCAATGGTTAGATTTTTCTGCTAGAAATTATGATGCTTCTCTAGGGCGATGGATGAATATTGACCCGCTTGCTGAAGAAATGCGTAGACATTCCCCGTACAACTATGCGTTTAATAATCCAATTTTCTTTTTAGATCCTGATGGTATGAAGCCATTTGGAAGTAATTGTGATGATTGTAAAACGAAATATACTCAAACTACAAATACAGAATATACATTTATAGGAGATACTCCAGATGGAGGAGTACATAATTTAAGGCATACAATAACCCAAACGGTTAACGAGTACAATGATGACTTTACAGAAGTAACAGTGACAACGACGACGACAAAATATAATGTTCAATTAGTTACAAGTGTTGATGAAGATGGTAATACTTCATTTAAGTATAGTTCTTCTACAATGTCGACGATAGTAGAGTCTCAAAAATTTGAAAACAAGCGGTCTTCATCTATTTTTGCTAAAAATGGAAGTAACATACGAGATGAATTAGGTAAGCCGTTAAGTAGAAAAACTTATAATGGAGGTGGACTATTTAAAATAGGAAAAACTGTAAATTTAACTCTTGAAGAACAACACACTAATATCAGAGGGTATGCAATTAATTTAAAGAAAGATTTACAGCTTAACAGAAAATTTAATCCTTTTAAGGGGGATTATAATACAAATATGCTTATAACTGGTGTAAGTGGTAGTATTGCCTTGGTTGTTAGTCGTTTAAAAAATGTAGATCCAAGATTAAAATTAGGATTCTCAATAGGTGTTTTAGGAGGTAATATTTTAAGAAATGTACTAAGCCACGAAGGACGTACTCAAAATCTAGGAAGTTCCAAAAAAGTTTTCTGGAAAAAATAAATTTTAAAATGAGCTATAAAAAATATAATATAATATTTGGAATGTTAGAAATAACTATTCTCTTACTTTTTTATTTAACTTACATTTACAAGGAAATAATATTCATTTATACGATAATTAGTATAAGTATGTTTATGTTACTTTTTAACCTCATTTATATTAGGAAAATAAAACTTGAAGGTAGTCTGAAATTTATAGATTATGAGATATATAATTTGGACAAATTCATTATGGGAGTATTAGCTTTTATAACTCTTTTTATTTTTGATTCTGAAATACCGCGAGAGAATATTTATCAAATATCTTATTTTATGTTTACATTATCCTTTTTTAGTAGTCTAAGAATAAGAAAATTGGAATAAAATTTTTCATTGATGAAATACTATCATACCTAGTGACAAAATTATAATGTTAGTGCTTGGATGAAGTATAAAGCATAATTTTAACGGAAACTTGAAAAAAGTATATAATTATAAATTTAATATATATGATATTGATAAAACGAGTTATTTATGTTATAATCATATTAATGATGCTTTTAATGGCTTCTAGTAGAAATGGAG
>NZ_LBMG01000135.1 GCF_001005315.1 Kordia jejudonensis
AAACATGAATGTGTGTGGAGTAGCGACTCCGCTTAGGTAGGCTATTTTTTTATATTGTAGTGTAATTGTTAAGTAATTTTATATGCTAATAGAAACCATTAAGCACTTTGCAAATACTTTGAGAATGTGTGTTTTTTTCGATGACTTACAGGCAAGGTTATTGCTCCTCTTAAATGCACAAGACGGTATTTACGTTCATATAATTTTAGGTATGATATATTGATAAGATACGATCGGTGTATACGTGTAAAACCGTCAGAAGCTAATAGGTCTTCGTAATAACCAATTGGTTTGGAACTTAGTCGTTTTGTATTATCATTTAAATAGAGCCATGCATAATTTTCATAAGCTTCTACAAAGAGAATATGCTGTTTAAGTACGTATTGCCCTTTATGCTTACTGCCCAAACAGATGTACTCATTGTTATAGTGTATTTCACTTGTATTTGTTGTATTATTTTCTACTTGTATCATACAGTACAGGTTTATTATTAATTCGTAAAATGGTAAGGTTGGAGTTGGGGTTTATTGGTAAAGGAAGTTCCTTTCAAGATCAGTCACAAAAATTTTTCATAAGCGTCATATTTTAAAAATAAGCGTTGATTTTTTATCAAAAATTGATAATTTTCCTAACCAAACACATGTTGGTAATTATTTTTATTTCGTACAAAAATGTTAATAAAAATCATTTTTTTTCATAAGATTTTAGATGTAATCCAATCATTGCAGTAAAAAAGCTTTTCATCAATAATTCATAGAAATAAAATCTTGTTCACGATGTAAACATAATAAAAAGTTTACCTTTAATTGTAAACTTTTTGATTTTAACAAGAATATTACTATTTAACCTTACTTTATATATGCTTTTCACGTATTCTTTCTAGTTGATTTGACTTAAAACGTATGAGAATTACAATTAAGTATGATAATATCCTTAAAATCAGCTGTGTAGTTTTGAGATAGATTATTTTGTCGTATTGCCCAAGATGAATCTAATTTTTGACTCGCAATATCCAAGGTGTTCTTTCCATATTTTGAATTCAGTTCATCAATGGTTGTCATTAATTGTTTGTAATCTGAACTATAAATTACAAACATATTAAACTGTTAAACTTTTTTGGGACAAGCCTAGCGAGTATTAATTGAGTTTTGAACTTTTTATATTAAATGACTGTAGAATATAAGGTAAAACAGCGCTTTTTAGAGTATAATCATAACGTTTAAAGATTTTGATTTCTATTTAGAAGGTTAGTCACTGACAAGGAAAAAAATCTAGTCATAATTTATCATAAAACTAAAATTCTCAAATTTTTAAAAGCTCCAACAATAATTGTTGAAGCTTTTTTGTTATTCGTATTTTTTTTTAAATTTCAATTGCTTATTAAATCTTCTTGACGATCTTAGGAGCAGTTAACTACAAAAACAACACGATATTTTCAGTGTCTTATTTTGACATAATTTTACTTACATCACTAAAAAACTTACGCTATAAATGCAAAAAGTGTAGTGACATAAATATTGAAGCTTTTATATATAGATTTTCTGAATTACATTTTTGCATTACGAATGGCTTTAGCAAGTCCTGCGT
>NZ_LBMG01000136.1 GCF_001005315.1 Kordia jejudonensis
TGGAAGGAAACCACTTGGTGTTGGTGATGGAGATAAAATTATTTATGATGGTTCTGGAACAGCAGTTAGTAATGGAGATAATATTGTAGAAAACAAGTTAGATGAAGTAGTCATTACTGGGACAAATAATAAAAAAGAAAATACAAATTACTCTTTATTAGTTCGCTTTGGCTATCAATTTAATGGAACAACAACTGATTATGTAAATCAATTTCCTGAATATCAAGGCTTATCCCATAAAGAGCAAGTTTATCATTGGAATATGAAGTATGGAAAAGAATACTTAAATTTTATTGATAAAAATGATCGCGAATGGTACGGTAGGATGCTTATGCATGGAATGGGACTTTCTTTTTGGGGAGGAACATCTTATAAAATGCCTGTTAGAATTAAGAATACTTTCGGTTTTAAAGGAGGTCTAGCACCAAAACAAAATCTTTCAGGATTAAGAAACGGTCATTTAGCAGGAAAAAACCATCCTAAAACTGGAGTGCCATTTTCTAAATCTGGTTTTCCTGATTTTAGAAAACATTTATATAAAAATGGTATTAATGATGTAAAAATTAAACCCACGGGAACGAGAGCTGGTGATTTTAGAGCTGCAAATAGAGCAGCTGGCTATAAAGCTACTCCCAAAGGTCATACCTGGCATCATCATCAAAACAGAGGAAGAATGCAATTAGTCAGATCATCGATTCATTCAAAAACAGGTCACACAGGGGGATTTTCATTATGGTAATTTTAAAAACATAATTTATGACATTTTTTTTTGAAACAGAAGAACCAATTACTAAAAAACAAATTAATAATCTGGAAAAGAGATTAAATTTTAATTTTCCAAAAAATTACACGGAGCATTTATTAAAATATAATGGAGGTCGTTGTGAACCCAATATTTTCAATTTTAATGAAGGCGGTAACCAAACTAAATCTTCCATAGATTGGTTTTTGGCATTACATGATGGAGAATATGACAATCTTGAAGAATACTTCAAAATATATAAAGTTGAAGAAAAAAGATT
Organism: Kordia jejudonensis; assembly: GCF_001005315.1. Classification (GTDB taxonomy): domain Bacteria; phylum Bacteroidota; class Bacteroidia; order Flavobacteriales; family Flavobacteriaceae; genus Kordia; species Kordia jejudonensis. The sequence continues at coordinate 1,023 of NZ_LBMG01000136.1, forward strand.
ACCTGATTCATTTTTTCCAATAGCACACGACGACGGCGGAAATTTAATCTGTATGGATAATACGACTGATAAAATTTACTTTTGGGATCACAATATAGAAGTTAATTATAATTTGCATAGTGATCTTGAAAGATCAAACTTATATTTTTTAGCAGACAATTTATCTCAGTTTTTAGAAAATTTAAGTGAAGATTTATAAAGTTTAAAAATTAATTTTTACGCTAGTTTAAAGACTATATCTCCTGATCATTCCCCTATTTAGAGGACAGTATA
>NZ_LBMG01000137.1 GCF_001005315.1 Kordia jejudonensis
CAAAAAAACATTAAATCTTTAGATAATAGGACAAGTTATTAGCTCTTGTTCATACTATATCAAACTACTCTACACTTGATGTAGTCAATTCTAACTTATATCATAATTATAAAGTTGCTCAAAGAAGCGACCAAGACTTCTTGTGCTCAATTTTAAATGAATTAGAATCGGTTATTTAAAGCTTGTAGGTATTGTTTTGAAATTGTTTGAATGAATTAACTGAGAAAACTAATAAAGTAATTGAAAGCAGAAACTGTATATAACGTAATTCAAGCATTGAGCGCAGATGAAAAGCTGCGACTTTATGGTATGCTTGATTTACAAAAAGTAACTGCTAAGAAATCAAAGAAAAGGAAGAAAAAATTAATCTCTATAGCATCAGCTATGGATGATTTGCTGGTTAATACGTTTAATAAATCATGAGCATCATTCATTTTTCAATTGTTTTCAAAGCACTTGATGTTTTCGTTGAAAAACACAACACTACCGCTGATAGTCTTTCTACTCGACTGCGTCAACCTGTGATTGCAACCGCTAGAGAGATTATTAGAATTTATGGTGCTTCATTATTGAAAGAAAGTAAAAAGGCTTCTTTTGATGCTGCTAATATTCCTTATTTAAAGACCAACAACGTACAATTAGCTAAAATTGCACGTGTTAGTACTAGAACTATTAAAAGACATCTTATCAAGCTTGAAAAATCCAATATCATCATTCAAAAAATATGGCATGGTTCTAACGCCAGCTTTGAACTCTATTTGAATCCTAAAATACTGTTGATAAACTGTCCAAAACCACTGAATAACTCAAAAAATATAAAGAAAGAAGGAGAAATAAAAAATACTGATAATCAGTTTTTTAAAAAAGAGTGTTCGACAAGTTGTCCCCATACAGACTCTGGTAACAATAGCTACATAAATAATATATTAATAGCCGTTGATAAAAAATTGAACATTGACAGAAAGTTAAGTTCGAGTTCTTCCAAAGTTGAAACTCTAGCTGGTAACAAATTGGCAGGATACGCAGAGAAGGAAGGCGGTAAAAAAATAAATGAGCCACTTTCGCAAGGCACACCAGGCGCGCGAAATTTCAAGCTTACTAATGATGCAGAGAAGGAAGGAGAATTTCCTGAAGTTAAAACACAGGCAAAAGGCATAGATTCAAGGCTTGAAGCTTCAGGGATTCCCTTTCTTAATTCTTATGTAGATTCTTTATGGGAACTCGCTAAAAAGAAATTATACAAAGAGATATACTTAACTAAAAATGTGGAGAAAAAGACCAAAGAGTTATTGTATTTGTGGTATCAGCCTGTAAAAAAACAACATTTAGATAAAGTTCACAATGTCTATATAAAACGCGTTGAATTAGTCCAGAAGTATCTTGCCAAAGATTCCGAAAATAGATTCGTTCAATTACCACATAGATATTTTGATCCAAAAAATAAGCATGG
>NZ_LBMG01000138.1 GCF_001005315.1 Kordia jejudonensis
TTTTATAGAGAGATTAAATAATTTTTCGTTTAATTTTGGTCTGTCGTCAAGCAATTTGTAAATTAAAAAAAATCAAAAGGCAGGTAGTATACAAAAAACTGTGTGCATATTAATTTTAGGCGGATTTTTGAACAAGCTCGTATTTACTTACTCATGAGCCTTGATTTAAAAAGAAAAAAGGCTTATCACAATCATCGTCAAAAGGAGTTAGACCTTCGAAATAAGTAGCATCTTCCTCCATCATTTTTTCGCAAATTTGATTATGTACTTTAAAGAGAAATTCTTTCAACATAAAGCCATTTTCATTTTCTGTACTAACGATAAAATCTTCTTCCATTTGATCTTCATCTTCTCCCGAGTAAAAATATTGAACTGTTATTTCTTTTGATGAGTTAAAAATACGACCTATATCCAAATCGGAACTGTTTTCAGAATTTAATGCATTATTATACGCTACAAGTTCAATTGAAAAAGACTCCAAATCGTCAAATTTTTCTATTGCAAAATTCCACAAAACGTCATTCAGTAAATCTTGTGTTGTGGCATCTTCTGGTATATCAGTATTTTTATTATAGAGTATTCTTTCCATTTCCGCTATTTCTTCATCTGTTACATCAATATCTTCATCATATGTGAATATTTCCCTTTTTTCTTGTTCTATATCTTCTTCTGTAAAGCCAATATACTCTCCTTTACATGTTACAATACCCCAAGATTTTCCAAATTGAACGCCTAAAATAAATTCATCATATTCTTCAATACGATCAAATTTTGGTTGTAAAATAACTTTCCCTATTTCCTTGTTGATGCAACCATATTTTCTATCTTGATGTATTCTTGCAAATTCGTATTTTAAAAAGTTTCTTGTTTCATCAAATTGAGGTGGAATAACAATTTTTCCTTTTTTGTCAATATAGCCAGATTTTCCATTTTGCTCGATTGATGCTAATTCAGATTTTCCAAAACCAAATGCCTTGTCAAATTGAGGCTGAACAATAATTTCTCCTCTAGTATTAATATACCCCCATTTGCTATTTTGCTTGATTGGTGCTAATTCAGATTTTCCAAAATCAAATGCTTTGTCAAATTGAGGTTTAATAACAATTTCCCCTTTCTTGTTTATAAAACCGTATTTTTTGTTTTGTTCTATTACTGCTAATTCAGCTTCTTCAAAACTAGATGCATTATCAAATTGAGGTTGAATAACGATTTCCCCTTTTTGATTAATAAAGCCATACTTGCCATTTTGTATAATTACAGCTAATTCAGATTCTTCAAAATCACAAACAAGATGAAATTGAGCCAGCATGATAATCTCTCCTTTTTTATTGAGAAAGCCACATTTTCCATTTTGCCAAATTACTATTAATTCACTTTCTCCAAAACTATCCGCTTCATCAAATTGAGGTTGAATAACAATTTCCCCT
>NZ_LBMG01000139.1 GCF_001005315.1 Kordia jejudonensis
ATTACTTAACCTTTACAACATCGAGCGCAGTTGAGATGCACTACTACCAAACAAACAGTCGTGGAAGCTGAAAAACGAACGAGTAGGCAATATTAAAAAACTAATAAAATTATGAGTAACGGAATTAAAAGAATTGGAAAAGGAATGTTGGCTATATTTTTAATTAAGCTATCATTAGTCGTAATTGTGTTTGTCTTTCAGGCATGTCAAACCGATAGTCTAGTCTATGAACAAAACGAAGAAGCAAAAAATAACTTCTTGTCAGCTTTACAATTAAGTAACGAAAAGCTCAATGAAATTGTCATAAACCCTACAAGAACAATAAACGATGATAAAAATGATGGGGTTATGAAGGAAAATAGTGACGGAATTACTACCTTTAAAATGTGTTTGTTATTAAATCAAGATGATGCCAATGCTTCCAATAACACAGGAGTTGTTGACCCAACAAATGTAGCAACAATTGGAGATGTTATAAATGTAGGGAATCAATCAGGCGAAAGACCTGTAGTTGTTGACGATACCACAAACGAACCAATTGATGGAACACCTGTGGATTTTGGATTTAGTATGTGTTTTGATATTCCAGCAGAGCCAACACAAGATGCGTTAGCACCTTCAATAATTGAAGCTAAAAATTACTTTTATTCTCGTAATTTTAATGATGCTGATATTGTAGAAATGTTGGATGGAGAGGATGAATCAATGTTAGTTCCATTAGTTCTTGAAATAATGGTTTTAACAGAAATAGACGAGTCTAACAATGCAACAGCTTTTAATATGTCTACACTTTTTGGAAATTCTCTACATGCTCAAAGTACAACTTCAAAATCGTGGAATTGTTTAATGAGAGCTCTCGGGGTTAGTACATTGGTAGAAAGTTTTCAGTCAATTAAAAATGGAAATAAAGCTATATTAAAGAAAGTTGGAAAGAAGGCAATCAAAAAACTTGCAAGTAGGTTTTTGGGTCCGATTGGAGCTGCTATTGCCATAATTGACTTTGTAATTTGTATGAATGAAAATCAATAAATAAAATGGGAATCTACTGGAATTATATCATTATCATTATTTGTATACTAGCTATACTAAATGGGATATATCATCTTATTATAAAAAAAGACGATGCTAATAGCGAAACTAATTACAGAATGCGGTATTATATTTTAATAATCATATTTGCTTGTTTCTTAATAGGACAAAGAATATTAGGAATATGATACTCTACTTAGCATTATTACCACTATTCAACATAGTATATGCAAAAAGAATTAAAAGTTTAATCAATGCAAAAAAAGAGCATGATTATGACACTGTAAAATCTGATTATATAAAGTTATTTTTAATGCTACTAGTTACAATTTTTATAGTCGTAATGATTGAGTTCATTAAACAAAACTAACATGGAAAAAACAATAAGC
>NZ_LBMG01000014.1 GCF_001005315.1 Kordia jejudonensis
GTATCGAACTAAATTTTTTACATCGAACTCAGGTTAACTAACACTTGCAAAATTGCACTTGTATCACAAAAATAGAAAATTTAAGTTTCTGAACTGTTAAATACGCTTGATGAACTGTTTATTGAACAGCATAGTACGTGTTTTTATTCAATTATTCCAATTCCTTCTTCAAGAAACGTGCGGTATGACTCGTTTTGTGTTTGGCAACTTCTTCCGGAGTTCCTTTTGTGACCACTTGTCCGCCACCTTTTCCACCTTCATAACCAATATCAATGATGTAATCTGTCATTTTAATCACGTCCATATTGTGCTCAATAACGACAATGGTATTTCCTTTGTCAACGAGTTTGTTTAGTACTTCCATTAAGACACGAATGTCTTCAAAATGCAGTCCCGTTGTAGGTTCGTCTAAAATATAGAACGTATTTCCTGTATCTCGTTTAGAAAGTTCAGTTGCTAGTTTGATACGTTGTGCTTCACCACCAGAAAGTGTGGTACTTTGTTGCCCAAGTGTAATGTAACCCAAACCAACATCTTTAATGGTTTTGAGTTTTCGGTAGATTTTCGGAATGTGTTCAAAGAACGTAACCGCTTCATTCATCGTCATGTTGAGTACATCTGAGATCGATTTCCCTTTGTAGCGAATTTCTAAAGTTTCACGGTTAAAACGTTTTCCGTTGCAGGTTTCACATTCTACATAGACATCTGGTAAGAAGTTCATTTCTATCACACGCAATCCACCACCTTGACAGGTTTCACAGCGTCCGCCTTTTACATTGAAGCTAAATCGTCCAGGTTTGTACCCGCGAATCATTGCTTCGGGCGTTTTTGCATAAAGACTACGGATTTCGCTAAAAACTCCCGTATACGTCGCAGGATTCGATCGTGGTGTACGACCAATTGGCGATTGATTGATATCGATTACTTTGTCAATATGCTCTAAACCTTTGATGCTTTTGTACGGCATTGGCTCTTTTACGGCATTGAAAAAATGTGCGTTTAGAATAGGGTAGAGCGTTTCATTGACTAAGGTCGATTTTCCACTTCCTGAAACTCCTGTAACGCCAATCATTTTCCCTAATGGAAATTCTACAGACACATTTTTTAAATTGTTTCCTGTAGCACCTTTTAGGATTAGTTTTTTACCGTTTCCTTTTCTACGTTTTTTAGGAACTGCAATTTCTTTGTTTCCGTTTAAGTATGCAGCGGTCAGTGTATCGTGTGTGAGTAATTCTTTTGGCGTTCCTTCTGAAATGATTTCGCCACCATGTCGTCCTGCATGTGGACCAATATCAATAACGTGATCGGCGCGTTCAATCATGTCTTTGTCATGTTCTACGACGATGACAGAGTTTCCAATGTCGCGTAAAGATTCAAGCGAATTGATTAGTTTTTCATTGTCGCGTTGGTGCAAACCGATACTTGGTTCATCTAATATGTATAAGACACCAACCAATTGCGAACCAATTTGTGTTGCCAAGCGAATACGTTGTGCTTCGCCACCCGAAAGTGATTTTGAACTTCTGTTTAATGCAAGATAATTTAGACCTACATCTAATAAAAAGCGCAATCGGGTTGAAATTTCTTTGACAACTTCTGTGGCAATTTTTTGTTGTTTTTCGGTAAGATTGTTTTTTAAATCATCAAACCAAGCCGCTAATTCTACGACATCCATGTTTGCCAATTCGGCAATATTTTTTTTATGTACTTTGAAGTATAACGATTCTTTGCGTAAGCGCGATCCTCCACATTCGGAACAATCGACTTTGTCCATATAGTTTTTTGCCCAACGTTTGATGGAAGAAGAATCGCTTTCTTCGTACTGACTTTTGATGAAACTTACGATTCCTTCAAAATCAATTTTATAATCGCGTGTAACGCCTAAAGTTTTGCTAACTACTGAGAATTTTTCGTTTCCACCGTGAAGAATTACGTCCATCGCTTCTTTTGGAATGTCTTTGATAGGATCGCTTATTTTAAATTCGTAGCGTTCTGCGATGATTTCTAATTGCTTGAAAATCCATGACTTTTTATAATCGCCCAAAGGCGCAATTCCACCAGCTTTTATCGTTGCTTTCGCATCAGGAATTACCTTTGCGCTGTTGACTTCATATAATGTTCCCAATCCGTTACAGTTGGGACACATTCCTTTTGGAGAGTTGAATGAAAACGTGTTTGGTTCAGGATTTGGATAGGAAATTCCCGAAGACGGACACATGAGGTTCCGACTGAAATAACGTGCTTCTTTTGGTGCGTCTTGATCAATAACCATGAGTACATCATCGCCGTGATACATGGCAGTTTTGATGGTTTCTGTGAGACGTTTGTCGTTATCAACATCATCTTCAATTTTTAGACGATCAATTACAATTTCAATGTCGTGTGTTTTGTAACGATCGAGTCGCATTCCTTTTTCAATATCGAGAATTACGCCATCGACACGCACTTTGACAAAGCCTTGTTTAGCAATGTTTTCAAATAATTCACGGTAATGTCCTTTACGCGAACGAATGATAGGAGCGAGCACATTGACACGTTTTCCTTTGAAATCGTTTAGAATTAGGTTTTTGATTTGCTCATCACTGTAACTGACCATTTTCTCGCCTGAATTGAAACTGTACGCATCGGAAGCTCTAGCAAATAGTAATCGAAGAAAATCGTAGATTTCCGTAATGGTTCCTACCGTAGAACGTGGACTTTTACTCGTCGTTTTTTGTTCGATAGCAATTACGGGCGATAACCCATCAATTTTGTCTACATCTGGTCGTTCTAAACCGCCTAAGAATTGTCGCGCATACGCAGAAAACGTTTCTATATATCTTCGTTGTCCTTCTGCATAAATGGTATCAAAAGCGAGTGATGATTTTCCACTTCCTGAAAGTCCTGTAATTACGACTAGTTTTTCTCTAGGAATCGTAACATCGATATCTTTTAGGTTGTGTACTCTAGCACCTTGAACTTCTATATTTTCTTCGTAATTCGTCATAGTTTTTCGCAAAAGTGCAAAGGTACGAATTTTGGAATCAGTTATAAAGCTAGTTTAATTGTTATTAATGAGAATTATTATAAATATTTTGATATATCATACATAGACAAGTTTTCAAAATAGCGATACCTTATTTGTAATCGACTTTTTTAATCAAAATGTCACTAACGTGTTTATTGCAATTCCGATGATAAATATTGCTAGGATGAGCAAGTATCCATGTTTACTTTTTAGTTTTTGCATACATACTAATGCGCCAATAGTGAAACTAACGATACTTAAGAAAATAAAAAGAAATAAGCACCAAGTTGGATACGTGAAGAAGAAAAGAATATTTGAACAATTGTATAAATACAATAGTTTACCAAAATGCCAAATCCAAAATAGCGATCCCAGCATTTGAATGGTTCCATGTATATAAGCACTTTTCATTGTATTGCTTTCCACTCTTTTTCAATTTTAGTTAGTTTTATGAGATAAGGAATTAAAAGTACTAACTCTAATCGGAAAGTAAAGCCAACATTTTCTTGCAAATACGGAATGACACACATTGAAATGATACACACAATTATACCAATGATGGCATCTATTTTTCCAACTTTGATGGCAATATCTTTTTCAAACCAAAGTGTATATGCGGTAAAACCTTTGAAAATTCCAATGGCAATTATGAAAATTCCAATTACGGAAAACGGCTCGTTGGTTTCAAAACCATAAATGGCTAAACTGGCATTGATGCCTATAAATATTCCTATGAGAGATAGTGCCGCAAGAAAACCAAATAACATAAAAATCCAACAGAAAACCTTAATCCACCAAGGAAGCAATTGTATTCTACGTTTGTCGCTTTTTTCAAATTCATCAAATGAATTTTTAGATATTTTTTGATGTTTCATAGTTTAATTTTTTATTGAAAGATAGTTGGAGTTTTTTATGATGAAGAAATAATATGTAGAATTTTATTTTTTGTCAGACAACAACGGTTTTCTAAAAAACGCTTTCCAAATTAAAATTATATAAATCACAATTGGAATCAATACACAAACAATCACAGAAGAAGCTACATAAGTACTTCCAAAGTTATTAAATGCGTTTAAGAAATCTACTGATTTTTGAAAGAGCCAATTACAAAAGCTTGTAAAATTGGGAATGAATAGGAGTGAAGCAATGATGCAAAGCACGAATACGATGGTCAGTTTTCGTTGTTGGTATATTTTGTCAATGAGTACTATCCACGACAGTGGAATGATGATAAACCATATAATAATGTTGATTTCTTTATACGTATAACCCGTACTGTTGGCGATTGCCATAAGTATTTGATAGGTATATTCGAATATGGTTTGCATTGTGCTTTTTTGGAAATAACTAATTTTAACGTCAGTAGAATATAATTAATTCAATTCATATTTATAATTTAGTTTAGAAACTCTTTAGTAAAAATCACATTTTCTGTTTGTTATTTTCATTTTCTTTGCTTTCCCAAAGAAAAGAAACAAAAGAAAGGGAACTTTTCCGGAGGTATTTTTAGTTTTTCTTTCTGAAAAAAACTAAAACCGCATGAATTTCCCTAAATTTTTTCCAAGGCTTCAAAAATTCTTAACGGAAAATCCCTGCTATACTTCGGAAAAGAAAAGTATCAAACTAAATTTTCACATCGAATTCATGTTATTTTATGAAGTGTTCTAAACTTTTGATTTCTAATTGAAAAGTTGAAATTACTTCTATATAAAAAAACTCCGAAACAAACGTTTCGGAGTTTTTAGTATGTTTATGAAATATGATTATTCAACAATCAATTTCTTCGTTACTGTTTTGTCTTGATCAGTTACTGTAATTAAATACATACCTGAGCTTACATTTTTTAAAGAGATGTTTTCTTTAAATGTAGCTGTAGCATTGTAGTTTTGATTCATAACTAATCTTCCAGAGATATCGTGTACGGCTACATCAATATCTTGTCCAGATTGAGAGTTAAATGATAAAGAGAATTCTCCTTTGTTTGGGTTTGGATATAAAGAGAAGTTTTCTAAAGCAAATTCTTCGTTACTTAATACAATGGTTGTAGAAGTAGTACAAAGCTCAACAGACCATTCGTTTACAGTTCCCATGTCTCCGTTATAGAAATCTACAAATACTAAGTTCCAAACTCCAGAAGGATCATTTCCTGTAAATCCAGTCATAGGATTTGCTGGAGCGTATGTTCCAACTGTTGGAGAAGCACACATAAGTGCTGGTTCTCCGTCTCTAAACGTTACATCAAGGTTTCCAAACTGAGCAGAGTTACAGCTTCTAGACCATATGTTTGAGAATCCTCCACCGTTTGGTGATTGTAATTGCATAATTAAATCTCCAATGTATGAGTGCGTTACGTCAGCTCTTACTCTAATATCACTTATAGGATTACTTTCAGTGACTGTTACAGGAATAAATACAGGAGTTCCTTGTGCGTTAGGACCTGCACCATCAGGAATTGCTGTTGAAATTGGTCCTGTTGTATACGTGTTACAAACAGTATTATCTGTTACTGTTGCTCCAACTGAGAATGAACTTGAAATTGCAAAGAAAATATTTCCAACTGCTTCAATTTTAATTCTACAATATGGCTCAAATACAGTTGGGAATGTGATTGACTCAGATCCGTCGTTTGCTGTGTTTGCAGCAAGTGTTGTTGGGAATGTCAATCCTCCATCTGTAGAAAATAAAATATTTACATTAGAAGTGTTGATTCCGTTTGCTGTTGTTCCAGCAACATCCCAAGTTATTGTTGTTGCTGATCCAGAAGGGAAACTTTCGTTTGTTGTCGTTTGAGAAGTTAATCTAAATGGCCCAGTATTTGCCAAGGTAACTCTCATGTCATCTCTGTTGGTTTGTCCACCATTTGGTGTTCCATTATCTCTAACAGTTAGACTAAAATTCATATTTCTAGCTACGTTTGGCATAACTTCCCAAGCAGGAGTTAAGTTTCCGTCTAGAATATCACTTAATTGTGGAAATGTACGATCTCCAGTGGTCACAGGAGAGTATGATCTAAATTGTGGATCCGTTGTGCTTGTAGTGTTTGGTACACCTGCAACAACACCAACATCTACTTGTTCCCAGCAGTATGATAAGGTAGTTCCATCAGGATCTGTAGCAGTTCCTGTTAATGTGAAAGCAGTTCCATAAGGAATTGTATAATCTGTACCAGCATTTACAGTTGGTGCTGTGTTTCCGTTTCCAGTATTTGTAGAACATACAGGGTTTGTTGTAATTCTAGCCCACATGTTGTCAATACTAATTGCATGGAAGTGATCGTCACTATTGTTTTGTACGTTGTCTGAACCACAAATTCCAGCATATGCCATAATTGTTGTTCCACTACCAGGTTCTACCGCAGTTGAAGCACTTCTGTTTCCTCCAGAGCAGTTTCCTTGACTTCCGTTGAATGTATGTGGCGCTCCAAATTGGTGTCCCATTTCGTGTGCTACGAAGTCAATATCAAAAGGATCTCCTACAGGATTTGGTGAACCTGTAACTCCTCTTGCTTTTGCATTACTGAAACAAATTCCTCCTAAAGAAGCCAAACCACCACCACCAGTAGTGAATACGTGTCCAATATCGTAGTTTGCTGTACCAATGTTAGCATCTACGATAGCTTGGTTTTCAACTATTAATGCATTTGCATTGTCATCCGTATAACCATCATTTTCAGCTAAGAAGATAATGCTTGTATTGTCTACTAACGTCATTGTTAATGACATGTCTCTTTCGAAAACAGCATTCACTCTTGTCATTGATACGTTCATAGCAGCTAAAACAGTCGCTCTTTTTACAGCGTCAGTTGCAGCAGCTTGTCCAGCAGCGTTGATGTGATAGTTAGCATATTCTTGTGTACATGCCAATGCTAAACGGAAGGTTCTTAATGTTCCATCGTTTGCATTTTCAGGTGTGAACGCTGTATCTGGTTCAAATCTGTTTGCACTATCATCTACTTCACATTTAGCTTGTTCTGCCAAACTATCATATGCATATAAGTTGTCTTTTGCATACATAACGTAAGTACGTAAGTCTGTCGTCATTGGATCAATGTAGAAGGTTCTACCAATGGTATGAACCGTTGCATGAAATCCAAAGATTGTTGTAGAAAAACGAATGATTGTTCCTGAATTTTCTCTACTCACCGCGACATATGATTGAATGTCTGGATAATTTGCCGCAAATTCACGTTCTAATACAGAAGCATTGTATACTTCAAAAGTTTCCATTTTTCCATCTGCAACAGGAAATTGTACTGTAATTTCAGAAGGAATGTTTAATTCTCTATCTGGAGCATCTGCCAATACTTGTTTTAGTGTATTTAAGTCTAAATTAAATAGATCATACGCTATTGGTGTAGAGTTTCTTTCCAATAATTCAGCTTGTTGAATTTTTGTTTCATCCGTTGGGTACCAAAGAGATCGCCCTTGTGAAAAACCAATTAAGGGAAGTAATAGTAATATAAAAAAGTAATTCTTTCTCATAATTATAAGATTGATTTTAGTTTAATAAAAGTGTGGTAAAGTTAATTCTTTTTTTAAAATACAATATATAAGATGTAACAAATCTGTGAAAAATCTGTTAAAATTTAACAGATTGTTAGTGAATTAGTTCCAAGCTTTTACATTTTTCATTGGAATGTCCATAAATATGATAGTGTGCGTGTTAGGCAATGAAATGCCACTTTCTGTAGTTTGCCAGTTTTCCCACGAAGCATATAATCCACCAATGGGAATGATACGTACCCACATTTTGTAACCTTTTGGTCTTTTATTTTCATCAAGAATCCATAGATATGAATCGCCAGGTGTAGTACCGCCACTTTTGTAGGTTACTAATAATCCTTTTTCGTTATTTTCTAGAGAAACAATACTTCTTTGTACACCTTCATCAAAGACTTTGTGTGGTGCTACAAGCCAAAAAGAGTCATTGTTAAAGTATGAAAGTGCGGTTTCAATGTATGTTGATGCTTTTTCAGAATCGACTTTTGTTCCAGCTACAGTTACGGTACTTGATTGCGTGTCTTTTAAGTGTAAATTAACTTTGACATTGCTCCAAGAAACATCCACCTTGTGTTGATCTTTATCCCATACATAGTGATGTCCGCCAGGAAATGTCCAACTGAGGTAGCGTGTGTTTTTATATTTTTCATGTTGTACAGCTTCAAGCATTTCGGTAGCTAATGCATCTGCTTCAGCTCCTGAAACACCTTCAGGTATTGGTTCGTTATATTTAAAGTAAACAAATGCAAATAACAATAGTAGGATAACAAAAACAGCCAGTATGCCTTTTCCTATGATTTTCAATAGTTTTTTCATTGATTTTGGGTGCAGTTTTTATGAATTATTCTTTAAATCGACGTAAATCAGTACTTTCAAACGTCCATTCAGGTGTGTAAATGGTTCCTGATTTAGCGATATACCACGGACTGATTTGTGTATTGTTTCTGTTGACTAAGATTTGTGTTTCTTGCGCAGGCATGTAACTTTGAGCGATCATGAATATTTTTTCTCCTTGTTCATTTTTTGCCACATCTACAACAATGACGGCATGTCCAAACGGATTTCCTTGTTGAATAAATACATCGCCGACTTGTATATTTTTGATGTCGTCAACTTTTGCCAATTCTTTTCGCAACGAAGCTGTGTTTGCATAGGCAAAGATATAATTCATGTATTTTCGAAATTTTTTATATGAATGGTCGCCTTTTGCGTAGTTTTTGAAATAGCGCGGTTTTCCATCCGATAGAAAGTTGAAATGAATATCGTTTAATCGCTGTTGCGAGAATAAATATTCGCCACGTAAACGCATGACTGCATCGGCACATTGTTGTAAATCGCGTGTACCAATTTCCATATCGACCACAGAAATATATACGTTGTTATTGTACTTTTCACTACCGTCAAAGTATTTTACAGAACTGTTGAAGGGTTTTAGCGGAAGCTTCCGTAAGTATGTACCAAACTGAGTTGCTTCAAGTGGAATTCTAGTGAAACCTTTAGGAGTCATAAAACGTTCTTGAATCGTTGTTCCTTTAGGATGTATCAAGTTTTCTACCTCCACAACTTCTTCTTGTACAATTAATTCACTTGTAGTTGTTGAAGTCTTTTTTTGATTATTCACGCAAGCACAACATAGTACACTTAGCAAAAGAAAAAATGCTGTATTTTTTATCGAATGTATTGTCAAATTTCGCAATGGATGTTTATTTTTACTCAATGATTTGTATGTGATGTATACATTGTGAATGTATTCCATGTTTTAAATCTACAAAATAATAGAGTCAATTAATAATAGTATACAATTTATAACTATAAAAAAGAATGAATATTTTAGGAATAAGTTCAAGAATTAAGCATCCAACATACGGATTGGGTGTAGTAACCAATGTAACTTCAAAGCATTATTGGGTAACTTTTATTGAAAATGGTCTGGAAACGATTGATATTGATAGCGATTTTGAAGTAATAGAAGCTGTTGAAGACGAAGTGGATAGTGTCAGTTTTTATGAAGTAGAAAATGTGTTGCGAAATTTGCTAAAAAAGTGGTCAGATGTATCTGAAATTGTTCCTATTGCTGACAAATGGAAAGGCGGAACGCTGATTTTGGAACCTGGCGACACCAACTTAAAAGGCAAAGAAATGCCTATTGACGGCTTTTTTCATAAAATTGTAATGGTGCGTGATCGGATTCGCGTGATGGAACAAAAGATTAATTCGAGTAATTTGGACGAACAAGAAAAGATAGATTTGCAACAGTATATTACACGTATGTATGGAAGTTTAACCACGTTTAATGTATTGTTTAAGAACAAGTCGCAGCAATTTGTGGGTGCTCGTTCGAAATAGTAATTTTGGTTTATGAGTTTATAAAATTTGTCAACCTGTTGATTAGTTTTCCACAATCTGTCACATCGAGCGCAGTTGAGATGCAACACATAACAGCCGAAAATTTAAAATCCCAACTCTCAAACAATAAAAAAGGAACGATTTTCATTGAAAACCGTTCCTTCTTTCATAAAACTAACCAACACTAATTATGGCATCACGACACTGTCGATAACGTGGATTACTCCATTACTAGCCATCACATCTGTACTAGATATCATGCTGTAATTACCGTTAGCATCTTGCAACCAAATTCCTTTGTCGTTTTGTACAACTGTAATTTTTTCTCCACTAAGCGTTGTTAGTGTCACTTTTCCTTTTCCTTTTTTCAAAGCAGCAACTACATCTTTTGCAGTTAATTTTCCCTTGATAACGTGGTATGTTAATATGCTTGTTAGTTTTGATTTGTTTTCAGGCTTCAATAAAGCTCCTAACGTATTTTTGTCAATTTTAGCAAATGCTGCATTTGTTGGAGCAAAAACTGTAAATGGTCCTTCTCCTTTTAATGCATCTACTAATCCGGCAGCTTTTACAGCCGTTACTAATGTTGAAAAACTTTTATTTGAAGCAGCAACATCTACAATGTCTTGGTTTTGTGCATTCATGTTTACTGTAAATAATAAAACGACTGCAGTTGTGATTGTTAAGAATAATTTTTTCATAATTTTTTTCTTTATAGTTTTTAGATTTTTTATTTAACGTTTAACTTTTTTTGTGAATTCTTAAACGCTTTCAAAATTATATACACAAGTTTTTAGCGTTTGGATGAGTTAGGTCGATTTTTTTTTTAATTTTGAGAAGATTTATTTTTCAAGTGAACAACGAAACCTTATTTATTGATCGATTTAAAAATCGCGACGAAGCCGCTTTGTCAAAGCTATACGACAAATATTCGGGAGCTATTTATGGAGTCATCATACGCATGTGTAGAAATGAGGTAGTTGCACAAGAAATTTTGCAAGAAACTTTTATGAAGGCTTGGGATAAATCGCACTTATATGATGCATCTAAAGGAAAATTTTATACTTGGTTGTATAGAATTGCTCGAAATACCACATTAAATTTTTTAAGAAAAGATGATAAACTCATCCAAACAGAAGATTTAAGTGTATATAAAGATGAAGAAGAAAGTGTAGCATACGATAGCGAATTGCATATAGAATTAAAAGGCGCACTTTCCAAATTAGAGGTACATCATCAAAAAGCCCTACAATTAGTATATTTTAACGGACTTACGCACAAAGAAGCACATGAAGAAATGGGCGTTCCTTTAGGAACTTTTAAATCATATGTGCGACAAGCGGTTGAAAAATTGCGCTTGGTGTATGCGAAAGAATTATTATTGTTGATTTGTCTTATTGAATTATTGACATGAAAGATAGAAATGCGATCATAGAAAGCGGAATGCTAGAACAGTACTTTTTAGGTATTTTACCTGAAAAGGATACGGCTATGCTTGAAAAAATGTTAGCAAATGATGAAGAGTTCGTAACGCAATTTGCTACTGTAGAACAAGATTTTGAAACTATTGCCTTTGAAAATGCTGTGCAACCGCCAAGTTTGGTCAAAGAGAATTTATTGAAAGCCATTCAACAAACTACACAACAAGATTCTAAAGTGAAAACACTTCCTAAAGAGATAACTCAACAATCTTCGCGTGGAACTACACAAACATTTTTGTGGATTGCTGCAGGATTGGCTGCAATTTTTATGATAAGTTCCTTGTGGATGTTCACGCAATGGAACACTACTCAGAACGATTTGCAAATTACACAACAAGAATTACAAACCATAAAAGATCAAATAGACAGCTTGCAAGGAAACTTAAAAGAAGCTGAACTATTAGCAGCCGTAGTAAAAGATCCAAATACACTACAATACGCGTTAAAAGGAAATGATAAAATTCCTAACGGATTTGCTACAGCTTACATAAATCATGAAGATAAATCTGCTATCGTAAATGTAGAAAAGCTTCCTGAGTTGTCTTCCGACAAAACCTATCAAATGTGGGCAGATGTAGAAGGCGAAATGATCAATATGGGAATCATCGACAAAAGCAAAGATGTGGTTGTTCTACAATATATTGACGAAGCTACTTCGCTTAACATTACTATTGAACCAGCTGGCGGAAGCGATCATGCTACCGTATCACAATTGGTAACCAATGTGTACTTGTAAGAATACCTTACTATCCTTTTTATAAATTCCGAATGCATTTTAGTAAAACTCTTTATTTTCTATATTTAAAAAAGTAATTTCTGTTTATATTTACTGTCTAATTACACCGAAATAACATTAAAACCATGAAAATAAAATTACTAGGATGTTTCCTATTGTTTGTTTTTTCGTTAAGTCATGCGAATAAACGAACAGATCTTTCTTCAAAGAAAAAAACAACAACCAAATATATGCCAGTTGTATCCATTGACAACGTAACAGTTACTGAGGATCAAGGTTCGGCATTTATTTCTGTAGAACTTGATGTAGTTGATACCGTTGATACTGTAATAAGCATTGCTACAGTTGCAAATACAGCAACAGATCCAGATGATTATACAACGACAATATTTACGGCAACCATTCCAGCAGGACAATTAGGTGTATCATTTTCAGTTCCAATTACGGATGATTCTATCGGAGAACCTACAGAAAATTTCTTTGTAAATGGTACCGTTACTAGTGGAAATACTACAAATACAAATCCTTCAGGAATTGTAACTATTGGAGCAAATGATACTCCCTTTTTTAATGTGCAAGATCAAACAGTACAAGAATTAGATGGAGCAGCGTCAATACAAATTTCCTTATCGAATCCAAGTAGTCAAGATACATTTTTTGATATAATGACTATAAATAATACTGCTGTAAGTCCAGTTGATTACACCGCTGTCAACGATACAGGAATCGTTCTGTCTGCTGGACTCACAAGCTTTTCTTATTCAATTCCAATTGTTTCAGACACAGCTGTTGAAGTTACCGAAGATTTTAGTGTCAATGTAACTGCAACTAGTGGAAATACGGCTAATACTTATGAATCAGGAACTATTACCATCATTGATGATGATACTTCTACATTTTTTGTGAATGATGTGACGATTGCTGAAGATGACGGATCTGCTATTGTTACTGTCGGTGTCTCAAATCCTAATCCTGTAGAAACAACGATACAAATAAATACTGTTGATAACTCTGCTGTTCATCCAAATGATTACACTTCTTTATCAATTACAACAACACTTGCTCCTTTTCAAACGACAACAACTTTTTCAATTCCTATTACAGACGACAACATAGGAGAAGCTACAGAAGATTTTTCTGTAAATGCTACAGTTACCAGTGGAAATACATCCAACTCTTCAGATTCTGCAACGATCACGATTATAGATAATGACGATGTAGAATTGATAATTGATGACATTACAGTTTTAGAAAATGATGGAACTATTATGATTCCAATTACTATTAGTGCACAAAGTGTTGTAGATACCACAATAAACATTACAACCACAAACGATACAGCAACGGATTCGGACGATTATACTTCGGTAATGACTACGGTAACGATTCCTGCGTTACAAAGTACTACCAATATAACCATTTCACTTACGGATGATGATGTTTTTGAAGCTCCAGAAACATTTACAGTACAAGGAATCGTTATATCAGGAAATACCATAAATAGTTCAGACACAGCAACAATTACGATCAATGACGATGGAAGTTGTGGAAGCGGAACTGTTGGCGCTCCTTGTGATGACGGAAATCCTGCAACACTATCCGATTTTATAGATGAAAACTGCAATTGCGTTGGAGAAGCTGTTGAAGATATTGATGGCGACGGAATATCTAATGGTCAAGAAACGCTACTTGGAACCGATTACAACAATCCGTGCGATCCTGTCCAGAATATTGGTTACACAGGATATGACGCTGACAATTCAGTATGGCAAACCGCCAATTGTGATAACGATGACATCAATAATGCCTTAGAAGTTGTTTTAGGTTCTGATCCGTACGATACAAACTATAATACAATTGCAGGAAATATTTCCTATGATGTAAATGCAGACGGCTGTAATGGAGTTGATGATGTTGTTTTTCCTTTTACGAGTGTTATCATTGATGATGGATCAAACACAAGAACAAGATTTACAGACACTGCTGGCGACTATTCATACATAACAACTACAGGAAATTTCACGATAACACCAAATCTAGAAAATCCAACATTTTTTACAATAACGCCTGCAAATGCTACGACAAATTTCTCAACGATAAACAATAGTGTATTTACACAAGATTTTTGTATCACAAATAGCGGAACAAATCCAGATATAGAAATTGTCATCGCTCCTGTAGATTTTGCACGTCCTGGTTTTGATGCTGTATACTTAATTACCTATAAAAACAAAGGAAACGAAATTGTTTCTGGCGATATCAGTTTTACCTATGACGATACAATTACAAGTTTTGTCAGTGCTACAGAAATGCCAAGTTCGCAAACAGCTGGTGTAGTCAATTGGAACTACACTAATTTAGTTCCTTTTGAAAGTAGAAACTTTTATGTAGTCTTAAATGTAAATCCACCAACGGCAACGCAACCAGTAAATATTGGCGATCAATTGGTATTTACAGCAACAATAAATCCTATCACGGGAGATATTTTTCCAAATGACAATCAGTTTACATATACACAAACAGTTGTAGGTTCGTATGATCCAAATGATATCACTTGCGTGGAAGGAAATTTTGTAGATCCAAACGAAATTGGAGAATATTTGCACTATATCATCAACTTTGAAAATACAGGAAACTTCTTTGCTCAAAATATAGTCGTTGAAATGCAAGTTGATCCTACACAATTTAACATAGCAACAATGCGAATGCTAAGTAGTTCACACGATGCCAATGTTAGCATTACAGGAAATGAAGTACGCTTTATTTTTCAAGACATTCTATTGGATGCTGGAGGACAAGGAAACATTCTCTTAAAAATGCGCTCGCAAAATACGCTTGTTGAAGACGATGTTGTAAGCAATGAAGCCAATATATTCTTCGATTACAATTTCCCGATTCAAACCAATACGGAAACAACGGCTTTTACTTTGAGTACGGAAGCAGTTCGTTTTCAAGCTGCGATACAGATCTATCCAAATCCAACAAAAGATGCCGTATATATTTCTGCAAACAAACAGATTAAAAGCATAGAGTTGTATGATATACAAGGAAGAATCTTAACACAAGAAAACTACAATTCCAACACGATACATTTTAACATGTCTACTGAAACGGTAGGTGTTTATTTCTTGAAGATAAAAACTGAAAAAGGAGTGCAAACTCAGAAAATTATTAAAATGTAACCTTTTATTTGGTTCAACAATTGTCAAAAAAGATCAACCGTTGCGTTGGTCTTTTCTGTTTTTGGGACTGTTTTGCTTCTAATTTTTCAAATTCTAAGTCAAATCCCTCAAATTCTAATTAACGAAGTATTTACGTAATCTAAATAGTATATTTGGATATCAAATCAACTCATTTTGAAAATAAAAATATTCATAGTTGCCGTTTTATGTGTGTTGACACAAGTTGTTTCGCAAAACAAAGTAACCGATAGTTTGCTACAAGTAATTGCCAATACAAAAGATGAAAAGGAAAAACTAACGTTACTAAATGATGTTTCGAATGCATTTAAAACATCGAATGGGCAACAAGTAATTCACTACGCCGATAAAGCGCTTCAATTGGCAAAAAAGCTACAAATACCAGCAGAAGAAGGAAAAGCTTATCTCAATTTGGGCAATGGAAATATCATTTTGGGCAATTATGACACATCAGTCATGTATTTTACTAATGCAAAAAATATATTTGAACTTCAACTAGCTGAAAACAATTCGATAGAAGTCAAAAAAAACTTAGCAAGAGCTTACGGAAGTATAGGTGTTGTTTCTTCTGAGCAGAGCAATTATGCAAGCGCTTTTGAACATTATACAAAATCAATTGTCATCTACGAAGAACTGAAAGATATCAACATGCTTTCAAGACTCTATAACAATGTTGGTGTTGCGTATCAAGCACAAAAAACATATGACAAAGCGTTGGAATACTTTCAAAAAGCAAAACAAACACAACTACAACTAAACAGTGACAATGTAGGGATTACTCTAACCAATACTGCAAACTGTTACAGAAGCTTACAAAACTATGAAAAAGCCTTGTTAGCTTTCCAAGAAGCTGAAAAATATGTTCAAAGCAATCCGAGAGCGTTGGGCGAGTGGAATAACAGTATTGGCGCATATTATAAAGAAATAGCAAACGATGAAAAAGCAGTGCAATACTGGAACAAAGCTATTACAGCGTTTAACAGTATCAATGATAAATTTGGCATTGTAGATACCTACATTTATTTGGGAGAATTATACCTAGAGCAAAAACAATATCAGCAAGCAATAACAAATGCCGACAAAGCTTTGCAACTTAGCAAAGAAACAAATGTATTAGAACAAATGCGCAATGCCTCAAAAATATTGAGTGAAGTCTATGAAGCTAAAAACAATTTTACGCAAGCTTATACATATGGAAAACTATTTTGGCAGTTAAATGATTCGTTAACCAATGAAAAAAATATTCGAAAAGGGCTAGAAGCAGAAATGAATTTTGAATATAAAAAAGCGGCAAATATAGCCAGACTGCAACGCGAACATGAAGCATTTGTAAAAGCTGAAGAAGCAAAACAAACGAGAGTAAAATACATACTAATTGGCCTAAGCGTATTGTTATTGTTGGGATTAGCTTTTGTATATTACAAACGTGTTGAATTGAAAAAGCGACTAACCTTAGAAAAAGAACTGAGCGAATACGAACAAAAAGCACTGCATTTGCAAATGAATCCGCATTTTATCTTTAACTGTTTGGGTGCCATTTCTGGATTTATCATTAACAACGGAACAGATCATGCGATAAAATACTTGGCAAAATTTTCAAAATTAATGCGCTTAACGCTAGAATATTCAAAAGAATCGCTCATTCCTATTGAAAAAGAAATTGAAAGTTTGCAAAACTATTTAGAGCTGGAAAAATTGCGCTTCAACAATGCGTTTACCTATACAATTACAAAAAGTGATGCCATAGAAGACGATATGGGAATTCCTCCTTTGCTCATTCAACCACTGATAGAAAATGCCATCATGCATGGAATTATTGTCAAAAAGGAATCAGGGAATATTACGGTCAATTTTCTGGTAGAAGATAATGCAATTGTTTGTGAAGTAATTGATAATGGAATAGGAATCGAAAAATCAATTCAATCCAAAGAAAACTCTGTGCAAATTCACAAATCAATGGCACTAGATATTATAAAAAAACGATTAAAAATGATGACCAAAGTTTCCAATCGTAAAGCGAACATGATAAGTAATCAAATTAATGACAATCAGGGAAATAGTTTGGGAACCAAAGTTGTCATAACACTACCAATTCAATACATAGATTAAGATGATAACAGCAATAATAATAGACGACGATATCAATTTGCGGAATGGAATGAAAGGATTACTAAAGCTTTATGCGCAAGAAATTCATATCATTGGAGAAGCTGATAGTGTAAAAAGTGGTGTTGCAGAAATGCTGATCAAAAATCCGCAAGTTGTTTTTCTTGACATTCAACTTACTGACGGCACAGGTTTCGATATTTTAGAGCACATTTCTAAAACCGAAGGAAAAGTAAATGCCAATGTCGTATTTATTACGGCTCATGAAAAATATGCCATCAAAGCGTTTCGTTTCTCAGCGTTAGATTTTTTACTAAAACCCGTAGATCCTGACGAATTACAAGAAGTCATCACAAAAATAAAAAACAACTTAGAAAGTAAACAGAGCTTTTCAAACATTGACTTATTGCTAGAAAATATTAGCAAAAAAGTTGATACGTTCAAACGAATTGCATTGTCTACTTCGGATGGAATTCATTTGTATGAAATAGGAAACATTATTCGCTGCGAAAGTCAAGATAATTATACCAAATTTCACATCAAAGATCAACCACCTGTATTAATCTCAAAAACACTCAAAGAATACGATGAGTTGTTAAGTGAGCACGGTTTTGAACGGATTCATCAAAGTCACCTAATCAACATTGCGTACCTAAAAGCATACATACGAAGTGATGGCGGTTATGTAGTCATGCAAGATGGTTCGAACTTGCCAATATCGCAACGTAAAAAAGAACGTTTAAAAGAAATACTAAACACCATCTAATCGAATTCTAATTCAAACTAGCTAAATTCTAATTTACCATTAAAATATTGAAGCTGTTGCATTAAATTTATACGTATAAAACCGAATTAATCATGAAACATATACTATTCCTCTTTTCCTTTCTAATCTGTTCGCTGGCAAGTGCACAAATTATAAATTTTCCTGATGCTAACTTTAAGAACGCGCTAACTAGTACTACTTGTGTTGCATTTGAGTATGACTTTCCAAGCGCCATTGATGCTGATACTAATAACGATGGTGAGATAGATTTAAGTGAAGCACAATCCGTACGACATTTAAGAATTAATGGAGGAGGAATAATAGATTTGTCAGGGATTGAAAACTTTACAAATTTATTGTCAATTAGTTTTACTAATAATCCGATTACATCAATTGATTTAAGTTCAAATTTAAACCTAACAGAGATTTATTGTGTAGGCAATTCTCAGCTTACTGCTTTAACATTAGGGAATAACTTAAATTTAGTTGAATTGAATTGCAAATCAAATCAATTACTGAACTTAGATGTTAGTAATAACTCTAATCTAGAAACTTTTATTTGCAGGGGAAATCAACTAACAACTTTAGATGTTTCGTTGAACACGAATCTAAGTATTCTTGATTTTGGAAATAATTTGATAGATAATATCGATTTAAGTACGAATGTAAATCTTAGAAGATTAGAACTTGTTAGTTTAAATACGCTGCTTACTTCTATTGATTTAAGTGCCAACACCAATTTAGTTTATTTTTCTTGTAGTAGTAGTTCAATTACAACGCTTGACCTCAGTAATAATGTAAACTTAAAAACATTATTATTTTCTAATACACAAATACCATCAGTAAATTTAGCTCAAGTCCCATTATTAGAAAATTTGTTCTGTGCTAACAGTCAAATCAGTTCCTTAGATCTGTCAAACAATCCAAATTTAAATAATTTAGACGTTGAGAACCTTCAGCTTACACAATTAGATGTGACCAATAATACTTTGTTAGATTACTTGAACGCTAGAAATAATCAAATATCTAGTTTAGATTTAAGTCAGAATGTAGCGCTTGTAGATTTGTTTTTAGACACTAATAACCTTGTATCTCTTGATTTAAGTAATAATCCAAATATAGATTTATTTGAAGTAACCAATAATCCTCAATTGACTTTTATTAATGCAAAGAATGGTAATAATATTGATATGACTCAAGTTAGTCTTACTTTAAGCCCTGGATTTGATAATCTTCAAGCTATATGTGTTGATGATATAAACTCTAATTTGTGGACAACGTATGCTAATTCACCTTCAAATCCTGTAATTACTGAATACTGTTCTTTTACGCCAGGAGGCGATTACAACACCATTACAGGAAATATCACTTTTGATAATGATACTAATGGTTGCGATGCAAATGATGCTAATTTTCCGTTTGTACGAATCAATATAGATGATGGAACAGACACAGGAGCTACCTACACGAATACCGATGGAGAATATACGTTTTACACACAAGATGGAAACTTTACCATAACACCATCACTTGAAAATCCTTCATTTTTTACTGTAACACCAATTGATGCAACGATTAACTTTCCAAATAACAACAATAATATTCAAATAGAAGATTTTTGTATCACTGCAAATGGTATTCATAATGATGTAGAAATTGTAATTGCACCAATTTTCCCAGCACGTCCTGGATTTGATGCACAATATTTGCTAACCTATAAAAACAAAGGAAATCAAACACTCTCAGGAAATTTAAGTTTTCAGTATGATGATACTGTTTTAGACTTGGTAACAAGTTCACAAACGACAACATCACAAACAGTTGGACAATTAACATGGGATTATACAAATTTAATGCCTTTTGAAAGCAGAAGTATCTATGTGACACTTAGCGTGAATGCTCCAACTGATACGCCAGCCGTTAATATAGATGACCAACTCGTTTTTACAGCTACTGTAACTCCAATTGCTGGTGACGATTTACCAAATGATAATAATTTTACATATACCGAAACAGTTATTGGAGCCTACGATCCCAATAATATCATATGTGTTGAAGGCGATGTAGTTGATCCAAGTGAAATAGGGAGCTTTTTACACTACGTTGTTAATTTTGAAAACACGGGAAATGCACCCGCAGAAAATGTAGTCATTGAAATAGAAATTGATCCAATGCAATATGATATCAATGAACTATATCTATTAAGTAGTTCACATAATGCGCAAGTTTCCATTGCGGGGAATATTGTAAAAATCATCTTTCAATCTATATTTTTAGCGTCTGGCGGACACGGAAATATATTATTAAAAATTCCAACACAATTAAGTTTACAACCACAAGATTTTGTATCTAAAACTGCAGATATATTCTTTGATTACAATTTCCCAATCGAAACCAACAATGCAGAAACAACGTTTGCAACGCTTAGCAATCCAGAATTTGACGTAGATAGCAGTATCAAAATGTATCCAAATCCAACAAAAGATAACATCTATATTACGGCAAACAATCTTATCAAAAGTATAGAAATCTATGATCTACAAGGACGATTATTGTCTCAGGAATATTATCACGCGAACAATATAAACGTAAACATTTCAGAAAAAGCAGTAGGCGTGTATTTTGTGAAAATAAAAACAGTAAAAGGAAGTTCAACTCAAAAAATTGTCAAAATGTAACAACTACTTCTCGCGGGAAAAGTTAAAAAGATCAATTTATCGAATTGATCTTTTTTAGCTTTTAAGTGATAATCACATTGAAACTTTTCAAATTCTAAGTCAAACTAGCTAAATTCTAATTTACCCATAAAAAACTGAAGTTGATACATTAAATTTATATGTGTAAACCGAATATATCATGAAACAAAAAATGCTATTCTTTTTCTTATTCATAAGTTCACTAACCAATGCACAAATCATAAACTTTCCTGATTTTAGTTTTAAAGTCACACTTGCATATACCAATTGTGTAGCTTCTAGTTATGAAACTTCAGCAACCACAAACGTTGATATCAATAATGATGGAGAAATAGACATTAGTGAAGCTGAAGCCGTAGAACATTTGGTTATAACTGGCGGCGGATCATCAATTTCAGATTTAACAGGTATTGAAAACTTCATAAACTTAAAATCAATTAGAATATCATACACATTAGTTTCGTCTATTGATTTAAGTTCAATCGTTGCTTTAGAAGAGATTCGCTTTGAAAATAATGCGCAACTGCTAAATTTTACGTTCGGCAGCAATGCTAATTTACGTAGATTCGATTGTAACTCAAATCAACTACTTTCAACAATAGATTTGAGTGTGTACGTAGGTTTAACAGCAGTTTATTGTACAAATAATCCGCAACTAACAAATATAATTTTAGGGAATCAAACTAATTTGGTCGAATTGAACTGTAAATCAAATCAACTTCAGCAGTTAGATATCAGTAATATTCCCAATCTGGAAAACCTTATTTGCTCGGAAAATCAACTAGTTAATTTAAATATTTCACAAAATATAAACTTGAAAGAACTTGATTTTGGAGATAATTTAATAAATGCTATAGACCTGAATGCAAATACCAATTTGACTCGATTAACTTGTAGCAATAGCTCCATTACTACACTTGATTTGGCGACTAATATAAACTTAACTTATTTAGATTGTAGCAATACACAAATAGCATCATTAGACGTAAGTGGCAATTCATTACTTGAACGGCTAACGTGTTCTGATACCCAAATGACTGCTGTAGATGTATCAAACAATCTAAATTTAGAATATTTAAATTGTGAAAATTTGCAGCTACAACAATTAGATGTATCTAATAATACACAACTTGGAGATTTGGTAGCTAATAACACACAATTATCAAGTATAGATTTAAGTAATAATGGCAGACTTGCGGTACTTTATATCAACAATAATAATCTTACTTCCATCGATCTAAGCAATAATCGTTTGAGTTTTTTTGATGTAAGATACAATCCTCAATTAACGTATATCAATGCTAAAAATGGTATAAATCAAGCTTTAGTTGTGTATTCGCTTAACGACAATGCTGGATTAGATAATCTTCAAGCCATATGTGTTGATAATCCCAATTACGGTTTATGGACAACTTATATGAATCTACCTTCAAGTCCTGTAATTACGGAATACTGTTCCTTTACACCTGGAGGCGATTACAACACCATTTCAGGAGACATTACTTTTGATAGTGATACTAATGGTTGCGATGCAAATGATGCTAATTTTCCGTTTGTGAGAATCAATATAGATGATGGAACAGACACAGGAGCCACCTACACAAATACCGATGGCGAGTATAGGTTTTACACACAAGAAGGCGACTTTACAATTACACCTTCGTTAGAAAATCCTTCATTTTTCAATGTGACGCCAAATACTGCAACGATCAATTTTCCTGACAACAATAATAACATGCATACAGAAGATTTCTGTATTACGGCAAATGGCATCCATAATGATGTGGAAATCGTGATTGCACCAATATTTCCAGCACGTCCAGGATTTGATGCGCAGTACATAATAACCTATAAAAACAAAGGAAATCAAACACTATCTGGAAACCTAAGTTTTCAATATGATGATACCGTTTTAGACTTGGTAACAAGTTCACAAACGACAACATCACAAACAGTTGGACAATTAACATGGGATTATACAAATTTAATGCCTTTTGAAAGTAGAAGTATCTATGTGACACTAAGCGTAAATGCTTCAACTGATACGCCAGCCGTGAATATTGGCGATGCACTCAACTTTACAGCAACGGTAAGTCCAATTGTTGGAGATGATTTGCCAAATGATAACGTATTTAACTTCAATCAAACGGTAATAGATGCGTTTGATCCGAACAATATTATATGTATAGAAGGCGATGTAGTTGCTCCAAGTGAAATAGGAAACTTTTTACACTATGTAGTCAACTTTGAAAATACTGGAAACCTAATTGCTGAAAACATAGTGATAGAAATAGAAATCGATCCTACGCAATACGATCTAAATGCTTTATATCTGCTAAGTAGTTCTCACAATGTTGAGGTTTCGATTACTGGAAACATTGTAAAAATCATTTTCCAGTCAATATTTCTTGAATCTGGTGGACATGGAAATATTTTACTAAAAATTCCAACACAATTAAGTTTACAACCACAAGATTTTGTGGAAATAACAGCAAATATTTTCTTTGATTACAATTTCCCAATCGAAACCAACAATGCAGAAACAACGTTTGCAACGCTTAGCAATCCAGAATTTGGCGTAGATAGCAGTATCGAAATGTATCCAAATCCAACAAAAGATAACCTCTATATTACGGCAAACAATCTTATCAAAAGTATTGAACTCTATGATCTACAAGGACGAATCATACAACAAGAAAATTTCAATGCAAAACAAGTAAATGTTGATATGGCGAACCAAGCTCGTGGAATCTATTTTATCAAAATAAGTACTGAAAACGGTGTGAGTACAGAAAAAATTATAAAAATTTAGGTGTGAGTATTAGTGTACTTTAGTTGAGTATTAAAAAGGCTAGCAGAAATGTTAGTCTTTTTTGTGTTTAAAAATCTCCGTTTGGCACAAATTTTAAAAACACCCAAAAACCCAAGACCAAAACCCAACACCTCAAATCAATCTCCGAATCGCTTCACGCTTGCTCAATTCTTTCAATTGTGTAGATTTTACAAAGTGTAAAACGGCTTCAGGCTGTACTTTTCCATATTCTCGCAATGCCCAACCAATCGCTTTCTGAATGAAAAATTCGTCTGAATCTTTATGCAACGTACATTGTTTGAATAATTCGGCTTCGTCAGTTTCGTTTTTATAACTCAATTGATACAAAATCGCAGATCGATTCAACCACATGTTCTCACTTTCCGAATAAAAATCCAGCATTTTTCGTTTCTGTTCAGGAAATTGCAGCAAATATTTTCCAAAAACGTGTTTCGCTAAAAAATCAACAGTATCCCACCAAGAATGTGTCGTAATCAAACCTGTGAAAAAACGTCCGTCTTTCAAATCATACTTCTTATTTAAAAACTTTTGATACAATTCCATCGCGGTATAATGATATTCACGTTGAGGTAAATTGTACAATTGTGTCACAACTTCCCGAATGTGTTCTTGAAGAAACGGCTTATATGCAGCAACTAATTCTTTGGTCAATTGCTTTCGAACTGGCGCTTTAATTCCATGAAACACAAACAAATTCCGCATATATGCTTCCATCTGTTGTTGGTTGTCAACATTGGCATTGGCTTTAAAAGTTTCTTGTAATTTATGTACGAATTCCATCAATATAAATTTTTACTGTAACAATACAAAATTTGGTTCGTCTTCTTTTCAGACCAAACCAAAACTTTAATCCTCAAATTAGAAAAGATTATGCTAAAAAACATTCTAAATGTCCTTAAATACTTACTAATCTACTATTTGTCTGTAAAAATGATATGTTTTGCGATTCCAAAAATCCTTTTCATGCAATTTAGAATTCCTAATTACAGCTCCTACATATATCTAGCGGAAATGTCTAAATATCAGCATATGTGGTCATTTTTTGGAAGGTCAGAAAATTACAATATTTTTATTGGAATATCTGAGTTTTTAATTGGAACGCTTGTTTTATTTAAAAGAACCCGACTCATAGCATTACTAATTTCCTTAGGTGTTTGTTTAAATATTTTAGTCTTAAATATTGAGTTCGAAATTATTTTTGCAACTTCACACATTATCGTAGATTTTATAATAACGTTGATCTTATTGATTGGTTATAGAAAAGATTTATATCAATTTTTTATCAAACTAGGTGGTAAATTAGATAATACATCGATAAAACCAACGCGTAAATTCGCTAAAATATTTCCTGTTGTATTTCTTTTGGTTTTGTCTGTAGGTTATTTTTCTTTTTCATTATACATCAAATCTTTTTACATAGGCGACCCGAACGTTATTGGTGCTTATGAAATAAAACAAATTCAATTAAACGATTCTACTTTTACGCCCAAAATAGGGAAACTTGGCAAACTTCCTATGCTGTTTGTAGAAAATAACAATCAAATTGTTCTATCTGTTGATGATACACTGTACATGGGAGCGTATTTGGTAGAAAAAGGAAATATTAAACTTGGTTTTGAAAGCACTACAAAATTTGGCTTACAAACACTCAATGGCACATTGAATTCAAAAGGGTTAACAGGCGAAATAAATGATAAAAGTTTGATAGATATTTCTTTAGAAAGAATTGATGGTAGAAAAAACTACATCAATGATTTGTATAAATAATTAAAAATATGAGTTCTACAAAAACAATTTAAAATATAGCATTTAACATGTATAACTCCCAAAACCCAAGCGACCTAAAACCCAAGACCAATCAGAAACCAACAGCTTTATCATCGCCTCTAGGATCTGCGCCACCTTCTAATTTTCCATCAGGAAGCACTAAAATTCCTTCCACCTTTCCAATGACGATACTTTCGCTTACATCAATAAAATAACCAAGTTGCGTTAATTCATTTCGAATGGTTTCGCTAAATCCGTCAGGTTCCATCTTTACAGTATCAGGCAACCATTGATGATGAAATCGTGGCTGATTGATCGCTTCTTGCATGCCCATATCATATTCATGAACATTCAAAATAGTTTGTAAAACCGACGTAATTATTGTGGATCCGCCAGGTGTTCCAACCACCATAAACAACTTGCCATTTTTTTCTACAATCGTTGGTGTCATAGAGCTCAACATCCGTTTTTGCGGCTCAATTTTATTCGCTTCAGCGCCAATAAGTCCAAACATATTGGGTTCGCCAGGTTTCGAACTAAAATCGTCCATTTCGTTGTTTAGAAAGAAACCCAATTCTTCACAATACAGTTTTGAACCATACGCTCCATTAATCGTAGTTGTCACCGAAACCGCATTTCCAAACGGATCTACAATAGAGTAGTGCGTAGTTTCATCACTTTCGGTAAACGCAATAACTCCATGCGAAACATCAGAAGAAGGTGTGGCTTTTTTAAATGAAAAAGTTGACATGCGTTCGTTAATATATGTTTCACTAAGGAGCGTTTCTGTTGGAATTGACACAAAATCTGGATCGCCCAAAAAGTAGTTGCGATCGGCATATGCACGACGTTCCGCTTCAGTAATGACTTGAATTGACTGTACGGTATTGTGTCCTAAACTATCCAAATGAAACGGTTCAATTGCTTTCATAATTTGTTGCAAGCAAAATCCACCACTCGAAGGTGGCGCCATCGAAATCACACGTAAATCATCATACGAAAATGTGATTGGTTTGCGCCATCGTACTTGGTAATTCTTCAAATCTTTTTTGGTCATAATTCCGCCAGATTTTTGCATAAATTCTACCAGCTTATATCCAGTTTCTCCATCATAAAACTCGTCGCGTCCATTTTTTTGAATGCGTTCTAGTGTTTTTGCCAATTGCAAACGCTTAATTGTATCATTTGCCTTCCATTCTTTAGCAAAAAGCGAACTGTCGCCATTGACTTCAATAATGAAATCACGATACTTTTTAAGTCTAAGTTCTTGTTTTTCAGTGACAATAACACCTTTTTTTGCCAAAGCAATTACGGGCGCTAAAATATCTTTCATGGGCAATTTTCCATATTTTTCATGCGAAGCGTATATGCCAGCAATATTTCCAGGAATTCCTACGGCCATTGCGCCAAGCGTACTTTTTCCCTTAATAACTTCATCATTTTCATCCAAATACATTTTCTCAGTTGCCAATAAAGGAGCTTTTTCTCTAAAATCTAAGGTACCAATTTCACCATTATCCAAGCGATAAACCATAAATCCGCCACCGCCCAGACTTCCTGCATACGGATAAGCAACCGCTAACGCCATTTCAATTCCAGCCATGGCATCAAAAGCATTTCCACCTTTTTGAAGAATCAAATTGCCAATTTCAGAAACTTCTTCACGAGCCGAAACGACCATTGCATTTTCAGAAACAACTCCAATAACATTGGCTTCAGGTTGTTGTGTTTGCTCTTTTTTACAAGAAATACATAAGAGCAGAAAGGAGCTTATTAAGAGTAGTTTTTTCATGAAAAGATAGTTAAAGTTCTTTTAGTTTTTGTTTAGAAAATTCGATTAATTCGTCGAAAAAAGATGTGAATTCGGCTTCAAATTCATCATAAAACTCTTGAAGCTCTACAACTGCCAAATTCATTTTAGAACGATTTTGAGTTCTTCTATTCATACCTTCCAACACTTTTGTAATTCCTTCAATAGAAGCATAACTAACCAACCAATTATCGTGAATCATGTATGGAAGCATGCGTTGTACATTCTGCGGAAGCATTTCAAAATTATCTTCTAATAAATTATAAAAGTCATTGGCGAAAGTTTCAAGTGGAATAGTGGAGTATTTTTCCCAATTTTTAGCCAAAAAATGATCGTATAGAATATCTACAATAACACCGCTATAATGACTGTAATTTTTATGCAGACGTTTGGTACTTTGACGCACTGTAGGATGCGCATCTGTAAATGTGTCTATGTGTCTGTGCAACAAAATTCCACGTTGAATTTGAAGTGGATATTCTTTATACTTTTTCCCACGAATGCTGTCGGCTATAAAATTTCCAATTGTAATTTCATCATTATTATGAGAAAGGTAAATATGTGCTAAGAAGTTCATTTGTTAAATTTAATAAGAATATTTTTCTAAGAATATTATATTTGTAAAAAAAACATCCTTGATGCTTCCCAATTTAAATCCTTTGCGTTTTCTATTAGCGCTTCTTGTGATGGTTTTTCATATTCCAGAATTTTTCAGAAATCGAGAATTGCCATATTTTAATGATGGTGCTATTTTTCATAGAGGTTTAGAAGCTGTATATG
The DNA here is from genome assembly GCF_001005315.1 of Kordia jejudonensis. GTDB lineage: Bacteria > Bacteroidota > Bacteroidia > Flavobacteriales > Flavobacteriaceae > Kordia > Kordia jejudonensis. The sequence goes on from NZ_LBMG01000014.1 coordinate 28,028, forward strand.
TTTTTTTTGTATTAAGTGGATTTTTAATTATTCGCTTGCTGTACAAAGAAGTAGTTAACAAAGGGAAAATTGACATTAAAAACTTTTACATGCGGCGTATTTTACGAATTTACCCGCTGTATTTTGTGATTATGATCACAGGATTTTTATACTACAATGTAGTGTTGGATCTTGTTGGAATTCCGTATGAGAACGATTATAATATTGTAAATGCTATCTTGTTATTTACGTTTTTCATGCCCAATGTTGGAACCGTTTTATATCATCCTGGTGGCGTACTTGAAATATTATGGTCCATTGGACTAGAAGAACAATTTTATTTACTAACTCCGCCAATATTACTGTTTTTACGCAAGCAATTTTTTATAAAATTCTTACTCTTTTTTACGATTGTTTACTTTGCGTTATTTGCAAGTGATATATTTCCGTTTTTAAAACGATTCGATTTTCTGTTTTTCTATTTTTCAGCAGGCGGTTTGTTTGCCATACTTCACGAACGATATAATTTGGGTAATGCAATACATAAATACTTGAAAATTGGTATTCTAGCACTTTTTATACTTTACTTTTGCACAGATATCATCAAAGGAATTAATATAAATTTATACCACTTTATAAGCATGGTATTATTTAGTTTTGTAATATTGACCCTAAGTTACAAACCTGTGATTACGATACGAAATGCTTCGTTGAATTATTTAGGAAAAATATCATACGGAATATATATGTATCATCCTTTAGTGATGCAATTGGTAGGATTGTTATTGCTTAAATTAGTAGCCAAAATTGACATGCCAGCCATTGTAATTGTGCTACTTTCGTATGGACTTGTGTTTGGAGTAACATTGATAGTATCGCATTTTTCATATGTGTACTTTGAAAAACCATTTTTAAAACTAAAAAATAAATTTAGATAAGATAATTATGACTTTAATCAAATCAATTTCAGGAATTCGTGGAACGATCGGAGGAAATGTTGGCGACAATTTAACGCCAATTGATGCAGTAAAATTTGCAAGTGCTTACGGAACTTGGTTGAAAAAAGAATATAACAAATCAAAACTTACTGTAGTTATTGGAAGAGATGCCAGAATTTCTGGAGCTATGATTCAAAGTTTAGTAGTCAATACCTTAGTTGGTTTAGGAATTGATGTCATTGATCTTGGATTATCAACAACACCAACGGTAGAAGTTGCCGTTCCTTTAGAAAAAGCGGATGGCGGAATTATTTTAACGGCAAGTCACAATCCAAAACAATGGAATGCATTAAAACTCTTGAATCATAAAGGAGAATTCCTAAATGGAGCTGATGGAGCGCAAATTTTAGAAATTGCCGAAAGTGACGATTTCGATTTTGCCGAAGTAGACGATTTAGGAACCGTAACACCAAATGATACGTACATTACCAAACATATTGAAGAAGTACTAAATCTTCCACTTGTTGATGCAGAAGTAATCAAAAAAGCCAATTTTAAAGTGGTTGTTGATGGTGTAAATTCTACTGGAGGAATTGCCATTCCGCAACTATTACGCGCATTAAATGTTGATGTAGTGGAATTGTACTGCGAACCAAACGGACATTTTCCACACAATCCTGAACCATTAAAAGAACATTTAACGGACATTTCGGAATTGGTTGTCAAAGAAAAGGCAGATTTCGGAGTTGTGGTTGATCCAGATGTGGATCGTTTGGCATTTATATGTGATGACGGCGAAATGTTTGGCGAAGAATATACATTAGTTGCGTGCGCAGATTACGTGTTAGGAAAGGTAAAAGGAAATACAGTGTCTAACTTATCGTCTTCTAGAGCATTGCGTGATGTAACTGAAAAACACGGCGGAACGTACCAAGCAAGTGCGGTAGGAGAAGTAAATGTTGTCATAAAAATGAAAGAAACCAATGCGGTTATTGGTGGAGAAGGGAATGGCGGAATCATTTATCCAGATTCACATTACGGACGTGATTCACTTGTAGGAGTCGCTTTGTTTTTAACACATTTGGCTGAAAAGAAAATGACAGTTCGTGAATTACGCGATAGTTACCCAAGTTACTTTATGAGTAAAAATAAAATTCAATTGACACCTGAATTGGATGTTGATGGAATTTTAAAAGCAATGGAAGAGAAGTATGCAAGTGAAAATGTAACTACAATTGATGGTGTAAAGATTGACTTTGCTGAAAACTGGGTACACTTACGTAAATCGAATACGGAACCAATTATCAGAATCTATACAGAAGCAAAATCACAACAAGAAGCGGACGACTTGGCTCAGAAAATTATGAAAGAAATTGCTGCTATCGCAAATCTGTAAATCATTTTATAATATTATATATTACGAAAGCTGTCCAAATGGATGGCTTTCTTTATATAAAACAGTTAACATTCAAAGCATTTCAGTTTGTTAGCGTTTACATCTTCGCGTTCGCTACCTTTTAGTGGTTCTTGCAATAATGGTTTTGCATCCAATATACGTTTAAATTCTTTAGCCAAATCAACCAATTGATCGCGTCGAGCTTTGATTTTATCAGCTATATCATTGGCATATAGAGCATACAATTCTTCATTCCAATAACGAAGTGCATCTTCAATAACGTCATCTGTTAAGTGAGTTTGTATATAATTGGCCTGTCCAGTAAAGATTTCTTCTGAAGTATTGTGTAAAAAATACACATCAAAATCATAGATAAGTCCTTCCATGTATTCAATATCATTTTGAAAAGGACGTAACTCTTCAATGACGTTTTCATTAGTTAAAATACTAGGAATCAATCCACTTGTATTAAAAAAAGCATTGTCACGATCTCCAGGAATTGGATAAGCCGTGTAAAGTGAATCATTTTTTGAAATGGCCCAGCCCCATTGTTTGGCATGTCGATCCCAATCGCCAATAACCAAATCAAATAACCGAGCTCTTACCAAACTTGCTTTATCGATCTTCAAACGGTTTTTCAACTCCATTTTTAGCTCTTGCAATTTTTCAGTATCTACCAGTTTGGTAGCATTTTCATAGCTTGTCCAATTGGCATCACCTTCAGTTTCATATTCTAATAAGTACAAGCGATTGCCATACTTTTCATTGTAGGAAGCTAAGGTTTTTTGTTTGGGTAAAAATATAGGTTTTGGATGTGTATGCGGAATTTTCACATTGTCAGAAAGTCTTGCAACTACTGGCGCTGCATATGGATGTTGAGAGGAAATTCCATCGATGATGATATTTTCTAAGTTTAATATTCTGGCAAATTCAGGTACTAATTTTTCTGGACTCTTGTTGATGCTTCTCAGTGTGTATTCAATGCCGTTTTTTTTGCTTCTAATACGCAATGAATGTGTTTGTTTCCCGCCACCTTCTTTTAAAATTTCAACTCCACCAAAAAGTGTATCTAAAAATACAATTGGCAGTTTTACTTTTGCCGTCCATGCTTCGCGATAATTATCTCCTTGCAAAAGCGATTTTAATAAATCAGATTCGTACAACGAACTTGCACTAACCAACACGGTATCATGTTTTTTAAAATTTGTATCATTCAGATCCTTAATATTGTGAATTGTACAAGTCTCAAAAGTATTATCAGCACTTGCTAATCGCATATAAATGACGGCGATCAAAATGACAAGTACAATACTAAGAATTTGAAGTGATTTTTTCATGAAGCGTTAGGATATCAGTTGCTGTTTTTTTGCATGTACCATGGCTTCATCGGTGTGTTCAATTAAGATTACATTGATATCTGTATTTGCTTCTACAAGTGCTTTTACGTGTTGCATTTTTCGTTCATTCTGCACTGTACGGATGTAAATTGTATGCACTCTGTTGGGAAACTGTCGCGCAATTTCAACATATATTTCATGATCTAAATCTACGGCATCACCGATCAAAATGAACGGCATATCGGGATACGTGTTCAGAATATGCGAAATTTTCACAAACTTATTTCTTTCTAAAAAGCTTTCTTTTTTCTTGTTTTCAAAGCCAATATCACGCAGTAAAAGTGTTCCTTTTGGAAAATCGTGAAATTTTAAAAAATCGACCAAATATTCGTGTAAATTCCACGGACTGTTTGAAAGATAAAAAAATGGATTTTCTCGTTTTCCGTCGCCACCTTTGTGTAGTTTGGTATAAAACTCATGCGAACCTTGCAATGGTATTCTATTGTTGCTGTGTTTAAAAAACGAATTTACCACTACTTTCCATTTCAATGTAGATGAAAGCCCAGTATCAATAACCGTATCGTCCATGTCTGAAATAATTCCGAACGAAGCTTTCGCACTTGGAAACATGATAGCGTCTTCTACGGTATGTGTAACTTTTCCATCTAAAATAAGCTCGTATTTAATTGGAATCCACTCCGTTTCATCAAGAGATGCGCGCGCTGTATTGTGCGGCGCATCGATGTAAATATACCCTTCATTATCAGATACTAAGTTGTATGTAATATCTTGAATGGTCACTTTTACATGCGCATCTTCTATTTCATCACTTTCAAATCGTTTGTAAGAATTATAAAAATTTTTGATGAAACTATCTTCCTGCGAATGTGTAATGCCTTCATCTTCCAGAACACGCGCTTGGGCATGAATTGTTTTATCATTTGCATAACCACCAAAAGGCATTACTATTACAGGATCTTCATCGTCAATGAGACGTGAAATGAATCGGAAAAGCGGCATATTGTATATTATTTGTTTACGATAAATGCATGTATAACGCCTGGTAACCAAGCTAATAACGTTAATAAAATACTAACTAACAAAGTTGTACTCAATCCGTGTTTGATAGCAACAGCTACAGGTGGAAAAATAATGTTTAAAATAATGATTAAAATTGACATAATATTTGTTTTTATGGTTAAGTGTAAAATTAAGTATGTGAAATTTTTTAACTTGACGGTATCACTTGAATGATTGACTCAAATGCACATAATTGAATCACGGAAGTACAATTACTTTCAATATCTTTGTTAAAATGGGAGTTGCGAATTATTTTAATACTATTAAAGTGTAACAATACTTTGCATTGCGCTACCTATTTTACAATACATACAACTTATTGCATTATGGAAACCACTTATACAATTTGGAAAGAAAAGACAATTCGCAGTTTAGACGACAAAACAGCTTCATTCTCTGAAACGTTACATAAAAAAGTAGAAACGGATTATTTGAAACGTTTGTTAGAAAAAATGGCAACTCATGCCGCATCTCCAGAAGATTTACGAGATTTTCAACAGCAAATGGACGCACTTGTAGCAGCAATTCCGTCAATAACAGGTTTTCAAGATAAAAAACTACGACGTGATTTTATCAAAAAGAAAGCAAAAATTAAGAATACAGCGACTTCAAAGCACAAACTTGTGAATAAAGGTTATTATATAGGTATTTGGATTGCTTTAGGAGTAGCACTTGGAATGCCATGGGGCGTAGCTTTTGGAAATGTAGCATTGGGTTTACCAATTGGGATAGCAATAGGTGTTGCCGTTGGTAGTTCACTAGATGCAAAAGCAGCAAAAGAAGGCAGAGTTCTTTAATTATTGTTGATATTCTGGCGGCACTTTATCGCGGTGTTTCCAACGTTTGTGAACCCAATAATAATATTCTGGTGCTTCATATAATTGTTTTTCTAACTCTCTATAGAACAATTCTGTAGGTTCGTTTTCAGGATAATTTTCAATTCCTTCAGGCGTTAGCGGAATAAATGTTCCTTGGTAATGTCCGCGCTTTACTTTTTCAATCTTAAAATAAATAAACGGCATATTTACTTTACGTGCTAAAATTTCAGAACCATTAAAACACGGAACTGTAATGTTCATAAACTTTGTCCAATAATAATGCGGCAACGGCTTTGGCGATTGATCACTTACCATATAATAAATTGCCAATTTATTAATCTCTTGATTCTTTCGAATCGTTTTAAACGTTTCTTTTGTTGTAATTAAGGTAGAATTTCGCTTCTCGCGGATGTCACGCACTAACTTATCAAAATACTTGTTTGTGAGTCGTTTATAAATGCCGTAACCGTGAAGTGAAACATACTCTTTTACAATATTCATCCATTCCCAATTGGCATAATGTCCAGAAATCAAAATAATGCTCTGTCCTTGTTTTTCATACTCGTTTAACACTTCAATATTCGGGAATGTAAAACGCTTGCGTAACTGCGCATCGGTAATTGTGAGCGATTTTATCATTTCCAGAAACATATCACACAAATGATGATAAAACTTCTTTTCAATTTTTAAACGCTCGGCATCGCTCTTTTCAGGAAAAGTCAATTGTAAGTTTTCTCGAACTACTTTTTTTCTGTATCCTATTACATAATACACAAGAAGGTAGCAAAAGTCAGAAAACAAGTAAAGCAAACGAAACGGTAAAATAGAAATCAACCAAAGAATTGGATATATAATAATGAACGCGATAAGCTGCATATGTGTGCTAAATTTTGACAAATATAGCTATATTTGACACTTAATAAAGGCTATTTATGATGAATTTAGAATTGGTAACCATTGTAATTATTATTGCAAACGTGTTGGTATCCATCAAAGGATTTGACGATTACGAATTTCGAAACAAATATATTTACAATATTGGCGCAATCCAAAACGGACAGCATTACCGAATGATTACCTCAGGATTTCTACATGCCAATCCACCACATTTGTTCTTTAACATGCTTACGTTGTACTTTTTTGCAGATATTGTAATCATGAATTTTGGGCAATTTAACTTTGTCTTAATTTACATGGCAAGCTTGCTCTTGGGAAGCTTGTTATCTTTCTTTTTTCATCAAAATAACTACGCGTATACAGCTTTAGGTGCCAGTGGCGCTGTGACGGGAATTCTTTATGCGGCGATCTTGTTATACCCAAATATGGAGTTGTATTTAATGTTTATACCAATTCCGATAAAAGCATGGATCTTTGGAATTTTATACTTGGTATTTTCAATCTATGGAATGAAAAAACAACTTGGCAATATAGGTCATGATGCACATTTTGGTGGCGCTATTGCAGGATTTGTCATCACATTGGCGCTTCGGAGTAGTATTATACAAACAGACACATTTATCGTAATTGCGCTGGCATTGCCAATTATTGCGTTGTTTGTAATGATCAAAACGGGGAAAATTTAAACATCAGAAACGCATGAAGAACTTCTTACATACGCTAAAAAAGTATTCCATCATCTTTGTCATAACGTTGATTTTACTCGAAATCGGTTCATATATTGTATTGCGAGTGACTTCATCATCCAGTTCAACAACTACGGAAAATACTTCTTCGTATACACATATTCCGTTAACAATTTACAAACAACAAAACGATGAAGGCGTCATACAACCTATACAAACGGCTGTTGTTCCTGTAAAAGAAAACTACGAATCGCGTTGGGCTTATCGTGAATTTAACGTATCTGTTAAAACAAATGCGAAAGGTTTGCGTGAAAATGAAACACTAGAAAATCATGAAGTTGATATTGCTTTCTTTGGTGACTCATTTACATTTGGTCATGGTGTAGAAGTTGATGAACGCTACTCTAACATACTGGCAGCTTCAGATTCATTACAAAAATATAAAGTTGCAAATTATGCTTACCTAAGTGGTTTTCAACCAGAACATTATGAATTTTTCATTCGAAACAATAAAGATTTACAAGCAAAACATGTTGTCGTTGGAATGTATATTGGGAACGATTTAGCTTCGGATATTCAAGAAACAAACTATGATAGAACCACTAATAATTTGGAAATTCCGATGCGAATGATTTCGGAAGAAGGTTCAATTTATAACGCTCCAAAACTGTATATTTTTCCGATAAATAAATTGATTAAATACAGTTATTTTACAAAATTAGTTGTAAAAATGATCAATAGATCGCATTACAGAGCGGTGTTGTTTGAAAATCTGTTGCCAAATGTTCCAAACAGTATTGCGTTAGAAACGGGACAGGAAAGTATTGAAAACAATAGAGGAATTATTGCGTTGCAAGAACTTGACAACATGATTTCGAAACGTGGCGGAAAACTAACGGTATTGCTAATTCCACAGAATTATTTCTTCTCTAAGAAAAATCCGCACATTCATCCTGAATTAAAAGATAAAATTCAAGAAGTCATTAAAGGCGATAATGTCTACAAAGCCATTCAAACAGAACTTACGAAACGCAATATAGATTTCTTTGATCCGATGCCTGTATTGAGTGAATCATCTTATTTTGATGAAGATGCACATTGGAACAAAAAGGGACACAAAGAAGTAGGAGAGGCGTTGGCAAATCATATTGAGAAACTGCAAAAATAATTATAAAATAACGATGTTTAAAAGATTATTTGGAAAGAAAAAAATAGTGGAAGACAAAGCGTTTACTTCAGATTTTGATGATGCGCTTAAGCGATATTTTGGAGTTCCGACTGGAAGAATTGAATACGAATTTAAAGATAAAAAAGGCAACGTTATTCCACCTTCATACGCTTTTGAAGGCGCTTACAATGAGTGGAAAACCATTCAATCTATTTGGGATAGACGAAGTGTTATTTTTTCAGCAGTTGATGAAATTTACTTACATGAAATGTCAAATGCTCAAATAATAAATAGGTTTGTAATAGATCGATATCCTGAAAAAGCTTTGTCATTTAGCGATTCATATGCTGTTGATGCCGATTTTGAAAATGTCGATTTTTTAGCCTCTTTGGCAAAGTGTCATTTTTTTCTAAGTAATTACGAGGAAAGCATTTCATTGGCAAAAAAAGCGTTGGAAATAGAAAATGATCACAAATATGCACAAATTGCGTTGGCTGATTCATTACATCTTACAAGTAAGCATGATGAAGCTCATGAAATATACGAAGACATTCTCAAAAATAGCAAGCTAAAAGAATGGGATAAAGAGGAGATCAATAGTATAGAAATCATTGATTTTAACAACGACATACTTAATTCTTCTGTATATGCGGTTGGTTTACTGTCAAATGATCTTACAGATGAAGCTACTTGGGAAAAAGCTGCTGAAGAATTTTATCATTGTCCATACTTTAGAAGTCAACATGCTTTTTGGTTGTTAAAAAATGACCAAAGTTTAAGAGGAATGGCGAAATTAATGTCTTGTACACAAGAATTTCCATGGTTTAAAGATGCAATTATAAATGCAAAAAGTGGAATACTACAATTTAGAGAACAAATGGGAACCAATGATTTATGGGAAGACGAACTAAAATATCTATCTGAAATCATTGAAAAAAATAATTGGTAAACTCAACTTTTAAGAGAATTCTGTCATCTCATTTTAAAGCAGGATTATTTCATGAACCTTTCTCGCCACTTTTGCAACTAAGAAAACCAATACAATATTGAAATATCGACGATTTTATATTCGATTTAAAAAACGATAAAATTTTAAGACTAACAGAAGAAAAATAAATTCGTTGAACACCATGTATAAATTATTGTCAATTAGAGTACGCTTTTAGAATTCCTTCAGAATTTCCTTGTATTTCTTTTGTTCACAAAATTAGTTGCTTAAACACACAATTAAACATACTCAAATACGTTAGGTTTAATTAAATATAAACATGGATAAATATAGAATTTTAATACTTTTTGGATTTCTTTCTACCTTTTTCAATTGTACTAACGAGGATTTTACGCGGAAAAATATCAATGATATAAACGATGTGAAAATATCTGAAATCTTAATTAATTATAATGTAAACACTGAGAGATTAAATAATTTTTATAAGTATCATGCAACCACTCAATATGTTAAACGCTCAATAAAAAACTGCCATCATTTCAGCAATATGTTGACTTTGATCGATTATGAAAATTTAAGTATTGATCAACAAATTGATTATCAATTGTTAAAAAGACGAATTGAAGTTGACTTAGAAAAATTACAGCATAAATTTAACGATATCAAGGCTGTAGGTCAATGGGGAAAAGCTGGGCGATTTATCATTGAAACTGCCACAGCAAGTCAACAAGGAACAACGCCAATACCCAAAGAATTTGCACAACAGCTTGAAAAAGCCTCTCAGGAAATCAATCTCAAAATAAAAACGATTGCAAACCAAGCGAGTCCTTTTAGTCTTAAAGAAAGACAAATAGTAATGGAAATGATTGGAAACCAAAAAGATGCACTTGCGTTTTTGTCTAAACAATTTGATGAATATCTACCTAATTACTATGTTGAAACAAGTAAATACAAATCTGCTTATGAGATGCAGTTAGACTCTTTAAGTGCGATTGTTTCAAAACAATTTAAAATATCAGAAGCACAATACTTGGGAAAAGATAAACTTCAACAACAGCTTACCTCTGTTAGGCATTTACCTTATTCCGTAGATGAGATTTATAAAATTAGTGAAGAATTTTTCAACAAAAGTCAAAAAGAAACAGAGCTAATAAGCGAAGCAATGGGATTTGAAACCGATTGGAAACAAGCCTATGAAAAAGTTAAAAATTCTTATGTGGCACTTGGAGAGCAGCCCAAAACAGTGCAAAGATTACAAAATGAAGCCTTGGATTTTATTGAAGATAAAGAACTTGTTACAATTCCCGATATTTTAAAAGAAACTTGGTCAATTGGTATGGTACCAGGTTTTCTTCAGCAACGCGCACCTTTTTTCCTTGGTGGTCCAAATTTATTGATTTCTTATCCAACTTTAGAAATGAACAAGGTTGATAAACTACAAATCATGAGAATGAACAATCCTCATTTTGCACGCTCAGTTATTTTTCATGAACTCATCCCTGGCCACTTTATGCAATATTACATGGAAGATGTGAAAAAGCCGTACCGAAAAAGCTATAATTTTAGTGCTTTATGGAGTGAAGGTATGGCCTTTTATTGGGAACTCTTATTATATGAGAAAGGGTTTGCAAAAACTAATGAAGATAAGTTGGGGATGTTATTTTTTCAAAAATTACGAGCCGCTAGAGTTATTACTTCCATTAATTACCACACAAAAAAATGGACTAAAGAACAATGTATTTCATTTTTTAAAAATAAAGTTGGAGCAGATGATTTTGTTGCTATTGCCGAAGCCAACAGAGCAGTCAATTCATATCCAATTGATTATTTAATTGGAGGACTTCAGTTTATGCGTCTAAAAGAAGAACTTGTAGATACAGGAAAAATGTCTCTAAAAGTATTTAATGATAAATTATTCAAAGAAAATTTTATTCCATTAGATTTGTTGGAATTCAAATTAAAGAACCAAAATATACCCAAACAATTAAGGAATAACTAAATCCAACAATGGCTATCAATAATTGTTTGTTCTCGCCTGCTTTTGAAATTTAGCGGAATTTCCTACTTGGTATATACTTGTAAAGCTAATCGCTAAACTACACAACTAATCATAGCTTAGACCGTAAGATTATCTTAAAACTTCATATTTTGATTCAAATATTTGGAGGAGTATTTTTGAGAAAACTAAAATACTGTAATTTCAAGAAGGTAAAATTAGTTTTGAGACAGAGTGACGTTGTGAGTAATTTGAATATATATTCGTAAAATGAACAAAATTTTGGGATTTAGACCTGTATTTTTTGCTTTATCTCAAAACTCAAATGTTATTTGGTTTTGCTCTAATAGCAGGATTATTTCATGATCCTTTCTCGCCACTTCTGCAAATAAGAAACCCACAGCTTTCGCTGTTTTGTTTTTTTTATTTTATTTCAAAGTTCAAACGTTGTTTGGTTTTGCTCTTAAAGCAGGATTATTTCATGAACCTTTCTCGCCACTTCTGCAAATAAGAAAACCATAGCTATCGCTGTTTTGCTTTTTTTGTTTTATTTCAAAGTTCAAACGTTGTTTGGTTTTGCTCTTAAAGCAGGATGATTTCATGAACCTTTCTCGCCACTTCTGCAAATAAGAAAACCATAGCTATCGCTGTTTTGCTTTTTTTGTTTTATTTCAAAGTTCAAACGTTGTTTGGTTTTGCTCTTAAAGCAGGATGATTTCATGAACCTTTCTCGCCACTTCTGCAAATAAGAAAACCATAGCTATCGCTGTTTTGCTTTTTTTGTTTTATTTCAAAGTTCAAACGTTGTTTGGTTTTGCTCTTAAAGCAGGATGATTTCATGAACCTTTCTCGCCACTTCTGCAAATAAGAAAACCACAGCTTTCGCTGCTTTGCTTTTTTTGTTTTATTTCAAAGTTTAAATGTTGTTTGACTTTGCTCTAAAACAAAAAAACCACGTCATACGACGTGGTTTCTTGCTTGATGTGGGGAGAGCAGGATTCGAACCTGCGAAGACATAGTCAGCAGATTTACAGTCTGCCCTCGTTGGCCGCTTGAGTATCTCCCCATTGCCATCGATTTTTGTTTCAAAATCGGTTGCAAATATACTATTGTTTTTAACACGTGCAAATAAAATTTGAGCGTTTTTTTAAATTAAAATTTAAGGTGCTGAAAATCAGTTTTTATACACTTTAAAAAAATTAGAATACAGAATTCTGAATTACTTTCCTAGCAACTCTTTTACTTTTGCTTCCAATTGCGCACCACGTAAATTTTTAGCAACAATTTCTCCTTTTTCATTCAAAATAAAAGTAGCAGGAATCGCGCGTACATTGTAGTTTCTAGCAATTTTGTCTCTAAATCCAGCAATATTAGAAACTTGATGCCAAGGCAATCCATCTTGTTCAATAGCTTTTATCCAAGCTTGCTTTGCATCACGTTGTCCTTGTCGTCCATCTAACGAAACACCAATGATTTCTAAACCATCTTTATGGTATTTATTGTAAATATTTACCACATTTGGATTTTCTCTTCGGCAAGGTCCACACCAAGCTGCCCAAAAATCAACAATGGTTACTTTTCCTCTAATATCATACATGGAAATGAGTTCTCCATCAGGATTTGGCGCTTTAAAATCAGGCGCTACAGAACCTACAGCGGCTCTTTTTGCTTCAAGAACTTTCAAGTTTAAATCTTCAGCAACTTTCGTTTTCTTCAAGTCATTAGGAAGTTTGTCATAAAAAGCTTTGGCTTCTTTCACATCAATAACTTTGTAGTTTAACATTCTATTGATGATTTGAAGTGAAATATACGAATCAGGATGATCTTTTACATAGTTTTTTTGATATTCTGTTCCTTCTTTTTGTAAAGCATCCGATTGTGCTTTTAAGCTCTTTATCAGTGCAGTATCTTTACTTTTCGTAGCAACTGCATAACGTTGATTTACAGATTTTATTTTTTTAGAAATATCTTCAGAACTCTTTAAAAAGTTTGCATATTCTTGGTTGTGCTTTCCTCCAGAAATTTTTGCTTCCATCAAATTACTTCTGTCAGCTTCAACCTTTACATCACCTTTCTCTAAAATAAATGTTACATTTCCTTGTGCTCCATTTACATAAATAAAACCCATTTCAGGAAACTCAGAAGTACCATAAAACGTAAACTTCCCATTTTGAACAATAGCCGTATCTTTTGAAACTGGTTGCCCTTTTTCATTTGGCACCTTTAGAAAAGCACGAACTCCGTCAGGAATACCATTTATTGAGGTTTCTACACTATACGAATTATCTCCACTTTCTTGCGTACCACAAGAAATAAATAGGAATACACTCAAGATGCATGCAACTAAAAATACCTTTTTCACGTTCATATACATTTTTATTTACTATGATTTAAATTAAGTCGCAAATTTAACTAAATGTATATAATTACGCTAGTAAAATTAGAATTGATAACGAATTCCCAAAGCCAGATCAAAATCAAGATCATTATTAAACCCTTTTACAAAGCCTATTTCTGGTCTAAAATCTAATGAAAGGAGTAGTGGAAAGTCAAAATCATACTCAATACCAACATCGCCAGCTACAAACGCGTAAAAGCCGTCATTAGTAGCGCCTCGGTTGCTATTCCAGCTTCCAAATCCGCCACCAGCGCCAGCATACCAATTAAATCCGCCATCAATATTCCAAACCCATTGGTACAATCCTGTTAATTTGTATGCGTCAAATTCGTCGCTATCTTTCCAGCCCAAATCGAGTTCCAAACGATTGGTATCGCTCAATCCAAGTTGATATGAAATTTCAGTACCAAATCCGTTATTACCACCTAGTCGTAATCCAATAGCATGGTCTGAAATGTCTTGCGCTGTTGCAACATATCCAAAAAATAAAATACTTAAAATCACTAAATTTTTCATCTCTTTCTGTTTATTTTTGTTGTTTTCAGATGAAATTCAGCCAATAGCATGCCAACGCCCAAAAAGTGATGTCATAAAAGTATATTTTATCTATTTACAATATACTTAAGCTAAAATTTCATTGTAATATTATAACTGAAAAAATAAGTATATATTGCTAAAATTAATATAGAAAGCATTCAATACCGTAGCATGAATTCAAAATTAGAAGTCTTAAAAAACAACTTATCAGGAACACTCTTTTATGATGATTTGCATAAAATATTATATGCTACAGATGCTTCTGTATATCGAAAAATTCCATTGGCGGTTGCCTATCCAAAAGACACGAACGATTTAAAATTATTGATCGATTTTGCGACGAATGAAAATGTATCATTAATACCACGAACCGCAGGAACTTCCTTGGCTGGACAATGTGTTGGAGAAGGAATTGTAGTAGATGTTTCCAAACATTTTACAAGAATTTTAGACATCAATGAAACTGAACGCACAGTTACGGTTGAACCTGGCGTTGTACGTGATGAATTAAACCAATATTTAAAACCGTTTGGCTTATTTTTTGGTCCAAATACGTCTACATCAAATCGTTGTATGATTGGCGGTATGGTCGGAAATAACTCTTCAGGCACAACTTCCATTCAATATGGCGTCACACGTGACAAAGTCATTTCACTAGAAACCTTATTATCTGACGGAAGTGAAGTAATGTTTGAAACGATTTCTACAGAAGCTTTTCACGAAAAACGAAATCAAGCATCTTTAGAAGGGAAAATTTATCAAAAAATTTACGAAACACTGAGTGATTCTAATAATCAGGCGCGAATTCGAATTGAATTTCCAAAGCCTGAAATTCACAGACGAAATACAGGATATGCTATTGATGAACTCTTGTATTTTGCACCTTTCAACAAAGAAAGTGAAACGTTTGATATGTGTAAATTGCTTTCAGGAAGTGAAGGAACGCTAGCATTTACCACAAAAATAAAGCTGCAATTAGATGTATTGCCACCAGAACGTCATTGTGTAGTTGCAGCGCATTATGAAAGTATCGAAGATTGTTTGCAATCGGTTTCGTTGACCATGAAGCACAATTTGTATACCTGTGAAATGATGGATAAAATCATTTTAGATTGTACCAAGTCAAATCTGGCGCAAGCCAAAAACAGATTCTTCGTAAAAGGCGATCCACAAGCAATTTTACTACTAGAATTACGCTCAACAGACGAAAACGACTTAGCAAACCAAACCAAAGCACTAATTACGTCTTTGCAGGAAGAAGGCAAAAGTTACCATTATCCAATATTGCGAGGAAACGAAATTGGCAAAGCGATGGAATTGCGCAAAGCTGGTTTAGGATTGTTAGGAAACATCATTGGCGATCGAAAAGCAGTGGCATGTATTGAAGATACAGCCGTAGCATTGCCTGATTTGGCGCCATACATTGCTGAGTTTTCAGAATTGATGAAGAAATATGAGCAACAAGCCGTGTATTATGCACATGCTGGTGCGGGAGAATTGCATTTGCGTCCAATATTGAATTTAAAGAAGCAAGAAGATGTAGTATTGTTCCGAAAAATCACACGTGATGTGGCTAAATTGGTCAAAAAATACAAAGGTTCGTTTAGTGGAGAACATGGTGACGGAATTGTGCGCGCAGAGTTTATTCCGATTATGATAGGAGAGAAGAACTATGAATTGCTGAAAGAAGTAAAACAAGTTTTTGATCCGAAAAACATATTCAATCCTGGGAAAATAGTGGATGCGGCAAAAATGGATACGTCGTTGCGGTATGAAATTGATAGAGAAGAACCTGAGATTGAAACACTTTTTGATTTTTCTGATAATGAAGGAATTTTGCGAGCCGCCGAAAAATGCAATGGTTCGGGCGATTGTAGAAAACCTGCTTCGTTCTCAGGTACCATGTGTCCAAGTTACCGAGCAACCAAAGATGAAAAAGATACGACACGTGCGCGTGCAAATGCGTTGCGTGAATATTTGACGCAATCGGACAAGGAAAACAAATTTGATCACCCTGAATTAAAAGAAGTTTTCGATTTGTGTTTGAGCTGTAAAGCTTGCGCAAGTGAATGTCCAAGTAATGTAGATGTTGCGGCGTTAAAAGCAGAATTTTTACATCAATATTACAAATCAAACAAACCTACATTTCGTGATAAAATGTTTGCATTTTCTACCAAATCAAACAAATTGGCAAGTAACTTTTCAAGTATTTCTAACTTTGTAAAAACGAATGGTTTTACGTCAAAAATTATTAAAAAACGCTTAGGAGTTGCACAAGAACGTACATTACCAATTAATTCAAGTAAAACTTTAGATAAAATACTTCAAAAATCATTAAATCAATTAAATAATAATATATCAAAATCTAAAAAAGTATATCTTTTTAGTGATGAATTTACAAATTATCTAGAATCTGACATTGGTCAAGATGCATTAATTGTTTTATCCAAATTAGGATACGAAATCAAGTATGTAAAGCATGAAGAAAGTGGACGTACATTTATATCCAAAGGTTTTCTGTCTGAAGCTAAAAAAGCAGCGAATGCGAATGTAGAAATATTCAAGAATTTGATCAATGAAAATGCTGTTTTGGTCGGAATAGAACCTTCTGCAATTTTAACGTTTCGTGACGAATATATTCGTTTGGCGGATGATAAAGAAGCGGCAAAAAGTATTGCAACACATTCGTATCTAATTGAAGAATTTTTAGCCAAAGAAATCGAATCAGGCGAAATTACTTCAGCTGCATTTACAGGAGAAGCAAAAGAGGTCAAAATACATGTGCATTGTTACCAAAAATCTTTGTCGAATCAGAAATGTACGTATGACATTTTAAACCTTCCAAAAAACTACAAACCAACTATTATTGCTTCAGGATGTTGTGGCATGGCAGGTTCGTTTGGATATGAAGAAGAACATTACGAAGTCAGCATGAATGTTGGCGAGCAAACGTTATTTCCAGCTGTGCGTGCGGCTTCTGTTGATACATTGTTAGCAGCAAATGGTACCAGTTGTCGTCATCAAATAAAAGATGGAACGCAAAAAGAAGCATTGCATCCAATTACGATCTTGCGACGCGCTTTGTTATAAATTTTGAAAGTGCGATTGTGAATTTAGAAGTTTCAGAAAATCACTCGATTCTTACGGATTTATACGCTAACATCGCTAAAAACCTGTTGATGCATCTCCTTGTGTTCTCTTTTGTACACAACCGAAATATCACCAGTATTTTCTAAAATAACAGCTTTAATTTCGTGAAATTCGTAAATATTAGCCTTTTTGAGCTTCAACATAAAGTCGCTTTTGCTAATATTTGATTTTCTCAATCGTTCTTCTAGAATTTTACCATTCCACATTACAATTTTAGTTTTGTTTGCAAAATAGTGCTGAAATACTTTGCTTTTACTAAGTAAAAAAACAAATAAACACTGAAATAAAGTAATTGTAACTAACATAATAAAACCTTCAACCAATGTATATTTACTACTCGATAGCAGCGAAATTGATACGGAAGCAATTGAAATAATTGAAATAAAATCAATAGAAGATAGTTTACCAAACGAGCGTACACCAGCAATTTTGGTAATAATAGTTAGGGTAATGAAAATTCCAAAAACGATTAAAGTTAGTTTTAACATTTCTACAGGTTCCATAGTGTTGAATTTTTTTAAGCAAAATTAGACCATATGGAATTTTGGATTAACCCAAAAAAAAAATTTAGTAACTCAAAAAATTTATAGATTGAAAATCAGAAAGATAAATGTAAAATGTACAAATGTATTCTTCAAATGAAAAACTACTTTTTCGGACTTTCTATAATAGTAATTGCTGCCAACAAATCTTTATAATCCATTGATTTTAGTTCTTCATCTGCATAAAAAGCTGTCAAGCGATCTTCGGAATGACGGTAGAGTTTCCAACGGTTTCTGTGATATTCTAAAGCCGTTAAGTTTTCAACCCAATCGCCTGAATTTAAGTATACACATGAACCTTTTCTATTGGTTTTCTTCTCCATTTGTGGCTGATGAATATGTCCGCAAACTACATATTCGTATCCATTATCAATCGCCAAATCAGCAGCAACTTTTTCAAAATCGTTGATATATTTGACTGCTTTTTTGACGCTATTTTTAATTCTTTTTGATAACGAATACTTTTCGCGTCCAATTTTAAGCAAAAACCAATTGATACAACGATTTAAGCGAATCAACATATCATAACCCCAACTTCCAAGTTTGGCAATCCATTTGGCATTTTGAATAGAGGCATCAAATACATCGCCGTGAAAAAACCATGCTTTTTTCCCGTTGAGTTCTAACACAAGTTTGTCAACTAATGAAAAATTACCTAAGGTAGTCTCTGAAAAGCGTCGTAACGATTCATCGTGATTTCCTGTAATATAAATAACTTCAACGCCTTTCGTGGAAAAATCGATTAGTTTCTTAATTACTTTTAAGTGCGATTTTGGAAAATAACGTTTTCTAAACTGCCAAATATCAATGATATCGCCATTCAAAATAATCTTTTTTGGATCAATACTATTCAAGTAGGAAAGTAATTCATCGGCGTGACAGCCGTAGGTTCCTAAATGAACATCGGAGATGACTGCGAGGTCTATTTTTCGTTTTTTCAAAAAATCATTTTTCACACCGCAAATAAATAATAAAGCCAATGGTTTCATGAAAAAATACTGTTAAGCTTAGTTGCTTGAATGTTAATAATATATAAAGGAATTATCTGAAATGTTAAGTTAATTTTAAGCATTAGTTGGGTTTTTGAATCTGTTAGATTAAATTTACATTTGATAAAAAAAGACTATGGCAGGAAATACCTTTGGAACACTATTTAAATTAACCACTTTTGGAGAATCGCACGGAACCGCAATTGGTGGTATTATAGATGGCTGTCCAGCAGGAATCACATTAGATTTAGACATGATTCAGGAAGAAATGAATCGTAGAAAACCAGGACAATCAGCCATAGTAACACAGCGTAAAGAACCTGATACTGTAGCATTTTACTCAGGAATCTTTGAAGGAAAAACTACAGGCGTTCCAATCGGATTTGCAATTCACAATACCAATCAGAAATCACGCGATTATTCACATATAAAAGAAACCTATCGTCCATCACATGCCGATTATGTATACGATCAAAAATACGGACATCGCGATTATCGTGGTGGCGGAAGAAGTTCGGCACGTGAAACGGCTTCCAGAGTCGTAGCGGGCGCAATTGCAAAACAATTCCTTTCAGACATCAAAATTAATGCTTTTGTATCGTCGGTTGGCGAAATATCATTAGATAAACCTTATCAAGAACTCGATTTCAATCTTACGGAAAGTAATCCTGTACGTTGTCCAGATCCTGATAAAGCGGCTGAAATGGAAGCTAAAATTAGAGAAATTCGCAAAGAAGGCGATACCATTGGCGGAACGATTACCTGCGTATTGCAAAACGTTCCTGTTGGTTTGGGCGAACCTGTATTTGATAAATTGCACGCCGAACTCGGAAAAGCAATGTTATCGATCAACGCGGTAAAAGGTTTTGAATACGGAAGCGGATTTGAAGGCGCAAAGATGAAAGGAAGTCAGCACAACGATATATTTAACGCTGACGGAAGTACCAAAACAAATCTTTCTGGCGGTATTCAAGGTGGCATCAGTAACGGAATGGATATTTACTTTTCTGTAGCATTCAAACCAGTGGCAACCATTATGCAAAGCCAAGAAACCATCAATAAAGATGGCGAAATTGTAGAAATGACAGGAAAAGGACGTCACGATCCGTGTGTTGTACCAAGAGCTGTGCCCATTGTGGAAGCCATGGCAGCATTGGTATTAGCAGATTATTATTTACTCAATAAAACCATAAAAAAATGACCGTAAAAGATTTTTTTATAATGGTTCTTAAAATCATGGGAATTTACTTTTTTATTGACGGAATCTTGCCATTAGTATTAGAGTTGATTTTTTATAGTACTACAGATCATTTATCAGATCATTTTTGGTTTATCGGTTGTATATTATTGTTTTTTGCGATTATTTATTTTATGATTTCTCATTCGGAAACTTTAGCGAAGTTTTTACGGCTAGATTGCGGTTTTTCAACAGAACGCTTCGATTTTTCTAAAGCAGATAGTGCATATATTATAGAAATTGCCATTGCTATAATGGGATTGTATATGCTATTTTATACGATTCCTTTTATTTTGATCGATGGTTATGTATTATTTAAATCGAATGTGAATAGTCGTATTTTTTCAGTAGACAAATCGCCAGAAACACTACAGTTAAATTTAATTACAAACTTTTTATATATTTTAGTCGGATTGGTCATACTCTTACTAAGAAAACCAATTTCATCTATATTTACACCAAACACCAACAAAAAATAGTCAACAGAACAGAAACATACTCAATATGAAAAAAATGGCATTACATTGGAAAATTTTAATAGGAATGGTATTGGGAATTTTGTTCTCGTTCATTCTGCTTTCTACTTCTTGGGGAAGTGAAATGATTACGACCAAAACAATTCCAGCTTCCGAACAAATCGTTCAAGAAATTGTCAATGGAGAAGTCGTTACTACTGTAAAAGCTATTGATGCCAAAGAAATACAAACCACACGCGCAGAATATTTTATCAGTCGATGGGTAAAACCGTTTGGAACAATTTTCATCAACTTATTAAAACTAATTGCGGTACCATTAATCTTGGCTTCGTTGATAAAAGGTGTATCTGATTTAAAAGATATTGCTAAAATAAAAAAGATGGGATTGCGAACCATTGCCATTTATGTTGTGACGACGCTTGTGGCAATTATTATCGGTTTAGGAATTGTAAACACGGTAAAACCTGGTGTTGGAATGCCACAAGAAACCATTGAAAAAATCAAGGAAAAATATGCAACTTCCGATGGTGTGAATGATAAATTACAAAAAGCGGCGGCGCAAAACGATGCAGGACCATTACAAGCATTGGTTGATATATTTCCAAAAAACATCTTTGAAGCGTTAGGGAATGCTAAAATGCTTCAAATTATATTCTTTGCTTTATTTGTTGGAATCTGTTTATTGCTCATTCCTGAAAAACAAGCAAAACCCATGATTGATATATTTGATTCGCTCAATGAAGTCGTCATGAAAATGGTAGATTTAATCATGCTTTTTGCACCATATGCGGTATTTGCTTTATTGGCAAACGTTATTGTCGCCTTTGATGATCCTGAAATTTTACTCAAACTATTGTCATATGGTTTATGTGTCGTTTTTGGATTGTTATTAATGATTGTGTTCTATTTGGTACTTGTAAGTGTATACACGAAAAAATCGCCATTATGGTTTTTAAAACAAATCAGTCCTGCACAATTATTAGCATTTTCAACCAGTTCAAGTGCAGCGACATTGCCTGTTACGATGGAAAGAGTGGAGGAACATTTAGGTGTTGACAAAGAAGTTTCAGGATTTGTATTGCCTGTTGGCGCTACCATTAATATGGATGGAACAAGTTTGTATCAAGCTATTGCGGCAGTTTTCATCATGCAAGTATTAACGCCTGAAGCCATCACGTTGGAAGTGCAATTAATCATCGTATTTACTGCATTATTGGCATCTATTGGAAGTGCGGCAGTTCCAAGTGCAGGAATGGTTATGTTGGTTATTGTGTTAGAATCTGTAGGATTTGATCCAGCATTATTACCAATCGGATTGGCACTAATTTTTGCAATTGACAGGCCTTTAGATATGTGTAGAACAACGGTAAACGTTACAGGAGACGCAACAGTTTCGATGTTGGTAGCAAAGTCGTTAGGAAAACTACACGATCCAAAACCGAAAAACTGGGATGATAATTATCCAGCAGCAGAATAATGTGAAAAACCAACAATTTTGCATAAATTAGAAGACCAAATAAACAACCAAAAGAAATCAGTTATGAATATCTGCTTTTTAATGTATCCATGGGAAGATATAGATCCAGAAAATGATACAAGCCTCGCTTTGATAAAAGAATGTGTAAAAAGAGGGCACGGTGTCGCCACGTGTTCCCCTTCCAACTTAACGATAAGAGATAGTGTTACCAATGCATTCTGTACAGTTATTGGAAGAATGGATAAAGTACCTTCGACATTAAAATCTTTTTATGCAAAAGCTACGTTACGTGAAGAAATGCTACCATTAGCAGGATTTGATGTCATATTTATGCGTGCAAATCCACCGCTAGATCCAATAATGTTAAATTTTCTAGATTCTGTAAAAGATGATGTTTTTATAGTAAACTCACTGCAAGGAATGCGCGAAGCCAATAATAAATTGTATACGGCTGCTTTTGGAGATGCACATAGTAATATCATTCCAAATACGCATGTATCAAAAAATAAAGATTATTTGGTGCAACAAATCAAAGAATCAAAATCTGATAAAATGATTCTGAAACCATTAAACGGATTTGGTGGTTCAGGCGTTATTTTAATAGAAAAATCAGCCATGAATAACATTAAATCGTTACTTGATTTTTATATTACAAGTAGCGATGGTTCATCAAATTATGTCATTCTTCAAGATTATATAGAAGGAGCAGATCAAGGTGATGTTCGTATATTATTACTCAATGGAGAACCAATTGGCGCAATGCGTCGTGTACCTGGCAATGATGATCATCGATCAAATGTGAGTGCAGGAGGAAGCGTTCAAAAACATTCACTGACCAAAGATGAAAAAGCATTGTGTAAACAAATTGGTCCAAAATTGGTAAATGACGGATTGTTTTTTGTTGGAATTGATGTTATCGGCGGAAAATTAGTAGAAGTAAATGTAATGTCGCCTGGCGGAATTACATATATCAACAAAGTATACAAAGTAAAACTACAAGAAAAAGTAATTGATTTTGTAGAAAGTAAAGTATCGGACAAATTACAAGCATTTGACAGACGTGTTCGTTTGCGCAAAGCTGTTGATGACGCGTAATGAACGTGCAAATTCCGAATACAATAGTAACATCAGATTGGTTGTATGAACATCTTTATGCAACCAATTTGATCGTTTTAAACGGAACCATTCCGAAAGTTGTAGGAGCTTCATTAGCTGAAACACAACAAATTCCAAATGCACGTTTTTTTGACATTAAAAAAGTTTTCAGTGTAATGGATGCGCCTTTTCCAAATACAATGTTGGATGCAGCTACATTTACACAAAAAGCACAACAATTAGGCATCAATCAAGAGAGTAGTATTGTTGTGTATGACGAATTGGGAATTTACGCATCGGCACGCGTTTGGTATATGTTTAAAGCAATGGGTTTTGACAATATTGCTGTTTTAGATGGCGGATTTCCCGTGTGGAAAGAAAAAGGATTTTTATGTGAAGAAAAAGTAGCGTTTAAAGGCAAAAAAGGCAATTTTGAAGCAAAATATCGTCCAAAACTATTTAGAAACTATGACGGAATGTTGCAAGAAATTCAAAATGCTTCAAGCTTAATTGTAGATGCACGATCTTCAGCACGATTTACAGGAAAAGTGCCTGAACCAAGAAAAGGCTTGCGAAGCGGACAAATTCCAACATCAAAAAATCTTCCATACACGGAATTAGTACACAACAATCAACTAAAATCAAAAGCTGAAATCAAAGCTATTTTTGAATCTTTACAAACAAATGAAACTGAATTTGTATTTTCGTGTGGATCAGGAATTACGGCGTGTATTTTGGCGTTAGCGGCTGAATATTCAGGATATACAAACTATTCCGTATACGATGGTTCGTGGACAGAATGGGGAACTTTATACCATAAAACAACATGAATACATCAAACAAAACAACAATTGACGTAGCATATATTAAAGATGAACTTTTAGAAATTCTTGTTGAACTTGAAAAACTAAAAATTATTCGCAAAGGAATTCTCAAAGATGCCGCAATCATCGGTTTTATAGGAGTTTCTGTGATACTATTTGGTTTGTATGTACACTATGCAGAATGGACAGCATATCCTGTAATTCCATTCCTAATATTTGCTGGTGGCGTATTGTTGGCAGTAGCTTTGCGACCACTGCAACGTTATAAAAAAGATTTCGAAAGAGCAGAAAAAAGATGTACTGCTTTAACAGCGAAACTCAAAAAAGAAAATCTTGGTTATAAAGCAGATGTAAACGTTTCTAGAAATGAACAAGGAGCATTTGACGTAGAGAAAAGTATCGAAATTAACACACTTTCATGATATGGAAATCGACATTAAATCACATTGTACTATTTGCGACAATAGAATTTATGACTTTCAAACAGGCGCTATTTGTGGACTTACGAATGAAGCACCCAATTTTTCACAGAAGTGTAAGTACATAAAACCTGAAAAAAAGTTAGAAGAAAAAATAGTTGAAGTGCACACCAAATTAAAGTTGGTTACCAAAACAAAAACGGATACCATCAGTCACTTTATTTTCTTTACCATACTAAATATTTTAATTGTTACCGTATATTATTTCTTGGTAACGTATGATATGTATAACGGATACGTGCCAGGAATACGATTTGTCATTGTCGGTTCATTATGCTTGTTAGGAATTGCCATCGGACCTATACATAAATACCGAAGAGATTATAAAATTGCCAAAAACAACAAAGAGCGTTTGGATGCACTCTTAAAAATCTATAAATTAGACTACGAAGTTTCGGTTGATATTATTAACGAAGCGCACGGCGATTATGATGTTGAAAAACAAGTGAAAATTTTTAGAGTAGGATAGAAGTACCATATACATAACCATAAATGCCTCATGAAAAAACTAACCATTCAAGAGATTGTTACCAAAATTGAAAATGAAGAAGTATTTAGAGCAGTTTCGTCAGACTATTCTTTTACTATAAAAATTGACGCGTATGTACCGTACGCCTGCGGAGCTGTTCATGATGGACATCAGTTTAGACGTGAGCTTTGGGAGAACTGCATACATACCGAATACGAACGCTGGTTTGAAGAAGATCCTGCAACGCGAGAAATGGTAAAAACACATCCAATTATCATTGCAGGAATGGATTCACGCTTTGAATACGATCTAAATCGTGCGCCTGAAAGTGCCATTTATGAAGATGCTTGGGGGAAAAAACTCTGGCACGAACCACTTTCTGAGGAAATGAAACAAAAAAGTTTGGATAAACATGCCAATTTCTACAAAGTAGTATATGCATTAATTGCTAAATTAGAAGAAAAATTTGGTGTATGTGTCGTGTACGATATGCATTCGTACAACTGGAAACGTTGGGAACGCGAAGTGCCAACCTTTAATCTTGGAACTGGAAATGTTGACAATGAGCGTTTTGGAGAATCGATAGAATCTTGGCGAAAAATGCTTTCTATGATCGAATTGCCAAACGATATAGAATCGACCTCAAAAATTAACGATACGTTTCAAGGAAATGGCTATTTTTTAAAATACATTACGCAGCATTTTAGCAACACTTTAGTTTTGGCAACCGAAGTAAAAAAGATATATTGCGACGAAATTAATCAAGTCATGTTCCCCGAAGTTGTTGCGACTATTGAAAAAGAGTTGCGACGAATGTTACCAAAACATGCTACTGCATTTTATGCAAAATACAAATAAGAAGATTTTTTAGGATGAATGATATACATGTTGGAAACGAAGTGCTTTTTGAAATCGACAATAACATTGACGAACTTGTCAAAAAAGTCGAACTATTAAGCTATGTAAATCCCATAAATTTAGAAGAAGAGAAACAAAAATTCTTCCAATCAAAATATCTAGCAGAGCCAAATTTTAAATATCCTGTGATGGATTTTGATCGTTTTCAGATGCATCGAGAGTTGATTTCACAACCGATAGAACATATTGAAAATGAATTCACTAGAGAGTTGTATGAAGATATTATTTATGCATATTCAGGCTTAATTCAATGTATTCAAACCATTGGAACCAAGCGAAAATTTTATTACAACAGTCTGCGTTCTTTTGGAACACCAACGGAGCAAGATGTTGAAAACGCAAAGTTTATTCTGCATTTTGAAGAAGAAGACGAAAGCGAAGCTCAATTTCAGCCAAAATATTCTCCTAAAGAAACGGAAGCACTTTTTCGTGACTACTCAGCGCAATACGACTTTTCGTATCATATTAAGTTTTCCAAAGATATGAGCGCTATTGCAATGGTATTAAATAATATTAAAACATTGGTTATCAATGAAAAACATACTTTTTCTGATAATGAAATTGCCGTATTGACCAATCATGAAATTGGTGTACATATGGTGACGACAATGAATGGACAATTGCATCCGCTTAAAATATTTTCAAACGGATTTCCAAATTATGAAGAAACCCAAGAAGGATTGGCTGTTTTTTCAGAATATATGAGTAATAATTTAACAGTAAAACGCTTAAAAGAATTAGCATATCGTGTAATTGCGGTAGATAGTTTGGCAAAAGGATATTCGTTTTCTACAACGTTTAGAAAATTTGTCAACACCTATGATTTAGACAAAGACACAGCGTTTAATATTTCCGTAAGAGCGCATCGTGGTGGCGGATTCACGAAAGATTATTTATACTTATCTGGATTAAAAAAAATATATAACTATTACAAATCTGGAAAAGATATGAATGCGTTATTACGTGGAAAAATATCGTTAGATTATTTAGAAAACATCGAATCGTTGGCCAAAAATGGGTGTGCTGTTGATTCTAAATACATTACAGATTCTTACCGAGAAAACAAAAACACCAATAAAACTGTTGATTTTATTCTAGAGAATTTGAAGTAACAATATAATCAATCTTCTTACGTAATTAATATATGAAGATTGATTATATTGTAAACTCTTATTTCAAAATCAGAACATGTTGCATTTCAAGCAGTATTGCTATTCCACATTTTTCAAGTTTTTTGTTATTATTATGTATTTCGTTAGTGTTTCTAATGCTTTTGCTCAGACAGATTCATTAGCTGATAAGTCGTATGATGAACTTACAAAGTTATATGTCAAATCTATAAATACACAACCATCTCATGCGCTTGTTTACATCACCAAAGCCCACGAAGTAGCTCTAAAAGAGAAAAATAAGAAAAATATTGCCAAAACAATGTATGGAATAGCTTTTAGCAACTATACATTGGCAAATAATTCGCAAGCCTTGGAAAGTGTTGAGAAATCAATTTTACTATTTGAATCCGCAGATAAAAGAAATAATACGTTACTTTTTCAAGCACACAATTTAAAAGGCGCTTTGCTCACAGACTTGCGACAGAATTCTAGTGCCCTAAATGCACATTTAAAAGCGAAAGCGTATGCTAAAAAAGCGAATAACATACGAAATGAAATTCTAGCTTCAACAAATATTGCCTTCATTAAAAAAGATCACAAAGATTTTAAAGATGCCATCCGAATTTTTAAAGAAAATCTTGAAACACTTGAAAATGCAACAAAACCAATAGCTAAAAAATTGTCCTATCAACTTTTTCAATATGCTAATATTTCTGAAGCATATCTGCGAATGGGAGAAATGACTTCGGAAAATTATCTAAAAGAAGCAAAATATTACAATGAATTGGGTTTGCAGAAATGCCCTAAAGATGATATCACATCTTATTCATATTTACTCATCAATAAAATTGTCATTCTACATGAAGAAGGAAAATACGAAGAAAGTATTGCCTTGGTTAAAAAAACGGAGCTTCTAGCAATAGATACAAAAGATGAAAATTTATTGTGTGCAGTCTATTTTTATGCAGGGAAAAGCTATGCGAAACTCAACAAATACGAAACAGCACTTGATTTTTTAGAAAAGGCAAATGCTATTATTCTAACATCTGAAAAAAAATATCATATAGAACGATTGCTCAAAAAAGAATTGTCAATCGTATACACAGCAATTGGTAACATAGAAAAAGGGCAAGAATATTTTGAAAAGTATGTTTCGTTGGTAGAAAAAGAAACAGAGGAAGATATTAAAGTCATTAAAGAAGTATATATTAAAAATGATATTGCGGAACTTAGAGAAGAACTGAACAAACTCAGCGAACGTATGGCTTCTGAAACACTGCAAAAACAACAACTTTACGTTGTTTTGGGAATACTGATAGTTTTGTTAATTATCAGTATTTTTTGGTATCGTAACAAAGTAAAACAAGTAAAGAAACGAATAGAAAATGCATTACAAAAAGCCAACGAGTTAGAAAAAACAGGCATCCCACAAGTAGCAAATAGTTCTTCAATTTCTGAAAAAGTAACCGATGCTAAAGCTGCATTATTATTGCAGAAATTACAAAAGTTTGAAGAAGAAAAAATGTATCTGTTACCAGATTGTAGTTTAAGTTTTGTAGCTGAACAATTAGATTCAAATACGTCTTATGTTTCCAACGTGATTAATAATTATAAAAATAAAACCTTCAAAACATACATTTCAGAATTACGAATTAACACTGCATTAGTCCAACTAAAAAATGATGAAAAATTACGTTCATATACCATAAAAGCGATTGCAGAAGAATTCGGTTTCAAACGACAAGAAACATTCTCAAAAGCATTTAAAACGCAAACAGGAATTCATCCGTCACAGTACTTAAAAAAACTACGAAAGGATTTAGAAACTATTTGATAGTTCATAAACCATCACAGTTTAGACTTTGTAAGCCTTACGTTTTCATGTTACTTTGTATTTGTAACATTAAAATTTATTGAGAATGAAAAAAAAGAAATTTGGGCTATTGAATTTTAAAAAGAATAAAATTTCAAATTTATATAATTTGCAAAAAACGAAAGGCGGAACTGGAACCGGCCCTGGAACTGAAGGCGGTTTATTTACAGGACTAACCAATTGTGGTGCAAGTTGTGAAGTTGGTTGTGAAACCTATGACCCTGTAAAATGCTATGATACTACAAGAACGCTAACAGACAATACTTTTTACGAAACTTGCGATTGTGAAGGTTTTGCAAGTATGGGATGCTAATTTTTTAATGTAATTTTAAAAGTATATATAAAAAAAGCTGTCTGAAAGGTTATTACGCGGAAAAATTTCGTTGGATTATTTAAAAAATTTCGAATCGTTGGGCAAAAATGGGTGTGCTGTTGATTCGAAATATATTACAGACTCTTACCGAGAAAACAAAAATACCAATAAAACTGTTGATTTTATTTTGGAGAATTTGAAGTAACAATATAATCAATCTTCTTACGTAATTAATATATGAAGATTGATTATATTGTAAACTCTTATTTCAAAATCAGAACATGTTGCATTTCAAGCAGTATTGCTATTCCACATTTT
>NZ_LBMG01000140.1 GCF_001005315.1 Kordia jejudonensis
CAGTCATGGTCGGAAGAAAAAATCTTCCGACTTTTTTGATTTAAGCCACTGATTTATAGTTATTTACTTTGTTTTTTAGGTCATTTTTTGTATCTTAATATCTGATAATCAATTGTTTATGTCAGTATTTAAAGATCACAAAATTTCAGTGAACCAACTACTAGAAGTTATTCCAGATGCCCTTTTAGCCAACTTATCAAAAAACACCAAAGTGGATCATTATACCAAAGTGTTGCATGGTAAAAAAATGTTTTACCTCTTGCTTTACGGTATTTTAGAGAATGAAAAACTAAGTCAGCGCACACTAGAAGATACTTTTAATGATCCAATTTTTAAAACTCTATTTGATTTAGATGCCACAGAAACAGTCAGAAGAAGTTCTATCTCAGAGAGACTCTCTAAAATTGATGCAGATTTTTTTAGAAAAATTTATCAATGTATCTATGAACAGTTTGATACTAAGTTTAGCTATAATGATAAATTAGAGCATCGATTAATCCATGTGGATAGCACTATGATAGCTGAGGCTGCAGGGAAATTAGTCGAAGGACTTGATAAACATAATGGTAAGAAGTTTGTAAAATACAGTGTTGCTTTTGATGGACTACTTCCCTGTGATTTAAAAGTGTTTAATACACAAAAGTATGTCAGTGAAGATATGGCTTTACCTGAGGTAGTTGCTCAGCATGTAAAAAAAGAGACAAACCATCAAAACTTGTATGTCTTTGATAGAGGACTTCAATCTACTAGAACTATGGAAGATTTTAGTAAAGGAGCCATTACTTTTATTGTCAGATCAAAAGAAAATAGAAAGTATGTAGAACAAGAATCTTTACTTATTGAAAACCAAGACTTGGACTTAGACAATTTACTACTTATCAAAGACAGCAAAGTACAGCTATATACAGGTAGGCCTATCCAAGGAAAGAATGGAAAAACCTATTATAGACAAGAATTAGTACCCACTAGTTTTAGACTTATTATAGCTAAAAGTAAGAAGCAGCCAGAAACAGAGTTTTGGTTTATCTCCAATAACTTTGAATATACTGCCAAAGAAATTACTCAAGCCTATAGAAGAAGATGGGACATTGAAGTATTCTTCCGATTTATAAAACAAGAATTAAATGTAAGTCATTTAGTATCTCTTAATAAAAATGGGATACAGGTAATGCTATACATGACTTTAATCCTAGCTATGCTGATACTAATCTATAAAAATGCTAATAAAATTGGATATAAAACTGCGAAAAGAAGATTTAAAATGGAAGTGAGAAATCTGGCAATTGCTATGATTATTATAAAGTCTGGTGGTGATCCAAATATCCTGTTTAAAACTTAAAAAATAGGTCGGAATTTCTTCCGACCATGACTG
>NZ_LBMG01000141.1 GCF_001005315.1 Kordia jejudonensis
TGTATGAATTGAAATTTTTTTCATAGTGAATAACTCCCAAAATATTAAGATAAAACATTCAGGAATAAAGTATAAAAATTGGATTGACTGGAGGCATATTCCTGATGATAAATTTAAAAATTCAATCTTAACACACAATCATCCAAATGGCTCAGGACTTAGTTTGGCAGATATAAAACTATTTGTTTACATGCAACTAAGAGAAGTTAGAGCTGTTACTGCAAATGGGACTGTGTATAGTATGAAAAATATAGGAATAAATTCAAAGAAAAGATTAGATTTAATAAAAACAATAAAGAATCAAGAGAAGTTTGTAGATAATATTTACGGAAATGTAGATGCATCTTTCAAAGATGCTTTGGTTTTTAAATTGATTTTTAAAGAAATGGCAGAGTCAATAGAATATGTTAAATATATATAAAATAGAAATAATATGAAGATAAGAGATATTGATTTAGGATTTTTATGGGACAGATATATACCTATACTAGGAGCAACGAGTCCGTATGAACTTAAATGGGATAATGAGATAGATAAATTTGATGAATACCTTCAAAAAGAACCTATAGAAAAGATGTTAGAAGCTGTAGTTATAGCTTTTAAGGATCAATACCCAAGAGCTTTATTTTTATACGGAGCTTTATCTATTGGATTCTATTCACAAATAGTAGAAGAAGGAGAATATAGAGGATTAAATCAAAAAGATATCAAAAGAAATGACATTTTGAAGTATAGACATAAGCTTTATACAAATCCTGAAGACTATGAATTTATAGTAGAAATAATACTTGAATATATTTCAACTTTTAATGTTGTATCATTTGTAGAAAATGGTTTGGCAGGTAAACTATACACAAAAATAGAACAGAATGGTTACACAGTATTTAAAGTGCAAGACTCTCCGATAGCAGAAATATCTGTTAGTACTACAAAATTTCATTTGAAGATTAATAAAGAGAAACTTGTCTACCGAGCAGGTTAATATATTTTATATTATGCTTACACAACAAGAAATGCTAACTATTGCTGAACACTATATGTCATTCAGTAGTGATAAGAAAATAGAGTTTACACTTTATTATGAATCTATCATAAGAAAAGAATATGGAAATATATATAAATATGACAGTAAAAAATATATTAAAACAGGAGATTTTAAATATCATGTGCCTGGAAGTGCACCTTTTTTAGTAGAAAAAGAAACTGGTAGAGTAGTTAATTTTGGGACAGCATATCCTTTAGAGTTTTATCTTGATGAATATGAAAATGGAAATATGACGCCTAGTTTAAATCTTTATTGGTATCCTGATACACAAAAATATCACTATAAGTAACTAAAAAGAAAAGTTCCAACATCTGTATTCGGT
>NZ_LBMG01000142.1 GCF_001005315.1 Kordia jejudonensis
GGGGTATCGCACCCAAATGATGATACGGAACTAACCCAGCTCGAATTTATCGCATATTACGCGCAAGGAACATTACAAAAAAGGATTGTAAAGGATGAGAATTGGACACCCAATCAACAGTTTTCAAAAGATCATACTACAGAAGAATTTACAGATAAACTTGGACGCGTAATTTTAAAACGTACGTTTAATGCCAATCAAAAACACGACACCTATTATGTCTATGATAAGTTTGAAAATTTAACCTACGTCATCCCGCCAAAAGCTTCAGATGATATTCTTGTAGCGACAACCACACAAACAGGAGTACTCTCA
The DNA here is from genome assembly GCF_001005315.1 of Kordia jejudonensis. Lineage (GTDB taxonomy): Bacteria > Bacteroidota > Bacteroidia > Flavobacteriales > Flavobacteriaceae > Kordia > Kordia jejudonensis. Next base: position 316 of record NZ_LBMG01000142.1, read on the forward strand.
GGACTAAATTTTTCTTGGGTAGATTTGGTTTTAGTTGACAAAGCGCTTGCAGGCGAATATCAAAAGAAATTAAGTGCCTATAAAAATGATGATATTCTAACGGCTGATTTAGAAAATAAATATGGCGCACAAGGTGGTTTTTCAATAAGTAGAAATATACAAACCAATGAACTTATTGTAAACATTAATTTCTCTACTATTGAAGCATTGCCATTAAAAACAGGACAAATCGTTTCTTTAAAAGACTTAGGAGAGTTTAAAGATACAGAACTTGGTACTATCAAAACCGATTCCTATGACTACACGTTTTTAGTAAAGAATAACGCATTATTTATTGAAGGAGAAGGAAATCTTTTAGGCTTAAATCAATCGTTTAGTAGCAATACAAAACTAGATTATAGTAAAAATGTTTCATGGGTGTCACTCATGCAAGTAGATGAAAAATTTGCTAATAATTACTTGTCACAATTAGAAGCATACCCTAATGCTGATATTTTAAATGTAAACATTCAAAATCAATATGGTGGTCAAGGTGGTATGCACATCGCAGTAGATCAAAATGATGTAGTGTCATTACATATGAACATCAACACGACTACACCACTTAGCTTTAGAGAAGGATTGGTAGTTGATTTGGGACTCAAAAGGAGAATTCCAGATGTAACTCTTGGCACATTTTCAGCAGAAGGATATACATATGAATTT
>NZ_LBMG01000143.1 GCF_001005315.1 Kordia jejudonensis
ACATAAGTGGGCGCGGAACTATCACTTCAGCTTTTCCAATATTTACAGGAACACAGTCAAGTACTTCAACTAACTATGCAATAGCTACTGAGGTGTTACAAGGATTGTGCTACATCTATCATTATGATTATAAAAATAGAGTTGTAGAAAAGAAAATACCAGCAAAAGGATGGGAATACATCGTATATGACAAACTAAATCGTCCAGCACTTTTACAAGATGCCAACTTACGATTGGAAGATAAATGGTTTGTGACCCAATATGACGCGTTATCAAGACCTGTAATGACTGGACTCTATTGGAAAGAAT
>NZ_LBMG01000144.1 GCF_001005315.1 Kordia jejudonensis
CTTCCAATCAAGTTCGTTTAACTCAATTGTGAATTTAGTTTAATCATGTTCTATTTTGCAAAATTCTAATAGTTTATTTGTAAGAAGAGTTATTTCTTTCCAAATAGTTTTTTGAAAAAGCTTGATTTTGGTTTTTCTTTCATTTTAGGTTCGTTCAGAAGAGAACCAGAAAGCCAAAATTGCCCGTGAACTATTCCTCCTTTTTTCGGAGAAGTAGTAGTGAAAAATCTTAAATCCGCTAGCACATCAACTTCGCCACCAAGAGTGTCGACAAGCATCCAATAGAATTCTTGTCCAGTAAATTCATTTTTTCTTTTTTCAGCTTCTTTAATAATACCAGCAAATAATCCTAGAGCTTCAGGCGGATTTGAGTTATTACCTTCATTTTGATTAAATAATCCACTTGGAACGAAAGATTGAGATGACCATTTCGGTTCGCCTTCTTGTTCGTTGGCAAAAGCATCCTCCGATTCGTAATAATCAAATTCTTGAGCAAATGCAGACAATTGAATATCAACTGTTTGAGGAATCTCAATTCCTAAATATTTTTTATGATTTGGGACATCAAAAACAAAAGGATATACGCCACTTTCAGGATTATCATTCTCCGTTGGAGCTGCCCAAGAATGAAATGCTCCATCTAAAATACTTTCTGGTCTATCAATAGTAGCAGTCAAAGAAACTGTTCGTTTACTCTTTCCTTTAAAATGCGGATTTACACCAATTAGTTTATTTTTTTTACTCATCTGAATCCATAGTTCAGCGCCAGATGCGTCAGAGAATATAAAATATGTTCCTTTTAACGTTTTTAGTGGAATTGACTTTTGGTATGCCTTTTCGGTTAAAGAATATAAGTCTTCCTCACTTTGTATATCAAAACCTATATCTGATAAGTTACTCATGTACTTTACTTTTTTATGTGCCACAACCTTTTTGGTATGGCTGGTTGTTGAAAATAAACAACATAGAGAATAATCATTTTTTGAAATTCTCTTATGTCTTTTTTAAGAGTTCGATAAGCTCATTCTTGATTGTTTCTAATAGTAAGTAATTGTATCTTGTTTAAAGAGTGTTGTCATTTTTAAAACTACAACTTCCTTACGTAAAGTCAAAATCATTTTTAATTTCATGATATAATAAAGACTGAAGAGTGTTCTTTTGTAAATACGTACATTAAATTGAATTCGACATCAAAAAGTTTGGCATAAGAAATTTCACATTTAGTATTACTTCGCGTAAATTCTTAGAAAACTTTTTTATTCAACATTCAACATTCAACATTTATAATT
>NZ_LBMG01000145.1 GCF_001005315.1 Kordia jejudonensis
ATTGTCCATGAATGATTCTGTAATTACTACCATTAGTTCTTTTAAAGGGTAGTATCGTATTTCCACCTTGATTTTTGTAAAAGTGAAGGATTGCATTTGGCGGAATTTCGGCATCATCATTAGAAGACCACTCAAAACCATTGTTGTTAAAATAGCCTAAAAAGTCTCTTTGAAAAGAATCTCTTCTTGGCAATGGATTGTCATAATTATAATCAAATTCATGTACTTTAGCATTTACCGTAGTCGTTCCAATAGGCAATTCTTTTACCTTATCCAATCGCAAACGTTTGCATTCTTTTTCATTACAATTCTCTAACGAATTAAAATAAGAATATTCAAGTTTGATATGTTTTACAAGCTGTCCAAGATTATTTTTTACTAAAATTTCAGTAAGTGCTTTTTCTCCAATATCGTCTATTCTATCTAATCCGTAAATAAATTCTACTGTTCCTTCATCCCATGTAATTTTTGTAAGTCGATGCGCTTTGGTAGTATGAGTTGTAAATCCACTTTGAAAATGAATATCATAGGTTCCATTATTTAATGATACATTATCGATAGGCGTGTAATAATGATCATTAACATCATATGAATTAAAAGGATCTTGATAGGTAGCCGTAATATTTTTAATTCGTTCAGGCGTAGCTTTAAAATAATCTTCATACTCAAAAGTTACTTCTCTGTTGTGAACAGGGTCAATGATTTTTGATAGATTCCAATTGGTAGAACCTAATCCTTCATTTAGAGAATTCCAAACTCCACGATAGGTACTTTCGCTGTAATCTTTAGTGTCAAAAATATATTTTAATCCATTAGTATTTGCCATTTCAAACGAAGGGAAATCTAAATACTCATAATTGTAAAATGGCGTACCACTTTGATAAAAACTTGCAGGTTGATTACCGTGTGATGTATCAATAAGTCTTGGAATTGTGGTAGTGGTTCTTTGAAGTTGATTGTGAACTTTTATGCCTGAATGGTCCAAAAAAACGGCATTAAAACTTCTACTAGCAAATGGC
>NZ_LBMG01000146.1 GCF_001005315.1 Kordia jejudonensis
ATCATCAGTAGGAAATTTATCTTCCAAATAGAATTTAGAACTAAGTCCAGGCGCGTTTACAAAATAAAAATCGGGAGAGGAATCAACCTTTTGAATTTCATCGACAAAATCAGTACTGGCACTGCGTAAATTACCTGAGAGATAGTACGTAAATGGCTCAGTCGATTTCCCTCTATGATACCCCATTTGAACAACAATATCGTTGATACTTCCTGCATTGTCTCCTGTATCAT
>NZ_LBMG01000147.1 GCF_001005315.1 Kordia jejudonensis
AAAAAACAAAAATGACCTAAAAGTGACCAATAAGTGATTCAAGAGTTCCCTAAAAGTTCCCAAAGAGTGACTCAAAAGTGACCAATGTTTGACTAAAGAATGCTTAATAAGTGACTTAGAAGTGACCATAAATTGACTCAAAAATACTTTTTGAAATTCAAATTATTGATTATTAGGGTTTTACGTACTTACGATTTGGTAAACAGGTTTGGTGAGTCACTTTTTATTCAAAAACCGTTGAACTCATCATTGGTATTGTAAAAATCTTCTAAAGCTTATATCCTAAATTTGTAATTGGATATTTTTGACTCCTTTCAAATTGTTCAAGTTACAAAAGTGAACAAATGATTTTTAACAACTTCTATTCATCTTTGCTTCATAACGGAATTTAGAGATTCTGAATAATTACAGCATTTAAAGTATAACGCTTTGATCTCCTTAAATTATTTTTTAATTACAAAGTTTTATTCCATGAAAAGAAAAGAAAATTCAATAAAAGAGAAACTCGATTTAGATTCGATAAAATCAGAAATAAAACCCATCATAAACACAAAAGAAATTTTAAAGCATCCAGCGACTAAAATTATCATTACAGGAATTGTTGTTTACGGATTTTTAAAGGTTTCAAAATATTATGTAAGTGCCTTTAGCGGATTAGTGAAAGCTGTACGGGATGCGAAAAGCAACCTTAACGGGTAACTTGTTTATTTATAAATTTCTTAAACACTATTTTATGTTTTTATGAAGACAAAATTTAAATAAAACCGAATAATTTTTTGAACTTAATTTTCTTAAAGATTCGCACGGCAACATCTTTTATTTAAAAAATAAATTGAAGTTGTTTTTTTAAAAAAATTACTCATTTTTAGAAAAAAAAGATAAAAATTAAAGAAAAATTTATTTTTCACAAAAAATCAAAGTGGATTGACTTTTACGGTAAAAAGTAAAACCACTTTGATTTTTGATTTGTTAATTGACTATATATCAATATTTTAGTTGTTTTTAAAAATAAACCGAAAAAATAAAAGCAAAAAATAAACATTTAAAAAAACATTTTTTTAAAAAAAAATATTGTTAAAAATAATTTATTCACGGTTTTTTTAAATATTTCGTCAAAAGTAAAATATGTTATTAAGCTATAAGTTTTAAGAGAAATTGATGTATTCTTCCACGAAAAAATTGATGTTATGAATTACAATTTTTCTTGAAATCTAGTCTCTCAAAAACGCGTGCC
>NZ_LBMG01000148.1 GCF_001005315.1 Kordia jejudonensis
TAAAGAAATTTTATCACATCAGAAGGCAGATACAATAATCGTTGCTGTAATTGATACAGGTATTGAAGTTAGTCATGATGAATTTAAAAACATTTTTTGGAGAAATAAAAATGAAATACCAAATAACGGTATTGACGATGACAATAACGGATATATCGATGATACTAATGGTTGGAATTTCTTAGGAAATAGCAAAGGCGAAAATGTATTGATTTCAAATTATGAATCTACTAGATTCATGAGACTTTACGATACTATATTTAAAAATAAAGATAAAAGTTATTTCAAAGGAAAAGATACATTACTATACAAACAATATAAGCTAGTTTTTGAAGAATATAACAGTCAACTAAAAAGTGCTAAAAAAACTTTAGACCAATTTGTAAAAGCTTATAATGATTATGAAAAATTAGCTCAAGCATTAAAACCATACTTTCCTAATGAAAAGTTCACTATTGAAAAATTAAATGAAATCAAAACAGATAATGATTCGTTAAACTATTTTATTGGAGAAGCCAAGAAATGCGTTCGATATAATATCAACAAGGACTGGTTTGAATATAAGAAAAAGTGGGCTGCTGTTCGTTATGAAAAGCATTTGGGTACTACGGGTTACAATGAGAGTGATATTATTGGAGATAACCCGAATACTATTCTAGATAAAGGATATGGTAATGGTAATATACATGGTGAAAAGCTTACCAATTATCACAGCACACAAGTTACAGGTGTCTTGGCTGGTAATCGAAGTGATAAATTTGGTGTAAAAGGAATCGCTAATTCAATAAAAATTATGCCCATACGATTGGCTGCCTTAGGATCTGAGCGTGATAAAGATATTGCTTTAGCAATTCGGTATGCGGTAGATAACGGTGCAAAAGTGATTAATATGAGCTTTAGAAATGATTTTTCAACTCATAGGGAGTGGGTAGATGCTGCTATTAAATATGCTGATACTAAAGATGTATTGCTTATAACGGCAGCTGGAAATGAAAGTGTTGATACAGATATTCAATTTAACTATCCAAATGATCAAATTGAAAATGAAATAGATTTTGTAGAAAACTTTATTGTTGTTGGAGCATCTTCATATAAAAATAATCTTGTTAGTAATTTTTCAAATTATGGTAAGAATAGTGTAGATATTTTTGCACCAGGAGAAGATATTTATACCTCAAATACAGATAATACGTATTCTTTTATTGATGGAACTTCTT
>NZ_LBMG01000149.1 GCF_001005315.1 Kordia jejudonensis
AAGCGTATACATGTGGAAACATTACAGATGCAATCTATTGTACAGATGCGTTAGAAGATACAGCAACAGGTTTAACTATAGGAAATACATATTACATACAAGTATATTCGCATGTGGCAAATGCAAATACGACATTTGATATCTGTGTGTCTACAAATGAAATTCCAGGACAAACCTATGTGCCAGACGATAACTTTGAACAAGCATTGATCGATTTAGGGTACGACATAACGCTAGATGATTATGTAACAACCACCAATATTTCAGGTATTCAAAACGTAAACATTTCAAGCGAAAATATTTCCGACTTAACAGGAATTGAAGATTTTACAGCATTACAAAATTTAAATGCATCAGGAAACCAATTAACAAGTATTGATGTAACACAAAATACAGCATTGACACTTTTAAATTTAGACAACAATTCAATTTCCGAAATTGATTTAACTCAAAACATTGCATTAGAATCTGTATACTTTCATAACAACTCACTGATTACAGTAGATATCACACAAAATACAATGCTTTTCAGTGCAAGTTTTCAAGCAAATCAACTGACAACAATAGATGTCTCACAAAATATAGCACTTCAGTCTCTATACTTAGCACAAAATCTTCAACTTTCAACTTTAGATATTTCAACGAATACCAACCTCATTGTACTAGATTTGAATTTTACCCAAATATCAAATTTGCAAGTTTCAAACAATTCAAATTTGGACACTCTGATACTTTCAAATAGTCCTTTGACTAACATTGATGTGTCAGATAACCTAGCTTTAAGAGTTTTAAATCTCAATGGAGCTCCAATACAACAGGTTGATGTCTCCAACAATACAGCATTAGAACGATTATTTGTAAATGGTTGTAGTAACCTAACAGGAACCAATATTCAAAACGGAAACAATACAAACATAAATACATTCCATGCCTTAAACACACCAAATTTAGCCTGTGTACAAGTTGATGACGTTGCATACAGTACCGCCAATTGGACAGTTGTTGATGCAGGAACAAACTTCAGTACAGACTGTGGATTTCTTGAAAATGACGAATGTGTTAATGCTATTAATATTCCCATAAGCGATGGCACGTGTAACAATGTAATTTCTGCAACAATGGTAAATGCAACAAATTC
>NZ_LBMG01000015.1 GCF_001005315.1 Kordia jejudonensis
CCATTTTTCAAGTTTTTCGTTATTATTATGTACTTCGTTAGCGTTTCTAGTGCTTTTGCTCAGACAGATTCATTAGCGAATAAGTCGTATGATGAACTTGTAAAATTGTATCGATCTACAGCAGGAAATAAACCAGCCGCTGCAAAAATCTATATTACAAAAGCGTACGAACTTGTATCAGAAGGAAATGATACGAGAAAAATTGCAAAAACGCTTTACGGAATTTCATATGCTAATTATCTGTTAACCAATAACATAAAAGCACTTGAAGATTTAGAAAATGTGATTCTTTTGTTATTGGGAGAACAAAAAAAAAGTAGCGGATTACTTTTTCAAGCATATAATTTAAAAGGAACTATATTAACGGACATCGGAAAAAATTCGGAAGCGTTAGACGCTTATCTAAAAGCTAAAATATATGCTAGAGAAGGAAAAAAAATACGAAATGAAATTCTAGCTTCAACAAATATTGCCTTCATCAAAAAAGAACATAAAGATTTTAAAGAAGCCATTCGGATTTTTAAGGAAAACTTAGAATTGCTTAAAAAATTAACTGTACCAGCATCACAAAAAGTGAAAGACGAAGTTTATCAATTGGCAAATATTGCCGATGCGTATTTACGAATGGGAGAAATGACTTCGGAAAACTACACAAAAGAAGCACGTAATTACAATGGTATTGGCTTTAAAAAATGCTCCAAAAAAGATGATACCGTTTCATATGCATTTCTATTGATTAACGAAGTGAGAATTTTATATCAAGAAGGAAAAATTAATGAAAGTATTGCATTGGCTACAGAAACAGAACACTTGGGAATAGCAAATCAAGATGAAAATTTGCTATGTACTGTGTATGTATTTTTGGGTAAAAACTACGCAAAACTAAAAAACTATAAACAGGCAATTGCTTTTTTAGAAAAGGGAAATGAAATTATTCTAACATCAGAGAAAAAATATTACATTGAACGATTGCTTGTGAAGGAATTGTCAAAAAGTTATACCGCACTCGGAGACATTGAAAAAGGACAAAAATACTTTGAGAAATATGCCAAACTGGTAGAAACTGAACTGGAAGAAGATATTAAAGTAATCAAAGAAGTATATATAAGAAACGATATCGCAGAACTTAGGGAAGAATTGAAAGAATTAAAAGCAATTATGCTGTCTGAAAAAAGACAAAAACAGCGATTATACTACATTGTAGGAATTCTAGTTTTACTTGCAGTTACTGGAATAATCTGGTATCAGAAAAATGCACAAAAGCTAAAAAAACGCATCACGTCCGTATTGCAAAAAGTTAATGAATTGGAAAATGAGCAAGTTTCTAAAAAGCCAAGTAGTAATTCTATTTCTGAAAAAGTTACAGATACTAAAGCTGCATTATTATTGCAAAAGTTGCAAAAGTTTGAAGAAGAAAAAGTCTATCTGTTGCCAGATTGTAGTTTAAGTTTTGTAGCTGAACACTTAGATTCAAATACTTCGTATGTTTCTAATGTGATCAATAATTACAAAAACAAAAGTTTCAAAACATACATTACAGAATTGCGTATCAATACCGCATTAATTCAGCTTAAAAACGATGCTAGACTACATTCATACACTATAAAAGCGATTGCCGAAGAGTTTGGGTTTAAACGACAAGAAACCTTTTCTAAAGCCTTTAAACAACACACTGGAATTTATCCTTCTCAATATCTTAAAAAAATAAGAAATCAGGCATAAACTCTTTGATAGTTCATAAACTATCAACTGTTACGCTTTGTAAACACTGGGTTTTGTCTTTAATTTGTCACATAACATTAAAACAAATACATTATGAAAAAACGAAACTTTAAAGTATTATCATTAAAAAAATATAGTATTTCTAATTTGAATCTGTTAACTAATTATGGAGGAAATGATGAAGAAACAAATACGGCTTTTACAACTGTTCCTGGTATGCCAACAATGGTTACATGTGATGACACCTATACTTGTCCTACGATTAATCCAGATATTTGTCAAACAACGAGAACAGCAGCAGATAATACCTTTGAGGAAACTTGCGATTGTGTCGGATTAGCGAGTTTGGGTTGCTAATTTTTTAATGTAATTTAAAAAGTATACATACAAAAAAACATGAATCGTCATGATTCGTGTTTTTTTTATGATTTGTTATAAAGTATGTTATCGTTTTAGTGTGAAATGTCCTGTGTAACGCTCATTATTACTTGGTCTTTCTACCATGAACCAATAATCTGTTGAAGGCAATCGTCTTCCGTGATATGTTCCGTCCCAACCTTGTGATTCTGGTTTTAAAATTGTCAGTAACTTTCCAAATCGATCAAAAATATGAATCTTTAAATCAGGTTCAAATTCCGAAGAAATAATCTGCCAATAATCATTAAATCCATCATTATTTGGTGTAAAGAAACTTGGGTAGAAGAGAAGGTTTACGTCTTGTGTTACAACTCCACAACCATTTTTATCGCGTACATACGCAACCATGCTTCCCACTAATAAATTTGTAAAAACGGGACTGTCTTGATAGTTAAAACCATCAATAGAATATTCATAATCGCCAATTCCTTCTACAAAAATTTCAATTTGATTGTTGTTTAGTGTCCAATCTTGAATTTCTACATTGGTAATAATGGCTTCATCAGATTCTATGACACGAATTGTTTGTGTATTGCTACAGCTTACCGCAGGCAATGAATTGTAATTTGTAATTACAGTAACGGTATATATGCCTGCTTCTGTTACGGTAATTTCTTGTGTGGTTTCTCCTGTGCTCCAAACATATTCGTCATATCCAGCATCGGCGCTAATGACTACACTTTCATTGGTACATACATAGGCGATAATTTCGTCCGTATTTACATTTGGTACATCTTTTACTTCAATAAAGAACGAAGTAGTGTCGTAACAATCGGTTTCTACCGTATTTTCAATTCGCACAAATATTTCTTGCGGATTAGTTTCGTTAGAAAAACTAGCGGTAATTTCATTCGTTCGTGCATCTGCATCCGCTTGTGAAGTGTAATATCGAATCGCAAATGAACCTGTTTGTCCATTGGCTACAAAATCATTTTGAACGGCCAAATTGAACACTTCCGTGCCATCATTTGAAACATCATCACACACAATTAAATCGCCTACCGCATTTGCCGTAAATTGAGTCTGTAAAAATAGTGTGAAGCTTGTTACCGAAAAACAATCCGTATTTAGATTGTTTTCTTTACGAGCATAAATTATTTGCGAAGTATTTTGAAGAAAATAATTAGTTAATAATCTATTGGTATCGTTTGCAGCATCTGTTGGATCTACATAATAAAATACTTCAAAAAGTGTGTCACTTTGCGTTCCTAAAACCTGATCTGTAAACTGTGATAAGTCTATCAATTCCTGAACATCATTTAAATTATCACAAATATTGATGTCCGCAATAGTTTCCGTTGTTGGACTTTCAAAAACGATCAAATTAAAACTCGTAGTATCATAACAATCAGTTTCTACGGTATTTTCAATTCGCGCAAATATTTCTTGCGGATTCGTTTCGTTGGCAAAATTTGCGGCAATTTCATTCGTTCGTGCATCTGCATCCGCTTGCGATCTGTAGTATCGAATTGTAAATGAACCAGTTTGTCCGTTTGTAATCAGGTTGTTTTGTACTGTTAAATCGAATACTTCTGAATCGTCATTAGAAACATCATCACACACAATCAAATCGTTTACAGGATTTGCGGTAAATTGTGTTTGTAACAATACGGTAAAATTGATTATTGAAAAGCAAGTATCATGCAGCATATTTTCTTTTCTGGCATAAATTGTCTGTGAAGTATTTTGAATTAAATAATTCGTTGGCAATCGATTGATATCCATATCAGCATCTGTTGGATCGTCATAATAAAACACTTCGAAAACGGTATTGCTTTGTGTTCCTAATACTTGATCTGTTAAGAGTGACAAATCAATCAATTCCTCGCCATCATTCAGGTCATCACAAATATTAATGTCTGCAATAGTTTCCGTTGTTGGACTTTCAAATACAATCAAATTAAAACTTGTAACAGCATAACAATCAGGATTGTCAGCATGTTCAATTCTCACAAAAACCTCTTCAGGATTGGCTGCATTTGTATAGGCGGTAGGTAATGGATTGCTGCTGTTATCGGCATCATCTAAATTTATATGATAAGATAAATTAAACACATCTCCAACAGCTTGCCCAGCTAATACTTCAGGTTCTTTGGTCGTTAAATCGAAAAGTGTAATTCCATCATTTACCGTGTCATCACAAATTAAATAATCAGAAATAGTATTTACAATTGGGGGATTGCTAATGATTACCGTTGCTGTGTTAGAAGTTGTGGAGGAAGGCGTTGTTAATGTAACCGTTACATCATAACTACCAACTGTAGCATACGTATGCGAAGGATTTTCTAGCGTAGATGTATTTCCATCGCCAAAATCCCATAGAATTGCCGTAACATCTTCTGAGTTTGTATTCATTACAAATTGTGTAGCATCTCCTAAACAAGTGCCTTCAAACTCAATTCCTACTAAAAATAACGATTGTATAAACGGTGGTAATCCTTGTGTGGAAGTTCGTGTACCCAAATCAACTCCATTATTTACATAGTTAGCGGCTGTTCCTAAAGCTTCTGGATTATTAATAACGCCTAAGAAATTTCGATTTGGTCTGGCAAAATATATTTTACCATCAATAGCCAATTGTAATGCAGCTCTTTGCTCAACGGCTGAATGCAATTGTACTCTCGTAGCACTAATGTTAGGCGCTGTTAAATCGAACTGATGTAAATATGTTGTTGTGGTAGAAAATTGCCCAGCAGACACATACATTCTGTCTGAACTAGCAGAAAACTCAGCACAATAGGGAGAATTTATAGTGTTTAGTTGTGATATTTCAGGACTAACATCTCCTGTAGTAACGTCAAAATTATGCAGACAAACATGTGTTTGTTCCTGATTGCAAATTACAATTTTGGTGCCATCAGGAGAAATTTTTAAATAACCTCTTCCGTCGTTTGTAGCACAACCACTATAGGTTGATCTAACTGAATTTGTGTCAATCCCAGTACTTGTGATATGATACGCGTGAAAAGTATCATACGTACCTGTATTTCCTGTAGGAGAAGCATAGCTAACAACCCAAAATCCGTCGTTTCCATCACTAATAGCGGCAATTTTTTCTGCACTTCTAGCAAGGAGTAAAATATTTTTTTGTCCTGGAACGACATCTCCATTTCCTCCATTTAGGGTCAAATCAACGACACTGTAATACAAACCACCATCACTTGCGTTGTGATCTACACAAAATATATAGTATTTAGTTGTATCATTTGGAAACGGAACAATGATCCCTGATTGCGAACTCGAAGAATTTCCTTGCAAAAACTGCCCATTGGGCATTATATTATGATTCGTGTCCCAAACCGTGATTCCATCAGTGTAAAGTAGTAAATTACCATTTTCATCAGAAATAGTTGCACAACCTTCATCTGTATCGATTTGTCCATCAAATATAGCGACAGGAGTACCACTGCTAAAGTCAAGACCGGCATTTTCCCCAAAATACCATATGTTCGTTTGTCCTTGCGAAAAGCAATGAAAAATATTAAATGTTATAAAAACTAGGAGTAAAAATTTTCTTTTCATACAGTATTATTCAAAAAAGTATATTATGCGGTCATGATTCAATGTTTATTTAGGGGACGAGATAAAGTTACTATATTTTTATAAGAATTCCTTGTAATGTGTGTCTAGTTTAAGGTAAAATCAGAAACTTTTGCTATCTTAAACATCTAAAATCATAACAATACATGTCATATTGGGCAATTGGAATCGTAGTTTTTATTATAATTTATATTATTGCAAATATAGTATTATACTTCCTACAAGAACGTTTCATCTTTAAAGCCGAAAAGCTGCCAAGTAATTTTAAATTTGATTATGAAAATCAGATTTTTGATGAATATAATATTGAAGTTGATGAAGGTGTAAATATTAACGGAATCCATTTTAAAGTACGAAACCCAAAAGGTGTAGTATTGTATTTAAAAGGAAATTCGAGAAGCATTAAAGGTTGGGGAAAGTTTGCGGTCGATTTTACACGTCACGGTTTTGATGTGTTGATGGTGGATTATCGCGGTTATGGAAAAAGCACGGGAAAGCGCACAGAAGCTGGTATTAAGAAAGATTTGCAATATGTATACGATCGGCTAAAAGAGCAAGTAGACGAAAAGTTTATTACCTTGTATGGAAGATCGTTAGGTTCGGGTTTTGCGACTAAATTGGCTTCAAACAACAATCCGCGTTTGTTAATATTAGATGCGCCATATTACAGTGTAAAACACATCACTAAACGTTTTTTACCGATCATGCCAATGTCGTTAATTTTACGGTTTCCAGTAAAAACCTATCGTTGGATTGAATATGTAAAATGTCCGATAAAAATAATTCATGGAACCAGCGATAAGCTAATTCCGTTTAAAACAAGCGTGAAATTATCCAAAATAAATTCAAAATGGACACGATTATATCCAGTAATTGATGGCGGACATAACAATTTGCATACATTTCCTCAATACCATCGTTTTTTAGAAGAAATTTTATATTCAGAATTGCCAAAAGAAATTGATCCGCAAACTTCAAGTTTAAACTTTAGACGAAAAAAACAGTAAATGAAGCGCTTAAAGACAATAGGTATTGTTATCATTGCATTCTATATAGTAATTTCACTTATGTTACTTAATTTTCAAGAACAACTTATATTTCGAAGCCAAACGTTGCCACAAAACCATGTGTTTACGTCAGATGTTCCGTTTGAACAATTATTCTTGAAAGCTTCGGATGGCGCTATTTTAAACGGATTACACTACAAACAAGAACATCCAAAAGGTGTTTTGTTATATTTTCATGGAAATGCACAAACCTTAGAATATTGGGGCAAATGGGCAGAAAAATTATCACAAGATTATCAGTACGATGTGGTCATTATGGATTATCGCGGTTATGGAAAAAGTACAGGAAAACGCAGTTATGACAGTATGTTAGCCGATGGAATGCTATTTTATAAATATTGCAAAACTAAATTTTCAGAAGACAGCATTACCATATTTGGGCGTTCGCTTGGTGGCGCGTTTGCGACACATGTGGCAACCAAAACCAACGCAAAACAGTTATTATTAGAATCTACATTTACAAGTGTGTATGATATCGGAAGCAAACGATTCTGGTTTTTACCGCTGAAATGGTTGTTAAAATATCCTTTTCAAAACGATCAAAATATTCAACAAATTACGATGCCAACATTTATCATTCATGGAACGGAAGATGCCATCGTTCCTTATGAACACGGGCAAAAACTATATAAAAAGTCGGGTAGTGGCAACAAAAAAATCTATACCATTCAAAATGGACTGCACAATGATTTGATTAGTTATCCTGAATATTTTGAAGCATTGAACGAAATTTTGAAATAGGAATTTAGATTTTTAGACACACTTCGCTTTAGTATCGCTTCAAAATACTTAATAAAAACTTAATAATCAAAATCTTAAGATTGAGTTACTTTTTTCTTTGCCATACGCAAATTCAAAAATTCTACCATGAGTGAAAAGGCAATGGCAAAGTATAAATATCCTTTAGGAATCGATCCGACACTTTGATTAAACACTTTTAAATGTGATAAATGCGCCGCTTCTGCAATCAGCATAAAACCTATCAAAATCAAAAATGACAATCCTAAAATCTGAATTGATGGGTTTTTGTTTACAAAACTTCCCACAGGATTTGCAAATAGCATCATGATAATTACGGAAACCACAACAGCAATAATCATTACGATTAGCGCATCGTTTGGATTTGAAGAAATTCCGTTTGTCATTCCAATCGCTGTCAAAATAGAATCAAATGAAAACACAATATTAATCATGGTAATTTGCACAATTGCTTTTGTCAATGTTGTAGAGCGATGACTTTTTACTTCGCGTTCATCATGTTCACGATCCACAACTTTTTCATGAATTTCTTTCGTGCTTTTATACAAAAGAAAAATTCCTCCAAAGAATAAAATCAAGGCTTGCCAACTGATTCCGCCAGAAATCCAACTCTTATTAATATGCCAAAAAGGAGCTTTCATCGCCACTAAAAACGAAATTCCGAATAACAAAATAATACGCATTGCCATAGCTAATACCAACCCAATATTCGTGGCTTTCTTGCGTAAATTATCGGGTAACTTTCCAGCGGCAATTGAAATAAAAATAATATTGTCTATTCCAAGAACAATCTCTAACAATGTCAGCGTTATAATTGCTGCCCAAACATCTGGATTTGAAAAAAGTTCAAACATATTTATTTAATTTTTGTAACAGTACCACGTTTTTTATTCTTTTGATCTTCTAGCAATGAATATTCTAGTAAATAGGTGTTTTCTTTGGTGGAAATAATTTTCATCTGAATCGGTTTTCCATCTCTAAAATCAATAGGATGCAACTTTCTGCCCACAAACTCACAATCATTGACCCAGCGAATCGTAAATGTATCAATTTTATTATCATAATAATCAATGCTCAACGAATCTGTACGAATAGAACGTCCAGTTTTTGTTTCTCCGTTGATTTCATATGTAAATTCAAAAGTTCCCGTTTGAAAATCTTTGCAATTTCGCTCCACAGAATAACAAGAACTCAACAATAAGGCAATACAAGCAATAAGAAAGAAGTTTTTCACTGAAATAGATTTTAAAAGTGAATATGAATACAAAGAAACTAAAAATTTAAGTTGGCTAAAAAAGAATCCAGCTATTTTTGATACGCTTCAAAAGTTCCGTCGGTATAAAAAATTACAATCTTATCAATTTTTTTTCCTTGAGCTGTACTTTTAGAAATGATACTTTCTTCCAAAGGAAATGACTTTGAAGTTTCTTCATGCACAATTTTTGGTGTCGTTATCGGAGTAGAAGTGGCAACATTTTCTGTAACAACTTTTTTAGGAAAACTTCCTTTTCCGTTCAACAACCAATACAATTCTACCTCTGGAAAAGCGTTCAAAATTTTCATGACAAACTCCAAACTTGGCTTATTTCTACCTGATAAAATATGTGAAATACTAGAACGTTGCACGCTCAATTTATCCGCAAAAGCAGAAGCGGAAAGTCCGTAATACTCAAGTATTTTTCGTAGTCTTTTTGTAAAATCAGAAGTGTTTATCATTGTAAACAATTATTAACAGAGAATTGTGTTTACAAAAGTAAATCGTTCGGTTGATTTATACAAGTAAACAGTGTTAAATCGAAAAAATGCGCTATAAATTACTTTAAGTAGTGCTATTTAAATAATTGAAAATTAATGTATTAAATATTGTAAATCATTCAGAGTAAATAAATGCGATTATAGGTACGCAACTAATAGCTAGTTCAAATGAATAATGTTTACAATTCTATACAACTTTGCGGATTTACTATGTTTACAATTGTAAAATAAATAGTGTTTACATTTGTAACTCGTAACACTATAAATAATGCATACACATCACTTAGCGAATTGGTATCGTGAACATTTTGAAGCGTCTTTATATGGACGTTACATTACGTTGAATCATATTTCTCCTCTGCTGGAAAAATTGCCAAAAAAATTCAATGTCAAACAAATTGGCATTTCGGTTTTAGGAAAAGCAATTCATTCCGTAACCATCGGACATGGAGAAAAAAAAATATTGATGTGGTCACAAATGCACGGAAACGAATCGACGACCACAAAAGCAATTTTTGACTTGTTTCACTTTTTACAAACATCTTCGGAGCTTGTAGAAACCATATTAAACGAATGTACACTTTGTATCATTCCAATATTAAATCCTGATGGCGCTGAAGCATATACACGTGTAAATGCGAACGAAGTCGATCTCAATAGAGATGCACAAGCGTTAACACAACCTGAAAGTGTAGTGTTAAAAAATAGTTATGACGATTTTAAACCTGATTATTGTTTCAATTTGCACGGACAACGGACGATATTTAGTGCTGGAAACGTTGATAAATCTTCCATACTGTCGTTTTTGACGCCTTCAGAAGACAAAGAAAGGTCAGTAACAGCAAATCGTATGAAAAGCATGGAAATCATTGTGAAAATGAACGAAATGCTACAAAAGCTCATTCCAAATCACGTGAGTCGTTATGATGACGGATTCAATATAAACTGTGTTGGCGATACATTTCAATCACTTGGAACACCGACACTATTATTTGAAGCAGGACACTTTCCTGACGATTATCAACGCGAAAACACACGCGAGTTGTTATTCTATTCATTAGTGGAAGCAATTCATTACATCGCTACAACAGAAATCACAGGAAAATATACAGACAGCTATTTTGACATTCCTGAAAATGAAAAACAGCATTATGATGTGATTTTAAAAAATGTGCAAACCGAAGAAAAAGACACTTTTGATATTGGTGTCATGTACAAAGAAATCCTAAAAAATGGTAAAATTGACTTTGAAGCGCAAATTGAGGACAAAAAAATGTTAAAAAAATCGTTCGCACATAAAGTAATTGATTTTCAGAACACAATCGCTCAGACTTCTATATTTCAATCGTTTTCGTTAGATGTTCAGGTTATGGAATTTTTAAGAAAATTCAATAAAATTGACAATTAGTTAACATATCTTCATGCTTTTTATGCATTATTATTCGCTTTTTTTTGTTTTTTTTGCATTATCTTTAATAAATAATATAAGATAATCATGGCAAAATTTAGGTTAGATGAAGTGGATCATCAGATATTAGACATGCTGATAGAGAATACTAGAATACCATTTACAGACATCGCAAAGAAACTTTTAATCTCCGCAGGAACTGTTCACGTACGTGTGAAAAAACTAGAAGAAGCAGGAATTATTAGAGGTTCTTCTTTAACGTTAGACTATCAAAAACTTGGATACTCTTTTATTGCGTATGTTGGAATATTTTTAGAAAAAACATCGCAAACAAAGTTTGTACTCAATAGAATTCACGAAATTCCGTATATTACCGTAGCACATATTACTACAGGGAAATTCAATATTTTCTGTAAAGTGCGTGCAAAAAATACAAAACATGCAAAAGATATCATCTTTATGATTGATGATATTGAAGGTGTATCACGTACAGAAACAATGATTTCATTAGAAGAAAGTATCAACGACAAAAACCGTTTGATGCATTCTATTTTTAATGATTTATAGAAACGAAACGAAAATACAATTCAAACCCTTGCATTTTCCGTGTAAGGGTTTTTTAGTGAAACTCAATTTATAGAAGTCTGAAAGACGCACTAAAAATTGTTAGTTGAACTAATCCTGATGAAAATCAGGATCTTATGACTCAATTTATAGAAGTCTGAAAGACGCACTAGAAATTATTAGTTGAACTAATCCTGATGAAAATCAGGATCTTATGACTTAATTTATAGAAGTCTTAAAGACACACTAAAAATTGTTAGTTGAACTAATCCTGATGAAAATCAGGATCTTATGACTCAATTTATAGAAGTCTGAAAGACGTACTAGAAATTATTAGTTGAACTAATCCTGATGAAAATCAGGATCTTATGACTTAATTTATAGAAGTCTTAAAGACGCACTAAAAATTGTTAGTTGAACTAATCCTGATGAAAATCAGGATCTTATGACTCAATTTATAGAAGTCTGAAAGACGCACTAAAAATTGTTAGTTGAACTAATCCTGATGAAAATCAGGATCTTATGACTCAATTTATAGAAGTCTGAAAGACGCACTAAAAATTGTTAGTTGAACTAATCCTGATGAAAATCAGGATCTTATGACTCAATTTATAGAAGTCTGAAAGACGCACTAAAAATTGTTAGTTGAACTAATCCTGATGAAAATCAGGATCTTATGACTCAATTTATAGAAGTCTGAAAGACGCACTAAAAATTGTTAGTTGAACTAATCCTGATGAAAATCAGGATCTTATGACTCAATTTATAGAAGTCTGAAAGACGCACTAAAAATTGTTAGTTGAACTAATCCTGATGAAAATCAGGATCTTATGACTCAATTTATAGAAGTCTGAAAGACGCACTAAAAATTGTTAGTTGAACTAATCCTGATGAAAATCAGGATCTTATGACTCAATTTATAGAAGTCTGAAAGACGCACTAGAAATTATTAGTTGAACTAATCCTGATGAAAATCAGGATCTTATGACTTAATTTATAGAAGTCTTAAAGACACACTAAAAATTGTTAGTTGAACTAATCCTGATGAAAATCAGGATCTTATGACTCAATTTATAGAAGTCTGAAAGACGTACTAAAAATTGTTAGTTGAACTAATCCTGATGAAAATCAGGATCTTATGACTCAATTTATAGAAGTCTAAAAGACGCACTAAAAATTGTTAGTTGAACTAAATAAAAGTATTGAAATCTGCATATTACATACAGTTTCCATGCATTAACAACCAATAAAAAGACCAAACCCATGTCTCGCAAGCCAAAATTACAACGTTTTCAAGAAAATGTTTTCTCAAAATATCAAATCTACAACAGTATTTTCATGACCTTGCCCTTCGATGGAATCTCGAATACAGGTGTGTTATTGCCTTTATTTAGTGATACTTGTCAGCAAGGGTACGACTTGGATCGAAATCCAACACAAATCGTAGAAAAGTTTTTTGAACGTTATGTAAATAAAAACAAAACAGAGAAAGAAAAAGTAGATTTATTATTTCGTTTTATTCAATACATTGAACGACAAGTTGTATTATTTGATGCCGTGGAAGATGCCGCTTTCTCCATTGTAAACAATATGGAAGGTCGTGGTACGTTGCGAAACATACGAGAAGAAGCACAAGAAAAGAATCAGCTAGAAGCGTTAAAAGCACATTTAAAACGTTTCAAAGTGCGTCCTGTATTAACGGCGCATCCAACGCAGTTTTATCCTGGGCAAGTCTTAGGAATCATTACTGATTTGGCGGAAGCCATCAAAAAAGATGACTTACTTACCATCAAAAAACTATTGGCACAACTTGGAAAAACACCTTTCTTCAAAAAAGAAAAACCAACGCCGTACAATGAAGCGGTAAGTCTAATTTGGTATTTGCAAAATGTATTCTATCATTCCGCGAGCAAAATTTACAATTACATCAAAGAAAATATATTTGAAGGACAAGAATTTGATAATCAAGTTATCGATTTAGGTTTTTGGCCTGGTGGCGATCGTGACGGAAACCCGTTTGTTACAACTGAAATTACGTTAAAAGTAGCAGATCGACTCAGAAACACCATTTTAGTCAACTATTACCGTGACATACGTGAACTGAAGCGTAGACTCACATTTGATGGCGTAGAGAAGCGCTTGGTGCGTTTAGAACACATGTTGTACAACAATGTATACCTGCGCAATGAAGAAGGCATGTTGTCTTTAGTAGATTTTGAAGCTGAATTAAAAGCTATTAGAGACGTTATCATAGCAGATCATCAGTCGTTATTTGTTGCTGAGTTGGAAGAACTAATTAACAAAGTACAACTTTTTGGATATCACTTTGCCATGTTAGACATTCGACAAGATTCTAGAGTGCATGAAGGTGTATTTGAAAACATAGTTGATGTGATGAAAGCAAAAGGAAATCCTTTATTTTCAGTTGATTATGTAAATGCTACACCAGAAGAAAAAGTACAATTGCTAACACATATAACTGAAGTTGTTCAGCCAGAATACTTTACGGAAGAAATCACAAATGCCACAATTTCTTCGATCTACGCGATGAAAACCATACAAGAGCGAAATGGCGAACGTGGCGCCAATCGTTACATAATTAGCAACAATCAATCGGTAGTACACGTTATGGAAGCCTTTGCAATGTTGCGCTTGTGCGATTGGAAACAACCCGATGTTGATGTTTCTCCATTGTTTGAAACGGTTCCTGATTTACAAGCGGCGGAAACTGTAATGAAAACATTATATGAAAATGAAGCATACGCGGCACATTTAAAGCGACGAGGAAACAAACAATACATTATGTTAGGATTTTCTGATGGAACAAAAGATGGCGGTTATTTAATGGCAAACTGGAGTATTTTTAAAGCAAAAGAAGAGCTTACGGCAATTTCTAGAGCCTATGATATCAAAGTGATTTTCTTTGACGGTAGAGGTGGACCACCAGCACGCGGAGGCGGAAAAACACATCAATTTTATGCATCATTGGGAAGTACTGTAGAAGATGAAGAAATTCAGCTAACAGTACAAGGACAAACGATTAGTTCTAACTTTGGTACTGTAGCATCGTGTCAATACAACTTAGAGCAATTGTTGAGTTCAGGAATCTCAAATGAAATATTTTCAGGAGCTAAAGCAGAATTCTCTACAGATGATAAAAAGACGATGGAAACATTGGCAAAAGTAAGTTATGATACGTATGTAGCTTTTAAAAAGCATCCGATGTTTTTGCCGTATTTGGAGCGTATGAGTACGTTGAAATATTACGCCAAAACCAATATTGGAAGTCGTCCATCAAAACGTTCGAAGTCTAAAGAGTTCAATTTCTCAGATTTACGTGCCATTCCATTTGTGGGAAGTTGGAGTCAGTTGAAGCAAAATGTTCCAGGTTTTTATGGTGTAGGAACAGCACTAGAATTCATGGAGAAAAATGGAGAATTTGATCAAGTAGAAAATTTATACAAAAACTCTTCTTTCTTCCGCACATTGCTTGAAAATAGTATGATGAGCTTAACGAAGTCATTCTTTAAGTTAACGGCGTATATGAAAGAAAATGAGGAATATGGCGAATTTTGGACCATTATATTTGAAGAATATGAACGTACAAAACGAATGCTCTTAAAATTAACGGGTTACGAAACCTTGATGGAAAACGAACAAGCAGGAAAAGCTTCAATTCACGCACGCGAAAAGATTGTATTACCGTTACTTACGATTCAACAATTTGCTTTGCGTAAAATTCAAGAATTACAAAAAGATCCAAATGCAGACGAAAACGAACTCAAAACCTATGAAAAAATGGTAACACGTTCGTTATTTGGAAATATAAATGCGAGTCGTAATTCAGCATAGCTTTGGCTTTGCTTTTGGGCTTGTTCTCGCGAAGTCGGGAATCTTTTGGGTCGCTTCGCTTTTGGGTCGCTTCGCTTTTGGGTCGCTTTGCGTGAAACCTTAAATTTCTAGGAACGTCTTTCCTAGTACTTACACGTATAACAGTCTCCGCTAGCACGAGTTTTTACTTGTGCTAGCAACAACTTAGTTTTAATGATTGAATCATGTAATCTTTTCAGTTTTTAATCAAATAATAGTATCTTCATCCCGAAAATCAAAAAATCATAACTCCTAATTCCGTAATTCCCATGATATCATTTCCTGAAACGATAGAATACAATCCTTATTACACGCAATATATACAACATTTACAAGGAAAAGATGTATTGGTTGCACTTGCTAAAGGCGTAGAAGATGTGAATGAATTAATGGCATCTTTAACAGAAGAAAAGTTACAAAGTGCGTATGCAGAAGGAAAATGGACCATAAAAGAAGTGTTGCAGCACATTATGGATACAGAACGTATTTTTTGCAATAGAGCGTTACGCTTTGCGCGAAATGACAAAACAGAATTGCCAGGTTTTGAACAAGATGATTATGTGCCGTTTTCTGGAGCAAACGAACGTAATAGTATGGAAATGCTTCGCGAATACAATGCCATTCGTCAAGCGACCATTACGATGTTTCAAGGGTTTTCAGATGAAATGCTAAGTAGAGTTGGTATTGCTAGTGCAAGTAATATGTCTGTTCGTGCTATTGCACATGTACTTGCCGGACATGAGCGTCACCACATGAACGTTATCAACGAGCGTTATTTATAAGAAAGATCACTCTTCTGAAAAATCTTCAATAACATCAGGCACAATTTCTTCCAAATCATCAGATTCAGTAGCAATATTTGTCATAGTATAATGCAATTTACTGCTGACTTTTACTAAATAAATGGTGTCGTTAGTTTTGACTTCTACAGCTTCAATGGTGTTATTTCGGTGATCGTCAAAAATAATAATATCGCGATCTCTGTAGCCGCCTGGATAGCGTTCTTGTAAAAGTTGAAGAATTTCAGGTGTTACCTTCTTATAGTCTATGATTGCTTTTCTCATAGGAATAATTGTTTAAAATTAATACTACGGTCATAGTTAAATAGTGGGAATCTCTTACGAGTTAGATTATACTAAAAGTACAACTATTTTTTTTGAAAAGAAAAATAAAATGCCAGCTTAACGTCTTTTTATGTTAAGAATTATAAAAATTGAACGCGTCAATAATGGTTGCATTTGGCACAATTTTGTCCAAAACTGGCGATCCAATGTCAGTTAATAAAACAAAATTGATATTTCCATGAGAATTCTTTTTGTCATACTTCATCAAGTCGATAATATGTTCATAATCAGAATCTTCAAATGTTACCTTTCCATACATGTCTAAAATCACTTTCTTGATTTCGGTTAATTTTTCCAAAGGAAATTGCGTTTGTTTATTAGAAATGTAAGCAGCTAAGACCATTCCGATAGCAATCGCTTCTCCATGCAAAAGTGCTTTTTTGGTTTCGTGTGTTAGAAAGTATGATTCAATAGCGTGACCAAGTGTATGTCCAAAATTTAAAATCTTGCGGAGTCCTTTTTCAGTTGGATCTTCAGTAACAACTTGATTTTTTATTTGAACAGATTCATATATTAAAATATCTAAATCTTCAATAGTAAAATTTGAAAGATCAATCATTTTTTTCCAGTAGGCTTCATCATAAATTAAACCGTGTTTTAGCATTTCAGCTAATCCACTGCGCATTTCGTTAGCAGGCAACGTATTCAAAAATGCTGTATCAATCAAAACCATTTCAGGAATGTTAATCACGCCAATTTGATTTTTTAGTGTTCCTAAATCAACTCCCGTTTTTCCACCAACAGAAGCGTCAACCATTGCCAATAAAGAAGTTGGAACATTTATGTATGAAATTCCGCGTTTAAATGTAGAAGCTACAAATCCACCAAGATCGGTCACTACGCCGCCGCCAACATTGATCATCAAACTTTTGCGATCGGCATTTAATTCTGAAAGCACATTCCAAACGCCTGTACAGGTTTCAATATTTTTATGAATTTCTCCTGCATCAATCTGAATCACTTCTATAGGAGTTTCCGTAGCCAAAACTGCCAAGAAATTCGGCAAGCAATATTCGTGCGTATGCGTATCAACCAAGATAAAAATCTTAGAATAATTAATATCTTGTAAATGCTCGTGGAGTTTCGTGTAACAATTGGAATTGAAATGAACGAAATAATTCGCTGCTTGAATGGAATTCATAAACTAAAAAAAACTTTAAATCATCACAAAATAAAGCCTTTTTTACACAAAAAAATAATAATTCAATAACTATATTTGTGATCGTAACTATTTACAAATGGATCAAATTTTCAATAATACGGAGAATGCTTTTGCGCTAAAAACAGATTCTCAACTCGAAAGAGCTTACTTTTTATTCAAACTTATTGCAAACCAACCACTTGTTCGTATCGGAACTGCGGTAACTAACTTCGCTATTAAAGCACATTTGCCTGTAGAAAGCCTAATTAGAGCTACTGTTTTCGACCATTTTTGTGGTGGAACAACAGAGGAAGAATGTTTGCCAGTTGTAGATAAAATGTTTGAAAAAGGTGTTTGTAGCGTATTAGATTATTCTGTAGAAGGAAAAGAAGAAGAAGCACAGTTTGATGCGACGCTGGAGAAAATATTGAAGATTTTACATTTCGTTAAAGAAAAACAAGCCATTCCATTTGCAGTTTTTAAACCTACGGGTTTTGGCAGAATTTCATTGTATCAAAAAGTTGGCGAAGGAACAGCACTCACTACAGCTGAGCAAGAGGAATGGGCTAGAGTAGTAGAACGTTTTGATGTCGTTTGTAAAAGGGCGCATGAAATGGATGTTGCTTTATTAATTGACGGCGAAGAAAGTTGGATGCAAGATGCAGCAGATGAAGTAGTTGCAGATATGATGCGAAAGTATAATAAAGAAAAAGCCATTGTTTATAACACGTTGCAAATGTATCGTTGGGATCGTCTCGACTATCTAAAGCAATTACATATTGATGCAAAGGCGCAAGGATTTCACATTGGAATGAAGTTAGTGCGCGGCGCGTATATGGAAAAAGAAAATACTCGCGCAGAAGAATTAGGATACAAATCGCCAATATGTATATCAAAACAAGCAACGGACGAAAATTTTGATGCGGCTGTTGCGTATATGTTAGATCATTTGGATTGTATGGCAATTTTTGCAGGAACGCATAATGAGGAAAGTTCATATAAAGTTGCCGAAATTATGAAAGCTAAGCAAATTGAAAATAGTGATTCACGTGTTTGGTTTGGTCAATTATATGGAATGAGCGATCATATTAGTTTTAATTTAGCTGCTGAAGGATACAATGTTGCTAAATATTTGCCATTTGGTCCCGTGAGAGATGTAATGCCATATTTGATTCGAAGAGCTGAAGAGAATACTTCTGTAGCTGGTCAGACTTCGAGAGAATTAAGTTTGTTAAAACAAGAAAAGAAAAGAAGAAAATTGTAACGTAAATACGCTACTTTTTTTAGTTCACCATTTTAATTTTCTGAATAATGGCTGTTCTATCGCAGTTTAACACTGAAAGTTCAATTTCTTTGTTGCGAAGCATTCCTTCAATAATATAAAGCTTACAGCTATCAACTTTTACCTTACTTCTAGAAAAGTCTACATCGCCATATTCTAATATATTAGATATTTCTGTAGTGTCAATCTCTTTATTATCAATCAATTGTCTTATTTCAGGAGAAAATTGACGTGCTTTCATTCGTATATTACTCAGTGTACGTGCATTTGGAAGATAGTTGAATTCACATTGTACGCCACGTCCACGAATAAGGAACGCAAAAAGAATCATTCCAATGGCAACACCTCCTAAATAAAATCCTATACGTCTTAAAAGACTACTGTTCATATTCTAAAAAATTAGAAAATTAATATCTGTATGTGGAAGATTGAACCAATCTGCTACAGATTTATTTGTTAAAACTCCGTGGTAAAAGTACAAACCATTTTTCAATCCTTTATCAAAACGTAGTGAATTTTCTAAACCACCTTCTTCGGCAATTTTTAATAGATAAGGAGTAAAAATATTACTGATTGATACTGAAGCAGTTCTGGAATATCTAGCTGGAATATTTGGTACACAATAATGGATTACGCCAAATTTTTCAAACGTTGGGTGATCGTGCGTAGTAATTTCGCTAGTTTCTATGCAACCGCCCATATCAATGCTGACATCAATAATTACGGCACCTTTTTTCATATGTTCCACCATTGCTTCTGTAACCAAAATAGGCGATCTGTTTTTTCCACGAACGGCGCCAATTAAAACATCGCAACGTTTCAAAGCTTTCATTAAATTTTTTGGCTGAATGGTAGATGTGTAAATAGGTCTGCCTAAATTGGTTTGAATGCAACGCAATTTCGTTATCGAATTGTCAAAAACTTTTACATTTGCACCTAAACCTAAAGCTGAACGAGCAGCAAATTCTCCAACAGTTCCAGCGCCAACAATGACAACTTCTGCTGGTGGAACGCCGCTGATATTTCCTAGCATCAATCCGTTACCATTATTGACATTTGCCATCAATTCGGAAGCGATTAACACTGAAGCAGTTCCAGCAATTTCACTCAATGAACGCACTGCTGGATACGTTCCGTCTTCATCACGAATATATTCAAAAGCAAGTGCGGTAACTCGCTTGTTGGCTAACATTTCAAAATACTTTTTTGATCGAATTTTGATTTGTAAAGCGGAAATTAATATTGCTTGTGGATTTAGTAATTCCAGTTCTTTAATCGTTGGCGGTTCAACTTTTAAAACAATAGGGCAGGAGAATACTTTTTGTGTATCATTTGTGATTTCACCACCAGCTTCGGTATAATCTTTATCGGAAAAATTAGCTTCTTTCCCGGCACAACTTTCAATTAATACACGATGTCCGTGAGCAACAAGCGCGGCAACCGCATCAGGTGTAAGACATACTCGTTTTTCTTGATACGAAGTTTCTTTTGGAATTCCGATAAACAATTCTTGTTTATGTTTCAGAATTTCAAGCGTTTCCTCTTGTGGAAGTAATTGTTGTTTGGTAAATGGTGATAAAGATTCCGCCATGAAGCTTTGTATTGATTAGAATAATGAAGTTACAAATAAATATGAAGTTAAAAAACACTATTTATTTTCTTCAAGCATTTCTTGTTCTTTTCGTTCGTATTCGGCGAGTTCTGCATCAATTTTTTCTAAATCGATATTGTAAACATATTTATCAAAAAGTTTGATTCTTATGAAATATACAATTGGTACTATTATCATCATGATCGGAATTACCCAATAGATTTCTAATTCATCAAAATTTTCTGATTCATCATTAATTGCTTGTATCAACTGAAATGCAAACATGGCTATTGGTATTAAAAGCACATGATACCACCAATCTCGACAAGTAAAAAACCATAATATAAGTAAAAATAAGGGTATAATTTTATTCATACAAACCCAACCAACCATTCTTACATTTTCATAATAGTTACTTTCAAAAGTAAAAAAGAAAGTTTCCCAAGTTCTATTTTTAGGGAAACTTTCGTATAAATAAAATATATATGGTGTTATCGCAATTAAAAAAGCGACTATAGTAGATTTTATTAATTTATTTTTAGTTGTTCCTCGGAAGCTTAATTTTGTCTTTTCTGACTCCTTCTTCGGTTTGGTATGGATTGTCTTCATCAGCAATACTGTCTGGGTTACAAGATACAAATAATATTGTTGATACGGCTGCTAAAATGTAAAGGTAGAATTTAGTTTTCATTTGATATTAGGTTTATTTAGTTTAACGATGGGTCAAACTTATATAATAAACAACTAATTATCAGAAAATTATGTATATAAATTTTCTACGTACTTTTGTTGAATTTGGGTTAATCCAACAAAAGTCGTAGAATTTTAGTTTTCTTGTATTTTAGCGTAAGTATTTTCGCGAATATACAGATTTATTTTAGTTCATTTATGTTTTGAGCTTCTTTTTCTTTACGATCATACTCATCTAGTTCTGCTTCAATTTTCTTTAAATCGATTCCTAGGACCAGTTTGTCAAATAATTTTATTCTTATGAGGTACACTATCGGCACTACAACCATCATGATTGGTATCATCCAATAAATTTCAACTTCATCTATGTATTGCTTGTCATCATTTATTACTGTAAATAATTGAAATGAGTACATAGCAATTGGGATTAAAATAACATGATACCACCAATGCTTACAGGTAATAAACCATACAATTAGTAATAATATTGGCACAAGCTTACTTGTAAATAACCAAGCAAAATCATTTAAATTTTTATATCCATAACTTTTAAAAGTAAAAAACCAAGTCTCCATTGTTTCAGTTTCTGGAAAACTAGTATATAAATAAAATATATACGGAGATATAGCAATTAAAACTGCAGCTATGGATCCATAAAGTAAAGAAGTCTTTTTATCCGTTTGACGTTCTTGGTAATTTGTCTTTTCTGATTCCTTCTTCTGTTTCGTATGGGTTGTCTTCATCAGCAATGCTATCTGGATTACAAGATACAAATAAAATTGTTGATACAGCAGCTAATAGGTAAAGGTAGAATTTAGTTTTCATCTTATTAATTTAGATTATTTAGTTTAACGATGGGTCAAACTTATTGAATAACCAACAGTTACCTTTAAAAATAGCATAATATATTTTCTATGTACTTTTGTTAGTTTTATCTAAACTTAACGCAATACATAGAAAATAGTATATCTTATTTATTTCAATGAACTTATCTATTCCTGTTTGTTAATTAATAGACTTTGTTGTTCTTTTTCTTTTCGCTCATATTCTTCTAATTCTGCCTCTATTTTTTTGAGATCAATTCCGTGTATAAGTTTATCGAATAATTTTATTCTTATTAAATATACAATAGGAGTTATGATCATCATTATGGGTATGATGTAATATATTTCAAAAGCATCAAAATATTCAGTATCATCATTTAATAGACTAAATAATTGAAATGAAAGTAGCGCAATAGGTATTAAAATTGCATGATACCACCAATTCCTACATGTTAAAAACCACAATATAAGTAAAAGTAGTGGTGCTAATTTATTTGTAATATGCCAAATTGCTAATTGAGCACTTTCAAAATAATTACTATTATATGTGAAAAACGGAGTTTTCCATATTTTTTCATCAGGTACACCTTCATATAAATAGAATAAATATGGAGATATAACCAGAAGAAGAGCAATGATACTACCCGTTAGTAGGGATTTTGTTGCTTTTCTCTTTTTTAAGTCCTTCTTCTGTTTGGTATGGGTTGTCTTCGTCTGCAATGCTATCTGGGTTACAAGACACAAATGTTACCGATGCTAATACTACTGCTGCGAATACATAATTTCTTAATTTCATTTTGTTTAGGTTTTAGTTTTACGATGATGCAAACTTATCCATTTAAACAAGTGATTTTTAAGAAATTACCATATTTTATTTTCTACGTATTTTTACCAGTTTTTCTGTTTTTTATGTATCTATAAGAATTTTCTTCAAGATACTACAAAAGTCATTTGTTTGTCAGTCTTTTAGTTTATTTTAGGTTAATAGTTCTTGTTTTTCGGTAAAGCGTTCAATTTTTTAGGTGAATTGTACGCAATTGCTCATTTATCTTCTTAATATGTATTTGGGTAATGTCATTTGGTAATAAATTTTCAATGCGTTCTGGCCATTCTATAAAACACCAAGCATCACTATATAAGTAATCCTCTATACCTATATCATAGGCTTCAACTTCGTCCTCTATCCGATAACAATCAAAATGGTAAATGATATCATTCTGCGTGCGATATTCGTTTACAATGGAAAATGTTGGACTGTTAGTAAGTTCATTTACACCTAATTGCTTTGCCAATATTTTTATAAGTGTAGTTTTTCCAACACCCATTTCCCCATGAAAAGCAATTATTTTATGTTCAGATTTCGCTAAAATAGCTTCAGCAATCTCTTCAATTTGCGAAAGCGTGTATTCTTTTTGCACTAGTATTTTTATTTAAGAGCTTTTCTCCAAAATTAATAAAAATTCTCCAATTCCTTATAAAATCTATTATTGCGCCTGTTTGTTATGACATTATCTTGGCGATAAAACGGCAAAAGGAATAATCATTTCTTCCAAAGAAACACCACCATGTTGGTAGGTATTTCTGTAATAACTTACGTAATGATTGTAGTTATTTGGATATGCGAAGAACAAATCGGTCTTAGCAAAAATAAAGGAACTACTCATGTTTATAGTTGGCAAATGAATGGTTCTTGGATCTTTAGCAGCCAATACATCTTTTTTCTCATAGGTGAGACTTCTTCCTGTTTTGTAGCGAAGATTCAAACTTGTATTTTTGTCGCCAACTACTTTTGAAGGATGTTTTACGTTGATAGTTCCATGATCAGTTGTGATAATTAATTTGAAACCCAAACGTTGCGATTGCTGAATGATATCTAATAAAGGAGAGTTTTTAAACCAACTTTGTGTCAGCGATCTGTACGCTTTGTCATTAGAAGCCAATTCTTTCACAACTTCCATTTCGGTTTTAGCATGTGAGAGCATGTCTACGAAGTTGTACACCACAACCGTTAAATCATTATCTTTTTGCGATTTAAAGTTGTCAGCAAGCTTTCGTCCACCTTTTAAGCTAGTAATCTTGTGATATTCATGTTTAATATTGAGTCCTAAACGCTTCAATTGAGCTTTTAAGAAATCATTTTCATGTAAATTTTTTCCACCTTCTTCCGTATCATTCTTCCAATATTCAGGATGTAGTTTTTCCATGTCAGAAGGCATTAATCCTGAAAAAATAGCATTTCTAGCATATTGTGTTGCTGTCGGAAGTATGCTCACAAACGGAACTTCTTTCTCCTTTTTATAATGCGTATTTACAATAGGTTCAAAAGCTTTCCATTGATCGTAACGTAAATTATCAACGACAACCAATAAAGTAGGTTGCGCTTTGCTAATTTCAGGAACAACCAATTCTCTAAACAACGTGTGCGACATTATCGGCGCATCTTCATTGCCAAACCAATCAGGATAATTTTTATCAATAAATTTTCCAAACTGAACATTGGCTTCGTTCTTTTGAGATTCTAGAATTTCAAACATGCCTGTATCTTCAATATCTTCGAGTTGTAGTTCCCAATAAATCAATTTCTGATACAACTCAATCCATTCTTCAATCGAATTGACCATAGACATTTCCATAGCAATCTTTCGAAACTCTTGCTGATAGTTTGAAGTCGTTTTTTCCGAAACCAATCGAGAATGATCTAAATTTTTCTTCAAACTCAATAATATCTGGTTCGGATTCACAGGTTTTATCAAATAATCTGCAATTTTAGAACCAATAGCTTCTTCCATAATATATTCTTCCTCGCTCTTCGTAATCATTACCACAGGAAGATTATTTTGCTTCTCTTTTAACTCTGCTAAGGTTTCAATTCCCGTCAAACCAGGCATATTTTCATCCAAAAACACAATATCATAACGATCTTCATCAATCATTTCAATCGCTTCTGTTCCGCTTGTACATGTGGTAACGTCGTAATTTTTTTTCTGTAAAAAGAGAATATGTGGTTTTAATAAATCAATTTCATCATCAACCCAAAGAATCTTGAATGCACTCATGTATGTCTTTATTTAGTAAATTGTTAGTAAGGTGTCTTGTAATGTACTTATATTTGTGCTTATTCTAAAAAAGTATAAAAAACTACACATTGAATACTAGAAATAAGCTTAAAATCTTAAACGACCCAATTTACGGATTTATTACAATTCCCAATCCGCTCATTTTTGATTTAATTGAACATAAATACTTTCAGCGCTTACGCCGAATTTCACAAATGGGCATGTCATACCTAGTGTATCCTGGTGCGCATCATACACGTTTTCATCATGCGCTAGGATGTATGCATCTGATGCAAAAAGCAATTCAAGTGCTTTGTTTTAAAGGAGTTGACATTTCTGAAGATGAAAAACAAGCCTTGCTCATTGCAATATTGTTACATGATATTGGTCACGGACCTTTTTCGCACGCTATGGAACACAGTATTGTAAATAGTGTGCATCATGAAGAAATTTCGTTGCTTTTGATGGAACAATTAAATAAAGAATTTAACGGAAGTTTAACGCTTGCTATCGAAATATTCAAAGGAAACTATCCTCGAAAGTTTATGTATCAGTTAATATCGGGTCAAATAGATATGGACAGAGCCGATTATTTAAAGCGTGATAGTTTTTACACAGGAGTTGCAGAAGGAAACATCAATTCGGAACGCATTATTACCATGCTAAATGTGGTTGATGATGAATTGGTCATTGAAGAAAAAGGCATCTATTCGGTTGAAAAATTCCTCGTTGCCAGACGATTAATGTATTGGCAAGTATACTTACACAAAACAAGTTTAGTTGCTGAACAATTGCTGATCAGAGTATTAAAAAGAGCCAAAGAACTTACGCTTCAAGGAGCACAATTACAAGCAAGTGGCGCGTTATCATTTTTTATTCAAAATGAAATATCAATAGAGGATTTTAACTTTGAAGTTTTGGACACATTTGCAAAACTAGATGATTATGATGTCGTTTCTGCCATGAAAGAATGGATGTATGAAGATGACTTTATACTATCAAATCTTTGTAAAATGATCATCAATCGTGATTTATTACGAATCAAAGTCAAAAACAAAAAGATTTCTGAGAAAAAACTTCAAAGCGAAACACAATCACTCATGAAAAAACACAACATTATCCAAGAAGAAGCGGCGTATTTTGTGTTCTCAGGGGAAATTTCGAACCAAGCATACAAAACCACAAGTCAGAACATAAACATCCTCATGAAAACTGGAAAAGTGCAAGATGTTGTCAAAGCTTCAGACCAATTAAACCTAAAAGCGCTCTCAAAACTTGTGACAAAATATTATATATGTTACCCAAAACACAAACTTTAGGAGTTTTTTTATATTTTTGCGGCAATGAAGTTTACAGCGACACAAATAGCAGGTATTTTAGAAGGAGATATCGTAGGTAATCCAAACACCGAAGTATCAAAACTTTCTAAAATAGAAGAAGGTATGGAAGGTTCTCTAACTTTCTTAGCAAATCCGAAATACACACAGTACATCTATAGTACGCGTGCGTCCATTACCATTGTAAATAAAGATTTCAGTGCGGAAGAAGAAATCACAACCACACTCATAAAGGTTGATGATGCATACAAATCGTTCTCAAAGCTACTAGAATACTACAATAAGGTAAAACTAAACAAAGTAGGAATAGAGCAACCAGCATTCATTTCAGAATCGGCTACCTATGGAAAAGAACTCTACTTTGGAGCGTTTTCATATATGGGCGATAATGTTATAATTGGCGATTACGTAAAAGTATATCCAAACGCATACATTGGCGATAATGTAACTATTGGGAACAATGTGGTTATCTTCGCTGGCGCTAAAATTTACTCAGAATCAGTCATTGGCGACAATTGTGTTATTCATAGTGGAGCCATTGTAGGTGCAGACGGTTTTGGCTTTTCGCCGAATGAACATGGAGAATATCAAAAAGTACCACAAACTGGAAATGTAATTCTGGAAGCTAATGTAGACATTGGCGCAGGAACTACGATTGATAGAGCAACGCTTGGTTCAACAATCATTCGAAAAGGCGTGAAGCTCGACAATCAAATCCAAATTGCACACAATGTAGAAATTGGTAAAAATACGGTCATTGCTGCACAAACAGGAATTGCAGGTTCAACCAAAATAGGAGAAAACTGTATGATCGGTGGACAAGTTGGAATTGTAGGGCACATTACCATCGGTGACAACGTAAAAATTCAAGCACAATCAGGAATCGGAAGAAACATAAAAGACAACGAAACTTTACAAGGTTCGCCAGCACTAAACTATGGAGATTACAACAAATCGTATGTATACTTCAAAAATCTTCCTAAACTTGCAAAATCAATCAATCAACTAGAAAAAAAAATAAACAACAATGAGTGAAATTATTGTTAAACAAAAAACCATCGCCAAAGAAATATCTCTTAAAGGTGTCGGATTACATACAGGAAAAGAAGTTACACTAACATTCAAACCTGCACCAGAAAACTACGGATACGCTTTCATGCGAACAGATTTGGAAGGAAATCCTATCATTGAAGCAGATGCTAATTACGTGGTAAACACACAACGTGGAACAGTTTTGGAAAAAAGAGGTGTCAAAATTCAAACTTGCGAACACGTTTTAGCTGCGTTGGTAGGTTTAGAAATAGACAATGTTCTTATTGAACTAAACGAATCTGAACCTCCAATCATGGACGGTTCGGCAAAATTTTTCCTAGAAGCCATAGAAGAAGCAGGAATTATTGAGCAAGACAAACCGCGTGAAGAATACATCATCAAAGACGTTATTTCATATATAGATGAAGAAACAGGAAGCGAAATTACCGTAATTCCTTCTGATGAATACCAGGTAACCACAATGGTAGATTTCGGTACGAAAGTATTAGGAACACAAAACGCAACTTTAAAACACATTTCTGACTTTAAAAAAGACATTGCAAGTTCTAGAACATTCAGTTTCTTACATGAATTAGAAATGTTATTAGAACATGGTTTAATAAAAGGTGGCGACTTAAACAATGCCATTGTATATGTAGATAAAGAATTATCACCAGAAACAATGGACAAACTACGTGTTGCTTTTGGAAAAGACGACATTGCGGTAAAGCCAAATGGAATCTTAGACAATCTTACCTTACATCATCCAAACGAAGCAGCGCGTCATAAATTACTAGATGTAATCGGTGATTTGGCTTTAGTGGGTACACGCATTCGCGGAAAAGTAATCGCTAACAAACCAGGACACTTTGTAAACACACAATTTGCTAAAAAACTAGCAAAAATCATCAAAATAGAAAAGCGTAACAACGTTCCAACATACGATTTGCACAAAACTCCGTTAATGGACATCAATCAAATCATGACGATGTTACCACACAGACCACCGTTTTTATTGGTTGATAAAATATTAGAAATATCTGACAGTCATGTGGTTGGTGTAAAAAATGTAACGATGAACGAACCATTTTTCGTCGGACATTTCCCAGGCGCACCAGTAATGCCAGGTGTTTTACAAGTAGAAGCGATGGCGCAAACAGGAGGAATCTTAGTACTAAGTACGGTTCCAGATCCTGAAAACTACTTAACTTTCTTTATGAAAATAGACAAAGTAAAATTCAAACAAAAAGTAGTTCCTGGTGACACATTAATATTCAAAGCAGATTTAATTACGCCAATTCGAAGAGGAATTTGTCACATGCAAGCTTATGCCTATGCAAATGGTAAACTCGTTGCAGAAGCAGAACTCATGGCACAAATCGCACGTAAAAAAGAAGAAGACATTGTAAAAAAATAACGCTTCCTATAAAAAGTGTATTTTGTTACAGATAAACTATCTTAGAAGAAATTTCAAGGTATTAAAAAAAGTAAAAATATACAGACGTAAGTGTCAGTGTATTTAAAACTCGAATAGCGAGTCGAATCATAGAAATAACTAAAAATTAGTAGATGAATCAACCTTTAGCATACGTTCATCCAGGTGCAAAAATTGCCAAGAATGTGGTCGTAGAACCATTTACAACCATTCACAACAATGTGATCATTGGCGAAGGAACTTGGATTGGTTCCAATGTGACCATCATGGAAGGAGCACGAATCGGAAAAAATTGTAACATATTTCCAGGAGCTGTCATATCTGCACCACCACAAGATTTAAAATACCAAGGAGAAGATACCATCACTGAAATAGGAGATAATACCACCATACGTGAATGTGTTACCATTAACAAAGGAACTTCTGATCGTATGAAAACGAAAATAGGTAAAGACTGTCTAATCATGGCATATTGCCACGTAGCACACGATTGTATAGTTGGTGATAATTGTATATTTTCCAACAATAGTACCTTAGCCGGACATATTACGGTAGGCGATCATGTGATCCTTGCGGGAATGACTGCCGTACATCAATTTTGCTCTATCGGAAACCATGCCTTCGTTACTGGTGGATCGTTAGTGCGTAAAGATGTTCCGCCTTACGTAAAAGCTGCGCGTGAACCATTATCTTACGTCGGAATCAACTCTGTTGGATTGCGTAGACGTGGATTTACAACCGAAAAAATACGCGAGATTCAAAACATTTTTAGAATTCTTTATCAAAGAAACTACAACAACACACAAGCTGCCGAAATCATAGAAGCAGAAATGGAAGCCACTACAGAGCGCGATGAAATTTTACAATTCATCAAAAACTCACACAGAGGAATCATGAAAGGATATATTACATCAAATTAAACAACTTACAACATGGCAAGTACTTCAGATATTCGTAAAGGATTGTGCATTCGTTACAACCACGACATCTTTAAAATCATAGAATTTTTACACGTAAAACCAGGAAAAGGTCCTGCATTTGTGCGTACAAAACTAAAAAGTGTAACTACAGGAAAAGTGATAGATAATACATTTTCTGCTGGACACAAAATTGACGATGTTCGTGTAGAAACACATACGTTTCAGTACTTATACAATGATGGAGATACATTCCACTTCATGAATACAGCGGATTACAATCAAATTACACTTCAAAAATCTGCCTTAGACGCACCAGAATTACTAAAAGAAGGCGAAAATGTAAAAATTCTGATCAATTCGGAAGACAACATGCCGTTATCAGTAGACATGCCAGCAAGTGTAATTCTAGAAGTAACGCACACGGAACCAGGTGTAAAAGGAAATACAGCAACAAATGCTACAAAACCTGCAACAGTAGAAACAGGTGCACGCGTCAATGTTCCTTTATTCATCAATGAAGGCGACAAAATCAAAATAGAAACAGAAAAAGGTTCCTACATGGAACGTATAAAAGAATAAACACTACGAAAAGCTCAATAGTCAATTATTGAGCTTTTTTTAATTTCAACACAGCTGATTCAATACATAAAAAATCACAGATGAAATTCCCAAGAATACACACACTCAAAGAAATTGCTTCAATTATCAATACATCGTATGTTGGAGACGCTTCGTTTCCTGTACATGGAATGAACGAAATACATGTAGTTGAAGCTGGAGATATCGTTTTTGTAGATCATCCAAAATATTACGACAAAGCGCTAGAGTCAAAGGCGACAATCGTATTAATCAACAAAGAAGTAACTTGCCCAGAAGGAAAAGCATTATTAATTTCCGACGATCCTTTTAGAGATTTCAATACGCTAACCAATCATTTCAGACCATTTGTAAGTGCTTCGGCATCTATTGCGCCAACAGCAACCATCGGAGAAAGAACGGTTATTCAACCCAACTGTTTCATAGGAAATAATGTTACTATTGGAAATGATTGTTTGATTCATGCCAATGTTGCCATCTATGACAATGCCGTCATTGGAAACAATGTTACCATTCACTCAGGAACGGTTTTAGGAGCAGATGCTTTCTATTACAAAAAACGTCCTGAAGGTTTTGACAAATTGCGCTCAGGCGGAAGAGTGATTTTGGAAGACAATGTAGATTTGGGTTCGTTATGTACCATTGATAAAGGTGTTACAGGCGATACGACCATAAAAGAAGGAACAAAAATAGACAACCAAGTACATGTTGGACATGATACGGTAATTGGAAGAAAATGTTTAATAGCTTCTCAAACAGGAATTGCTGGTTGCGTTGTCATTGAAGATGAAGTAACCATTTGGGGACAAGTAGGAATCACAAGCGGAATTACCATAGGAGCAAAGGCGGTAATTTCGGCACAATCTGGCGTAAGCAAAGGATTAGATGCAGGAAAAAGCTACTTTGGAACTCCAGCAGATGACTTTAGAAAAAAATACAAAGAAATTGCGTCAATTCGCCAAATTCCTGAATTGATCGAACGAATAGAAAAGCTAGAAAAAAAATAGTTAGATCAATTATTGATAAAACTCAAAAAATACTTTATAAATAGTAGATAAAAAACTATTTTTGTTCAGCCAAAAAACAAATATCAAATGAGCGTTTTAGTAAACAAAGATTCAAAAATAATTGTTCAAGGATTTACAGGAAGTGAAGGAACATTTCATGCAGGTCAAATGATTGAGTACGGAACTAACGTAGTTGGTGGTGTAACTCCAGGAAAAGGTGGACAAACTCACTTAGACAAACCCGTTTTTAATACAGTTTCTGAAGCTGTTGAAAAAGTAGGAGCAGACACAACTATCATTTTCGTACCGCCAGCATTTGCTGCAGATGCAATTATGGAAGCTGCGGATGCAGGTATCAAAGTAATTATCACAATTACGGAAGGCATTCCTGTTGCAGATATGACAAAAGTTGCTGCATACATTGCAAACAAAGACTGTCGCTTAGTAGGTCCTAACTGTCCAGGCGTAATAACACCAGGAGAAGCAAAAGTAGGAATCATGCCAGGATTTGTTTTCAAACAAGGAAAAGTAGGAATTGTTTCTAAATCAGGAACCTTAACATACGAAGCCGCCGATCAAGTAGTAAAACAAGGATTGGGAATCACCACTGCAATTGGTATTGGAGGAGATCCAATTATTGGAACTACAACAAAAGAAGCTGTTGAATTACTTATCAACGATCCAGCAACAGAATGTGTAGTAATGATCGGAGAAATTGGAGGACAATTAGAAGCAGACGCGGCTAAATGGTACCAAGAAAGTGGAAGTAAAAAACCAGTTGTAGGTTTCATCGCAGGAGAAACTGCCCCTAAAGGAAGAACAATGGGACATGCCGGAGCAATTGTTGGTGGCGCTGATGATACAGCAGAAGCTAAGAAACGAATCATGCGCGAATGTGGAATTCACGTAGTAGATTCGCCAGCAGAAATTGGAAAAAAAGTAGCAGAAGTGATGGGATAACATCATTTTAAAATATATATAAAACGCATTGTCAACGTATTGATAATGCGTTTTTTTATGCTTATAATTTATGAATTTGAAGTATAGTTTCTTTTAATAAAATAATTTCATGTGTAGCTTAGATTCGAAAAATTAATTTAAAATACATTAACCATGAAAAAAAGAAATCTAAACAATCTAACATTAAACAAGAAGTCAATTTCTAACCTTGCAGCTCAAAATGGAGTTGTTGGTGGATTCAAAACAGAATCTTGTGTACCATTAGGAATTTGTTGTCCAACACACGATGCTGCTTGCCCAACACACGATTGTACTGGTACAGGAACGGGAACTGGTACAGGAAATGAAACCGTAGATTTTCCTTGTGGAGAACGAACAATCTCTTGTCCAGATTTAGGAATTTGCTAAATTTCAAAAACTTACAGATCAATAAGCGAACTTCGGTTCGCTTTTTTTATACACAAACTTTAGAATAGTATTTTCTTTTCAAAAAATAAGTAAAAGATGGTTAAAAAAAATAGTTTCAAAAATTAACTCTGAATCTGTAACATATAGCCAAAAAATTAGACGTATTGTCCAATGAATTCATTAAATGTTAAAAAAAGATATAATATCATTCTATATATATAATAATGATACATTTAACGTTTAAACTACTATAAACTAATCTAAATTATAATGAAAAAAATTAATCTGTTACTGCTGATCGTGTCTACACTTGCGATTTTCAGTTGTAAACAAAAAGATGGCAGTTCTGATGCAAATGTCATCAAAGTAGAACAACAAAAAGACGCAAATGGACTCTCCTATGAAACGGTCACCAACGATCCAACAGGATTGCGTTTATATACTTTAGAAAATGGACTAAAAGTATACCTAAGTAAAAATAGTGAAGAACCAAAAATTCAAACCTACATTGCCGTAAGAGCAGGTTCAAACTATGATCCGAAAGAATCTACAGGATTAGCTCACTACTTAGAACACATGGTATTCAAAGGAACTGACGAAATTGGAACCATCGATTGGGAAAAAGAAAAAGAATACCTAAAACAAAT
The DNA here is from genome assembly GCF_001005315.1 of Kordia jejudonensis. GTDB lineage: Bacteria > Bacteroidota > Bacteroidia > Flavobacteriales > Flavobacteriaceae > Kordia > Kordia jejudonensis. The sequence goes on from NZ_LBMG01000015.1 coordinate 33,154, forward strand.
TTCAGACTTGTACGAAGCGCACAAAGCGGAAACAGATCCTGAAAAAAAGAATGAACTGTACAAAAAAATTGATGAAGTATCACTAGAAGCTTCTAACTACAGTGTTGCAAATGAATATGATAAAATGACAAGTTCTTTAGGTGCCACAGGAACAAATGCATACACATCTTTTGAGCGAACAGTTTACACAAATAAAATACCAACAAACGAATTCAACAAATGGTTAAAGCTTGAAAATGAACGTTTCAGTCAATTAGTATTGCGTTTATTTCATACTGAATTAGAAGCTGTATTTGAAGAATTCAACAGAAGTCAAGACAATGACGGTTGGAAATCTTACTTTGCCACCTTAGATGGTTTATTTCCAAATCATCCTTACGGACAACAATCAACAATTGGAACGGCAGATCACTTAAAAAATCCATCCATGATTTCAATACATAACTATTTTGACAAATATTATGTACCAAATAACATGGCAATTATATTAGTGGGTGACTTTGAATTTGATGAAACGATCAAAAGTATAAACAATTCTTTTGGTAAAATGGAAAGAAAAGAAGTAACGCATCCAACATTACCAGAAGAAGCACCAATAACGTCGCCAGTAGTTAAAGAAGTGTTTGGACCAACGGCGGAAAACATTGAAATTTCTTTCCGTTCAGGTGGCGTAAAATCAGAAGATAAAAAAATGGTCACGCTAGCAGATATGATTCTTGCCAATGGAAATGCAGGACTAATCGACTTAAATCTAAATCAAAAACAAGTTGTACAATATGCAGGCTGTACGCCAAGATTCTTAATTGATTATGGCTACCATACCTTTACAGGATATCCTAAATCTGGACAAACACTTGATGAAGTAAAAAACTTATTATTAGAACAAATAGAAAAACTAAAAAAAGGAGAATTTGAAGATTGGATGCTAGAAGCAGTAATCAATGATCTAAAACTAACACAAACAAAACGATACGAAAGAAGCACAGCACTAGCAAACGCCTATGTAGATGCGTTTATAGAACAACAAGATTGGGCTGAGAAAATAAAATTTCTAGACGAACTAAAAACGGTTACAAAACAAGAATTAGTCGATTTTGCAAACAACTTCTACAAAGACAATTATGTAATCACATACAAGCGTAAAGGAGAAGACAATTCTATCGTAAAAGTTCAAAATCCAGGAATTACACCTGTAAATTTAAACAGAGGAAAAAACTCTAAATTCATTGAAGAATTTAATAAAATTGAACCAACGCCATTACAACCAAAATACGTTGATTTCAAATCGGCTATCAAAGAAACTCAACTAGACAACGGAATCAAGGTTTCTTACATTGAAAATGAACAAAACGATTTATTCGATATGAATATCATTTTTGATATGGGAAGCGACAACGACAAAAAACTTGATCTTGGAGTTGGCTACATGGAATACTTAGGAACAGACAAATATTCTGCGGAAGAATTAAAGAAAGAATTCTACAAACTTGGAATTAGTTACTATGTAAGTACTGGATCTGAAAAATCATATGTAGGTTTAAATGGTTTAAAAGAAAACTTGCCAGAAGGACTAGAATTATTATCGCATTTATGGAACAATGCTGTGCCAAACCAAGAAGCATATGACAAATATGTGGCTCAAATTGTAAAAGAGAGACAAGACAACAAATTGCGAAAAGGAAGCATATTACAAAGAGGCTTGATGAGTTATGCTAAATATGGTGAAAACTCACGTTTACGTAACATATACAGCCGATCTGAACTAGAAGGAATGAATCCGCAAGAGCTAGTTGACTTGGTAAAAGACCTTAAAAACTTTGATCAACGTATTTTCTATTACGGAAAAGACATTGATGCGGCTGTAGCAGCACTAAATAAAAATCATAAAGTAGCAGACGAACTAAAATCATATCCTGAAGCTACAAAATATACGGAGCTAGAAACTGGTGGAAATGTATACTTTGTAAACTATGATATGGTACAAGCAGAAATGTTATTCTTAGCGAAAGGAAGTCCTTTTTCTCCTGATAATATGGCGGCTTCACGATTATTTAATACCTATTTCGGATCTGGTTTATCTTCAATAGTATTCCAAGAAATTAGAGAATCTAAATCCTTAGCATACTCTGCATATTCATTCTATGCACAAGCAGCTGACAAAAATGATTCAAACTACGTAATGGCTTACATTGGAACACAAGCCAACAAAATGCCACAAGCAGTTGATGCCATGATGACACTCATGAACAACATGCCAGAAGCGGAAGAACAGTTCAATGCTGCTAAAGAATCAACACTAAAGCAACTTGCGGCACAACGTATCACAAAATCTAATATTTTCTGGACAAACGAACGACTTAAAAAACTAGGAATTGAAAATGATCACAGAGAAGCAATGTACAAAGCCATTGAGAAAATGACACTTGCAGACTTAAAAGCGTTCTTCGATCAAAACATTAAAGGCGAACAATACAACGTAATGGTTATTGGAAACAAAAAAGATGTTGATATGGACGCGCTGTCCAAACTTGGGAAAATTCAAGAAATGGACATCGATTACCTTTTCAATTATGAAAAAGCTAAAGAAATAAAACAATAAAAAACGAAAGCGCTTCCTACGAAGCGCTTTTTTTATACCAATAGCTTTCTATCTCGCACTAAAAAAATTATATTTGAAGTATCAACACAATACTGTTCTGTAATTACACTACAAACAGTAAAAAACAAATAACCAATTCAACACATATATGACCAAAAAAGTCATATAAACAATTGCAGAACAATTAATGCAATTGACAAAGACCTAAAAAGAAACACATGAAATTACTAGAAGGCAAAACAGCCATCATCACAGGTGCGAGTAGAGGAATAGGAAAAGGAATAGCACAAGTATTTGCAGCACATGGTGCTAATGTAGCATTTACATACAGCTCGTCAGTAGACGCAGCAAACGAATTAGAAAAAGAATTAAATGCATTAGGCGTAAAAGCAAAAGGATATCAAAGCAATGCAGCCGATTTTCAACAAGCACAAGACTTAGCTGCTGAAGTATTAAAAGAATTTGGTTCCATAGATGTCTTAATCAATAACGCAGGAATTACTAAAGACAACCTATTAATGCGTATCTCTGAAGAAGATTTCGATAAAGTCATTGAAGTCAATCTAAAATCTGTATTCAACATGACAAAAGCGGTACAACGTACGATGTTAAAACAGCGCAAAGGCTCTATCATCAACATGAGTTCTGTAGTTGGTGTAAAAGGGAATGCGGGACAAACAAATTATGCGGCTTCAAAAGCAGGAATCATCGGATTTTCTAAATCAGTTGCGTTAGAACTCGGTTCAAGAAATATTCGTAGCAACGTAATTGCACCAGGTTTCATAGAAACTGAAATGACTGGAAAATTAGCAGAAGATGTTGTCAAAAGTTGGCGAGAAGCAATTCCATTAAAAAGAGGTGGAACGCCTGAAGATGTAGCAAACGTATGTGTCTTTCTAGCAAGCGATATGTCTGCATACATTACTGGACAAGTATTAAATGTTGACGGTGGAATGTTGACCTAACCCAATAACAATAATCACATATGAAAAAAGCATTTTTAGTAATGACGGTACTTTTTCTGTCATTCAGTGCTGTAAATGCACAAGATTGGAAAACGTACAAATCTGAAGACCTAGCTTTCATTGCTACCTTTCCTCAAGAACCCAAACGAACAGTTCAAAAAGTAAGTACAGCTGTTGGCGAATTAGACATGCACATGATCATGCATGCTCCTGAATCTGGCGACGACAATGCGGTATATTCTGTAATTCGCTCAGACTATCCAGAAGAACAATTCGAAGATGCAGACGCTGACTACAACAGTAACGTATTAGATGGCGCTGTAGAAGGAGCTGTTAAAAATGTTCAAGGAAAATTAATATTTGATAAAAAAGTCAAATTCAACGGATATCCAGGAAGAAGCATCAAAATCCAAATGCAAGGCGGATTTATTTATATTAATGCGTATTTAGTTGAAAATACAATGTTTATTACGCAGGTTATTTGTTTAACAGCGAATGATAAAAATGCAAGTATTCAACGATTTTTAAACTCATTTGACATTTTAAAAATAAAACAAGACTAACGATTGCAAACTACAACGATAGTATATATCAGTATAGCAGTAGTAATTTCGGCGCTTGTGGCGCTATTTCATTACTACTACAAAACGAAAAAACGCACTAAAAAATTAGTGCTTTTTTCGTTTTTGAGATTCTTAAGTGTATTTTCATTACTACTCTTAATCATCAACCCAAAATTCAAACAAAAAAGTTATTACACGGAAAAACCAAACCTTAACATTGCCGTTGATAACTCTTCTTCAATAGCCGAACTAGGTTACAATACACAAGTACTAAACGTATTGAATGCATTACAAAATTCTAAGGAATTGCAAGGCAAATTTGATGTTGATACCTATACTTTCTCAAACGAATTAATTGAAAATGATTCAGTTACGTTTAATGGCAAACAAACCAACATCGGAAAAGCCTTAAAAGACCTAAACAATCTGTACAAAGATGCCATCGCGCCAACAATTCTAATAACAGACGGAAATCAAACCTATGGAAACGATTACCAATTTCTCTCTTCAAAAATAAAACAACCGATTTTTCCTGTCATTGCAGGAGATACCACAGCATATATTGATCTAAAAATAAATCAGCTTAACGCGAATAAATATGCGTACCTAAAAAATAAATTTCCAGTAGAAGTCATTGCAACGTACACAGGAAACGAAACGGTTCAAACCAATTTGATACTTTCTTCAAACGGAAAACGCTTGGCAAGTCAGGAAGTCACCTTTTCGCCAACGGAAAACTCTAAAGTGATCAATCTCAACATCGCGGCAACAAAAATTGGTGTACAAACTTTACGCGCTACGTTGACACCTTTAAACATTGAAAAAAACAAACAAAATAATGTACGCTACTTTGCGGTTGAAGTCATCGATCAAAAAGTAAAAATTGCACTCATATCAGATATCATTCATCCAGATTTAGGCGCGTTGAAAAAGAGTTTGGAAAGTAACGAACTGCGAAGTGTTGAAATTTTAAAACCCACGGAAGCTTCAAGCGAACTCAATGATTATCAATTGATTATTTTCTATCAACCGACGCGAAAATTTCAACAAGTATTCGAAACAAGCAAGCAATTACAAAAAAATACATTCACAATAACAGGAACACAAACAGATTGGAATTTCTTAAACGATATACAAACAAGTTTCAAAAAAGTAAGTATTCCTGAAACGGAAGAAGTCCAAGGACGACTGAACACAAATTATAACAACTTCTTAATTGAAAACATTGACTTTTCAGACTATCCACCTTTAGAAAACACTTTTGGAGATGTGGAATTCAACGTTGCAAATGAAGCAATTCTAATGCAAACCATTTCTGGCGTTTCTACAGATAGTCCATTACTGGCAACATACACCAACAATAACATTCGTGCGGCAATCTTAGCGGGAGAAAACATTTGGAAATGGCGCGCTCAAAGCTTCTTAGCACAAGAAAACTTCATTGAATTTGATACATTTCTGGGGAAACTCATACAATATCTGGCATCAAACAAAAAACGAGAACGCTTAACGCTTGGATACGAATCTTTCTACTACGGAAATCGAGAAATTCAAATCACAGCGCAATACTTCAATCCTTCCTATGAATTTGATTCAAATGCTAATCTGACAGCAATCATCAAAAATAAAGACACTGAAATAACAACGACGTATCCAATGCTGTTAAATGCTGGTTTTTACACGGTTGATCTCAATAGTTTGCCACCTGGAACATACGATTTTACAGTTAGAGCAGAAGGGAAGAACATACGCAAATCGGGCAGTTTCAAAATCTTAGAATTCGACATTGAAAAACAATTCTTAAACGCGGACACACAACGTTTGCAAGCTATTGCCGAAAAATCGAATGGTAAAACGTTTCATGTAAATGACAATTCGGAACAGCTAATTTTAGCATTAATTAACGATTCACGCTTCAAAACCATAGAGAAAAGTAACGAAAAGGTCGTATCTTTGATAGATTGGAAATACTTATTGGCTTTCATCGTAATTTGCCTTGCCTTAGAGTGGTTTTCAAGAAAATATTACGGACTCATTTAACAAAAAAACAATAAAGAACATGGATAAAGTACCTAAAATTGGAATACCATTGCTAATACTAGCAATTGCTATTATTGTATTAATTGCGAAATCGGCAATTACAATCAACTCTGGTGAAGCAGGAGTATTATACAAAACATTTGACGGCGGAGTTGTAACAGATGAGCCACCACTAGGAGAAGGATTTCAAATCATAGCACCTTGGAATAAAGTACACATCTATGAAGTAAGACAGCAAGAGCTTTTCGAAAAAATGAAAGTATTATCATCTAATGGATTAGAAATCCAAATTGATGCTTCTGCTTGGTATAAGCCAGTTCCTGATCAATTAGGAAATCTGCACCAAACACTCGGACAAGATTATTTAGATCGTGTAATAAAACCAGCGATTCGTAGTGCCGCACGTAGTGTTGTAGGACGTTATACACCAGAACAACTATATTCTAGTAAACGTGATGCCATTCAGGATGAAATATTTACAGAAACAAAGAAAATTTTAGAAAATCAATACGTATTTCTAGAAAGAGTATTAGTAAGAGATGTTACATTGCCAGTTCCGATCAAAGAAGCTATTGAACGTAAACTAAAACAAGAGCAAGAATCATTAGAATATGAATTCAAATTAGTAACAGCTCAAAAACAAGCAGAAGAACGTATCATCCAAGCACAAGGTAAAGCAGATGCAAACAAAATATTAAGCGCATCACTTACAGATAAAATTCTACAAGACAAAGGAATTGAAGCAACCATAAAACTTTCAGAATCGTCAAACAGTAAAGTTATTGTAATTGGCTCTGGAGATAGTGGATTACCAATCATTCTTGGAGATCAATAATAAAATACACATAAAATTGAAAAAGGGAAACAATTACGTTTCCCTTTTTTTATGCTGTAAATATATATGTAGTAATCAAAAAACCATTTCTTCCAACAATCCAACAATCCAAATTACCCTTTCGAGCTCAATCGTTTGCTAAAATCAGTATCGCCACCTTTTTTCAAAACGGCTGCTTGACCTTTCCAGTCGTCACGTTCAATACGTCCTGGGAAAAAAGAAATCAACTCTGTAACGGTTTGCATATCCTCAGGTGTAAATTTGCTAATTTGATCAAAAGTAAAAATTCCAATCAGATTCAATTTCTCCTCAATAAATGGTCCAACACCTTTAATACGTTTCAAATCGTCTTTCTGTGAAGCATCAGCGACACCAAAACTATCAAAATTTAATGGAGAATTTTCAGTATCAATAACGCCTGAATTACCTGAATCTACTGCTTTTCCAGAACGTTCTCTAGTCTTTCGTGCACGAACACCTTCAGATGGTGCATAATTCGTATTAATAATCTCAGCCTTTTTCGATTCACACTCTTCAAGTAGCTTTTTGTACTTGCGTTTCGTGCTGCGTTTTGAAAAGATCCAACCAATCAAAAAACATCCAAATCCTAGTAAGAATACGACAAAATATTCCCAACTAGAAACAGGTGCAAGGTTTTGTAAAAATAAAAGTGTCATATACTTAATTCGTTATGTTAATTTCAATTCGTCTATTCAATCGTTGTCCTTCCAAAGTCGAATTTGGAGCTATTGGGGCAGTTTCTCCTTTTGAAGAAATCGTTAATTTAGAAGCGTCAATATCTTGCGAAATAAAATAGTCCATCACACTTTTTGCGCGTTCCTTTCCAAACCATAAATTAGCTGCTGCATCGCCGTTACTATCTGTATGTCCAATAATTTCAACCTTTTTCGTAGGATGTTTTTCCAAATAACTTTTCAATTCAAGTGCGTATGCATTCAAGGTATTATCTGGTTTAAATGTTTTTGAACCAAATCCAGCATACAAAATCTTAGAGGAAATTCCTTTATCAATAGCTTGCATGCGCTCTTTGGACATTTTTTGAAACTCATATGCAAATCCTTTCAAATTGACGTCTTCATCAGAAAATGTCAAATCTGTTTGTTTAGTTTGAAACACAACGCGATCGGTATTTACACCAAAATCTGCCAATGCATTCTTTACAGATTCACTACGTGAAAGTGCAATTGTTCCGTTTTCAGCTCTACTAAAAAAAGAAGTAATCACTAATTCTTCATCTTGATTTGCATTCAAGCGATCATAAAATGATTGTAACGGATTTAAAGTGCTGTCTATAATCGATACGTTTGCAACGTTTTTTTCTATAGAAAAAGGTAAAAAAGTAAGTGGTTTTTCTACAGGTTTTGGAGGTATTGCTTTTGGCTCTTCAATAACAACCGTAGTGTCTTCACACAAATTCTTTACCTTACATTCATAATACTGAAAACCAAAGTAAAGCCATGTGCAAAACAAGACAAAAGCAATAAAAAAATGTTTCATAGAGTGGGCTAGCTATTAACGTTTCTAAAAATAGGAATTCATTTTTGATATCACAATCTAAAAAATTAAAAATCAATAAAATCATATCATATTTTCGATAAACTGCATAAAACATTCGAAAAAAATATTTCAAAAATAGTTGGAAGCAATAAAAATTATTAATTACATTTGCATCAAATAACTAAAAAATGACTTTTACACAATTACATCATCATCATTTCCATACTTGCCATCAAGCGAGCTGAGAATGTATTGAAGTAATTCAAAAAATATATTTAAAACCCGTTTGAGTACATCAAGCGGGTTTTTTAATGCCCAATTTTTGTATTCAAGCACAAAAAAACAAAATGAAGAAGTTAAAAATTGCTATTCAAAAATCGGGACGACTCAATGAAGATTCGCTCAAAATTTTAAAAGACTGCGGAATTTCTATCGATAATGGAAAAGATCAACTCAAAGCTGCCGCACGAAACTTTCCACTAGAAGTTTTCTATCTTAGAAATGGAGACATTCCTCAATATTTACGCGATGGCGTTGTAGATATTGCCATCATTGGAGAAAATGTACTCATCGAAAAAGGAAACAACATTACCGTTGCCGAAAAACTTGGATTCTCCAAATGTAAAGTCTCACTCGCCATTCCAAAAAACGAAACTTACACTTCGGTAAAAGACTTTGAAGGGAAACGCATTGCGACTTCCTATCCAGAAACGGTAAAAGCATATTTAAAAGAAAAAGGCGTAACAGCAGATTTGCACATTATCAATGGTTCTGTAGAAATTGCGCCAAATATCGGATTGGCAGACGCCATTTGCGATATCGTTTCTAGTGGAAGCACATTATTCAAAAATAATCTCAAAGAAGTAGAAGTAATGCTAAAAAGTGAAGCTGTCTTGGCAGTTTCTCCAAAAATTGAAGCAGCAGAAAAGCAAATACTTCAAAAACTACAATTCCGAATCCAGTCGGTATTAACAGCGCGTTCCTCAAAATACATATTGCTCAATGCGCCAAACGATAAAATTGATGCCATCAGCAAAATATTACCAGTCTTAAAAAGTCCAACAATACTACCATTGGCGCAAGAAGGCTGGAGTTCATTACACTCTGTAATCAAAAAAGAAGACTTCTGGGATGTTATTGACGAACTCAAACGAAATGGTGCAGAAGGAATTTTAGTATGTCCAATCGAAAAAATGGTCCTCTAATGAACAAAATATTCAATCCAAAACCATCCACTTGGGCAACCATCTTAGAACGTCCAACGCAAACTGTCGACGATATCGAAGCGACGGTTTCTCAAATCTTTTCGGAAGTACAAAAAAACGGCGATCAAGCCATCAAAAAATATACATCGTTTTTCGACAATGTAAACTTAGATAATCTGGTTGTCAGTCAAGCTGAAATTGACGCTGCAAGCCTTGAAGTTTCTGCTGAATTGAAAAATGCAATTGCCGTCGCGAAAGCAAATATTACCAAATTTCATGAAGCACAACAAACTCCAAAAGTTGAACTAGAAACGACAGAAGGTGTTCGATGCTGGCAAGAAAAAAGAGCCATCCAAAAAGTCGGATTGTACATTCCTGGTGGAACTGCGCCATTATTTTCAACCATTTTAATGTTGGCAGTTCCTGCAAAAATTGCTGGTTGTAACGAAATTATCTTGTGCACGCCACCAAGCAAAGAAGGCAATGTAAATCCAGCAATACTGTACACGGCACAATTGTGTGGAATTACCAAAATATACAAAGTTGGAGGAATTCAAGCCATTGCAGGAATGACGTTTGGTACAGAAACCATCGCGAAAGTGTACAAAATATTTGGACCTGGAAACCAATTTGTAACTGTCGCAAAACAATTGGCAACCAAATACGGAGTTGCTATCGACATGCCTGCCGGACCAAGTGAATTATTGGTAGTCGCAGACGAATCGGCCAATGCAGACTTTGTAGCTTCCGACTTACTAAGTCAAGCTGAACACGGAACGGACAGTCAAGTAGTATTGGTGACTACATCCGAGAACTTTCTCACGGAAGTGGAAAACGCCATCGCAACACAATTAGCAGCATTACCGAGAAAAGAAATTGCTACAAAAGCAATAGAAAACTCAAAACTAATCTATGTTGAAAATGATGAAATCGCACTAGATTTAATCAACGAATACGGTCCTGAACACTTTATTATCTGTGTAAATGATGAAAACTTCTACACAAACGGAATTCAAAACGCAGGTTCTGTCTTTGTTGGAAATTACACGCCCGAAAGTGCTGGCGATTATGCATCTGGAACCAATCACACCTTGCCAACAAACGGATATGCAAAAGCCTATTCGGGAGTAAATTTGGCAAGTTTTCAAAAAAGTGTCACGTTTCAAAAAATATCAAAACAAGGAATTCAAAACATTGGAAACGCTATTGAACTCATGGCAGAAGCCGAAGGTTTACAAGCGCACAAAAACGCAGTTACACTCAGATTAGAAGAACTAAAAAAGTAAAACTGTCATTCCTGCGTGTCACATCGAGCGCAGTCGAGATGCATTCGAAACAACAAAGTAACAATCAAATGGTCAACATAGAAAATCTCATCAGAGAAAACATAAAATCACTCAAACCATATTCATCTGCTAGAGACGAATACAAAGCTTCGGGAAGCGATATGGTATTTTTAGACGCTAACGAAAACCCGTATGAAAATGGTGTCAATCGTTATCCAGATCCAAAACAAAAAGACGTTAAAATTGCGCTTGGAAATGTAAAAAATTGCAATCCAGAAAACATTGTTTTAGGGAATGGAAGTGATGAAATTCTCGATTTGATTTTCAGAGCGTTTTGTGAGCCAAAAGAAGACAATATCATCATATTGCCACCAACCTACGGAATGTACAAAGTGTTGGCAGGCATCAACAATATAGACATCAAAGAAGTATTGTTGACAACATCATTTCAACCCAAAGCTGAGGAAATACTGAACGTAGCAGATGAAAACAGTAAAATCTTGTTTTTATGTTCGCCAAACAATCCAACAGGAAATAGTTTTGACAACGCAACGGTTGAAAAATTACTCAAAGAATTTAAAGGAATTATAGTGATAGACGAAGCATATATAGACTTTTCTGGTCATGAAAGTTGGTTGAATCGACTGGAAGAATTTCCAAATCTTATTGTCACACAAACGCTGTCAAAAGCGTATGGAATGGCTGGTATAAGACTAGGAATCTGTTATGCTTCGCTCACTATTGTTGACATTTTAAATAGAATAAAACCGCCATATAACGTAAATTTGCTCACACAAGCACACGCTTTAAAACGGATATTAGCTCAAGAAACGGTAGAACTTGAAATTGCAAAACTCAAACAAAACAAAATACAACTTGAAAATGCGTTAAAAGAAGTAAATTTTATAAAAAAAATATATCCTTCTGACGCAAATTTTATACTCGTAAAAGTAGATGACGCAAATTTACGATACGAGCAACTCATACAAAAAGGCATTGTAATTCGAAACCGAACGACACAACCTTTATGTGAAAATTGTTTACGATTTACGGTTGGGACTGCCATTGAAAATCAAAGATTAATCGAGGAGTTAATTGCTATTAATGTATCATGAATGTCATTCCTGCGAAAGCAGGAATTCAAAAAATAAAGAATAGAATGCTGAAACAAGTTCAGTATAAAAACACACAAAATACGTCATACTGAACTTGATTCAGTATCACATAAAAAACTAAAAATAGATTCCTGTCTTCGCAGGAATAACAAAACATTATGAAAAGAAAAGTACTATTCATAGATCGTGATGGAACGATCATCAAAGAACCAGCAGACGAACAAATAGACAGTTTTGAAAAACTAGAATTCTACCCGAAAGCGTTGTCTGCATTGCGAAAAATTGCAAAAGAACTTGATTTTGAGTTGGTTATGATTACCAATCAAGATGGTTTGGGAACAGACGTATATCCTGAAAATACATTTTGGCCAGTGCATAACTTTATCTTGCAAACGCTTGAAGGCGAAGAAATTGTTTTTGATAAAATTGTCATTGATAGAACATTTGCAAAAGATAACGCACCGACACGTAAACCAAACACAGGTTTGCTAACGGAATATTTCTCGGAAACATACGACTTGAAAAATTCATTCGTAATTGGCGATCGTTTAACAGACATTGAATTGGCAAAAAATCTAGGTTCAAAAGGAATCTATATCAATGATGAAACGTTTTTAGGAACAGATGAAATTACGGTAAAACGTTCAGATTTAGATGAATATATAGGTTTAGAATCGAACGATTGGGATGAAATTTACGCGTTTCTAAAAGCAAAAGAACGTACAGCTTCGTTGACACGTAATACGAACGAAACGAAAATTCAAATCGATTTGAATTTAGACGGAACAGGAAAATCAAACATAGAAACAGGAATTGCGTTCTTCGATCACATGTTAGACCAAATTGCACGTCACGGGCAATTAGATTTAGACATTACGGTAAAAGGCGATTTAGAAGTTGACGAACATCACACGATTGAAGATACAGCAATTGCCTTAGGCGAAGTATTCGCGGAAGCGTTAGGAAACAAATTGGGCATAGAACGTTACGGTTTCTGTTTACCAATGGACGATTGTTTAGCACAAGTAGCCATTGACTTCGGCGGAAGAAACTGGTTGGTTTGGGAAGCAGATTTTAAACGTGAAATGATTGGAAAAATGCCAACGGAAATGTTTTATCACTTCTTCAAATCGTTTACAGACGGAGCAAAAGCAAACCTAAACATCAAAGCAGAAGGAACAAATGAACATCACAAAATTGAAGCTATTTTCAAATCATTTGCAAAAGCCATCAAAGCTGCTGTAAAACGCGATGTGGAAAAAATGATATTGCCATCAACCAAAGGAATGCTCTAGGAAATTATAAATGTAGAATACTAAATTTTAAATGTAAAAGTGGACTCTGAAACGAATACATGTCAAGATTTAGAAACGTCATTTCGAGTGATTTTCGCAGAAAATTGTATCGAGAAGTACTCGGAAACTATAAATGTTGAATAAAAACAACCTAACAGCCAAAACCCAATACCCAAAAGCTAATAAATGAAAACAGTCATCATAAATTACGGCGCAGGAAACATTCAAAGCATCAAATTTGCATTGCAACGATTGGGCGTGGAAGCAGTTTTGAGTAACAATGTGGAGGAAATTCGAAATGCCGACAAAGTCATCTTTCCAGGTGTAGGCGAGGCGAGTAGTGCCATGAAGAAACTTCGTGAAAGCAAACTTGATCGCGTAATTCCAACACTTACGCAACCAGTTTTAGGAATCTGTTTAGGAATGCAACTCATGTGCAATGCTTCAGAAGAAGGAAATACAAAAGGTTTGGGAATATTTGACACAGATGTCGTTCGTTTTTCAGAGAATGTAAAAGTGCCACAAATTGGTTGGAATACAATTCAAAATCTAGAAAGTCCTTTGTTTAATGACGTTCGAGAAAATGAATACATGTATTTAGTGCACAGTTATTACGCTGAAAAATCAAGTGAAATGATCGCAGAAAGTGAATATGACATCAAATATGCATCTGCTTTACAAAAAAATAACTTTTACGGAGTACAATTTCATCCTGAAAAAAGTAGCAAAGCTGGAAGTAAAATTCTTGAGAACTTTTTGAAACTGTAATGCGACAATTTAATTAAAAAAGATACTTTTTAAGAGCCAAGAGCCAAGAGCCAAGAGCCAAGAGCCAAGAGCCAAGAGCCAAGAGCCAAGAGCCAAGAGCCAAGAGCCAAGAGCCAAGACCCAAGAATGTTGAAATTATAAATGTTGAATGCTAAATTTTAAATGTAAAAAAGTAAATTTCAACTAAACAACTAAACAACTAAACAACTAAACAACTAAACAACTAAACAACAAAGCGAGTAAAACGAGCAATCTAAAATCTCAATACTAAAACCTCAATACGATATAATGAGAATAATTCCCGCAATAGATATCATCGATGGAAAATGTGTCCGATTATCCAAAGGCGATTACAACACAAAAAAAATATACAACGAAAGTCCTTTAGAAGTGGCTAAACAATTTGAAGATGCTGGAATTCAGTATTTACATATGGTAGATTTGGATGGCGCAAAAGCAAAACACATTGTCAACTATAAAGTGCTAGAGCAAATGGCTACGCAAACAAATTTACAAATTGATTTTGGTGGCGGATTAAAAACGGATGAAGACTTACACGTAGCTTTTGAAAGTGGTGCCAAACAAATTACGGGCGGAAGTATTGCTGTAAAAAATCCAGAAACATTCACAAAATGGATTCAAAAATACGGAAGTCAGAAAATCATTTTGGGCGCAGATGCAATGGATGAAAAAATCGCCATCAGCGGTTGGCAAGAAGAAAGTACGGAAGAATTGATTCCGTTTATTCAAAAATATCAGCAAAAAGGAATTCAATACGTTATTTGTACAGACATTGCTAAAGACGGCATGTTAGAAGGTCCATCGTTTGATTTATATGAAAAAATCTTAAAAAACTGTACGCAAAATGTCACATCGAGCGCTGTCGAGATGCAATCAAACTCAATAAAACTCATCGCTTCAGGCGGAATCTCAACTTTTGATGAATTGCCAAAACTAAAAGAATTAGGTTGTGAAGGTGTCATTATCGGAAAAGCTATTTACGAAAACAGAATCTCACTCAAGCAACTTGAAACCTTACTATAATATGTTTGTCATTTCTGCGTAGGCAGGAATTCACAATCATTCAATCATTGAATTTTTAAATCAAATAAAATGCTCACAAAAAGAATCATTCCGTGTTTAGATATCAAAAACGGACGCACGGTAAAAGGTGTCAACTTTGTCAATCTTCGTGATGCTGGCGATCCTGTAGAATTGGCGAAAATATACGCTGATGAAGGTGCTGACGAACTTGTTTTTTTGGACATTTCGGCAACAGAGGAACGCAGAAAAACATTGCAAAAGTTGGTTTTAGATGTAGCTTCACAGGTTGACATTCCATTTACAGTTGGTGGCGGAATTTCAGCAGTAGCAGATGTAGATCGTTTATTAAAAGCGGGCGCAGACAAGGTTTCTATCAATTCGGCCGCCGTAAAACGTCCTGAACTCATCAACGAATTGGCGTCAAAATTTGGAAATCAATGTATTGTTGTTGCTATTGATGCAAAACAAATTGATGGCGAATGGATTGTACATTTAGTTGGTGGAAAAATGCCAACGGACATCAAACTATTCGATTGGGCAAAAGAAGTGGAACAACGTGGCGCGGGAGAAATTTTATTTACATCGATGGACAATGATGGAACAAAAGACGGATTTGCCAATGAAGCGTTGGCGAAACTATCAGAAATCGTCAACATTCCAATAATAGCTTCTGGTGGCGCAGGAAATATGCAACACTTTACGGATACTTTCGTAGCTGGAAAAGCTGATGCAGCATTGGCAGCAAGCGTATTTCATTTCAAAGAAATTGGCATTCCTGAACTCAAACAAAACCTAAAAGAAAACGGAATCAATGTGAGGTTATAAATGCTAAATGTTAATTATAAATGTTGAATTTTAAATGTGAAAGATTAGTTTCAACTAAACATAGAACATAGAACATAGAACATAGAACATAGAACATAGAACATAGAACATAGAACATAGAACATAGAACATAGAACATAGAACAAAGATTAACGAATGTTGAAATTATAAATGTAAAATGCTAAATGTTGAATGTTGAATGTTGAATGTAAAAAAATTATTTTCAACTAAACAACTAAACAACTAAACAACTAGCAATCTCAATGCTAAAATCTCAATACTTGAAAATGAACATCAATTTCAATAAAAATAACGACGGATTAGTGCCTGTCATCATTCAAGACAACGAAACAAAAAATGTGTTAATGTTGGGTTATATGAATGAAGAAGCACATGCTAAAACATTGGAAACAAATAAAGTAACCTTTTTTAGCAGAACAAAACAGCGTTTGTGGACAAAAGGCGAAGAAAGTGGAAATTTTCTTAATGTCGTAAGTATTCAAAATGATTGTGATGAAGACACTTTACTCATCAAAGTAACTCCTGTTGGTCCTACATGTCACAAAGGTTCAGACACTTGTTGGAATGAAGAAAACACAACTTCTTTTGGCTTTTTAGACAAACTTGAAGAAACAATTCAAAACCGCAAAGAAAACAAAGAAGATGAAAAAAGTTATGTCGCTTCACTATTCCGAAAAGGCATCAATAAAATTGCACAAAAAGTAGGCGAGGAAGCGGTCGAAGTAGTCATTGAAGCCAAAGATGATAATGATAATTTATTTTTAGACGAAAGTGCAGATTTACTATTTCATTACCTAATTTTATTGCAAGCAAAAGGCTACAAACTCAATGATATTGTAAATGTTTTGAAATCTCGTGAGAAATAGTGAATTGGAAATGTTGCATGTTAAATGTTGAATTTCAATTTCTCATAACTCAAAACAAGCAAACTCACAGCAAAATTACGCGTTTTGTAAATTTTAGCCTATTATTGCAAAGTATTCAATAGAAAACCATGTTCGAACAACTATTTTACAAAGCAATTCTTAGCTACAAAGCGCAATCGAAAAAAAGAAAGCATACCAAAATTGTTTCGTTGGCAACAGCGTACATTTCCTTCTTAGAATTGAGCATTCTATGTGTGTTAAGTATTGTATTAGTCAGAGCGACGAACAGTAGTTTTTTTCTATTTTATGAAGCGTACACACTCATATTTTATATAGCGTTAGCAGGATTTGTGCTATACATATTTAATTCCATGTATTTCAATGGAAAACGCTTACTACAAATCAAAAATAGAGCCATCAAAGACAAAGTCACAGCTACTGAAATCTGGAAACTTTGGGCAATTCCTTTGGTCATAGTTGGTTTAGGCTTCATATTACTAAAAGCAACTTAAAAATTAGCTTTGAAATATTTGTAGTTCAAATTAACAAATTCACAACTCAACAAATCCACGAATCCACAAACCAACAATATTGAAACGCAAACGTTATTATTACCTGATTACCTTACAATACTTAGGATTTCGCTATCACGGTTGGCAAAAACAACCTGATGTGAATACGGTTCAGCGCATGACAGAACGAACGTTGGCATATGTATTTGGTCATAAAAACTTCAAGCTGTTGGCTTCGGGACGTACAGATGCGAAAGTTTCAGCCAATGAAATCGCTATTGAATTATTTTTGGATAATGAAACACTCAATATTCCTGAGTTTTTACCGCTTTTCAATACCAACTTACCACAAGACATTCGAGCTTTGGCAATTACGGAAACTGATGAGAAATTCAACATCATTCAGCATCCTAAAGTAAAAGAATACATCTATTTATTTGCTTATGGAGAAAAATACCATCCGTTTGCAGCACCATATATGACAAACATTTTGGGCGATTTAGATGTTGAACTCATGAAAGGAGGAGCAAAGCTCTTCGAAGGAAATCATTACTTAAAAACGTATTGTTACAAACCTACGGAACATACGGTTTTAGAAGGCGAAATTGAATTGTGTGAAATTGTTGAAAATGACGTCTTCACGGCAAATTTCTTTCCAGAGAAAAGTTATGTGCTACGTGTACAAGGCGCAGGATTCAAACGTCATCAAATTCGAATGATGATGGGAACGCTAATTCTTTTAGGCAAACATGAACTCGATTTAGATTTCATCAAACAATCACTTTTACCAAACTCTACATTAGAAGTCAACTACATTGCGCCAGCTTCAGGTCTTATGTTGAATAAAATGACGTTTAAAGAATAAAACTTCTTTCCAATTTCTCTCAAAAACATAAAAAAGCGAACCGAAGTTCGCTTAAGGTATATTACTTTAAGAATTGACCATGTGCTAAGTTTTTAAAGACTTAATTTTTTCTTTTTCATAATGGTAAAGTTCTAAAGTTAATGTGTATCAAATAAATGAAAGAATACCAAAAGAAAAGTTAAATCCGATAAACGTTTACTCTTAAAGTTGTTGAATAAAAGTTAATCAAGTATGTTTAAATAATTGATTTATAGTATTTTACATTCTAATTAAAAAATAATTCAATCAAACGAAATAGTTGTGAATTTATAACAAAAATACGTCAAATGTATCCGAATTGTCAGTTCGAGCGCAGTCGAGAACAACACCTAAAAGCCAAAGCTCTAACACCCAAAACCTAAAAACCCAAGACCCAAGATCAAAATCCCCAAAACCCAAGACCAAAACCCCTAATTCCTCCGTCTTCGAGCATTCGAACTTTTACGCTTGCTATTTTTACTACTTGAATTAGAATCTGAACTATTTCTATTTTTTTGACTTCCGCCAGAAGTGTCTCTTTGCGAAGAATTTGATTTCTTTCGAGAGCGTTGTGGACGTTCCTGTTTTGGTGGCGGCGTATAATTTGGATCTGCCTCAAAACCTTCAACTTCTTCCGAAGAAAGTTTTTCGCCTAATAACTTTTCAATACCTCGAACATACTCGTATTCTTCCGCAGAAACCAACGAAATTGCTTCTCCACTTGCGCCAGCTCTACCTGTACGACCAATTCTGTGGACATAATCTTCAGGAACATTTGGCAACTCATAATTAATCACATACGGTAACAACGGAATATCCAAACCACGCGCTGCAATATCTGTAGCCACTAAAATTCTGATGGTTCCTTTCTTAAAACCATCCAATGCTTTGGTACGTGCATTCTGTGTTTTATTTCCATGAATTGCCGCAGCACTAATATTTTTTGCAATCAACTTCTTTGTCAATCGGTTCGCGCCATGTTTTGTTCGTGTAAACACTAAAACTTGACTCCAATTACCTTCTGAAATCATTTTAATCAACAATTCGGTTTTACGCGGTTTATCAACCTTATAAACTGTTTGATTTACTTTTTCAGCGGTTGTATTCTCTGGAGTTGCTTCCACAGAAACAGGATTGTTCAAAATATTTTGAGCTAACTTTTTAATATCTTTTGAAAATGTTGCCGAAAACAACAA
Organism: Kordia jejudonensis; assembly: GCF_001005315.1. Classification (GTDB taxonomy): domain Bacteria; phylum Bacteroidota; class Bacteroidia; order Flavobacteriales; family Flavobacteriaceae; genus Kordia; species Kordia jejudonensis. The sequence goes on from NZ_LBMG01000015.1 coordinate 52,690, forward strand.
ATTCTGTCTGCGTTTTGGAACGAGCTCAATTACACGTTTAATATCGCGTAAAAAGCCCATATCGAGCATTCTATCAGCTTCATCGAGCACTAACATTTCCACTTTAGCCAATGACAATGCATTCTGACTTTGCAAATCGAGCAATCTTCCAGGTGTTGCAACCAAAATATCGACACCATTTCGCAAGGTTGCTATTTGTGGTTTTGCATTTACACCACCAAAAATAACGGTAGATCTAATATCTAAAAACGTACTGTATTCTTTTACGTTTGCGTATACCTGAGCTGCCAATTCGCGTGTAGGCGTTAAAATCAACGCTCTAATTGGTCTTCTACGTAAAGGTGGTTGTTGTGATAACAATTGCAACATTGGCAAGGTAAAACCTGCTGTTTTTCCAGTTCCTGTTTGTGCAGATGCTAACACATCTTTACGTTCTAAAACTAATGGAATTGCTTTTGCTTGAATGGGAGAAGGCGTTGTATAGCCTTTTTTACTGATAGCACGTAATAATGCATCAGATAATCCTAATGACTTGAATGACATAAAAATTGTTTGTGAAATGACAATCTCTATGTAAAACCTCATTTCTGGTTAAGTCCGCAATGTACAACCATTTTTTAGATAACAACTACAATTAACAGTTTAGTATTTACAATCATCAGAAATGGCTAACAAAGCACAAAATTATGGTATATCAAAAATCACGTACTATCACGTATTGCTTATCTTACAAAATCCTATTAATTTACGAGCTTTAAAATCAACAAATACCCAAAACCTTCTATGAATCATTCCTATAATTTCTCAGGACAAGACTATCAAACAGACAATCAATTAAATACAAATGACTTTCAAAATTCTGATTTTACACTACAATGTTGGATAAAAACCGAAAAAAATGGCGAAATTCTCTCCAAATACACGAATCAATCCTCATTTTCATTACACATAAATCCTCAAGGAAACATTGAATTTACCGTATTTGAAAAAGAACATGCACAAAAAATTACAGCTACAAATATTTCGGTACTTGATAATGAATGGTATCATATAACAGCCGTAAAAACGGATCGATTTTTATATCTATATATAAATGATTTTGATCTAAATATTGAAAGTAGCACGAATGACTTATACAACAAACAAATTCAAGATACTTTCAAAATTGGAGAATTTTTCACTGGAAATATCAGTCAAGTAGCCGTATGGAATAAAGCGTTGCTTGCACATGAAATAACGGCTATTGCTACAAATGAGGAAATTTCAGATAGTGAAGGACTGATTACCATTGTCGATTTCACAGATAAATTATTAGATACTGTGTTGCCCGATAACTTAGGTTTATCAGTCACAATAAAGATTAGAAATACTTCATTTGAGACGCTTCACTTAAAAAATCCAGAAAATTATCCAAAACACATTCCAACAAAAATTCCTGTACATGAAGAAACAACTATATGTCTAACAAACGGACTACTTTCTGTTATCAACCGTGAATTTTGTTATGAAAATAAAAGCGGAAGCACGACAATTAAAGTCATTAAAAATCTAAACAGATTTAATACTGTACTTACAGCAATCTCTGAAAAAGACCTTGTTGACGATTTATCCATCAAGGAAAACGTAGCATTAACAACGAAAGCCGAACTAGTAATTGGAGAAAATAATGTTGTTGTAAACATGCGAAATGTATATAATTTCCTCAACGGATTGCGTGGTTATCTCAACTGTGACCAAATTCAAACACCAGAAGGAAATCTAATCGATCAAATAGCATACAACAAAGCAAGTCAGGTGTTCAATCGAAGATTTCAGTTAAAACCTTTTGCAATTATTTTTTGTGAATCTACAGAAGATGTGCAACGTGTATACAAAGATGCAATTGCGAATAACTTACCAATCAGAGTTCGATCTGGCGGACACGATCATGAAGCAGAATGCTCAGGAACAGATGTTATTTTATTAGACATGACACGAATCAATCATGTACATGTAAGTCATGATAAAAAATATGCTCGCATCGGACCTGGAATTCGTTTCAAAGACTTAACGCCACAACTTGCTTTCAACGATGTCATGATTCCGCACGGAACCTGCGCAACTGTTGGTGTCGCAGGATTTACCTTTGGTGGCGGTTGGGGACCTTGGACGCGTAAACACGGAATGAATTGTGAAGGATTAGTAGGCGCAACTGTTGTGTTAGGAAATGGAGAAATAGTACAAATTTATGCAGAAGATAGCGATAAAAAAGACCTGCTTTGGGCATTAAAAGGCGGTGGCGGAATGAGTTACGGAATAGTAACCGAATTGGAGCTAAAAGTATTCCGATTGCCTAAAAAACTCATCAAATTTGAACTCGAATGGAATCCGTATGCAGATCATGATCCTTGCGTACTAAGAGGAAACAAACGCACAAAAGAAGTATTACAAGCTTGGGAAAATGTAATAATGAACAAGGTGCAAAAATCTCCAGAAGATAAATTTACAAACGATCAGCTGATAGGAACAAATCTTAAAGTTTCTGGTAAACATTTACAGGGAAATTTAGAAGATTTTAATCCTGAAGAAGAAATTCACAACTGTATTATGTACGGATATTGGGACGGTTCTGAAGAAAGTTTAATTCCTTTTGTAAAAACATCCTATAAAAATGTACTGCCAGAAGAATTACGTGTCATTGGTAAAGGCGGACAGCGTTTAGACTATGCAGATGATGGTTTAATGAGCGAATGGGATCGAATGTCTTACAGCGCAATTAGCAGAAGTATCCGTTTTGATGAAGTTGATACAATAGCAGAAAATGATACAAATACAAACGCAGAAACCTATGATAGAATCTACAAAATAGGAGAGAATTTTGCTAAAAATAGTGAAATGGACACCGTTTCAAATCAATTTGAACTTTCATCCACAAAAAAACCATTACCACCAGACCTTGATGCGCCAGCACCACACAAAATAACGTCACGTTTGGCTGCAAAAAACGGATTAGGAAGCAAAGGTGCTGATCAACTTATAACTTCTTTAACATCAAAATTGATTTTAGACGACAATCGTAAATATGGTTTATTTACGTATATTACTTTGGGCGCTATTGCTGGAGAATTCTATGATAATATGTCAGAAGAAGCAAAGAAAAGAAGTGCTTTTCCTTACAAAAACAACGCATATACCATTCAATATCAAACATGGTGGAATACGGAATTGCTTCAAAAAGAGCAGGAGCAAGACAATGTAGTTTACAACAGAACTAACCGAGCTTTAGACTGGATGCAAGTATGTCGCGACTTTACCATAGAAAATTCTGGAGGCGCATTTATCAGTTTCAAGGATGCATCAATCCCGACAAAAACGTACTTTGGAGAGAATTATGAAGATTTAATTCAAATTAAAAAGGACTATTCCAAAGATCCATTAAATCATTTCAGAACTAGAAAAACCATTATATAAATTAACCCAAAACCATGAATACAAAAGAAATTAGCAGTGTTGCAATTTATCCGCCAATCGGAATTGCACGTATTGGAAACTCAAAAAAATACTTTTTTGCTCCTGACATTCCAGGTGTAGAACTCGCTCCAAAAGGCGGTTATAAAGACAAAAAAGGACGTGTAAAAAAACAAGTTGCACGGTTTAGAATCTATGCTTTTGACAAAAACGGAAAAGTGTTAGGCGAAATCACAGAAACGAAAGACAGCAATATTCATTGGCGTTTGCAAGTTGCCAATGTAAAATCGGCTTGGTATATGTTTAACAATGCTTTGGATTTATCTGGCGCTGGAATTCCGTCTAAATATCGTAATTCAGATGTGTCCGATAGAGATCAATTGGCTATTTTGCCTAGTCCAGTAGCAATCACAGGAAAAAATACCAAAGGAAAAAAATATGATTTCGATGATGGAAAATTCTTTGGTAAAAAAGTAAAACTTGGTCATGTAGAAACTGATGAAGAAGGACGATTGTTATTTTTTGGTGGCGATGGCGATTCGGCTTCAAAAGATAATGAACCTGCAATTACATTTGCAAACAACGAAGGTTGGCATGATGATACGTGCGATGGAGTAATACGCGCAACAGTAAACATTGATGGAAAAGAGTTTCAGGCAGAACCGGCAAATGTAGCCGTAACGCCGCCAAATTTCGGACCTGGATTGTACGGAGTTGTTACCATGAATGATGTCGTACAAGATCTATTTATTCGTGAAATGAATTATCCTGATCCTGCGGCAAAAGGAGTTGTGTTTTATGAACATATTTATCCAATGTTAGCACGCATGACGGACACACAATGGGTAAACTCAGGATTCTTTATGTTATTTGGGAAAAATTCTCCGTCAGACTTTTCAAATCCTGCATTTGTAAAGCAACTTTCTGATCCTTCAGATGCAAGTAAGACGTTACGTGAACGTGTATTTGAATGGTTTAGAAATCCAGATGCCAACGAATATGCGCCTGATAAAGTGCCACCATTTTATGGAGATGGTTTTGGAGAATATGAAGAAATTGCCATTGTAGACTTACCAATTACACGAACACAATATGGACGTTTGAAAAAATGGGCAAAAGGAGAATTTACGACAGGAAAACCTCAAAAATATGTGCCTTTTGAACAATTATCGCCAGCAGAACAAATCAATGCGCTAAATCAGGCACCAATGGAAGAATGTTTGGGCGGACCATTTCACCCAGGAATTGAATTGACTTGGCCAATGCGCGTGAAAGAAATGTGGAAAAAACCGTATCGTTTAAATGTCGTAGACGAAGGCGAACCAACCGATTTAGATTTTGGTCCTTTATTATCGCCAGCGATCGTTCTTGGAAAAGTAAAACTTCAAGACAAAGATGGTAACGAAAAGTTAGGACCATTACAACAAAGCGGTCCAGGTTCGTTAACACGTTGGCTAGGAGTTCCTTGGCAAACGGATGAAGCAAGTTGTTTATCAGGTTATGATGTTACAACATACTTGCCATTGCCTTCATTTTGGGCGGCACGTGTACCAAATCAGGTATTAAGTGAAGACAGTTACCAACGTAGTATTGAAGCTGGAAAACTAAACATTGCACAGCGTTTAAAGCATTTTGATTACCGTCAAGATTGGTTGCGCGATTTAGGAACGGTGTATCAAAGTAAAATAAATCATATGATTGCTGAATGGCATGAACTTGGAATTATAGCAAAAACGGAAACTAAAGCTGCAAACAACAAAGAAGGATTTTTGCCAGATACCGTTTGGAAAGAAACTGGACGAAAATTTGGCGAACATGATCCAACTTTTGCCCAAGTGGTTCGCGCTGAAACTATTTCGGACGATTTAGCTCCAAAAGCTAAAAAAGCAGGATTGTTGGCAACAGAAAACATATTAGACGAAACAACAGCGGCTTCCCATTCAGAAAGTAGTAATAGAAAACGTAGAAGACTTTCTCGTGGCGAACGATAAACAAACATGTCAAGTACTTATAATCGGTGGCGGTCCAGCAGGAATCGCCACCGCTATAACGTTGCACGCTAGAGGAATTCGTTGTTGCGTTGTAGAAGCACATGCATCTCCTGTTCGGAAATCTGGAGAAGCCATTCCACCAAATGCAAAGCCTTTGCTAAAACAACTTGGGATAGAAACCTTGGTACAACATGAAAAGCACAAAGTATATTATGGAAACAAAAGTTGTTGGGGAAGCAATCAGTTGGAACAAAAAGAATTCATTTCCGATCGTTTGGGACATGGTTTTTTGTTAGATCGATTGTACTTTGAAACACAATTGCAAGCACTGTATCAAGCTACAAACCAAGATTTTTATAAAGGTTTTAAGTTAAAAAAAGTAGTTTCAGATAATGACAAAATCGTAGCAACTATTGAAAACGATTCAGAAACTATAACCTTGCAAAGTCAATTTATCATTGATGCTTCTGGTAGAAAAGCTTCCGTTTGCAGACATTTAGACGTACAAAAAGAAAATTTAGATTCACAATTTGCCATTACGTTCAACACAAAACTTTCAGGTAAAATTCCGCATGAAATTAGTGTGGAAGCTACTGAAAATGGTTGGTGGTATGTAGCACCCTTTGCTAAAAATGAAGTCACTATGATGTTTTTTACACTCAAAGTGTTACTTCCCGCTAAGGAAAACATGGAAACATTTCTGCAAAATGAATTACAACAGACCGTTCATCTTTCTAAAACAATTCAAAATATAAAAATTGATACTGTAAAAATTATGCCTGCTGGCACAAGTTGTTTGCAAATTCCTTATGGAAAAAATTGGTTAGCTGTTGGCGATGCTGCCTATTCTTTTGATCCGATATCTTCATACGGAATCACATCTGCGTTGGCTTCAGGATTTTATGGCGGTCATGCTGTAGCTGATTATTTAAACGGAAAAGATGAAGCGTTAAATGTATATCGATATGTGGTGGAAAATGCATTTCAAGCCTATTTGCATAAACTGATCGCACATTATGAATTGGAAAAACGATGGGAGGAAAGCTATTATTGGACACATCGTTTGGCAGTATTTCCCTCTGAAACTGCTTTGTAAAACTCTCTTTTTTAAATTTTCACAACTAGAAATTACTTAAAACAGATTTTCTCAATCGTATACTTATTGGAATTTCAGTAGTGCCAATTATAATTTTATTGTCAATAATTTTATCAACTTTATATTTGGCTACAATGTATGATTTATGTGTTTGAATGAATTGATCTTCAGGCAATTGATCTTTAAAACTTTTCAAAGACATTTGAGTAATAATCGTTTCTTTTTGAGTGACTACTTTGATGTAATTTTGCATAGCTTCTGCAAATAGAATCGCATTCAAGTGTATTTTTTTGAGTTGTTTTTCACTTTTTAGAAATAATACTTCACGGTCATTTTTATGCAAATGATACGCTTTAACTTTATCAACGGCTTTTTGGAATCGTTCAAATGATATCGGTTTTACTAAATAATCCAACACATTGTATTCAAAACTTTCCAACGCATAAGATTCATACGCTGTTGTCATTATAATTGAAGGTGCATTTTTTAGTTTTTTTAACCAATCGATTCCAGAGAGTATCGGCATATTAATATCTAAGAAAATCAAATCGACATGTTGCGTTTCTAGGTAATGATTTGCTTGTAGTACATTTTTACACAAAGCAACAATATGTATAAAAGGAATATTGTTGCAATAATCTGCAATACCTTGTCTTGCAATAGGTTGGTCGTCAATAATTAAACAAGTAAGTGGTTTCATATTGCATTTATAAACTGATGATTAAATGTACGTTGTGTATATTTTTGTCTTTTGTAATAGTGAGTTGATGTCTGTTTTTATAGAGTATTGATAAACGTTTTTTGACATTCGCTAACCCAATTCCGCCTGCAACATCTTCATTTAAAAATTCATCGTAACTATTGGTAATGTGTAATTGCACTTTTCTGTCTACTTCTTCAATTTTTATGTTAATCATATTGGCATCATTATCTATATGATTGCTGCAATGTTTGAAAGCATTTTCGACAAAAGGAATTAGTAGTAAGGGTGCAATTTTCAATGTTGGATTTTCAGATGAAATGATATATTCCAAGCGAATATCGTCGCCTCTGTTTGTCTTTTCAATTTGAATGTATTTTGAAATATAATCGAGCTCTTTTTCCAATAAAATATGTGCATTACTTTCATACAATTGATATCGTAATAAATCGGAAAATTGATGCAATGTTTCTTTGGCAAGCGCATTATCTTTTCCAATTAAATGATAAATATTATTCATACCATTGAACAAAAAATGCGGGTTTAGCTGTGCTTTTAAATATTTCAATTCGGTTTTATACGTTTCTTCTAAAAGTTGTTGCTTAAGTTTCTCCGACTTTTTAAACGCAACTTGAATCGCATAATAAAAACCTGCAATTACATAGATACAATGCACCATTATATTACTTATAAAACCACATAAATACGGTTTGTTAATGGCAAACATTTCATACACAAAACGATCTCCGTAGGACTCTATTATTGAAACTCCAACAACAATGATGATACTTAAAATATAAAAAAGTATCTTTTTTTGTTGCTGATATATTTTCGGAAATAGCCAAAAAACTTGTGTATAAAACAACATGGCATTAAAAAGTAAACTATACGAATACGCATACACTAAACTTCCATCACCAGCAGAAAATCCATTCCAGTTCAAATCGGAACCGAAAGCCACCAACCAATAATTGAATGCCCAAAAAAGTAGATGTCCAGCTATCGTGACTATTCTAGATGTATACATGTTAAAGATTTAACACAAATAAACGCATAATTTATCTATTTCAAAGGCATTACTAACGTTGGTCAGCAGATATGCAACGCTTGTCAAGTTATTATTTTTCAAAACGTCTTTTTCTGTTGTTTTGTTAGAAATACATCACATGAAAAAATACATTTTTGCTTTGGTATGCTTCTATACTATTGCACTTACTGCGCAAGACGAAGTCATTACGGAACAAAAAAATCAATTCGAATTTTCCACAGGATATACGTTTGGAGCTTTAAAAAACCTATCATTTGCGCCAGTTGCTCAATATGATTATAACGGATTGCACTACGAACTAGGATTTACGCGAAAAACGAAACGAAATAAGTTGTTTGAAGTTCAACTTGTATATATAAACACTGCTTTAATGTCCGATATAATTCCTGAGCCAGCTCCTGAGTATTCAAAAATTGTATTAAATTTTTCTTCTTTAAAGCGAATATACACTCACAACCGATTTACCATTCATTTAGGATTGCAATCGCAAACAAATGTATCATCTTTTTACCAATGGAAACTGTATGATGTTCAGCAAAAATTAGGAATTGCATCACGTGTTACGTTTCAAATAGACACAAAACAAGCCATTTCATCCAAATTGACGCTTCCATTTTTTATGTGGCGAACCTCCACATTTGAAGAAAATGCTTATGGACTCGGAAGATATCAAAGTGTATTTTGGACGACCGCATATACATACGAATTTTCCAAACATTTCGATTTGAAAGCTATGTATAATTTCAATTATGATAGAATTCAAATTTCAAATGCTTACCGAGAAGTTCAACATCAAATTAATCTAGGAATTCACTATAAATTTTAATCAATATGAAACAAACAACACGATTTATATATTCACTTTGTATTTTGCTCAGTCTAGTGTTTACAGCATGTACAGACATTTTAATGGGCGATCAAGGAAAATTAGATGAGGATATTTATACCAATTATCAAACCATTACAAACCTAGAATTACCGTTTGAAGAAGAATGGTTTGTTGTAAACGGAGGAAAAACGCACAGGGAAGGCGCACATCATTTTACGAGTCGCGGGGCAGGAGAACGCTATGCTATTGATTTTTTGATGGTAAAAGATACAATACTAGAGAATGGAGTTGTACGAAAGATTCATTATTCAGGCGATTGGCGACAAAATGAAAATCATTATTGTTTCGGGAAACGTTTAAATGCTCCAGCAAGTGGAAAAATAGTAAAAGTAGTAAATGACGTTGAGGACAATATACCAAGTAACATCAACAGCGATCAACCTGGAGGAAATTATATTCAGATTGATCACATAAATGGAGAAACGTCCATACTAGCACATTTGAAAAAAGGTTCTATCATCGTTGCAGAAGGCGATTTTGTGGTACAAGGTCAAGAAATTGGACAAGTTGGAAACAGCGGCGCTTCTGATACGCCACATTTGCATTACCAGTTACAAGGAACTTCAGGCAATTTGGAAGGTTTAGGACTTCCTGCTCAATTTCTCAATTATTATGAAAATGACACTTTTGTAGCTCGTGGAGAACCAATTAAAAATCAAGAAGTTCGAAAAAACTAAACACGTACTAAAAATACGCTATACGTAACAATACCTAAATTATTTCGTCATCACTATAGACAACATACATATGGAATCAAAAAGATTACAAAAAATCGGTGGAATTTGCGCCATTACAGAAGGAATCATCTACATTTTTGCTTTTATCGTATATGGCGGATTGTTAGTGTATCCAAGTGAAAATGCCAGCACAGTAGAAGAATTGACATTTTTAGCCACCAATTATACGCTATTAGCAATAGTAAACTTTATCAGTTATGTGCTTTTCGGAATTTTATTGGCAGTTTTAGTATTAGCGATTCACAATCGTTTCAAGCAACATTCGCCAAACCTATCAAAACTGACATTTATTTTTGGAATTATTTGGGTTGGATTTGTCATAGCGAGTGGAATGATCAGCAATATTGGACTCAATTCAGTATTGAATATCGGAAGTACGGATCCTGAAAATGCAATGCAAATTTGGTCAAGTATCAGTATTGTTGCAGAAGGACTTGGTGGTGGAAATGAAATTGTCGGTGGAATTTGGGTTTTACTCATAAGCATACTGGCATTTAAAGCGGAACAATTTTCAAAACCCTTAATTTTTCTCGGAATCATTGTAGGTATTGCAGGAATTGTAACGGTATTTCCATTGGATATTTTTACAGAAATTTTTGGATTGAGTCAGATACTTTGGTTTCTATGGATCGGAATTTCCATGATTCGCAGACCATAAATTATATTAAAAAACGGCTAAAAGAAACTATTTTCTTGGCAAGTGCATTAAAACAAAAGCAATGACATCACTTTTCAAAACTGTAGAAGGAAAGCAGGAAATTTTAAATTTATACAATCAAAAACTAGAGGAATTAGACATTGGATATGAATATCTAAAAGTTCAAACTTCTTTTGGCGAAACGACGATTATTACGGCTGGAAACACCTCAAATCCGCCAATTATTCTAGTGCACGGTTCTAATGGTTGTGCGCCAATTGCTTTAGAAACGTATCGTAATTTGCACAAAAACTTTAGCGTATACGCAGTAGATGTTTTGGCGCAACCGAATAAAAGTGCTGAAACACGACTGTCAATGAAAGATGATTCGTATGGCAAATGGATGACAGAACTCATCAATGCGTTGCAACTAAAAAATGTAGTGATGGCAGGTTTTTCATTTGGCGGATTGATCATATTAAAAACACTTGAATTCAACGAAAAAAACATCAAAGAAGTGTACTTAACAGCGCCAGCTTATATTGTAAATGGAAATCCTTTGCGCGCATTATTCAGTATATTTATTCCGATGAAAAGGTTTATAAAGACTCAGAACATTAAATATATAGACAAGTTTTTATTCAAAGTCTTTACCGAACGTGATGAATTTGCCGTCAAATTTTTGTCAAAAGTATTTTTACATTTTCACATGGATTTCACGCCAGTTCCTGTGATTCACAGTAAAATGGCAAATTTAATCACAACACCAATTAATTTGTTTGCGGCTAAAAACGACCTTTTTTTTCCTGGAAATAAGATGATTAAAAGAGCAAAAAAAATATTTCCTAGTTTGGTAAGTGTTCAACTTATTGAAAATTCAAAACACGTTCAAAGCAAAGCACAAAACGAACAGATTGAAAAAATAATAATTCAAGATGCAAGTCCTGAATTGTCATAAAACCAATACATGAAACAAAGTTTATCATATTATCTTACACTTTTGGTTATCAGGCTAAAAGGATTGAAAAAGAATTTTAGTCAAGATCCAGTTGATGTCAAAAAAATACGGAAAGAAGACGTTTTTCAACCAAAAGGTAAATTTTTCAAACAACACATTACACGAAATTTTAACGTTTCAAATTCGTCAATTACAGAACTTAGAAAAGCAGAAAGCACGAACAAATTACTACTATTTATTCATGGTGGCGCGTTTATTTCTGGACCAGGACAGCATCATTGGGATACGGCAAAGGAAATTATAAAACATACGAACTACACCATTTGGATGTGCAATTATCCAAAAGCGCCAAAACATAAAATAGATAACATTTCACAAAATATAGATGCAATCTATGCAACTGCGTTAAAAACATACAAACCAAGTGAAATTACACTCATTGGCGACTCTGTTGGCGGAACATTAGTCACAGCATTAATACAACGATTGATTGCTAATAAAATGCAATTGCCATCCAAACTCATCTTAGTTTGTCCAGTATTTGATGCGACACTGTCTAATACAGCGATTGAAAAAGTAGATCAACGTGATCCTATGTTGTCCAAAGTTGGCATACGAAGTGCCAAAAAAATGTGCGCTGGCACGTATGATTTAAAAAACGTCATGATTTCGCCAATATATGGTAGTTTTGAACAATTTCCAGAAACGATTCTCTTTTTAGCTGAACGCGATATTACCTATCCTGATCAAAAAATTGCACTAGAAAAACTAAAAGATGCTGCGGTAAAACTTAGTGTCATAGAAGGGGAAAACATGGTGCATATTTGGCCGTTTCTACCAATTATGAAAGAAGCAAAACTTGCTTTGAAACAAATTCTGAATATTTTAAATGATATGAATTCGAAGTAAAAAAATTAGTTCGATACTTCTCTTTTCCGCAGTATAGCAGAGCGCGTCTAAATTTACTTATAATATGAATTAAATCAATCATATTAAATTGATGTTACATACTGATTTATAAAACAAAACATTTCAGTAAGTAATGAACTAATGCATTATTATTTTTAGTCCCGCAAACTATTTCGTAATTTAGTCAAAAACCTTGAAAATGACCGAAACAATCCCAAGAGAAACCTTTACATTCTTAAAAAGGCTAAGTAAAAACAACAACCGCGAATGGTTTACAGAACATAAAGACGAGTTTAAGGAAATTGAAAGAGAAGTAAAGCAATTTTACAATCAATTGGGAGAACTTTTAAACAAACACGATCAAATTGATAAAGTAAAAGTATTTCGTATCTACAGAGATGTTCGTTTTTCGAAGGATAAAACACCTTACAAAACACATTTTGGCGGAAGTTTTCACAGGATCAAACCCAGATTACGTGGCGGTTATTACGTACATATTGCACCCAATAATGAATCGTTTATCGCAACCGGTTTTTGGGAACCAAAAAAAGAAGACTTGCTACGAATTCGTAAAGAATTTGAAATAGATGATGCTGAAATTCGAAAAATCATCAATAAAAAAGCTTTCAAAGACATTTGGGGAGAATTTGTTGGCGACGAAGTAAAAACGGCTCCAAAAGGGTTTAGTAAAGAACACAAAGCCATTGATTTAATCAAGAAGAAGCAGTTTATTTTCACAAAAAAACTAACAGATAAAGAAGTAATTTCGCCAAATTTTATGACAGAAGTAGATGCGTATTTTAAAGCAATTCGCCCATTTTTTAATTACATGAGCGAAGTGCTAACTACCGATTTAAACGGTGTTTCCTTGTTAGATTAGAAATCGTCGCAAATATCATCGCAAAATGAAAAACAACTATCGTTTACCGTTGCGATATCACATTTTTCTCCATTTCGATCTTCTGATGTCTGAATAATATCATCACATTGAAAATACGAATAAATTGTAATGCAAATAAGTCCCAATGTACCACCTTTAACTACGTTGGTTTTTAAGGTTGAAATTGTATGTTTCTTTAGCTTTAAGTTTTTTAGATTTCTTTTTTTCATGGGTTTAAAGTTTAAATTACTCTTAAATATATGAAAAAAAACCTACAAAATAATAAATTAAACAACTGAAATTAAGCTGATTAACGTTTGTTTGTTTTGCTAAACAACAGCACTTAGTGTGACATCTTTCTCAAAAAGAAGTACATGATCTTTCAGGCGTTCGGTCACAATATTCATCATACGTTTATTTAATGAAGACGAATTTTTGATGTACACATCATATTCTTCAATCGTAAATTGCCCGATAATCATTCCTTTTAAAGAATTTCGAAACTTCATATCTTTTTGGATAGAATTTTCAATATATAACAAACGTTTTTCGCGAGACAAATCGTAAAAAACATTCTTTCGTTTCGTAATATAATTTCGGAAAGCCGCAATTAACAAAGGACTTTGTAGTTTGATAACTGGTCGTAACGTTGCATTTTGAAAACGCTCGTCAGTAGACATATTTGTTGAAATTGATTTTGGGGAAATCTGAGGTCTAGCTTTGACCAAATCGTTCTCTCGATCGTTCATGACAATAAGTTTTTATTAAAATTAAAAATAATAGGCTTGATAATGAACAGGTTATAAACAACTTGTTAACGTAGTTATCAACATGATTAAAAAGCAACTTCCTGTATTATTTCCTGTAGGAAATCCGTATTTTTATAGCTTAAATTAATTAGGTATGAAATTTGGAAAAGTGCCCAATCCAGAATTGATAGATTTTACAATGCCCGAAAATCATCCAGAAACGGAAGTGGTTTTACAAGCGTATAAAAATGATGAAAAACCGTCAATTTATGTTGGTTGTGCAAAGTGGAACAAACAAGATTTGAAAGGTTTTTATCCACGCGGAACAAAAGATGAATTGCAGTATTATGCTTCGCAATTCAACTCCATCGAAATGAACGCTACGTTTTACCGAATGTTCCCAGCCGAACAATTTGAAAAATGGCGTGATAAAACTCCTAAAGGATTTAAATTTTTCCCAAAAATCACACAAGAAATTAGCCACTGGAAACGGTTACAAGCCACGGAAGCATTGGTCGATTTATATATTTACAATGTAAAACATCTCAAAGAAAAACTGGGAACTATTTTTTTGCAAATGCATTCAAATTTTTCTCCAAAAGACTTTGACAGTGTAGTGAAATTTGCCGAATTTTGGCCAAAAGAAGTTCCATTGTCGATGGAATTTAGACATACCGATTGGTATAACGATGAAAAAGTTGCCAACGAATTGTATCATCTTTTACAAGAAAATAATATTGCAAATGTATTGGTGGATACGGCTGGAAGACGCGACATCATGCACATGCGCATGACCAACAACGAAGCATTTATTCGTTATGTTGGCGCAAATCATGAAAGCGATTATGCACGTTTAGACGATTGGGTTGATCGTTTGGAACAATGGACAACTTTTGGTTTGCAAAACATTCACTTTTTCATTCACCAAAACTTAGAAGTAGAATCGCCATTACTTTCCGCATACTTCATTAAAAAACTAAACAAACGTTTTCAAACGAAATTAACCGTTCCTAAAACGATTACAAAACCTGAAAAACCGCAAACGTTGTTTTGAATGCGATTGAATGATTAAATGATTGAAAGATTGAAAGATTGAAAGATTGAAAAAATAACTAATTGATAACGAACAGCAACAAACACAAATTAACAAATAACATGAGATTTCACACACGAAAATGGGTTAAACCCGAAGACTTAAATCCTAACGGAACTTTATTTGGAGGACGATTGCTAGCTTGGATTGATGAAGAAGCGGCATTATATACCGTCATTCAGCTCGAAAACCCAAAAGTAGTTACCAAATACATGTCTGAAATTGACTTTAAAAGTTCTGCCAAAAAAGGCGATATAGTCGAAATTGGTATCGAAGTAACAACCTTTGGACGTTCATCCATTACCTTAAAATGTGAAGTGCGAAACAAAATGACCCTCGAAACAATCATCACAGTTGATAACATAGTCATGGTCAACTTAGACGCCGATGGAAATTCATTACCACATGGTAAAACAAAGGTTGAGTTTGTAAAAGATCGATTGGATGCTGAGTGAAATCTTTAATTAAATATACCTGAGTTCGACGTGAAAATTTAGTTCGATACTTTTCTTTTCC
>NZ_LBMG01000150.1 GCF_001005315.1 Kordia jejudonensis
TGTACTACACAAAATTTTACAAATGATTCTTCAATTCCCCTTCGTAGCTTAGTGTTTTAAACACTAAGCAGAAAAAGCATAAATACTGTTCTGATTTAAAATAAAGAAAAATTAGAATTCTAATTTTATTATTTGTCGTTATAGGCAATCTTATTTCGGTCAATATATATGTAAAAAACTCAACGTTTGCCTATTACTTTAAGACATTTTCTTTTACTGAATTAAAAGTAAAACTGAATAAATTGTTCAAGTACCAAAAGTGAACAAAAGATATTTCAATCGTGCTTTTTAGCTTAGTGTTTTCAACACTAATCTGTTAAAATATGAATGTACACGTAACACATAATACAGCTAAAAACGGAATTGAAATTGTATTTTCAATTCCTATTCAGAAAGAGTTAATCACTTTTTTACAGAAATTAGGTTTTAAGCACTTTTTAAAAAATGAGTTGAAATGGTATGCTAATTATCATCCTGCTTATGTGCGCTTTGCTTACGATCTTAAAAAAGCAATAGAAAATGATACAGACTGGCGCACTATTCCAATCTTCCCTTCGCATGATCCATCGATAATGAATATTGACAAATTAAAGTTTTGTATCGTTGAACTTCTCTTTAAGATGAAAGATTATTCTCTAAAGGATGAATATGTAATTTTTGAAAACTATAAACGAATTGCAAATGTGATTACAGAAAAATTCGTCTCAAAGCATTTTAACAAGCCTTTTGACTCCATTACGATATATCCGCGCAATTATAAAACAAAGGCTAAAGATTTATTTGACATTGGAGCTGTTATCCATGTAGATGCAAATGGTCAATTTTTACCTGTTGAAATACCTTTCAATTTATGTGATTATTCAGAAGATCATACTGTAATTAATAAAACACTTGATTTTGAAGAAACAGGTATTTTGGAAGATCAAAAGGATTTTGATACTCTATTGATTTTAGAAGTGATCGATAAATTAGTAGCTATTGAACAAACCACTAGAGTGAAAGATACTCGGTTGATTCAAACATTAATCACAGAAATTGAAGAAGCTTCTACCCTTAATTTTGACATACTTCGTATGGAGAAACTCAAACAAGTCATT
>NZ_LBMG01000151.1 GCF_001005315.1 Kordia jejudonensis
GTGAGTGGGACAATTGTTACATTATCTTGATCATCTTCACTTGGTACATTATTATTTACCGTACTATCTGGATCATATTGATCACTTACTGTGATTTGAGCACTATTACTGTATTCTCCCGCCGCTCCAGTTGGAGCATTTACGGTTGCTGTATATGTCAATACGACTTCTCCATTATTTGCTGGAATACTAATCCCACTCCAGCTTGCCGTATCGGCTGAAAATGGTAGATTTGCACCAGTACCACTTACGCCTGTAAGCGTATATCCTACTGGTAAAATATCTACAACTGATATACCTGTAGCAATATTAGGACCTCCATTGGTAACTGTTACTGTAAAAGTAACTGTCTCCCCTACATTTGGACTCGTATTATCTATTTCCTTGACTATACTTAAATCAGCTTCTTGTGGTACGACTACTGCTGAATCTTCATCGTCATCACCTCTCAAGTCACCTAAATCATCAACAGTATTATCACTTGCTGGATCACTATCTGGATCATATTGATCACTATCAGTAATCTGTGCAGTGTTCAGATACTCATCTACTACGCCTGTAGGCGCATCCACTACGGCATCAAAGGTTAGTGTGATACTTCCTCCATTTGGTATGCTTAAACCTGTCCAACTTACGATATTAGTAGCGATCATTCCTGTAACGCCACCTACAGTATTTGAATTGGTAAGTCCACTATATCCAACGGGTACAACATCTTCAACGTCTACGCCTGTGGCTGCATTCGGACCATCATTATTGATTACTAAAGAAAAAGTAACTGTATCGCCTACATTTGGACTGGCATCACTTACAGTCTTAGTTAAGCTTAAGTCAGAGATTTGCGGTGTTGGAATTGAAGCATTATCTTCATCATCTTCACTTTGATCTCCATCAT
>NZ_LBMG01000152.1 GCF_001005315.1 Kordia jejudonensis
TGCAACTTCGCTTTGTTTAGTTGTGTTTGCGAATCCATAAGTTTAAACAGTTTTAGGATGAGTTTGACACTTAATATTATTACTAAGATCAATACAATTATAGTTATTGTTTGAGAAATAAATAATAAAGTACTAAAAGAGTCTAATGTTTTTTACATGTTAGTTTTGTTTCTTTTTAAAAACAAGCATCACTAACATGATGATAAGAATGATAAATTGTCCGTAGAATAATAAATCATTAGGATAATACACTTGTATTAATTGTAAAAAAAGTGTAATGATTAAAAGAGATATTATGATATAAGTTGACTTGATTTTCATTTTTGATTCGGTTAAGTTATTAATAGCTATTAGCAAGACACTGCCTGAAATCACTATTAGCATCGGATACACAAGTAAGAACTATAGCTCCAGCTGCAGCAACACCAATTGCAGTTCCAACGCCAAAGCTCCAGAAAGTCGAAACAGCAACTGCAGCTAGTGAAGCATAAAAGTTTCTTTCACATCTTGCTATTGCTCTTAAATGAATGTACCCACAAGTGTTGTGTTCTGATTCATATGTTTGCTTTAATTGTTTGGATATTTCATTTAATATAATGTTTTCAATTTCTTCTGGAGTTAATTTTCCAAAATTAAAATTATTTAAAAAGTTATTAGTATTGTTTTGAACCAATAAATACATATTAGCAAATTGTTCAGGATTATCAATATTATTATTTGATAATTCTGTAACTAAAGAATTATAATTTACATATGCTTCTAGCTCTGTAATTAGAGATATTTGTGAATTAGCATACTCATTTGGATTTGTCAAATAACTATCAATAATGCTTATGTGGTTTGTAACAAAATCTTCAATAGTGATAGATTGATTTAAATTTTTACTAAAAGTATTTTCAATATTCTCGGATTTATCTATTTCACTTATTAGTTGCGGTTGACATGAAGTAAATAATAATAGAATTACTAAAAAGATTGATAAATAAGGTTTTCTAAATTGTTTCATCTTAAATTATAATTATGAAATATGCCTACTCTTGCGTTTTTCGGCTTCCACG
>NZ_LBMG01000153.1 GCF_001005315.1 Kordia jejudonensis
CTATGACTTCTTCACGTCTACCGCCCGTATGTAAGGCAAGTTCTAAAGCATCTTTTAAATATAGTTTGTATCTGTTTCGTTTGTATTTTCCTCGAATTTCTATTCCGTTTTCAGGTTTTATAATTTTTAGTAGATTCTTGAATTCTTCTTTTGTGATCGTATCACGTTTTACCATCACAGGAATCATTCTCACTTTTTCAAAAGGGTTTTTCATATCAATATCGAATCGATCAATTGCCCAGCTTACAAACTTTTTTAAAACGCTCATTTTTCCATTGTAGGTGTTTCCTCTGTAATTCTTATCAATTAGCAAATAATCATGGAATAGACCAACGTGCATATCGCCAATCCGATTGATAACTAACAGCTTTTTATTTATGCTATGTTTTGCTAATGCTTCATTGAATATTTTTAAACAGTTTACAATTTCGTTTTTTCGCTGATCGGACAAGGTATTTTTTTGATGTTCGGGAACATCAATGTTTTCTAAAAAATCTATATATCGTAGTTGTATATCAAATAGATATTGTCGATTTCTTATTTCGATCGGTTGCCCTAAGCCTTGTAATTCCGCTTTGAATTCTTTTTCAAAATCAATTGCTTGAATAACCGCATCTGCATAATTTGTTGCATCGTGTGTTCTACTGGCTTTACGCCCATCACTTCCAGGAACGTGTAAACGTGACTTGTACCGATGCTTTTCAAAATTCTTACAGGTAGAATAGTTTTTGCCCGTTTCTCCACAAGTAGGTTCTTCTTTTACTTTTTTGGTATTTCGTAAAATCATTTTTCGTGTCCATGAAAAATGCTTTTTACATACATGACAGTAAATAAAGAGTCCTTTGTGCTTGTTGTTAGGCATGTGCTTTCGTTTTGCCATACAGTTTTCTTCTTTGCTTTTAACTTTAGTTATATTAATAAATTCTTTTTGGGAATAGGAAGTAATTTGCATATAGCTTTTCAATATGTAATTACCATGCTAATCGCTTTTTTGTTGATGCTCTCTAAAACATCACGAAAACAAAGTTTTGA
>NZ_LBMG01000154.1 GCF_001005315.1 Kordia jejudonensis
TATACTGTCCTCTAAATAGGGGAATGATCAGTATTTACCTTACACTACATATTGTTGAGCACCAGGGTACTAAAAAAACAGTAACATTTTTAATAGTTACTGTTTTTTTCTTATTAATTTTTATTAATATACTTTTTAAAGAAATCTAATTATCTATAAATTCCTCAGATATCAAAGATAAATCTTCCCACACATCTATATAATTTCCTTTATTAGCTATTAAAAATCTATAGCCTGGCTCTAAAGCTAGAAAAGGTAAAAGTAACTCATTCCAATCTTTCAAATGTGATACATGCAATGGTTTAAAAAAAATCTGGATCATCAGAATAATCTCCTGCCCATATATACCATCCCGATGTATCTTTTGTAGGAAAGTGTCTTAACCCGTGAATTGGTTCTATACCTTCTTTAACATTAAAGGAAATTCCCACTTTTATTTCTAACGGAGTTTCAAAAAAACTTGATCCGTATTTATCACATATTTTTTTTTGTTCTTAAATCCATAATTTTAATCTAAAGGTTTAATAATTTAAGATATCAAAAAAGTTTTTATGTAATATTCGTATCAAAAAGAATAACTTTTTCAGATATTGAATAATCCAATGTTAAACTATCGATAGTAATATGTGTTAGAAGTCCTTTTTTTTCTAATCGATTTATGTAATTATATTCATTTAATATTTTCAAAAGTCGATTTAAGGATGACATTTCAATTTCTTCTATAGATTTACATTGTAACCTATTTTTAATAATTAATAATAGGTCATTCTTCTGTTTATTGAACTCATCTTTATTATTCATATCTTTTTATTTAATGGGTTAAATTACCTAAATCTTCTAATGATCATTTTTTCACGTAATGTTTTTTAAAAATAAAGTCCAGTGAATTGATATCATCACTAGACTTTATTAATAATAAATACAATCAGATTTTAGATAGTTACTATCATCATCCTAACT
>NZ_LBMG01000155.1 GCF_001005315.1 Kordia jejudonensis
AAGTCATGCGAATAGATACCAATGATTTGACACTAGCTAGGAATTATCTTCAGAAATATCAATTTTTGATAAAAGAATATGAATTAGTAAAAAATAAGCAACATAGTTCCTATCGATTTGCCAAGGATTTTTATAAAGCAAATGGGATAGATCGTCGCAGTTTTTTAAAATATTATAATCGCTTTAAACAGAGCAATAATTTAAAAGATTTATTACCTCAAAAGCGAGGTCCAAAATGGAAAAGTAGAAGACCGATTCCTTTTATAGAACGTCAAGTAATTTCTTTACGAAAAAAAGGGAATAACAAATATGAAATAAGTTGTATATTAAAACCTAAACTAAAGCAATTTACGCCATCACCATCTGGTGTTTATAATATTACTAAACGCTATGGTTTAAATAGATTAACACCAAAAATGCAATCAGAAAAGCGTCGTATTATAAAAGAAAAAGCAGGAGAGCTAGCCCATATAGACACTCATTATTTGCGTAAAGGAGTTGTGCAATCACAACCCAATAAAAGATATTATTTGTATGGGATAATAGATTCTTGTACTCGAGTAGCATGGGTAGAATTAACAGAAGATATTACTGCCCTAACAACAATGTTTGCAGGCTTGAAAAGCTTTAACATTCTAGCCACTCATTACAACATTAAATTCAAAGAAGCCTTAACAGATAATGGTCCTGAATTTGGAAAGAAAACAAGCAAATCTAAAAATAATCATGCCTTTGAAAGGATGTTAGAAGAATTAGAAATAAAGCATCGATATATTAGACCTTATAGACCACAAACAAATGGAAAGATTGAAAGGTTTTGGAGAACAATTGAAGAAGATCTAATTAGAGAAACTTTTTTTGAGTCTAAAGAACATTTAAAAGAAGAAATTTTACAATATTTATATTATTATAATCAGGAGAGACCACACCAAGCTTTAAATGGTGTAGCTCCCAATAAGTTTAACCAAAAGTGTCAACGAATTACTTAACCTTT
>NZ_LBMG01000156.1 GCF_001005315.1 Kordia jejudonensis
GAATAATTACAGCATTCAAAGTATAACGCTTAGATCTCCTTAAATTATTTTAATTACGAATCTTCATCCCATTAAAAGAAAAGAAAATTCAATAAAAGAGAAACTCGGTTTAGATTCGATAAAATCAGAAACAAAACCCATCATAAATGATCAAAACACAAAAGAAATTTTAAAGCATCCAGCGACTAAAATTATCATTACAGGAATTGTTGTTTTTGGATTTTTATGAGTTTCAAAATATTATGTAAGTGCCTTTAGCGGATTAGTGAAAGTTGTACGGGATGCGAAAAGCAACTCTAACGGGTAACTTGTTTATTTATAATTTTTTAAAGATTCGCACGACAGCATCTTTTATTTAAAAAATAAATTGAAGTTGTTTTTTAAAAAAAATTACGCTTTTTTAGAAAAAAAATAAAAATTAAAGAAAAAATTCATTTTTCACAAAAAGTAAAAGTGGATTGACTTTTACGATAAAAAGTAAAACCACTTTTACTTTTGATTTGTTAATTTGCTGTTTATCAGTATTTTATTTGTTTTTAAAAATAAACCGAAAAAATAATAGCAAAAAATAAACATTAAAAAAAAATGTTTTTTCAAAAAAAATATTGTTAAAAATAATTTATTCACGATTTTTTAAATGTTTCATCAAAAAGTGAAATATATTATTAAGCTATAAATTTTAAGAAAATCATATATATTATTCTACAAAAAATTGATGTTATAATTTACTAATTTTCCTTGAAATCTAGTCTCTCAAAAACGCGTGCCAGTTTTTACTCTACTTAAAGTATTACTTTAAGGTTTTCTTCGCTCTATTTTGAATACGCTCAACATTGAATTTGTTTGAAAAGATGTATTGAAAATTTTGAAGCATCCAATTACATAAATGATTTTTTATAGGTGTAAATATTTGTGGATTCATTTATGTCTCCAGAAATTTTAGGAATGTCTATGCTGAGCATAATTTTTAAACAGTAATACGATCAAAAA
>NZ_LBMG01000157.1 GCF_001005315.1 Kordia jejudonensis
AATAAAATTTATACTTTTACAAACATAGGAGTGATCAACTCACAACCTACATTACTACATTTTATGGTAAAACCATACCATTCTCCTTCAGGTTCTTCATAATTTAATGAGCTGATAATTAAACGCATACATAAGATATAATGTATACTAAAAAGAATACTTAAATATTAACTACATAAATCATACATCATGAAGAAAAAAAGCTTAAAAAATTTAAACGTAAAAAAAACTACAGTTTCAAACCTTAATAAAGGAGGCGCAGCTATTAGAACATATTATACCGTTTGCGGAACAGGTCCACAAACAATCGTTTGTACATATAACTGTCCTTCACAACTATGTACTTTATTAATTGATTGTGATACATACAACTCACAAAATCGCTGTAAAACAATTGAAGTAGATCCTACAACACTACCAATCTGCTAAATACCAGATTCTAAAATAGTTGAAAAAGGCAAATCGATACGGTTTGCCTTTTTTTGTTGTCTTGACTCTTGGGTCTTGATTCTCTGGTCTTTGGTCTTTGGTCTTTGGTCTTGGTTCATACTTCTCGATACAATTTTTCCTTATATTATTCAGAAAAATCACTTGAAGTGACACGACAAAAAATATTAAATTATAAATGTTACATATAAAAGCATGCTAAGAACACTCGCGAAGCGGCCCAAAAGCGAAGCAACCCAAAAGCAAAGCGACCCAAAAGCGAAGCAACCCAAAAGCAAAGCGACCCAAAAGCAAAGTAACCAAAAAGTGAAGCGACCCAAAAGCGAAGCAACCAAAAAGCGAAGCAACCAAAAAGCAAAGCGACCAAAAAGCGAAGCAACCAAAAAGCGAAGCGACCAAAAAGCAAAGCAACCAAAAGCGAAGCGACCCAAAAACAAAGCAACCAAAAAGCAAAGCGACCAAAAAGCGAAGCGACCCAAAAGC
>NZ_LBMG01000158.1 GCF_001005315.1 Kordia jejudonensis
ACAAAAACACCCGTTTGTGTTCCGATGATTTCTTCTTCTTTTGTTGTTAAATCAATAGTAAAAAAACCATCAAATGGTGTATCATCACATATTTCAAGATCTGAAACTGCTGTATTGATTACTGGATTTTCATTGATGATGAGATCAAAACTCATTTCGGTATTGATACATCCTGTAGTTGTATTTTCGGCACGTACAAAAATAGTTCTTGGAAACGAAGTGTACGGACTTGGAATGGCGTACATGTTTAGCTCTGCATCAGCAAGTGTTTCATGATAGGAAACGACAATATCCGACTGTCCATTGATAACTTCGGTATCTTTTGTAGTCAGATCAAAGTCAAACTGAGTAGGGTCATCGTTACAAACGACATAATCAGTGATGGTGTTTTGAGTAGGCAATGGGTTTACCGTCAGATTGATATGCTCTCCAAGACCTAAACACGCATTGTCCACATCACTATCGACACGAACTACAATATTCTGGATGTTTGGCGAAGCATCATTACGATGATTGTTAATATCTGGAATTGCATTTTGTTCCGCTAACGCATCGGCAAAGTTTTCATAATAAGTAATGGTCAGTGTTTGTCCTGTGGCAGGGAAAAGCGAGTTGATTTGCGCATCAGCTGCACTAAAGTCAAAGGTAGCAACACCGTTGGTATTATCGCCATCAATTAAATCATCATCACAGACTTCGAAATCAATTTGAAACGAAGCAGGAATTTGCGTAGTTGCTACTGAGAGATTGACTTCTCCAATTCTGAAACAGCCATTAACGGTTTCTATACGCACATAGACCAATCCGCCATTTGTACTAGCAAAGGCAGTTGGATCAGCAATAGGATTGGTATTGTTCTGCGCATCAGTAAGATTGATAAAGTAGGTAAATGTTTCGTTTGCAAAATCATTGGAAAGTAATGAATTGGCTTCTGTCAGATTAAAATCGGAAACTCCATCTGTATCATCATCACATTGAC
>NZ_LBMG01000159.1 GCF_001005315.1 Kordia jejudonensis
AAAACGGCTTCAAGCCAGTTTCTAAAGAGCAATTTGTATTTTTAAATCATTTGCTCTTTTTTCATGTTCATAATTTTGATGGAATACTGTTTTATTTTTATGTATCACATATATTAATTCTAATAGTTTTCGTTGCACAGCAATCAGACCTTTCATTTTTATACCGCTTTTAGCTAGTAGTCTTGTGTATAATTCTTTATGTGTTTGATTGTATTTTACAGCAGCTAATGATGGTAAATGCATTGCTTTACGTAGGTTACGATTTCCTTTTTTTGATATTCTAGTTTTCTTGTTGACTGATGTTCCTGATTGTTTTTGTTTTACATCCAAACCAGCATAACTTGTTAGCTGTTTTTTATTCCTAATCAATTCAAATCCATTTGTTTCTGCTAAAACAATTACTGCTGTTAGTATTCCTACACCAGGTATTGTACAAATATTTTTTAATTCTTTTTTTAAATTAGGATCGCTATCAACTATTTCTTGAATTTCTATTCTTATTTCTTGCTCTTGCTTGTTTAAAAATTCAATACGTAACTTTAATCGTCTTACACTATTTTGATTGGGTAGTGCTTCTGATTTCTCCGCATGTAATTGATTCTTTACAATAACTCGTTCATCTACTATTTGAGAGCGTTCTCTAGTTAATTGTTGTAATTCTTTATAAATTCTTTTTGGACGTTTCCAAAAATCGAGTGTACGCTCCAAACCAAATTGACATATAGCTTGAGAAGCTGTTTTATCAGTAATTGTTTTGGTATCTAAAGTACGCATGTAGTTACTTATTTTGTTGGGTAAAACAATACTTAAATTGAACCCTTTATCTTCTAAGTAGTAAGCAAACTTTTGATGATAAACTCCAGTAGCTTCCATTACAAAATGTACTTCTAAATCTTTACTTGATAAGGATTGAACCCAAGTGAGTAAAGA
>NZ_LBMG01000016.1 GCF_001005315.1 Kordia jejudonensis
TGTTTCCACATGTATACGCTTGAGCATCAATTACAGCATGCCACAGGAAGCTGGGCGAGCCTATTAGGTTTTGCAGCTTAATTTCATGTGTTGTTTCAGTAGCAACAAAACTAAACCACACATCTGTAAAGTTAGCATTGTTTCCAAAACATTGCAACGAGTTAGAATTTGTTGCATTTACCATTGTTGCAGAAACTACATTGTTACACGTACCGTCACATACAGGAACGTTGATTGCGTTTACACATGTATCATTTTCAAGAAATCCGCAGTCTGTACTAAAATTAATTCCTGTATCAACATTAGTCCAATTGGCAGTACTGTATGCAACATCATCCACTTGTACACAGGCTAAATTTGGTGTATTTGTAGCGAGAAAGAAAGAAAGGTTAGAGTTATTACCATTTTGCATATTTACACTTGTTAATAAAGAACTGTCTTGGCATAAAAAGCTTATAAGATTTGTATTATTGGATGCATCTAAAGTTGTGAGTTGACTTCCAGCAATATTCAATCTTTCTAGTGCTAAATTAATCGACAAATTAATGGTTGTTATGGGACAATTTACAATACTTAAATTATCTAGCATTAGGTTATTTGACAAATCGATACTTGATATTTGCGTAAAACCAACATTTAATGTTTCTAAGTTTGTGTTAGCAGTCACATCGACACTTGATACTTGATTATTATTATTAATTTCCAATTCTCTTAACATCAAATTTTGACTCACATCTATAGAAGTGAGTTGATTATTCCAAGCTTCTATATCTTCTAAAGCGGCATTTTGTGTGAGGTCTAAACTCGTTATTTGATTGTAGTATATATCTAATTTTCTAATAAGTACATTTTGAGTAATATTTAAAGTTGATATGTTATTATTATTTATTCTAAAATCCTCTAATGCTACGTTTTGCGTAATATCTATACTTGTTAATTGATTGTTTGAAGCATATAGCGTTCTTAATGCAGTAAAATCTTCTATTCCAGTTAAGTCAGCAATGTTATCATTTGACACATCAATTCCAGTAATTGAATTGATATTTGCGGTGGTTACGTAATTATCCAATATTGTATCATATCCTTGATTAATTAGGTATTGTTCAAAATTATCATCTGGCACGAAGGTTTGCCCAGGAATTGTTATTTGGTGTTCCTTTAAACAAAACGAAATATCTCTGTACGAATCTTCTACATTACCAGCCGCCGTACCAGAGTTAATTATAAATACCCAATCATAAATTTGAATAATCAATTCATCTCCTACGTCCCATCCTGATAAGATGGTATTGTCTGGTGCAATTGTATCTGCACAGGTAATTTCATTTCCTGCGGTATCTCTAATAATAATTCCTGGATTTTCTGTGAGTCCCGTCCATGACAAAGCATTTGTTGTTGCTGTCCATGTAAAAAACTGATCATATCCTGTATTTGCGCCATTACACGTTCCGTCTAGTCCGCTATCTGTCGTTCCATCCGAGCTAAAAAACAGTGTGGTTTCAGTACAGTCGTCTGCAAGAGCCGTAGGTGTTATAGGAGTTGCTCCTGAGAGTATATTATTTGTTGGTGTTTCGTATTCTCTCAAGCAAAATGTAAGTGCATCATAGTGATAATTCTCATAGTTAAATAGTTGAATAATTAAGTCTTCTCCTATTTCCCAACCACTAAGTTTCACAGGATCTCCTTGATTTGTTACAATGCATCCATACTCTACACCTGTCGTGCTGCGAACTGAAATCCCTATGTTGTCTGGATTTTGTCCCCAAAGTAAACCTCCAGAAGTTGCTGTCCATGTAAAAAATTGGTCTACACCAGTATCGTTACCAACACAAGTATCCATTCCACTGTCTGTTGTAGTGTATGTATTTGTATTTAGAAATAGAGTTTGATTGTTTGTAGTTATGGTACAATCGCTTCCTGCCAAACCTGGTACGATTGGAATTGCGCCTGCAGGTAAATCATTATTTGGAGTTGAGAATGATTTTTCTTCTAAACAGAATCGTGCATCTGCAATTCCTGAAAAACCTTCTGATTTATATATTTGAATAATTAGATTATCTCCTACATTCCATCCAGTAAATATTCCATCATTGTTATCTAATGCTTTAGAACAATCTATAATTTCATAAGGCGCAGTTGCGTTTCTAATAATCATTCCTGCTCGTCCCACAAAAGAAGGCGTGCTGTATTTTAAACCGTTGGTTGTTGCTGTCCATGTAAAGAATTGATCTATTCCTTCAAAATCACCATTTAGACATCCGCCCAAACCGCTATCTGTAGTTCCCGAATTTGTAAAATCGAGATCAAATGTATATCCACTACTTGGACAACCTGTTCCTGCTACCGAAGGAACTATTGGAACAGCTAAAGCAATGGTATTTGGAGTTGCTACATTTGGCACACAAGAAACATTCATATCTACCGTACCTGTATCCGTAGAGTTGTATCCTGTAATGGTAATATAATATGTTGTTGTTCCGTCAGATTCAAAGGTTCCGTAGGAGCGAAATCCTGGTCCGCATACAGCATCATTAAAATCATTAGCCGCTACTAATGTCAAGTTTCCTGATGTTCCTGTATATACTAAATATGAAGTATCATATCCTGATGCACATAAATCTAAAGTTACAGTTTCTGGAGTTCCTGAACCTGTGTACGAATACCAAATGTTTGGAGCATCTAAATCTACCGCTTGCGGAGTAGTAGCATCTGGTGCGTTGTCTTCATCAATGGTTGCTGTAATTGTAGTAGCGGTGTAATTGTTTCCGCAAGTTACTGAAATGGCATTTGCAAAATTATCATTTACAGGTTGCGCTACTGTTTTGTGTATCCAAAAGATGTTTGTAAAAATTAGAAATGTAAGTAGTAATTTTAATCTCATTTAAAATGATTTAATTGGTTCGTTACAATGCATATAAAATCTTATCTGCTAAAGTAAATTAGAAGTTAGCATACATTGAGTTCATAATTTTTCATAGTGTAAAATGGCGTATTGAACAAATGTGCTCAGGGGAGAGATTTGCTGTTGCGAAAATACCTAAACTTCATTAGTTTTTATGTATTACAGCGATTAATTTACTCGTAATTTACAAATATCGATTGCTTATTTCATAGAAGAGTCGTTTCATACGTACATGAAACGACTCTTCTACTAAACAAATTGGCACGAACTTTACCGAATGTTTACTTCTTTTGTGATAATATCATTGTCTAAGTTTACTTTTAGAATATAAATACCTTCACTTAAAAATTCTGTAGCTATTTGAATACTATTTTTATTAAATGTTGTGTCCATCGCGATGTTAATTCTTCTTCCATTGATGTCATATAACAATGCTTCATTAAAGTTTTTCCCTTGATTCCACTTGATGGTAAAGATTCCTTCATTCGGATTTGGAAAGACTGCAATATTTGCAACGTCATCAACTTGATTTTCTGGAACACTTAATGTCAATTCAGGATTGAATAGTGTGTTTAAGTATCCATAAATCATCATAGTTTGCACCGTATTTTGATGAATGGTAAATTCTGATTGCAAGAAGTATACACGCGCGTCTAAGTTCATTTCCATATATGGCCAATCGTCAATTGGTGGCGACATGATGAAGTCTTCTTTTTTGTCTAAACTGTGTGTATATAATGGAATTCCTGGAATGGCATTTCCAGCGTTATTAATTGCCGCATCATGTAATGTTTCTCGCGAATAACGTTCGGCGCCAAATACATCCGCTCTTGTAATGTATACTTTGTTTTCAGGATTTCCGCCCAACATCATATCATTGCTTGATAGTATTTTGTTTAATAAGGTTTGATCTCCTGTATGATGATACGACATAATTTGCGGAATGACTTGCGGTGTTGAACCCGTAGTACCAAGAATTGGCGGTTGATATTGTGATTTGATGAATCGGATTGGTTTCATGGTAATATCATTTGTTCCCCAAACATCGCTCCAGTAATGAATTGCTTGAATTTGTGTGTTTTTTAGATTGATGGCATCATTGTCAAAGTTGTTCCATTTATCATTCGGAATTAAGCTGAAAATCCAATTTGCTAATGCTTCATCATGTATTTGATATTCGTATAGAAAAGTTGTAGCCGTTGTGACAACTGTATTGTTTTTGTAATAGTCTAAATATTCTTGTCCGCCCGTAACACTGTACAAAGCAGAAGCTGCCATTAGTTTTAAGTCTTTTACTTTTCCTGCATATCCAATTCCTTGAAAAAGCTGTTCCAAGTCTGTTGCTGTAGCGTTGTTATTTGCCCAAACATATGCAGCGATAGCTTCACTTTTGTATAAATCTGCCTGATTGTTTGGATCGCCAGCAATGTCTAACGCAGCTGAAAATAATGCTGCTGCGGTAGCATATGTATAGGAAGCCGCAGGATCTTCTTTGTAGACATACCACATTTGTTCCGATGAAGAATTGCCAGAACCATCATTGTACGAAGGTCCGTAATATCCGTTTGTTTCTTTTCCGCCACAGATGCCACCAGTTGGCCCTTTTGTTCGTTTGAAAAAGTCTAACGTCCATTGCACTTCATCCAACACATCTGGAACTCCATTATTACTTTCTGGAATGTTCAGTTGTCCGTCTAAAAATCCGCCAGGTGCCAATTGATAGAAAAGCGATGCATAAATTGGTAAGTTAAGATGTTGAATATACACATCAAAGTCGCCCGCGTCAAAATGTCCGCCACTTCCCCAAGGCATTCCGTCAGGTGAAGTCATCCACGCTGGTTGATTTGTTGGGTTTATGAATGAAGTTGCCTGCGCTGGTAATTGTACAAAGCTTTCTTGATCGCCATTTATATTGTCCATGCGTCTGTAATTGGAATAGGTAATTTGAAAATTATCAACTCCTGGTGTGTGATCTACAGGTTTTAGAAATGGCGCATATTCATTGCCACGATCAAATCCGCTACGTTGGTATAATAAACTATTGGCAACTGATTTGTAAATTTGGTCATAGGCTTTGTTTGATATTTTGAATGGAAATGAACTTCCAATACCTTCAATTACAATTTTGTATTCTTCATTTTCATCTACAGGAATTGTGTTTCCTACTGCTGAGAATTCAAATTGCCACATGGGCGAATTGTACCAATATTTAGTCGCAAAGTTTTCTGAATAATCCGCTAATGTGTTTGGCGCTTTGAATTGTAAACCATCAGTTCCTGTTCCGGTGTATATAATTTGATTGTCTGAAACCCGCACTACATGACCTGTTGCGCCTTCAAAACTTGAAAAGTCTTCAAAGTGACTGTTGCTAAAATTATTTTTTCCTAACCATTGTGAAATGTATGCAAATTTTTCTGTCGCACTCGGAATCATTCCAACTTGATTGACATGAATACTTTCAGAAAAGTTAGCGAATGCATCAAAAGTTAAGGTGTACGAACTTTGTTGTGTATTGATATTGGACACATTTACGGTGTATGTTTTGCCGTTTTCCATCGGATTTGGCAATCGGACATATACATAATAGTCTTGCAACGCTACTTGTTCTTTTGCTTTAAAGAATGTTGCCGTAGCTTGTTGCGCTGTGTTGTAAAATGTATCATCGGTACTTGTAATGCTGAAATTGGCAGGCAGTAACGCTTGCGCTTCGTCAATTTGACCGTAATAGACAGCATTTGGCGCACTGTAAAAGTAGAATTCATCAAAGTTTGTGAAATCTTTTTCGCCTTCATCAAATCGTAATAAAATGGTGTTATTACTAACAGGCGTTATGGACGTAAGTTGCTGTGAAAATATTAAGATGGGAAATAAGCAACTTATTAGATATGTAATATTTTTCATAGGCTTCCTTTTTCTATTAAAGATACGAATTGTTTAAATCCGCAAGAATAGAATTGGGAATTTTTTAACCAAAGTATTTGATTATCAAACCTATAAATAAAATTTATGATGTATATTCTAAAACGGTTGGTTGTGGTAAAAACAACTCTATTAAGAATACCAAACTGTCTCTGGATATGATTGTAATGGAGATTAAAATGGTACTGAGTAGTATTGCGACAGCTAAGTTATTTTTTTTCAACTCGCCTACTTCATCTACATGTTTTGTGAGCGATTTTGCCAACATGAACGAACTGAAATGAATTAATCCTGCTAATAAGAATCCTACAAATAATGATAAGGAAGAGTATTTTAAGATTTCTACAAATAGGTTTTCTTTGGCATGAATTTTCAACATTTCTATCGCACTGATTATTGACGGAATGATGCCACTTAGCAAATATCCTGTACTGAATATAATTCCTGAAAAGAAGATACTTAGTGCCAAGTTGGAATCGTTTAGGTTTTCTTCTTTTAGTTTGAAAATTTTGATCAATACTTTGTATGAGATAAAGAATATGATGATGGCAAGCACAATGGACAATACCAATTGACTAAGAGCAAGATAAAGTAGTTCTGTATTCATGAGATTTCTTTTTTTAATTGACTAACACAAAGTCCCAATAACGCAAGCTTGATACGTCTTTAGGTAGATATCCTATTGGACAACCTTTGGCAGTAGTTTCTACGAAATAATATTTTTTTCTGTTGTATGTTTTGTATTTTCCTCGTGCAGGCACATTGATTCCTAATACCGAATGTTTGTATTCATCACTGTTTAGAATGGCAACGTCATAATTAAATTTTGATAGCAATACGAAAAGTAAAACCGTCCGCGAATCGCAATCGCCTTTAAGGTTTGAGCCAAATTCTACAGGCGCAAATATTCCTAAACGCACATTTCCCACACATGGATAGTCTTCATTTCCATTGCATGGCACCGTTTTTATGTAATTGTATTGAATGTTTTGAATGCTGGTAATGATGAATTCGGCAAATTTTTTCCTGTTCATCCTTTTTTCTTGCTGAATTTTACTGAAGGATGTGTACAAATGTTCTAATAATGGCGCATCATGAGTTGCCATATGTTTGTAAAATTCTCCCCAATTGAAGTTACGCGTTATTGTGTATGCCAATCGATTTCGTTTTGATTTGGGCACATTGTCTTTTTCAATTTTGAAATTCATCCGATACCGATCGCCGTCGAAGTCTTTCCAATTCATTTTATTGATAATGTATTCCACTGTTTTTTCTCCTTCCGTAGTTGTGACAACTTCCGTTTTTTGAGTGTCATCTTCTACTTTAGTGGAATCGTCTTCAATGACATATCCTGCATTTTTCATCAGAATTGTCATGATGACTGAAAATAGGATGATAACACCTACTGTTCGTAAGAGATTGTAAAGAATACTTTTGAAAGCACCTGCATTTGATACTGAATTTTGCATTGCTTTTTTCCAGAGATATCGCACTATAAAGAAGCCGCAGATTGTAATTACTAATAAAGACATGCCTTCTATTTTGACTTCAGTTGCCAAAAAGAATATCACAATTCCCAAAAAACCTGTAACTATCAACGCCAAACAACCCGAAAAGAGTTTTTGTATGGCTTTGACGCATCCGTGCGGTTTTTTTTGTTCTGTCATAATGTGTTAAAGATACTATCTTTTTTGAGTTTTGAAAATACAATGAATTACTGATTTTTGGACTGGAAAATTTACAGCTAGAATTGTATGAATTTGTATTCCAATTAATTACGGTAAAACCATAATTGAGCTATTAAATTTTTTTATAACTTTCTGTAAACCAATACATTCAGAATTATGAAAAAAAAGAATTTAAAAAATTTAGTGTTACGCAAGCAGTCGGTTAGTAATTTAAACCATGTTTCTGGTGGAACTGATGTGGCACAAACTGTTGTAGATATTATTACAACATTGACCAAAATTACACGTGAGTTTTCGTATTGTCCGCATGTAAGTTGTGGCTGTCCAGATCCGACAATACCAGCATTAACCGAAGGTATTTTGACCTGCAGACGAACTGCTTGTGACGAATTGACCTGTGTTACTTGCGCATAAATACAAAAAAACCGCTTACGAATTCGTAAGCGGTTTTTTGATATATAACTTAATGTGTTATTTTATTTTGAATGCTTTGTCTTGCGGATAGTAAGCAACTTCTCCCAATTCTTCTTCAATGCGCAATAATTGATTGTATTTCGCCATTCTGTCTGAACGTGAAGCAGAACCCGTTTTGATTTGTCCTGTGTTTAACGCAACTGCTAAATCAGCAATCGTATTGTCTTCTGTTTCTCCAGATCTGTGTGACATTACCGAAGTATATCCTGCATTGTGCGCCATATTTACGGCTGCAATAGTTTCTGTAAGCGTCCCAATTTGATTTACTTTGATTAGGATAGAGTTTGCTGTATTGTTATCAATTCCTCTTGATAAACGCTCAACATTGGTTACAAATAAATCGTCTCCGACTAATTGTACTTTGTCTCCGATTTTCTCAGTTAGGTATTTCCAACCTTCCCAATCGTTTTCATCCATTCCATCTTCGATAGAAATTATTGGATAGTTTGCTGCTAATTCTGCTAAGTAATCTGCTTGTTCTTTAGACGTTCTCACTTTTCCAGTACTTCCTTCAAATTTGGTATAGTCGTATGCGCCATCAACGTAAAATTCTGCCGCAGCACAATCTAACGCAATCATAATTTCATCGCCAAGTTTGTAACCTGCATTTGCAACTGCTTTTGAAATAGTGTCTAAAGCATCTTCCGTTCCGTCTAATGTTGGTGCAAAACCACCTTCATCTCCAACAGCTGTACTTAAACCTCTGTCGTGTAATACTTTTTTTAAGTGATGAAAGATTTCAGTTCCCATTTGCATCGCATGTGTAAAGTTTTCCGCTTTTACAGGCATGACCATGAATTCTTGAAACGCAATTGGTGCATCAGAATGTGAACCTCCGTTGATGATGTTCATCATTGGCACAGGAAGTGTGTTTGCCGAAACGCCGCCAACATATCTGTATAATGGCATTCCAAGTTCGTTTGCCGCAGCTTTTGCCGCAGCTAATGAAACACCTAAGATTGCATTGGCTCCTAAGTTGCCTTTGTTTGGCGTTCCATCTAAATCGATCATAGCTTTGTCGATATGATTTTGCTCAAATACAGAAACACCAATTAAGGCTTCTGCGATCGTTGTATTTACATTTTGAACAGCTTTACGAACTCCTTTTCCCATGTAAGCGTCTCCGCCATCTCTCAATTCTACAGCTTCATGTTCTCCTGTGGAAGCTCCTGAAGGCACAGCGGCTCTTCCTAAGATTCCATTTTCAGTTACTACATCTACTTCAACAGTTGGATTTCCTCTTGAATCTAATATTTGTCTTGCGTGAATGTTTATAATTCTGCTCATTTCTTTTTTTCTTTTTATTTCTTCTAGGCTAATTTACGAAACTAACGCTAGTTTTTTATGGTTGTGCATCGCTTTTATGGATATGTTAGCAATGCTGTATTTTTGGTTCTTTTTTTAAAATGCGAAAACGTTTTCCCTGAGAAATACCGCAACTACTTTTTGCTCAATAATTGAGATTCATAGCGTTTTAAGGCTTGACTCCCTATTTTATTTTGAATTTCTTGCCTACACTTCATGAACTTATGTTACCGTGATTTGCTAAACAGTATAATATTTTCTGTGGATTTGAATGCATACGCTAACGATTTGTTCATGAACGATTTGGACGCATCATAGTTTACCAAAGCCGTTGTATTCGGAACTTTTAGTTTCCATGAACCAGAATTTGTCAGTTTTCCTGGTGTAATCATCGCCACTTGTCCGTACAATTCTGACACATCTATTGCAATCGTTGCGTTTCCATTGTTTGCGGCTTCTTGTGCTTTGTTTAATGCTTCTTGATCATTTGCATTTCCAAGTTGTATCCAGTTTTCGGATCTTCTTACGATAGACTGAATACTGTCATATAGTATATAATCGCCATTTGTATTTTTAAAATCATCAATAGTATAGAATTCAGAAATCATTTTTGTAATACTGTTTCGACAATCGTTTCTGTCTGTTGCATTTGCTTTACAGTTTTTGAAATAGGCAATTGTGGTAGCCAAGAATTGTTCTTTGTCAACCGAAAGTTTTGCATTTGCAGTTTCTGTAGTTGTAGCCTTTTCTGTTTTCGTAGTTGACTTTTCAGGTTTTGTATCATTTTTACATGATACTACACATATGAATGTCAATATTAGAATAATGATTCTGTTCATCCTTATATAGTTTATATTATAAGATTCTCTAAAAATTTTAAAAACGTCATTCTGAATTTAATTCAGAATCTCATCATACTGATTTTCAAAGCTTATGTGAAACTGAATCAAGTTCAGTTTGACGAAAATTATACTTTTTAGATAGCCGTATTAAACCGTTTTTACTTTTTTAATGTTTTCAATGAATTGATCAAATAAGTATTCTCCATCGTGCGGTCCAGGACTTGCTTCTGGATGGTATTGTACTGAGAAACAGTTTTTATCTTTCACACGAATTCCTGCAACCGTATTATCATTTAGATGTACATGTGTTATTTCTACATTTGCATTGGCTTCCGTTTCTTCTCTGTTGATGGCAAAACCATGATTTTGAGAGGTAATTTCTCCTTTTCCTGTCAACATATTTTTTACAGGATGATTGATTCCTCTGTGTCCATTGTGCATTTTATACGTTGAGATTCCGTTAGCAAGTGCAATGATTTGATGTCCTAAACAGATTCCGAATAATGGTAAATCGCGTTTGATGACTTCTTTTGCGAATGTAATTGCGTCGCTTAATGGTTCTGGATCTCCTGGTCCATTAGATATGAAGTATCCATCAGGATTCCATGCGCTCATTTCTTCAAAGGTTGCATTGTATGGAAATACTTTGATGCAAGCATCACGCTTTGCAAGATTTCTAAGAATGTTCTTTTTACAACCAATATCTAACGCTGCAATTTTTACGGAAGCATTTTCATCTCCATATATGTATGGCTCTTTTGTAGATACTTTTGAAGCTAGTTCTAATCCTGCCATACTTGGTACCTTCGCAAGTTTTGCTTTGAGTTCGTCAATGTTATCAACATCTGTCGAGATGACTGCATTCATAGCTCCATTGTCTCTGATGTAGCTTACCAATGCTCTGGTATCAACATCTGATATTGCGAAAAGGTCATTTTGATCTAAGAATTCTTTTAGTGAACTATCAGCCGCATCACGTGAGTAATCGTAACTAAAGTTTTTACAAATGAGTCCAGCAATTTTAACGCCATCCGATTCCATTTCGGCAGTAGCCGTACCATAGTTACCGATGTGTACATTTGCCGTGACCATGAGTTGTCCGTAGTATGAAGGATCGGTAAAGATTTCTTGATATCCTGTCATTCCAGTGTTGAAACATACTTCTCCATATGCAGTTCCAGAATTTCCGATTGCTTTACCGTAAAAGATAGTTCCATCTTCAAGTAATACTATTGCTTTTTGTCGAGTTTGGTATTTCATATCTAGCTATACAATTTAGTTGTGTTGTGTTTTATATGAATTAATTGTTGTGTTGTATTGTTACTATAGTGTTGTTGTGTACTTTTCCAGTGATTTTATATCCTAGTGAAAGTATATTATTTTTGAACCAATCGTTTGATACTATGTCGTTGTGTGATAATATTTCGAGAATTAGAATTGGTTTGCATCGCTTGATGGTATTGATTGCACCTTTGAGCGCAGGAATTTCAAATCCTTCTAAATCGAGTTGAAGTATTGAAATATTTCTGTCTTCGGGAATCATACTGTCTAATGTTTCTATTTTGATTGGTACAAATTTACCATTTTCTGAATCAATTATTCTACTTGCGCCGCCTAATCGTCTTCCGTCTGCGGTTTCTATTTGTAATTTTACTTCAGATTTGACTTCTCCGAGTCCGACTTGCTGAAGATGTACATTGTTTAGATTGTTGAGTAGGATGGTAATTTGCGCGCATCGGAAGTATTCTAAGCTTGGTTCAAATGTCCAAACTTTAGCAGTTTCGGAAATGTTTTTTGCGATACCTGGAAGAAAGTCGCCAAAGTATGCACCTGCCTGAATAACATCTCCATTTCCGCAGTGATCTACAATGTACTGAATGGTTTCAGGTTCGTATACTTTTCCTTTTAGGATTTCTTGCACGACTGATTCTTGCTGTGCTGAGAAAGGTGTGCAATAACCGCCATATTTGTTGTAGGCAATTGTTGCATCTAATGTAAATTCATCTTTACTTAAAGAAGCTGCATGAACTGGTTTGTTAACGTATCCTTTTTTTAGGATTTTCCGTTTTACAAACTTTTTCAGCTTTTTAGGAATTAATGATTTTACGAGTTTGATCATTTTTTTGTAATTCGTTTTTAGGCTTTTAGAATTGAGTTTCTTTACTACAAAAAAAAGGATAAACTCAGAAAGTTTATCCTTTTTATATGTAATGAATTGAAAATCATTATTCTTCTTCGTTAGAAGCTTTAGTTTCAACTGGAGCAGGAGTTGCAGCTTTTTTACCACCTCTTCTACTACGTCTAGTTGTTTTCGCTTTTTTCTCAGTGTTGTACGTTTCGTTGTAGTCCACTAATTCGATTAATGCCATTTGCGCATTATCTCCAAGACGATTTCCTAACTTGATTATTCTTGTGTAACCACCTGGTCTATCAGCAACTTTAACAGCAACATCTCTGAATAATTCAGTTACTGCATATTTGTTTCTTAGTTTACTAAATACTAAACGACGATTGTGTGTAGTATCTTCTTTCGACTTAGTTACTAATGGCTCAACAAATTGCTTTAATGCTTTTGCTTTTGCTACTGTAGTGTTAATACGCTTGTGTTCGATTAATGAACAAGCCATATTTGCTAACATCGCTTTTCTGTGCGCTGTTTTTCTACCTAAGTGATTTACTTTTTTTCCGTGTCTCATGACATTTGTTTTTGACCGCTATCTTGCTACGACTCGTTTGAGGAGCAAATTATAGTGGAATTTTGAATTAATCTTTGTCTAATTTGTATTTTGATAAGTCCATTCCGAAACTTAATCCTTTAACATTTACTAGTTCTTCTAGTTCAGTTAATGATTTTTTACCGAAGTTTCTGAATTTCATTAAATCATTTTTGTTGTAAGATACTAAGTCTCCTAATGTATCTACTTCTGCAGCTTTTAAACAGTTTAATGCTCTTACAGAAAGGTCCATATCTACTAATTTTGTTTTTAGTAGTTGACGCATGTGTAATGATTCTTCATCATACGTTTCTGTTTGTGCAATTTCATCCGCTTCTAGAGTGATACGCTCATCAGAGAATAACATAAAGTGGTGGATAAGTGTTTTTGCTGCTTCAGTTAAAGCTTCTTTAGGATGAATAGATCCATCAGTAATGATTTCAAAAACTAATTTTTCATAATCAGTTTTTTGCTCAACACGATAGTTTTCTATGCTGTACTTAACATTCTTTACAGGTGTGTAAATAGAGTCTGTAAAGATCGTTCCTAATGGAGCGTTTGATTTTTTGTTTTCTTCGGCTGGAACATATCCTCTACCTTTTTCGATAGTGATTTCCATGTTTAGGTTTACTGAAGCATCCATGTTACAGATAACTAGATCTGGATTTAACACTTGGAAACCTGAGATAAACTTTTGGAAGTCACCTGCGGTAAGTTGTTCTTTACCTGAAACAGAAATTGATACAGATTCGTTATCGATATCGTCTATTTGTCTTTTAAAACGTACTTGTTTTAAGTTTAAAATAATTTCTGTTACATCTTCTACAACACCAGAAATCGTTGAAAATTCGTGATCAACTTTGTCCATACGAACAGAAGTAATCGCAAAACCTTCCAATGATGATAGAAGTACTCTTCTTAATGCGTTCCCGATTGTTAGCCCATAACCAGGTTCTAAAGGACGAAATTCAAATTTGCCATCGAACTCAGATGAGTCAATCATGATAACTTTATCGGGCTTTTGGAAGTTTAATAATGCCATATTAAGAATACTTTCTGATTATTTATTATTTAGAATATAATTCTACTATTAACTGCTCTTTAATATTTTCAGGAATTTGAAGTCTTTCTGGAGCAGTAACAAACGTACCTTCCATTTTTTCTCCGTTCCATGTAATCCACTCGTATACGTGGCTAGCGTTAGCTAAAGATCTTGAAACAATTTCTAAGGATTTAGATTTTTCTCTAACTCCTACAACATCACCAGGTTTTAAGCTGTATGAAGGAATATTTACTTTCTCTCCATTTACTGTGATGTGACGGTGCGATACTAATTGACGCGCTCCGCTTCTTGTTGGTGCGATTCCCATTCTGAAAACTACGTTATCTAAACGAGATTCACATAATTGTAATAATACTTCACCCGTAATTCCTTTGCTTCTATTTGCTCTATCGAACAAGTTTCTGAACTGACGTTCAAGGATTCCGTATGTGTATTTTGCTTTTTGTTTTTCCATCAACTGAACAGCGTATTCAGATTTTTTTCCTCTACGTCTGTTATTTCCGTGTTGACCTGGAGGATAATTTCTTTTATCAAAAGATTTATCATCTCCAAAAATTGCTTCTCCGAATTTACGAGCAATTTTAGTTTTTGGACCAGTATATCTTGCCATTTCTAATAGTTATTATGAGAGTGATTATGAATTAAGGCTTTCTCCTTCGATAATCGTTAATCTCTCAATGAAAATTAAATTAATTATACTCTTCTTCTTTTTGGAGGTCTACATCCATTGTGTGGTAATGGAGTAACGTCGATAATTTCTGTTACTTCAATTCCTGAATTATGGATTGTTCTGATAGCAGATTCTCTACCATTTCCTGGACCTTTAACGTAAACTTTTACTTTACGTAATCCTGCTTCGTGTGCAACTTTAGATGCTTCTTCTGCTGCAGTTTGCGCAGCATATGGAGTGTTCTTTTTAGAACCTCTAAAGCCCATTTTACCAGCAGATGACCAAGAAATCACATCTCCTTTTTTGTTTGTAAGTGATATAATAATGTTGTTGAAGGATGCAGTTACATGTGCTGCTCCAACTGACTCAACGATTACTTTACGTTTTTTTGTACTCTTGCTAGACTTTGCCATACTTTTTTAGTATTAAGATTTTAGTAGTTAGTAGTTAGATTCTTTATAATTAAATAAATAGTTCTCACTACTCAATACTAATTACCAACATCTATTTTAATTATTTAGTTGCTTTCTTCTTGTTAGCAACAGTTTTTCTTCTACCTTTTCTTGTTCTAGAGTTGTTCTTCGTTCTTTGACCTCTTAATGGAAGTCCAGATCTATGACGAATTCCTCTGTAACAACCGATATCCATTAAACGTTTGATGTTTAATTGAACTTCGGAACGTAATTCACCTTCAATTGTGTATGTTCCTACAGCTTCACGGATACGACCAATTTCATCATCGTTCCAGTCTGAAACTTTAGTGTCTTCACTTACTTTTGCGTTAGCTAAAACTTCTTTAGCTCTGCTTCTTCCGACTCCAAAGATGTAAGTTAATGCGATAACTCCTCTCTTATGCTTTGGAATGTCTACTCCTGCGATTCTTGCCATAACTATCCTTGTCTTTGTTTAAATCTAGGATTCTTTTTATTGATTACGTATAATCTCCCCTTACGACGCACAATTTTGCACTCGGGACTTCTCTTTTTTATTGATGCTCTTACTTTCATTAGTTTATTTATTTAATGATTGAAAATTAAAAGATTAAAAGATTTTTTCTCAACGAGTTATTCAATCTTTCAATTCTTGAATCATTTAATAGATTAATATCTATAAGTAATTCTTGCTTTTGTTAAATCGTATGGGCTCATTTCAAGTTTCACTTTATCACCAGGTAATAATTTGATATAATGCATACGCATTTTTCCTGAAATGTGAGCTGTTACGATATGCTCGTTTTCTAATTCTACACGGAACATTGCATTTGATAATGCTTCTATAATTGTTCCGTCTTGTTCTATTGCAGCTTGTTTAGCCATAATTATGCAACTACTTTACGGTTTTTACCAGTTTTCATTAAACCATCATAATGTCTGTTCAACAAGTATGAGTTTATTTGTTGCATAGTATCGATGGCAACTCCTACCATAATTAGCAACGATGTTCCACCAAAGAATAATGCCCAGCTTTGTTGTATACCTAATATATTACCAACGATTGATGGAAATATAGCGATCAATGCTAAAAAGATTGATCCTGGTAATGTAATTTGTGACATTATCTTATCTAAATATTCTCCTGTTTCTCCTCCTGGACGAATTCCAGGGATAAATCCACCACTTCTTTTTAAGTCATCTGCCATTTTGTTCGTAGGAACTGTAATTGCAGTATAGAAGTAAGTGAAAATTATAATTAAGAAAGCGAACAATACATTATACCATAATCCAAATACATCTTGGAAGTTAGCCTGCATCCATTGTCCTACAGTAGAATCGGTTCCTAAACCTTTTCCTATTGCAGAAGGTACAAACATTAATGCTTGTGCAAAGATGATTGGCATTACACCAGATGCGTTTAATTTTAATGGGATAAATTGTCTTGCTCCGAAGATATTTTTCTCGTATCCACCACTAGCAGTTCTTCTAGCATATTGTACTGGTATTTGACGAACCGCCATTACCAATAATACACTTGCCATGATAATTGCTAACCAGATTACAATTTCTATAAGAATAAGCATTGGCTTACTTGCATTTGAAGCAAGTTCTTGAACAAACGCTTGTGGCATGTACGCTATAATTCCTACCATGATTAATAGTGAGATACCGTTACCAATACCTTTGTCTGTAATTTTTTCTCCTAGCCACATCGCGAAGATGGTACCAGTTACAAGAATGATTACAGAAGGAATGATAAAGTCAAGTCCTTTACCCATTAAGAAAGCTTCATCAGGAACTCCTAATGCGCCTAATCCCCATAGGTAGAAAGGTGCTTGTACCAAACATATTACAATTGTTAACCATCTAGTGATTTGCGTAATTTTTTTACGACCACTTTCTCCTTCTTTTTGGAGTTTTTGTAGATAAGGAATTGCAATTCCCATCAATTGAACTACAATTGAAGCAGAGATGTATGGCATAATTCCTAAAGCGAATACAGATGCTTTAGCGAAAGCTCCACCTGTAAACATGTTTAGGAGGTTTCCGATTCCACCACCTTGAAAGTTACCGGCGAAATCTGCGCCAAGTTTTGTATAGTCCATACCTGGAAGACTTACTTGCGCACCGAAACGATACACGAGTAAAAGTCCTAGAGTTATTAAGATTTTATTCTTAAGTTCCTCTATGTTCCAAATATTTTTTATTGTGTCAATAAAATTTTTCATGCTTCTTTGTAGAAATTATAAAGTTACTGCTTCTCCTCCTGCTGCTTCGATAGCTGCTTTAGCTGAAGCTGTAAATTTGTGAG
This sequence comes from Kordia jejudonensis, assembly GCF_001005315.1. Taxonomy (GTDB): domain Bacteria; phylum Bacteroidota; class Bacteroidia; order Flavobacteriales; family Flavobacteriaceae; genus Kordia; species Kordia jejudonensis. The sequence goes on from NZ_LBMG01000016.1 coordinate 17,323, forward strand.
CGGTAACTTTTAATTTTGCTTTTAGTTCACCTCTTCCAAGGATTTTTACTAAATCAGTTTTTCTAGCTACTCTATTAGCTACTAATGTTTGTAAATCAACAGTATCTGTGATTTTACCTTCGTCTACTAGTTCCTGTAATCTATCAAGATTTACACCTTGATATTCTTTACGGTTAATGTTTGTAAATCCAAACTTAGGAACACGTCTTTGTAAAGGCATTTGACCACCTTCGAATCCAATTTTCTTTGAATAACCTGAGCGAGACTTAGCTCCTTTGTGACCACGTGTTGCCGTACCACCTTTTCCAGAACCTTGTCCTCTACCTACTCTTTTGTTATTACTTTGAACTGAACCGTCAGCTGGTTTTAAGTTACTTAAATCCATAACTAGTTGTTATTTTTAAGCTTCTTCAACAGAAACTAAATGTTTAACTTTATTTACCATTCCAAGGATGTTTGGTGTAGCATCGTGTTCTACAACCTGACCGATCTTTTTAAGACCTAGCGCTTCTAGTGTTCTCTTTTGATTTTGAGGACGACTAATTTTGCTTCTTACTTGTGTTACTTTAATTTTTGCCATTTTATCCTTGATTTATCCTTTAAATACTTTTTCTAAAGAAATTCCTCTTTGTTTTGCAACAATACCTGCGTCTCTTAATTGTAATAAAGCATCAAATGTTGCTTTTACTACGTTATGAGGGTTAGATGATCCTTGAGATTTAGATAATACATTGTGAACTCCGACAGCTTCTAATACTGCACGTACTGCTCCACCTGCAATAACTCCTGTACCTGAAGATGCTGGCTGAATGTATACTCTTGCTCCACCATATTTACCTTTTTGCTCATGTGGTAATGTTCCGTTTTGTAAAGGAATACGAACTAAGTTTTTCTTAGCGTCTTCAATTGCCTTTGCAATTGCTGTAGCAACGTCTTTTGATTTTCCTAAACCGTGTCCTACAACACCGTTTTCATCTCCAACAACTACGATAGCTGAGAAACCGAAGGCTCTACCACCTTTAGTTACTTTGGTTACACGTTGTACTCCTACCAAACGATCTTTTAATTCTAATCCACCTGGCTTTACTAATTCTGCGTTTTTGTATTTCTGATACATAGTTTCTTAGAATTTAAGTCCTCCTTCTCTAGCACCTTCTGCTAATGATTTTACTCTTCCGTGGTATAAGTATCCACCTCTATCAAATGCGATTGTTTCGACACCAGCTTTGAGCGCTTTTTCAGCAAGTGACTTCCCTACTAAGGCAGCAACTTCCGTTTTTGTTCCTTCAGCTTTGATATCTTTATCACGTGATGAAGCAGCAGCAATTGTTTTACCGTCTACATCATTAATGATCTGAGCATAAATTTCTTTATTACTTCTAAAAACAGCTAATCTTGGTCGTGCTTCTGTACCGCCAACGATTTTTCTTATTCTGTTTTTAATTCTTTGTCTTCTTTCAGTCTTTGATAATCCCATAGTTAATTATTAAGCTGATTTACCTGCTTTTCTTCTTAATACTTCTCCAACAAATTTAACTCCTTTTCCTTTGTAAGGTTCTGGCTTACGGAAAGCACGGATTTTAGCAGCAACTTGTCCTACTAATTGTTTGTCGTAAGAAGTTAATTTTATAATTGGGTTCTTTCCTTTCTCAGATATTGTTTCAACTTTCACTTCAGGAGCTAAGTTCATTACAATATTGTGAGAGAATCCTAAGGCTAATTCTAGTCTTTGTCCTTGATTACTTGCTCTGTAACCAACTCCAACTAATTCTAACTCTTTTGTGAACCCATTAGATACACCTTCAACCATATTGTTGAGTAATGCTCTATATAGACCATGTTTTGCTTTATGATCTTTGCTTTCAGATGGACGTTCTAGTACTAATTGACCTTCTTCTTGTTTGACAGTGATACCGTCTATTTGTTGTGTCAATTCTCCTAATTTACCTTTTACGGTTACCTGACCTTCTTTTATATCTACAGTAACTCCTGCTGGGATGCTTACTGGGTTTTTACCTATTCTTGACATTTTCGTAAGTCTTTTTTATTAGTAAACGTAACATAAAACTTCTCCACCAACATTTTCACGTTTAGCTTGCTTTCCTGTCATTACTCCGTGAGAAGTAGATACGATTGCAATTCCTAATCCGTTTAATACTCTTGGAAGTTCGTTAGCACCAGCATACTGACGTAAACCTGGTGTACTGATTCTCTGAATTTTCTTAATTACAGGCTCTTTCGTCATCTTATCGTATTTTAAAGCGATTTTGATGCTTCCTTGAACTGAGTTATCTTCAAACTTGTAGCTTAAGATGAAACCTTGATCAAATAAGATCTTAGTGATTTCTTTCTTTAGCTTCGAAGCTGGAATTTCCACAACTCTGTGTCCTGCTCTACTAGCGTTTCTAACTCTAGTTAAGTAATCCGCTATTGGATCTGTATACATATTTATGAATTTGCGGTTTTGGTTTTCGAATTGTTATCGAACCTGAAACCAATTTATAATTTTACCAACTTGCCTTTTTAACTCCAGGAATTAACCCTTTGTTAGCCATTTCTCTGAACATTACACGAGAAATACCGAATTGACGCATATACCCTTTTGGTCTTCCTGTAAGTTTGCAACGATTGTGCATACGAACTGGAGAAGCATTTTTTGGTAACTTTTGTAATGCTTCGTAATCTCCAGCTTCTTTTAAAGCTTTTCTTTTCTCAGCATATTTAGCAACCGTTTTTGCTCTTTTTACCTCACGGGCTTTCATTGATTCTTTAGCCATAATTAATTCTTTTTAAAAGGTAATCCTAATTGAGTTAATAATGATTTAGCTTCTTTATCGGTTGAAGCAGAAGTTACAAATGTAATATCCATTCCTGCAATTCTGTTCACTTTATCGATATTTATTTCTGGGAAGATAATTTGCTCAGTAATTCCTAAGTTATAATTACCTCTTCCATCGAATCCATTAGCTTTGATTCCTCCAAAATCTCTTACACGTGGTAAGGCTGAAGTAGTCAATCTATCTAAAAATTCGTACATCTTCTCTCCTCGTAACGTAACTTTTGCACCAATTGGCATTCCTTTACGTAATTTGAAAGAAGCAACATCTTTTTTAGATATTGTAGCAACTGCTTTTTGTCCAGTGATTTTTGCTAACTCGTCTGTAGCATGATCAATTAATTTCTTATCAGCTACAGCGCCACCAACACCTCTACTTAAAACTATTTTTTCAAGTTTTGGTACTTGCATTACGTTATTGTAACTGAATTCTTCTGTAAGAGCTTGGATAATTCTATCCTTGTACTCTTGTTTTAATCTTGGAACATACCCCATAGCTATATTACTTCATTAGATTTTTTAGAAAATCTCACTTTCTTGTCACCTTCCATTCTGTATCCAACTCTTGTTGTTTCTCCTTTTGAAGTTAACAAAGATAAGTTAGAAACATGAATAGGCGCTTCTTTTTCAACTATACCACCTTGAGGATTTTGAGCACTTGGTTTCGTGTGTTTCTTAACCATATTCACTCCCTCAACGATAGCTTTATTCTTTTCACGAAGTACAGTAAGCACTTTACCTTCAGATCCTTTGTGATCTCCAGCAATTACTCGTACTGTATCTCCTGATTTTATCTTTAGTTTTGTCATCTTAATAATGTATTAAAGTACCTCTGGTGCTAGTGATACTATTTTCATGAATTGTTTATCACGAAGTTCTCTTGCAACTGGTCCGAAAACACGTGTACCTCTCATTTCCCCAGTAGGGTTTAAAAGAACACAAGCATTATCATCAAATCTGATATAAGATCCATCTGGTCTTCTTACTTCTTTCTTAGTACGTACAACAACTGCTGTAGAAACTTGTCCTTTTTTTACACTTCCGTTAGGAGTTGCATCTTTTACAGTCACAACAATTTTGTCTCCAACTGAAGCATAACGTCTTTTTGTTCCACCTAGAACACGAATAGTTAATACTTCTTTAGCTCCTGTGTTGTCTGCTACTTTTAATCTTGATTCTTGTTGTACCATAATTACTTAGCTCTTTCAATGATTTCAACTAATCTCCAACATTTGGTTTTACTCAATGGACGTGTTTCCATTATTTTTACTGTATCACCAATGTTACAATCGTTCTGTTCGTCGTGCGCAACATATTTTTTTGTTTTTAACACGAACTTTCCGTACATAGGATGCTTTACTCGTTTTACTTCAGAAACCACGATTGATTTCGTCATTTTATTGCTAGTAACAACACCTATTCTCTCTTTTCTTAAATTTCTTTTTTCCATCTGTCAGTAGAATTCAATTTATTGCAATTCTCTTTTAGTTAGTTCAGTAGCTATTCTAGCAACTGTTCTTCTCGCAAATCGCAACTGAATTGGATTTTCTAGAGGAGAAATTGAGTTAGCGAATTTTAATTCAGCGTAGCTCTTTTTAGACTCCTTCAATTTCTCTTGTAACTCAGCTACAGATAATTCTTTAATTTCTGATTGTTTCATAACTTATTAAATTAAGCTTCGAAATCTCGAGCTACAATAAACTTAGTTTTAACTGGTAATTTTTGAGCTGCCAAGCGTAATGCTTCTTTAGCAACGTGCATAGGAACTCCTCCTACTTCAAAAATTATTCTTCCAGGCTTTACAACAGCTGCCCAGTATTCTGGAGCACCTTTACCTTTACCCATACGTACTTCTAATGGCTTCTTTGTAATTGGTTTGTCTGGAAAAACCTTGATCCATAATTGACCTTCTCTTTTCATGAAACGAGTTGCCGCTACACGGGCTGCTTCAATTTGACGAGATGTCAAAAAATTTGCATCTAATGATTTGATACCAAACATACCGTTAGAAAGTAAGTGACCTCTTCCAGAGTTCCCTTTCATACGCCCTTTCTGTACTTTACGATATTTTGTTCTTTTTGGCTGTAACATTTTTCTTTTACTTTAAAAAATTACTTTCTACGACGAGATTTTCCTTTTCCACCTGAATTGTTTCCACCTTTTCCTGACTGTTTTTTAGTCATTCCAACTAATGGAGATAATTCTCTTTTTCCGTAAACCTCACCTTTCATTATCCATACTTTAACTCCTAATCTACCGTAAGTAGTGTGAGCTTCATGTAATGCATAATCGATATCTGCTCTGAAAGTTGATAAAGGAATACGACCATCTTTATAAGATTCTGAACGTGCCATTTCAGCACCATTCAAACGACCAGAAATCTGAATTTTGATTCCTTCAGCATTCATACGCATTGCAGCCGCAATTGCCATTTTAATAGCTCTTCTGTATGAAATTCTGTTTTCAATTTGACGTGCAACGCTAGCTGCTACCAAATTTGCATCAAGTTCAGGTCTCTTGATCTCAAAAATATTGATCTGTACCTCTTTACCAGTAATCTTCTTAAGCTCTTCTTTTAACTTGTCTACCTCTTGACCACCCTTACCAATAATGATACCTGGGCGAGCCGTCGTGATAGTAACGGTTACAAGTTTAAGCGTACGCTCGATGATTACTCTAGAAACACTAGCTTTAGATAAACGAGCATGGATATACTTTCTGATTTTATCGTCCTCAGCAAGTTTATCTCCATAGTCATTACCTCCGTACCAGTTAGATTCCCATCCTCTGATGATACCAAGGCGATTTCCGATTGGATTTGTCTTTTGTCCCATACTTCCTATCTTAACTTTGTGTGTTATTATTAGCTCCTAACACCAATGTAACATGGTTGGAACGTTTTCTAATTCTATGTGCACGACCTTGAGGTGCTGGACGAAGTCTTTTTAACATACTTCCACCATCTACTCTGATCTCTTTTACAAATAATTCAGCTTCTTCAACGCTTGCATCTTCGTTTTTAGCTTGCCAGTTTGCGATTGCAGACAGTAACAATTTTTCTAAACGACGTGATGCTTCTTTTTGGCTGAATTTTAATATATGAAGCGCTATTTCTACTTTCTTACCTCTTACTAAATCCGCTACTAAGCGCATTTTTCTTGGCGAAGTAGGGCAGTTATTCAACTTTGCAAAGGCTATGCTTTTCTTAGCCTCTTTGATTTGCTCTGCTCTTTCTCTTTTACGAACTCCCATAGCTTCTTATTATTTTTTTCCTTTATTTTTCGCACCAGCGTGACCTCTAAATGATCGTGTTGGTGAAAATTCTCCTAATTTATGTCCTACCATGTTTTCTGTAACATAGACAGGAACGAACTGACGACCGTTATGCACAGCAATAGTTTGCCCAACGAAATCTGGAGTAATCATAGATGCTCTTGACCATGTTTTGATCACAGCTTTCTTTCCTGACTCAATATTTTGTTGAACTTTTTTATCTAAACTATAGTGAACGTAAGGTCCTTTTTTTAATGATCTTGCCATGTCTTATTTCTTTCTACGTTCTATGATATACTTATTACTTGCTTTCGTCTTAGATCTTGTACGGTATCCTTTAGCTGGAATTCCGTTTCTTGATCTTGGGTGTCCTCCAGAAGATTTACCTTCTCCACCACCCATTGGGTGATCAACAGGGTTCATTACTACTGGTCTAGTTCTTGGTCTTCTACCTAACCATCTTCCTCTACCTGCTTTACCAGATACTAATAACTGGTGGTCTGAGTTAGAGATAGCTCCGATTGTCGCTAAACAGTTAGCCATTACCATTCTAGTTTCACCTGAAGGCAATTTGATTGTAGCGTATTTTCCATCACGTGCCATTAATTGAGCAAAAGCTCCTGCGCTACGAGCCATTACAGCTCCTTGCCCTGGACGTAATTCAACACAAGAAATAATAGTTCCTAAAGGAATGCTACTTAAAGGCATTGTATTTCCGATTTCTGGAGCAACTTGTTCTCCTGAAACAACAGTCTGACCTACTTTTAAACCATTTTGAGCGATGATGTAACGTTTTTCCCCATCAGTATACTGAACTAATGCGATGAAAGCCGTTCTATTTGGATCATACTCAATTGATTTAACTTCAGCTGAAACTTCTTTTTTGTTTCTTTTGAAATCGATGATACGATATCTTTTCTTATGACCACCTCCGATGTAACGCATGGTCATTTTTCCTGAATTGTTTCTACCACCAGACCTCTTTTTCGGTGCAAGTAAACTCTTTTCCGGCTTATCAGTAGTGATGGCATCGAATCCATTGACTACTCTAAAACGCTGAGCTGGTGTAATTGGTTTTAATTTTCTTACTGACATTTTTTGTCTTTACTTATATATTGCTATAAAAATCAATAATATCTCCTTCCGCTACATCAACTATCGCCTTTTTCGTTGCGTTAGTTTTTCCATGCTGGATTCCAGTTTTGGTGTAACGTACTTTTCTATCAGGTCCGTAATTCATAGTACGAACTTTCTCTACAGAAACCCCATAAGTAGCCTCTATAGTTTTCTTAATCTCAACTTTGTTAGCATTTACATTTACCAAGAAAGTATAACGATTATTTAACTCACTATCAGCGGTAGCTTTTTCAGTTACAACTGGCTTAATTAAGATGCTCATTTGGTTCCTTATTTACTTAAATTTGACTCAATTCCTTCTAATGCACCTTCAAAGACAACAACGCTGTTTGCATTGACAATTTTGTAAGTGCTTAATTCTGAGCTAGTTAAAACCTCAGAGGTTTTCAAATTACGTGACGACAAATATACATTATTATTTGAATCACCCAACACAAATAGCGATTTTTTACTATCTAACCCTAAAGCTTTCAATACATTGATGAAATTTTTAGTCTTAGGAGCGTCAAAATTAAAGTCTTCAATTACAATGATAGACTCGCTTTTTGCCTTTAATGTAAGTGCTGATTTTCTAGCTAATCTCTTTACATTTTTGTTTAACTTCTGAGCATAACTTCTTGGTCTTGGACCAAAAACTCTACCTCCACCTTTGAAGAGTGGATTTTTTATACTACCTGCTCTCGCGGTACCAGTACCTTTTTGTTTTTTAATCTTACGAGTACTACCAACGATTTCAGCTCTTTCTTTAGCCTTATGCGTTCCTTGTCTTTGATTTGCAAGATATTGCTTCACGTCTAAGTAAACTGCATGATCATTTGGCTCAATAGCGAAAACAGCATCAGAAAGGTTTACCTTTCTACCTGTTTCTTTTCCGTTTATATCTAAAACTGCTACTTCCATTACTTCTGAATGATTACATAAGCGTTTTTGTGTCCAGGAACACATCCTTTGACAACTATTAAGTTCTTCTCAGGAACAACTTTTAAAACTCTTAAATTTTGAACTTTCACTTTATCTCCACCCATTCTTCCTGCCATGCGCATTCCTTTGAATACACGTGCTGGATACGATGCAGCTCCAATAGATCCTGGTGCTCTAAGACGGTTGTGCTGACCATGTGTTGCTTGTCCAACTCCAGCAAATCCGTGACGTTTTACAACACCTTGGAATCCTTTACCTTTAGAAGTTCCAGCTACATCCACAAATTCACCTTCTTCAAAGTGATCTACAGTGATACTGTCTCCTAATTTGTACTCTTCTTCAAATCCTTGGAATTCAACAACTTTATATTTAGGCGAAGTACCTGCTTTTTTAAAGTGACCGTTAGCCGCTTTAGAAGCACGTTTCTCTGCCTTGTCATCGAAACCAAGTTGAAGAGCTTCATACCCGTCAACCTCATTGGTTCTGACTTGGGTAACGACACAAGGACCTGCTTCGATAACTGTACATGGAATGTTTTTTCCATTTTCGTCAAAGATGCTAGTCATGCCGATTTTTTTTCCGATTAACCCAGACATAATTTGATTTTAGATTTTGGATTCAAGATTTTACTCTTTAGTCCGTTAGTATTAATTACTATTAAAAAAATTCAGGGCAAAAATACCTTTCAACCCTGAATTGCATTTTTTCCGTTTTTCCTTCGCACGCAGCTCGGGACATGTTTACTTTCCTCGGAAGAGGAAATAAAATTCTTTTCTAACTTTTAGCTTCAAAGCGATTCCAACCTTCGCGGGAATGTGATATTTCTAACCTTTTTCTTCGCTTCGTTTTAAAAAGCTAAGAAACTCGATTCTCACATTGAGATTCCCGCCTTCGCGGGAATGTGATATTTCTAACCTTTTTATTCGCTTCGCTTTAAAAAGCTAAGAAACTCGATTCTTACATTGAGATTCCCGCCTTCGCGGGAATGTGATATTTCTAACCTTTTTATTCGCTTCGCTTTAAAAAGCTAAGAACTATCACACCTTAATCTCTACTTCAACACCACTTGGTAATTCAAGTTTCATAAGTGCATCAATTGTCTTAGAAGAAGAACTATAGATATCTAATAATCTCTTGTAAGAACTTAACTGAAATTGCTCTCTTGATTTCTTGTTTACGTGTGGAGAACGTAATACAGTAAAGATTTTTTTGTGTGTTGGTAATGGAATTGGTCCAGTTACAACAGCCCCAGTAGTTTTTACTGTTTTTACGATTTTCTCAGCCGACTTGTCAACTAAGTTATGATCGTATGATTTTAATTTTATTCTAATTTTTTGACTCATTTTCTTAGTTTTAAGCAGTTACACCTTTTGATTTAGCAATTACTTCTTCAGAAATGTTAGAAGGAGTTTCTGCATAATGAGAGAATTCCATCGTTGAAGTTGCTCTACCAGATGACAATGTTCTTAATGAAGTAACATAACCAAACATTTCCGATAATGGAACTGTAGCTTTTACTACTTTAGAACCAGCTCTATCAGACATATCAGATACTTGTCCACGACGACGGTTAAGGTCACCTACAATATCTCCCATGTTTTCTTCTGGAGTTAATACTTCTAATTTCATGATTGGCTCAAGGATTTTAGCTCCTGCTGCTTTCGCTGCTGCTTTGTAACCCATTTTAGCTGCCAATTCGAATGATAATGCATCAGAATCTACAGGGTGGAAAGATCCATCCTTTAAAACAATCTTCATTGAATCCATTTCGAATCCTGCTAAAGGACCATTCAACATTGCTGCTGCAAAACCTTTTTCTACAGAAGGAATAAATTCTTTAGGAATACGACCACCTTTAATTTGATCAACAAATTGCAAACCAGTACCTTCGAAATCTTCATCCACTGGACTCATTTCAAAAACAATGTCTCCAAATTTACCACGTCCACCAGATTGCTTCTTATAAGTTTCTCTATGTTCAGCTAATTTTGTTAACGCTTCTTTGTATTCAACCTGAGGCTCACCTTGATTCACTTCAACCTTGAACTCACGTCTTAAACGATCTACAATAATATCTAAGTGAAGTTCTCCCATTCCTGAGATAATAGTTTGACCTGAAGCTTCATCAGTTTTAACTGTAAATGTAGGATCTTCTTCAGCTAATTTACCTAAAGCAATTCCTAATTTATCAACATCAGCTTTCGTTTTAGGCTCAACCGCGATACCAATTACTGGATCAGGGAAGTCCATAGATTCCAAAATAATTGGATTCTTTTCATCAGAAAGTGTATCTCCAGTTTTAATACTCTTAAAACCTACAGCTGCACCAATATCTCCTGCCTCGATATAATCGATTGCATTTTGCTTATTAGAGTGCATTTGATAGATACGCGAAATACGTTCTTTTTTACCTGAACGATTGTTCAATACGTAAGAACCTGCATCTAATCTTCCTGAATATGCACGGAAAAATGCTAAACGACCTACGAAAGGGTCTGTAGCAATTTTAAATGCTAATGCAGCGAAAGGATCTTTCACATCTGGCTTACGTGTGATTACATTTCCTGTATCAGGATCTGTACCTTTAATATCTTCTTTATCTAAAGGAGAAGGTAAGTAACGACAAACAGCATCTAACAAGAATTGAACCCCTTTGTTTTTAAACGCAGAACCACAAATCATTGGAATGATTGCCATATCCATTACAGCAGCTCTTAATGCAGCGTGAACTTCTTCTTCAGTGATAGAGTTTTCATCTTCCATGAATTTCTCTAACAAGTTCTCGTCATACGTCGCAACCTCTTCAATTAATAAAGCACGTGCTTCAGCAGCTTCTTCTTTTAATTCTTCTGGAATATCAATTACATCAAAAGTAGCTCCTTGCGTATTATCATGCCAAACAATAGCACGGTTTTTCACCAAGTCAACAATACCTTTAAAGTCCATCTCTTCTCCAATCGGTAATACAATTTGCACAGCGTTAGAACCTAACATCTCTTTCACTTGCTTACAAACCATAGAAAAGTTTGAACCTTGACGATCCATTTTGTTTACAAATCCAATTCTTGGAACTTTGTAGTTATCAGCTAGTCTCCAGTTCGTTTCAGATTGTGGCTCAACACCATCAACTGCACTGAATAAGAAAACTAAACCATCTAGTACACGTAATGAACGGTTTACTTCCACCGTAAAATCAACGTGACCAGGAGTATCAATAATATTAAAATGGTATCCTTTAGCATCTGCTGTTGGTTTTCCATTTTCTGTTGGAAACTGCCATGTACATGTTGTTGCAGCAGACGTAATTGTAATACCACGCTCTTGCTCTTGCTCCATCCAGTCCATTGTAGCAGCACCATCATGCACTTCTCCAATTTTATGACTTACACCTGTATAATATAATACACGTTCAGTCGTAGTGGTTTTACCTGCATCAATGTGCGCAGCAATACCAATATTTCTAGTATATTTTAAATCTCTAGCCATTTTTATAATAGTTGTGTATGATTAAAATCTAAAATGAGAGAATGCTTTGTTTGCTTCTGCCATCTTGTGCGTATCTACTCTTTTCTTAACTGCTGCACCTTCTTCTTTTGCTGCTGCTAATACTTCTGAAGCTAATTTTAACGCCATTGATTTCTCGTTTCTTTTACGAGAGTAGCTAATTAACCACTTCATTGCCATAGATACTTTTCTATCTGGCCTAATTTGCATTGGAATTTGGAATGTAGCTCCACCAACTCTACGTGAGCGAACTTCAACGTGAGGCATTACATTAGATAATGCATCTTTCCATAATTCTAAAGCTGTTTTTTCTTCGTCTGTTTTCTTTGAATCTACAATATCCATTGCGTCATAGAAAATCTTGAATGCTACAGACTTCTTACCATCCCACATTAAGTTGTTCACAAAACGTGTTACTAATTGATCATTAAATCTTGGATCTGGTAAAAGAGGTCTCTTTTTCGCCTTTCTTTTTCTCATGTCTTTACATTAAAAGTTTTTAATTACTTCTTTGGGCGTTTTGCACCGTACTTAGATCTACGTTGTGTTCTACCTTCAACACCTGCGGTGTCTAAAGCTCCACGAACGATGTGATATCTAACTCCTGGTAAATCTTTTACCCTTCCACCTCTAACTAATACTATCGAGTGCTCTTGTAGATTGTGCCCTTCTCCTGGAATGTATGCATTCACTTCATTACCATTTGTCAAACGAACCCTTGCAACTTTACGCATTGCTGAATTCGGTTTTTTTGGTGTTGTCGTGTAAACACGCGTACAAACTCCACGTCGCTGAGGACAAGAATCTAAAGCAGCCGATTTACTCTTCTTAGTTATTTTGGCTCTTCCTTTTCTTACTAATTGTGAAATTGTTGGCATCTATTATTAAATATATTTTGATGTTAAAAACCCTCTTTAGAGGGCGGCAAAGGTAAGTATTATTTCCAATTATTCAAATCTTAACGACTTAATTTTCAATAAGATTAATTTTTTAAAGCATTCTCACATAGTATTTCCTGTTTTTTTACGTTACTTTGACAACGTTTGCATTCACTTTTTTAAGCTTGAAAAAATCATTATTACATATCTTTAATACATTCTTTTTACTTTTTTGTTTTTCGTTTATGAACAGTCAAACATTAAATGTAAAAGGCAGCAATGCTGATGAACAAGTTATTATTGATGGTACGAATTATAAAAAATCGCACAAAAATATAAAATCTATTGTAGACGAACTCAAATCGCTTCAAAATGTGTTTTTTACTATTGGTTATTTTGACGCTTCATACTCTGAGCTACTAAAACTAAATGATTCTACTTATCAGAGTACTTTCAACCTGAATTCAAAATATACTTCTTTAAAGATTCACTACGATAAGGAAAAGATGAATTCGGCTATTCTTAAGGCCTTTAGTTTGGACTTTACCGATTCGCACTTAAATATTGCACCAGAAAACCTCACTCCTTTTTTAGAAGCTTTGGTTGCCGATTTTCAAAATACAGGGAATCCTTTTGCAGAAGTACAACTTAAGAACATCAAAAAACAAGAAGATATTATTGTTGCAGACTTAGATATCAAGGTCATTAAAAAAAGACGGTTGGATAAAATTATTGTTAAAGGATATGAAAAATTCCCAAAATCGTATGTCAAGAATTATTTGAGACTTACTTCAAAAGTGTTTAATAAAGAAGAAATTACTACACAGACAAAAAGAATAGATCAGCTACGTTTTGCTCGACAGTTAAAAGACCCTGAATTATTGTTTACCAAAGATTCAACAACCTTATATATATATGTAGAAAAAGTGAAGAGCAACTTTTTTGATGGATTTATAGGATTTAATTCAGATGAAGATACTGGAAATTTGAAACTGAATGGATATCTAGACTTGAAATTGATTAATAATCTGAATTCTGGAGAAGAGTTCAATATATTATGGAAGAACGACGGAAACAAGCAAACTAAGTTTTTGGCAGATTTAAAAATTCCATATGTTTTTAATTCTCCAATTGGTATTAATGCCGCGTTGGATATTTTTAAACGCGATTCCTTGTTTACTATTATCAATACTACGTTTAAAACTTTTTATCAAATTAACCAAAACAATCAAGTTCATTTAGGAATACAACAAACAGAATCTAACAATCTTTTAGACGACAATTCGAATACCGCCATTGACGATTATAAAAGTTTTTTTACGACAGCTGGTTACACATATAATGTGCGAAATAATAATTACAGCATATTCCCTAATAAAACGACTGTACAACTTGAAGGTTTGCTTGGAAATAGAAAAAACAATGCTGAGAAAAACGAACAGAGTAAAGTTTCATTTGTTGCAAATCATCTTTGGGAATTAAATGCTCGAAACTTCATTTATGTAAACAACACTTCCGAAGCTTTATTTTCTGACACTTATCTTACCAATGAAAAATTACGTTTTGGAGGAATTCAATCTATCCGAGGATTTAATGAAAATAGTTTAGAAGCTACCTTATATAGTACAATAAACACAGAATACAGATATATTTTGTCTCGCAATTCGTATGTCCATTCTATCATAGACTTTACGTATTTTCAAGATGATCTTACCAATACAACTGCAAAATTATATGGTTTTGGCTTTGGACTTGGGATACGTTCAAAATCTGGATTATTGAAAATTAATTATGCTGTTGGAAAAACTGACAATACCAGCATTAAACTATCTGAATCTAAGGTTCATATAAGCTTATCCACTTCCTTTTAACAAAGACTTAAACATATTTTTTATTGTTTTTAAGTCACTTTTTTCTTCAAAAAAATAGGAATATTAACATATTATTAGGATTTTTGGAATAGCTAATTCAAATAATTAACACAATGAGAACAAAGTTTAATGGAATATTGACGCTACTTTTAGCGTTAATGGTGCAGCTAGCGCTTGCACAAGAACAAACAGTCTCTGGTACTGTTTCCGACGAATCTGGCCTTCCGCTTCCGGGAGCTAGCGTTGTAATCAAAGGAACGAATACAGGAGTCTCTACTAATTTTGATGGAGTTTACAACATTAAAGCTAGTAAAGGACAGACTTTAGTATATAGTTATATTGGTTATGGCAAAAAAGAAGTTGTTGTCGGAGCTTCAAACAAAATTGATGTTTCTTTAGATCCGTCAGATAATCAGCTTGAAGAAGTGATTATTACTGCACAGGGTATTAAGAAAGAGAAAAAAGCCTTAGGATATTCAGTAGCAACTGTAGAAAGTAAAGACCTAGAGCAAAAAGCAGATACGGATATCGGTAAGATATTACGTGGTAAAGCTTCTGGGGTACGTATTACTGGTTCTGGAGGTGTTTCTGGTAGTGGTTCTAACATTATTATTAGAGGGCAATCTTCTATTACTGGTGGAAACCAACCTTTATTTATCGTAGATGGTGTTCCTTTTGACGGATCATCTGGAGGTGCAAACCAATCGGCAAGTTCAGCTAGTTTCCAATCTGGTAACGTAAGTAGTAGATTTGCGGATATTGATCCTAACAACATTGAGAGCGTAAGTATCTTAAAAGGATTAAGTGCAACTGCTCTTTATGGTGGTGAAGGACGAAATGGAGTAATTTTAATTACTACAAAAACAGGAAAAGACGCTAACAAAAAAATGGAAGTTACTGTAAATCAGTCTGTTTTCTTTAACAGTATTGTATTACCAGACTACCAAGATACTTGGGGTAACGGTTTCCAAAATGTTTATGGAGCATTCTTCAGTAACTGGGGAGCACGTTTTGATAGTCAAGCGACTATTGACAACGCATTTAGAACTTCAATCTTAAACAACTTTGGTGTTGAGCCATCTGTGCTATTCCCAAATAGACCTGAACTTGACTCACCAACTGTTGCTTACAGACCTTATGATAGTCAGGAAGATTTCTTCAAAACAGGAACAATTGTTAGTACATCTGTAAATGTTGCTGGAGCGTTTTCTGATAAAGGTAGTTTCAATGCATCTTATGCACATGTTGACGACCAATCATTTATTCCAAACAACGGATTACGAAGAGATAATTTCTCTGTTGGTGGAAACTTTAAAATGTCGAATAAATTAACTGTTTCTGGTAAAATTAGTTTAGCAAAAACAGACATTAGAAGTCCATTTACTGATGCTTCAACAGGTAGTGATGTAACTTCATCTACTGCTGGTACTGGAGGTATTGCTTCTATCTGGAACATTCTTTATTTACCACGAAGTGTAGATATCAACTTACCATCACAACATCCAATTACTGGAGAAAGTGTTTGGTATAGAGGTGGAAACGACCGTACAAATCCAGCTTGGGTATTAAACAATACACAAGATAAAAACAGTACTGACCGTGTATTCTCTAACTTTGTTGCTTCATACGAAGCTTCTGACTGGTTAACATTAGCTTACAGACTTGGTATTGATAGTCAAAATACAAGATCAAGACGTGTTATCAACAAAGGTTCTAACGATGGCCTTCATCCAAATGGATACTTACAAACAACTTCTGAAAGATTTACAATTTGGGATCACTCTTTATTAGTTTCGATCGACAAAGAAATCTCTGAAGATTTTGGAATTCAAGCAACGCTAGGTACTACAACGAAGCGTCAAATATTTGAAAGAGATGGTTCTGAAAGTAGAGATCAAATCGTATTTGGTTTATGGAATCACTTAAACTTTAGTAACTCTAGTACTATTATTGAAGGTACTGTATTTGCAGACAACAATCAAACATACCAAACATTCAGCGAACAAAACAACGTTGCTGCTTATGTTTCTGCAACACTTTCTTATAAGAACTTCTTATACTTAAACACATCATTACGTAACGAATGGAACTCTACATTAGAGCAAGAAAACAGATCTCAGTTTTCTCCTGGTGTAAGTATGTCTTTCATTCCTACATCTGCTTTCCCAGAAATCAGATCAGATGGCGGCTTAAACTTCTTAAAGTTAAGAGCTGGTTACGGTACTTCTCCAGGTTTCCCTGGACCATACAACACAAGAAGTGTTATTTCGTTAGTACCTAACATTTTCCAAACTGCTGGAGGAAACGGAACTGTAACAACAGGTATTCCTAACTTCTTACCAAATCTTGATTTAAAACCTGAATTATCAAAAGAATTCGAAGTTGGTTTAGAAGCAAGATTCTTAAACAACAGAGTTGGAATTGACTTTACTTACTATAGCAGAGATACTGAAAATCAAATTATTCAAAGACCATTGGCTCCTGAAACAGGATACACAAGTACATTTACAAACATTGGTAATGTAATCAACAAAGGTTTTGAAATTGGATTTGATTTAACTCCTGTAAAAACAGAAGATTTCGAATTTAAGTTAACAGGTAGCTTTACACAAAATGATAGTGAAGTTAAAGGACTTGATGAAGGAGAACAAATTCAATACGGAGGTATTTTCTCTACAACACAAAATGCGGCAATTAACGGACAGCAATTAGGTGTAATTGTAGGTGGAAGAGTTTTAAGAGACGAAGACGGAAACCGTTTAGTTGATGAAAACGGATACTGGATACAAGATCCTACAAACGGTGTTATTGGAGATCCAAACCCAGATTGGTTTAGTACTGTAAACACAGGTTTTACATGGAAAAACTTATCGGTTAACATGCAATGGGAATATCAACAAGGTGGAGACATCTATGCGACTACAGTAGGAGCACTTGTTGGTAGAGGACTTGTTGAAGACACTGATTTTGACAGAACACAAAGTATTGTATTACCAGGTGTACGTCAATCTACAGGACAACCAAACGATATTCAAATAACTTCTACGGAAGCTTACTTTAACAATATTGGTTTTGGTATTGATGAACTATTAATCTATGATGCTTCACACATAAGACTAAGAGAAGCTTCTATAAGCTACAGATTGCCAAAGAAATGGTTAGACAACACTCCTTTCGGGAATGTATCATTTACGGTTTCTGGTCAAAACTTATGGGTTAAGGCATTTAACACTCCTGATAGTGTAAACTATGACCCTGAACTTAACAGTTTAGGAGTTGGTAACTCTCAAGGATTCGATTACTTAACTTCTTGGAATTCTAGAAGATACGGTATGAGTATAAAAGTAACATTCTAAAAAAAATGACAATGAAAATAAAAAATAACAAATTATTTTGGTTGCTAGCGCTAATACTTGTATTCTCTTGTGAAACAACAGAATTAGACATACTAGTTGACCCAAATTCACCAGCACCAGATAGCTTGAATGAAGACGGAAGTTTGAACCTCATTCAATTCAATTTATCTGCATTCTTCGCGGAAGCGACAGAGGCCGGTGGAGAAGCTGTACGATTAGAGTACATGTTTGACACTTACGAAGTAAACTTTAACAACGCAAATGCTAACACTGGAGGCATGTGGCGTATTGGTTATGCTGACATATTAAATGAAGTTCAGGCTTTAATTCCAATTGCTACAAATAGTGGAAGACACCGTCATATTGGTGTTGCTAGAATTATCAAAGCATACACAATGATGACCTTAGTAGATTACTTTGGTGATATCCCTTATACGGAAGCACTACAAGGTGACATTGGAACAGTATTTCCAAGCGCTGATCCTGGATCAGATGTTTACGATGCTGCTTTCGCTGAATTGGACTTAGCATTAGCTGATTTTGCTAATATTGATGATCTTACACCTGCTTTCAATGATTTATTTTACGGGGAAGACGATAGCGATGACATGCCTAAATGGACTAAGTTTTTAAATACACTTAAACTTAAGTACTATTTAAACAGAAGACTAATCGATCCTGCTGGTGCAACTGCTGGAATCACTTCAATATTATCAGCTGGAAATATCATTACATCTAGTGATGATGACTTCAAGTGGGTTTCTGGAACTTCATTAAATCCACAAAGTAAGCATCCTTACTATGTTGAAGAATATGAAGCTGCCAATACTGGTGAGTACATTCCTAACTACTTAATGTGGGCATTAACACTTGAAAAAGGTGCTGACGATCCTCGTTTAAGATATTACGTGTACAGACAAGTAAATGCATTCCCAACAGATCCAGCTACGTTAGACAACGAAATTGACTGCTGGAATGATCCAAGACCTGCTACATACGCACCAATTGATGCAATGCAAGCTGTTCCATTACCTTTCTGTTCTTTATTTGGACGTGGCGATGGATACTGGGGAAGAGATCACGCAGAAAACGACGGTATTCCACCTGATAACACAAAAAGAACTACATTTGGTGTGTATCCTGTTGGTGGTCGTTATGATGACAATGACGCTACAAGAATTAGAAGTGGACAAGGACTTGCTGGTGCAGGAATATGGCCAATTATGATGGATTCTTTCGTATATTTCATGAGAGCTGAAGCTGCTTTATATTTAGGAACTTCTGATGACGCTGGTGCAATGCTAGAGCAAGGAGTTAGAGCTTCTATGAATACAGTAATCGGATTTTTACCAAACCCAGGAGATTTCAATAACACTTCAGATGCTACAGATATCGACGATTACGTAAATGGCGTAATGGCTTCATACATGGCTGCAACTAGTGATGATGAAAGAATGGCTATTATTGGAAAAGAATACTGGTTAGCAATGTACGGAAATGGAGTTGAAGGATATAACCTATACAGAAGAACTGGAGCACCTACCAACTTACAACCTACATTATTGGGTACTGGTGGTTTCCCAAGATCTTTCTTATATCCTAACAACACAGTGGATAGAAATATAAATATCACTCAAAAACCTGGATTATCAGTTCAAGTTTTTTGGGATAACAATCCAGCAGGATTTATTCAATAAAAAAGTAAATTATGAAAAATAAATTATTAAAATCGTTTTTAGTACTTGGTGCTATGACTTTAGCGTTTAGTAGCTGTAAGGATGACGAGACATTTCCTGTCAAGTTTGACGAACTGATCAATTCTGGAGTGCCTTTCGCTTCAGAAATAACGACCAACGGATCTACAAATGTAAATAAGCTAGATCCTGCAAGTTCAAGCTTCTCTAAAGACTATCAACTAGTTTCTCCTGCTGGAGGAACAGACATTACTAAAGTTGAAGTTTTTGTTAGCCTGACTGGAGAAAACATTAGTGCTTCTGAAGCGTTATTATACACTACAGAAGCTTCAAGCTTTACTTCTGCTGCAGATGCACAATACCCAGAAGTAAACATAGCTTTTTCTGGATCTGACATTATTTCTGCTTTAGGAATTAATGCTTCAAGTTTAGAAGGTGGAGATACATTTAATTACAGATTAGCAATTTCAAATGCACAAGGTACATTTTCGGATGTAAGTGCAAACTTTGACAATCAGTCTGCTGATCACACATTCTCTTCAACAGTTGTTTGTATTGCACCACCACCTCCAGGTGTTTGGACAATAGACATGCATGATTCTTATGGAGATGGATGGCAAACTATCGGAAATAGCTCTGCTCCTATTACTATTACATTAGATGACGGAACTGTTTTTGAAGTTGGATTATGTACTCCATACGAGCCAAACACATTTGACTGTATCAACGAATCAAATGATGGAACTGACACTATTACAATTCCAGTAGGAACTGAAAGTGCAGATTGGTTCTTCCCAGGAGATAACTACGGAGAAATTTCTTTTGAAATTTATGCTCCAAGTGGAAACCTAGTTGCTGCATACACAGCTGGATCTGCTGCTGGACCAATTGCATTAAACTTATGTAATGAATAAATAGATTTTACCTATATAAAATCAATTATAAAGCAAGCTGCCTGTGAATTTTATTCATGGGCAGTTTTTTTTTAGTCCAATATTCTTTACTTTTCGACCATAAAATCAATTATGGTTTTTTAAGATTACAAAATACTATGAGAAAATACCTTTTACTAAACCTCTTATTGTTGGTTTCATTATGTGTAAAATCACAAAACACAGTAGGAATCATCACTAATAATCCAGGCACTTTCGATGGATATACACTATATGCACCTGCTGGACATACGGAAACGTATTTAATAAATAATTGTGGCGAAATCGTAAATCAATGGACTAGTACTGTTGCCCCAGGAAATGCAGTATATCTTTTAGAAAACGGAAATTTGCTTCGAGCTGGAAGAATTGCAAATGCCGATGTGAACTTCGGAGGTGTTGGTGGAAAAGTAGAATTATATGATTGGGATAGCAATTTACTTTGGGAATACACATACTCATCTACGCTAGTTTCACAACATCATGACGTATTTCCCATGCCCAACGGAAATGTTCTTATGTTAGCTGTAAATACAATGACACAAGCTGAAGCTATTCAAGCAGGAAGAAACCCAGCTGATTTAGCGCAAGGAAAACTTTTCAATGAACAAATACTAGAACTACAACCTGTCGGAGCTAACGGTGCAAACATTGTGTGGGAATGGAATGTAAAAGATCATCTCATTCAAGATATTGATCCTTCAAAAGATAATTTTGGCACAGTTGAAGATAATCCACAATTGCTCGATATAAACTTTTTAGGCAACTCTGCTGGAAATGCAAATTGGCTACATTTCAATTCTATTCAATACGATGAAAGATTAGATCAAATTGTAATAAGCTCAAGACTTTTAAGCGAAATATACATCATAGACCACAGCACAACTACAGCTGAAGCAGCCACAAATTCTGGCGGAATTAGAAACAAAGGAGGCGACTTTTTGTATCGTTGGGGAAATCCGCAAGCTTACAAAAGAGGAACTCCAAGTGACCAGAAATTATTTGGTCAACATTATCCACATTTTATTGCTGATGGACTTGATGACGCTCGAAAAATCATAGTATTTAACAATGGATTTACGCGTGTTCCAAGTGTTTCTCAAATAGATATCATCACACCTCCAGAAGATAGCGAAGGTGTTTACACATATGTTTCAGGCACTGCATATGGTCCTTCCAACACAGATTACACCTACAAAGATCCTGTAGAAACAGATTTTTATTCCAGAATACTATCAAGTGCGCAACGCCTTCCGAACGGTAATACACTTATTTGCGATGGGGATGATGGATACTTTTTTGAAATTACACCTAACGAAGAAATCGTTTGGGAATATGTAAATCCTGTAACACCAACGGGAATTCTATCACAAGGAGATGATCCAACCGCTTCTCCTAATTTAACTTTTAGAGTTTTGCGCTATGCAAGCGATTACCCAGCATTTACAAACAGAACGTTAACACCTGGTGCACCTGTAGAACAAAATCCAGATTTAATGGGATGCACAATTTTAGGTACAGAGGAAGTTACAGAAGAAATTTTTTCTTTCGCTCCTAATCCAGTAAAAAACACCTTCACAATACATGGAACAATTGATAAAGTAGAAATCTACAATATCATGGGCAAACTAATTAGCACTTCTTATGAAAACACGGTTGATTTAAGTAACCAAAAATCAGGAATGTACATTATGAAGGTTTTTGCTAACAAAAAAGTAACAACTGCCAAAATAGTAAAAGAATAAAAAGCTGTAATTATTGTGTTTTAAGTAGCTATTGGTTTTCAGACACCAATACAGACGATTATTTTGGATTTTCGACCATAAAATCAACGTCTTATAAAATCCAAAAACACAAAACATTTGCTTAATACAGAGTATTTTATCAAATCATTAAGATTTTTAACAAATCTATATAATTATGATAATAAACTACATTTTACGAGCGCAGCACCTTCATTTTTAAGACTGTAACAGTTTATTTCACACCAAAAGAAGTCTTCTTTTTCAAAAAAACTTAGGATTTAAAATGATTTTTAAGAAAAAAAAATTGGATTATTAACATAAAATTAGGATTTTTGGCGATAGCTAATTCAAATAAATTAAAAAAATGAGAACAAAGTTTAGTGGAATTCTAACGCTATTCCTAGCGTTATTTGTGCAAATTCTGTTTGCACAACAACAGACTGTCTCTGGAACAGTAACCGATGATACCGGCTTACCATTACCAGGAGCAACTGTTTCAATCAAAGGGACATCTAAAGGTATAACTACTGATTTTGATGGTAAATTTTCTATTAAAGCTGATAACGGACAAGTACTTGTCTTCAGCTATATAGGATATAAAGCTAAAGAAATGACAGTATCTGGGACTACCGTTAATGTACAATTAGAATCAGACAACACATTAGGAGAAGTAGTAGTCGTTGCGTACGGTACTGAAAAGAAATCCAATGTGGCATCTGCCGTTTCTGTTGTACAATCTGAGTCGATTGAACAGGTACCAAATGCCTCTATTGACCAAATATTACAAGGACAAGCAGCAGGTTTGAACATCCAAACAAGTTCTGGTCAGCCAGGAGCGAGTGGTACTATCTTATTAAGAGGTAGAAACTCGATCAACGGTAATCAAGAGCCATTATTCATTATTGATGGTGTACCAGTAGATGAGGATAACTTTAGAAGTTTAAACGCGAATGACATCGAAAATGTATCTATTTTAAAAGATGCATCTGCTTCTGCTCTTTATGGAAACAGAGGGGCGAATGGTGTGATTATCGTTACAACTAAAACTGGTAAGAAAAATGGTGGAACTAAAATCCAGTACAGAACTCTTTACGGTTTATCTACTAACATTAACCCAAATTTTGAGCTAATGAATTCTAGACAATACCTAACTTACCAAAGACAAAGAGGTTTAAACAACTTCTCTGACACACAGATTAATGCACTATCTACACAGACAAATACGAACTGGACAGATCTTTTATTAAGAACTGGTACTACTTTATCACACGAGGTTAACGTAACTACAGGTGGAGAAAATGCAAGAAGTTATTCTTCTTTAGGATACTTTGAGCAAGAAGGTATTACTCTACGTAGTAACTTAAAGCGTTTCACTTTTAGAAATAACACAAACGTTTCTTCTTCAAATGATAAATTTAATTTAAGTACAAACTTAACAATTGGTTATAGTGTGAATGATACTGCTGCCAACCCTGGAAGTGGATCATTAAACAACCCGTTCATTAACGCGTACATTGGTAACCCTGCTTTAAATCCTTTCAACCCTGATGGATCATTAGACTTAACAGGAGACGGAACAACAGGATTCCAAAACTCACCAATCGTAGCATTGAACCAAGCAACATTAAACACGTTTGTTGAAGACGAATTAAAAATTGTAGGTAGAATTGCATCTTCATTAGAAGTAGCGAAGAACTTAACAGTTGGAAATTCAATTGGTATGGACTACCAACAATTCAATCAGTTAATTATTACTGATCCAAACAGTTTACGTGGTTTAAACAATGATACAAACAACCCTCCAGCTGCACTTATTAAAGGTTCGCAAGCTGAGGCATTTAGTAGAGACGTATTATTCAACGTTAACACATACTTAACGTATAAGAATACTTTCAACGATGTTCACAATGTAGAAGCTTCTGCATTCGTAGAATATGTAAAAGGACATTCTGATACATATGGTTTTGAAGCTTTCGGTTTAAATTCTAAATTACCTGGTTCAGGTGCTGGTTTTACTTCTGGTAACACAACTGAAGGACCTAACAATGACTTATACAACTATATCCCAACAGCTTTTTCTACTACAGAAGACAGAGGTTTATTCTCTTACTTTGCAGTAGCTAAGTACAACTATGATGATAAATTTGGAGTGCAAGCTAACATCAGACGTGATGCTTCTTCTCAGTTTAGCAAAACAAACAGATGGGGTACATTCTGGGCAGCAGCTGCTTTTTGGAATCTTCATAGAGAAAAGTTCATGGAAGATGTTGAATTCATCAACAACTTAAAGATAAGAGCTAGTTATGGTAAATCAGGTAACGATAGAATTGGTAACGCATTTAGCGCATTCGATTTAATTGGTACTACAAACAACCCAGGAAACTACAATGGATCTGGACAAGGATACCAAGGTACTAACGGATTCTGGACTACTCAGTTAGGAAACCCTGATTTAAAATGGGAGACTACTGTAAAAGCAAACATCGGTATTGATTTTGCAATGTTCGAAAACAGATTAAGTGGTAACCTTGATTTCTACCAAACAACTACAGAAGATTTATTCTTGAACAGACCTATTTCTACAATCTCTGCATTTAACAACATTAGTGCAAACGTTGGTGAAATACAAAACAAAGGTATTGAATTAGCGTTAAGCTATGATATCATTAGAAGCAATGACAGAAAAGGATTAAACTGGTCTGTTAATGGAAATATTGCATACAACAAAAACGAAATTACAAAACTTGTTGGTGATGGTTTAATTGAAACAACTCGTACTGCTCTAGCAGAAGGAAATCCATTTGGTACTTTCTACGCAGTTCGTTGGGCTGGTGTGAATCCTGCTAACGGTTCGCCATTGTACTTTGATGCTGATGGAAACATTACTGATCAATACAATGCAGACGATCGTGTACTTCTTGATGAAAACCAAGATCCAAAATTTGTTGGTGGTTTCGGAACAAACATCTCTTACAAAGGTTTTGCATTAAATGCATTATTTACATATGCTATGGATCAATATAGATACAACGGTAGTTTAGCAGTAGTTGAGGATCCTACTTTAGTAGGTATCTCTAACCAATCTACTTCTATCTTAAGAGAATGGCAACAAGCCGGAGATATCACTGATATCCCATCTTCTGCTTTTGGTTCAACAAGACTTTTATTAACTGATCGTTACATTGAAGATGCATCTTTCTTACGTTTAAGAAATGTAACATTATCGTATACATTGGACAAAGACATGTTAGGAAATACAAAATTATTTTCAAGCATAAGAATGTATGTTCAAGGACAAAACCTTTTAACTTGGACGAAGTGGAGAGGATTTGATCCAGAATCAAATGTAAACTCAACTTTCTTTGAATTCCCAACACCTAAGACATGGACATTAGGATTAGATGTTAATTTTTAAAAAAAAAGAAAATGAAAAAAATAAATTTATCAATTTTAGTATTATTAATGTTAGTCGGGACATATTCATGTAACGATGCATTAGACATTTTTCCTGAGGATGATATCCCAGAAGAAAATGCTTACACCAGTGTTCCTGACCTAGTTCTTGGTATGAATGCGGTATTTGCAAATTACTCACCAGAAGCTAATATTGACTTCTCTTCAATCTTAACAGATGATACGAAAGTAGGAGAAGATAATGGTGGACAACGTATTAATGAGCATAACTTTCTTATTACAGCGAACACTTTTAGAGCTACGCAAATATGGACTGGAAACTATGCGTTAATTAATAGTATTAACCGTGTAATTGCAGCTGCAGGATCTATTACTCCTCAAAATGCTGCTGAGCAAGCTACTTACGATAACATCTTAGGAGAGTGCTATGCATTGAGAGCTATTGCTCACTTTGACTTATTATCATTCTACTCGCAAGATTACAATTCGGCTACTGAATCAGTACCTTACATTGATTATGTTGTTGTATTAGAACAACCTGCTAGAAATACTGTAGGTGAAGTTTTAACTGGTATTCAGGCTGACATTACAACTGCTCAAGGACTTATTGATCCTTCTATTAGTGATGTAACTAGAATTACTCAAGATTTCTTCACAGCATTAAGAGCTAGAATCGCTCTTTATACAGGTGACAATGGAACAGCTATTACATTATCTCAACAATTAATGAATAACTATCCAATTGCAAACCAAGCACAGTACATTTCTATGTTTGATGATGAGGATAACACTGAAGTAATTTTCAAAGCTGACCGAGTTGTTGGAGATCCTTTAGCTGGTGGAATTTGGATGTTTAGTAACAATGGTGGTTCTTTTATTGAAGTATCTAATGAATTAGTAAGCATTATACCTCCAGGAGATGTTCGTAATACAACTATCTGGACTAACTTGGATGCTACTTTTAATGCAGATACTCAAGAACGTGTAAACAAATATCCAGGATCTGGAGGTAACAGATACCTTAACGATATCAAAGTTTTCCGTTCAGGAGAAATGCTTTTAATCAATGCTGAAGCTAAAGCTAGAACTACTGATTTCGGTGGTGCAGCAACTATGATTCAAACATTAAGAACTGCAAGAACTGGAAGTCCAGCTGCTCTTCCTTCTTATGCTAACTTAAATGAAGCTATGGAAGACATCTTATTCGAAAGAAGATTAGAATTAGCTTTCGAAGGACACCGTTTCTTAGATATCAAAAGAACTCGTGATATTACAGGTACTGGGATCGTAAGATCTCAAACTCTTGAAGACTGTGGTGGTGCTAGTGGAACATTTAACTGTGATCTTGCAGCTAATGACCATAGATTTACACTTCCTGTACCAGCTGCTGAATTAGATGGTAATGCTAGTATGACTCAAACTCCAGGATATAACTAAATAATAAAAAAAAATGAAAAATTTTATAAAATTATTTATCGCATGTGCATTCTTGGTGTCATGTGGTGATTTCGAAGAAGTAATATATGACGGTGTCAATGGACAAACGTTGTCTTTCTTTGATGCTTCTTCTTCTGCATTAGAAGTTGAAATTAATCAAACAAACACTGTTAACGTAAAAATAGGTGTAAGTACATTATCTACATCTGACAGAACTGTATCTGTATCTGCTGACGCTGCGTCAACTGCTGATCCAGCTATGTATTCTTTTAGCTCTACTGTTACTATTCCTGCAAATGAGTATTTTGCAGAATTAGCAGTAACTGGTATTGATGAAGGATTAACAACAACAGCTAAAACATTAATTCTTAATCTTGAAGATTCAGCTGACATTACTGGAAGCTCAGCTTCTCACACTGTTTCTATCGTAGAAATTTGCCCAATCCCTGCTACATTTGCAGCTGGAGCTTATACATTAGATTTCGTATCTGGTGGTATCGGAGCTGCTGGTTTTGCACCTGCATTAGGTACTGGAATTCCTGTTGATTTAGTTGTCGGAGGTTCATCTACTGAAAGAACATTTAATGTAAAGTGTTACCCAAGTTTTGGATTTGCAAATCCTCCAGTTGATTTTTCTTTCAACTTAGTATGTGGTACAACTGTATCTAACGGATTACTTGATGGTCAAGCTTCAGGTGTTGGTTGTGGTGGATCTATTGCTTTCGGACCTGCTCCATCTAATGGAACTTACACGGTTGGTGATGATACAAATATGACAATTATATTTGCAGAGGATACAGAAGAAATCTGTGGTTCTGTAGCTACAACTACTTACACATTAACTAAAATATAAATAACTTGTTATGAAAAAAATATTAAAAACTTTCATCTTACCACTAATTTTAGTGTTTGCATATAGCTGTGCATCAGATGATGATGGAAGATTTACTTCCGATCCAGAATTTGGATGGATTGAATTCCCAAGTGCATCAACTACACAGTCAGTAAATAACGAATTAACGCTTATTACTGTACCTTTTGTAACGACTGCTCCTATCAACAAATCTGATATTACAGTTTCGTATACAATTACTGATGTAGTAGGATCAGCTAGTGATGCTGTTTCTGCTAGTGGTTCTGCAAAAATTCTTGCGAACACAAACACAGGATTAATTGAATTAAATGTTTTACCAACTGCAGCAACTGCTTTAGTAGCTTCAGATATTACATTTGATATCGAAATTACTTCTGCTGGTGGTACTGATGTTGGATTACCTGATGGTTCTTCAACAACTACACATACTGTAAACTTAGTATGTGACCTTACATTAGACTTAGGTGGAATGTATAGCGTTACTACTAACTACGGATTCCATGATTTCTTACCTAGCTTCAACCCTCATACTGAAGTTACTGAAATCATTGATAACGGTGACGGTACTTTCTTCATCCAAGATTTCTCAGGAGGTCTTTACAATGGAGGTCCTTACACAACTGCTTATGGAACTGGAGCAACAAGTTTTGATGTAACATTCAGCAACTCTTGTAACAAAATCCAGTGGACTGATCAAGGTGATCCATGGGGAGCTGTTATTCCTTTAAATGGTGGAGTTAATGAAGTAGACGTAGCAACTGGTGTTGTAACTATTTCTTGGTTCTGCGAAGGATACGGAGAAAATGGTGTATCTGTGTATACGCCACTATAGTAATAAAAATTTATTACCATACATATACAAAAAACCACCCATTTGGGTGGTTTTTTATTTTATATTTGTCCCATGCAAAATAATAACACACAAATATTTGGCATTAGAGCCATTATAGAAGCGATAAACTCAGGAAGCACTATCGATAAGGTTTTTATTCAAAAAGGTCTTAGAGGAGATCTATTTAGTGAATTAGACCAACTTCTAAGAGCAAATGCTATCAGTACTTCATTTGTTCCACCAGAAAAGTTAAATAGACTTACTAAAAAAAATCATCAAGGTGTTATTGCGCTAGTTTCTCCTATAGAATTTCATGATCTAGATACATTAGTATTAAATGTAATTGAATCAGGAAAAATACCAACGTTTTTAATCTTAGATCAACTAAGCGACGTACGTAATTTTGGTGCTATTATTAGAACTGCCGAATGTACAGGTGTTGACGGAATCATCATTCAGAAAAAAGGTGGCGCGCCCGTAAATGCAGATGCCGTAAAAACATCCGCCGGTGCTATTTTTAAAATGCCAATCTGTAAAGTAGATCATGTAAAAGATGCAATTTATCACTTACAAAGCTCAGGAGTTCAAATTGTGGCTGCAACAGAAAAAGCGCAACATACGTTGTACGATGTCGATTTTACAGTTCCAACCGCTATCGTAATGGGATCCGAAGGAAAAGGTGTTTCTCCTTCTATCTTAAAAATTGTAGATGAACAAGCAAAGTTACCAATGCTTGGCGAAATTGCTTCTCTAAATGTCTCTGTGGCGTGTGGTGCATTTTTATATGAAATTGTAAGGCAACGACAATAGAATTTTATTCTTCTTCGTTTGTCTTTGGACTTTCAACATATATATAGTTTACCTTTATTGGAGGTAACGATTCTT
This sequence comes from Kordia jejudonensis, assembly GCF_001005315.1. GTDB lineage: Bacteria > Bacteroidota > Bacteroidia > Flavobacteriales > Flavobacteriaceae > Kordia > Kordia jejudonensis. The sequence goes on from NZ_LBMG01000016.1 coordinate 46,912, forward strand.
CTATTTCATCTGGCAATGTTTCTATAAAGTTTCCGTTTTCATCAAAATGTCGCATAAATGGATCTTCTTCTGGAACGAATTCCTCCTTTTCCCATTCGTATACATTTTTGGTATATATAACTGGAAGAAAAACAGCTAGCAGAAAACCTGTGATAAAACCTCCTAAATGTCCTTCCCAAGAAATCTTCTCTTCTATCGGAAACAAATACCACAACATTCCACCATATAAAAACATAATGACTAACGAAAGTGCCACAAAGCGGTAGTATTTGGTAATGATTCCTTTAAAAAATATAAAACTCATCAAAACATATATAAAACCGCTGGCTCCAATATGATTTGCTTGTCTACCAATTACCCAAGTTATCAAGCCTGATCCTAGCAACCCTATTAAAAAAATTGTCCAACGTTGCGATCTGTAAAAATAAATTACAGCAGCACTCAATAAAAACAACGGAATGGTATTATTCCATAAATGTCGCATACTTCCATGGATAAAAGGGCTAAATAAAACACCACGAAGTCCTATAACACTTCTTGGATACACTCCATAATCGTTAAATCGGAAACCAAATCTGACTTCTGCCCAAAATACAAACCAAATTAAAAGTACAAACAGAAAAGGTAGTAAAACTACTTCTGGCGTAAATACAAAAGGATGTTGTTTTTTGGATTGCATATAAAATTTTAAATCAAGTAGTCAAAAAATTAGCCAAGATGAATTCGCCTGAAAAATTGTCACTTCATTACGAATATCTTACTTTTATACTATGAATGAACCATTAGCAGAACGCATTCGACCAAAAACGTTGGAAGACTATATAAGTCAGGAACATCTCGTGGGAGAAACTGGCGTATTAACACGTCAAATACAAAAAGGAATTATTCCTTCACTCCTACTTTGGGGACCACCAGGAACTGGAAAAACAACGTTAGCAAACATCATTGCGTCTACTTCTGATCGTCCATTTTACACACTAAGCGCAATAAGTTCAGGCGTAAAAGATGTGCGTGAAGTAATTCAACGTGCGAAACAAGATGGTGGTTTGTTTACAACAAAAAATCCGATTTTATTTATTGATGAAATTCATCGCTTTAGCAAGTCACAACAAGATTCTTTACTCGGTGCTGTAGAGAAAGGTTGGGTAACGCTTATTGGTGCAACTACTGAAAATCCTAGTTTTGAAGTTATTCCTGCATTATTGTCGCGTTGTCAAGTATATATTTTAAATCCCTTTGGAAAAGAAGATTTAGAACGGTTGCTAAAACGTGCCATTGCGGAAGACACAGAACTTTCGAAAAAGAAAATTACGCTAAAAGAAACCGAAGCTTTACTAAAACTTTCTGGCGGCGATGGACGCAAATTGTTAAACATCTTTGAACTTATCATCAATTCGGAAGGTAGTGAAGAAGTTACCATAACAAATGAACTTGTATTGAGTCGTGTGCAAAAAAACACAGTTTTATATGACAAAACTGGAGAACAACACTACGACATTATTTCCGCTTTTATCAAATCGATTCGTGGAAGTGATCCTAATGGCGCTGTATATTGGTTGGCCAGAATGATTGAAGGTGGCGAAGATGTAAAGTTTATTGCTAGAAGAATGCTCATTTCGGCAAGTGAAGATATCGGAATTGCCAATCCGACAGCATTGGTTATTGCTACAAATACGTTTCAAGCTGTTTCTATTATCGGATACCCTGAAGCACGTATTATTTTAAGTCAATGTGCCGTATATTTAGCCACATCTGCAAAAAGTAATGCTTCGTATATGGCCATAAAAAAAGCGCAAGCTGTTGTAAAAGAAACAGGCGATTTATCTGTTCCATTACATTTGCGAAATGCGCCAACTAAGCTGATGAAAGATTTAGGATATGGCGAAGATTACAAATATTCTCACGATTTCAATAACAACTTTGTAGCACAAGAATATTTACCCGACGAAATTACAAACACTAAAATCTACGATCCAGGAAGCAATCCGCGTGAAAAAAGCCTCCGTGATTTTTTAAAAAATCGTTGGAAAGATAAGTATGAGTATTAATTTTGTGTTTTGTATAGAATAGAAAGCATATGTTACTTTGCATGAAATTTCTACCTTCCTAAATCGAGTTCAGAAAATTTATCGATAACACAAATTGTAACTTTTAGCACTACGTTTTCAAAACATAATCCTATCTGCCAATATTAAAATTTTACATTTAATACAGAAACTTGATTTCCAGTTCTAGATACATTAGACAACATCCATGTTCCATTTTTTTTGTACACAACAGCGTCTTTTCCTTGCACAAGATATACATCGTTAACGCCCGTTTTTAATAACACCATAATCACTTTTGGTGTACTATCAACCAATTGGTATCCGTTTTCCAAAGGTTGTGCATACAATACAGCACTTTTTACGTTTGTTGCTGGTGCAGTATCGACAGTTAGTACTTCTTTAATCGTAACCGTTTCTTGTACATCAGACACAACTTCTTTTTCCACCTCTTTTACAGGTGCCGTAACTACTTTTGTCACTGTTCGTTCTACAACAGCTTTAGGTTTTGTTACCGCAACTTCCTGTTTTTCTGGCTTGTATGAATATCGTTGTGATGTTACATCTTTAAATGCGTTGCGGATACTTTCATTATGTGCTTTTTCGTACGCCTTTATTCGAGATGTTCCAAATTTGGTTTCAAATATAATCTTGTTTGCACAATTCTTTAATAGAAGCTTTGTTTTGGTGGTAAACATGTTGGAATCTTCATCAATATCAACATATAACGCCATACATCTGTTCTCGCCTAAATCTTCTGGAAATTCTTCGGAATCATACAATACTTCAAATCCTTCTTTTTTAAATAGAAAACGTACTAACGAGTTCACTCGATATTGATCGTGTTTTTTCAAAAAACTAAACTCATAAGGAATTACTACATATTTGTAACCGTCTAATTTTTGCGAAAAAGAAGCGGTTGTAATGAATAGTACTATAATCGTTGCCAAGAAACGTTTCATAATAATCGTATTGTCTATTTAAGCTCCGAAAATAAGGATTTTCTAGGAATCCATTACTTTTTAGCTTCAGGAAAAATATAATTTAATCCCAGTTGTACAGATGCGGAGTTCGCTTTTGCTAAATTTTGATATTCTAGGAGATTGTCTGCCATGATATAAAAGTTGATATTGCCCAAATGCGAAGAAATTCCCAAACCTACATTTGTTTTCGAAAAAGAATCAACCGTGTACGTTACTTTTCCACTTAAAAAGTTAAAGATTCTTCGGTAATAAAAAGCGCTGAGTGCCAATTGTGGACTTCTAGGTCTTCCAATAGCATACATTTGCAAACCGACTTCATTTAAATAATCGCCATCATCAGCCGTACAATTGCATTCTTTCAATACTTTTTTTCCGTATTTATACGAAACAGAACTGTTTAATTTAGGCGAACGCCACGAAACATATTTTTTAGAAATGGTATCTAATTCAAATAAATCTTCGAAAGTTTCTTCAATTTCCTGCCAATATTCTTCTGCAGTTTGTCCTGATCCGTCGTTTGGAAATAATGGATTAACACCATTAAAAGTATATTGACCGTTCAATTCATACGTTTCTACATCTTTGGTATGATGAATAAAGCCAAGATCTTGAATACTTCCCGTAATTGTCCACTGTTCTTTAGGATGATACGTAAAACCAGCGTCTAAACCCAATCCTAAATTGCCACCAAAAAGTACACGTTTACGAAGTTCTTTTACCGCTTCACTACTTGTGTTTAAGTCTGTAAGCGACGTGATTCCCGAAGTTTGAAAAGCCAAATCTACATCAAAAGTATGATCGTAAAAATTTTCCGTGCCTTCTCTCGTCACAAAGCTTCCGCGATTGTTTGTCGATTTAAAATTTAAGAGACTAGAATATATTTTCCCGCGAAATCCATATGTCCATTTTTCGTTCAATTTTGTCATTAAACCTACGTGCAACACAGAAATCACCTCGCCTTTCGCATTCAAATCGCTTAAATCGAATACGCGACCAATGTTCGTTTGATTTCCTTCATAAGCCAAAACTGCATAATCTTTAGGAAAGTAAAAATGTATATCGGTTTCTTGATACAGTCCAAAAGAAAGGTATTTATTTTTTTTATAGGATGGACCAATGGCAAATCCGCCACTAAATATTTCTAATTGTTGATTTACCACAAAAAAATCATTTTTATCCATGCTGTACACAACACGTCTAAGTTTTTCATTAAAATCAATACCGTTATCGGCAAATAAATCATACACGCTTGTGCCAGAAGCGCCCGCATTTAGATGAATTTGTGATAGTAACGGAATTCCAATGTGCCACTGAAAATTGACTTCCGCACCTGGATTTAGTAATAATGATTGTGGAATATCAGTAAAATTATACAGCAGTTGTTTGTTCTGCGCCTGCACAAAACAACAAAAAACAAATACTATAATTATGCTGATTTTTTTCACTAAAATTATTGATTATTGTGTGTCTATTTCAAAAAAGAGAGTTGCTTTGGAGCGCATTTTTATAGTTCCAATACTCGTATCATCTAATGGAATCCCAGAAATACTTGGAAACATGGTTAAAATCAATTCCATACGTGTGGTATTTTTTAATTGATCAAGCAATGCATCTTCAAAAACTTCTGTATGTGTCTCTGTAACTTCACTGGTTGCACCAGCAGTGACCAAAATATCAAACATGTGCGTTACGTTTCCATTGACATCATACATAATAACATCTGCGCGAAATACGCGATCAATGGTATTGCGCACTTCAAAGAAAAATTCGGCTTTTACTAAGTTGTCTTGAATAAACTCTTCATTGAAAAAATCAAGTTCCAATTCGTCTTGTTCTACTACAAATGCTGTTCCTGTAGGTTCTTGAAATTGAGAAGCTGAAAAGTCGAAAAAGATCAAACTAGCTTCTAAAACTGGGGAAATTGACAAATCTTCCGCCTGTTCAAAATCGACATCTTCTACACAAGAAGTGGTCAGAATTAAAAGTAATAAAGGAAAAATTCGTTTCAACATGAAAAGTTCAGTTTTAAGATGATGTATGAATACCCAACGTTTGTATACAAAGCAATGGAAAGTATATTCTGTTAATATAACAACCGACTTATTAAAAAAACGACGCTTTATTCCTTTTATTACAGTATTTTTTCAATTTCAGTAAGATGTCGTACAATTGGACATAGCGAATGATCGTATTTTTTATCAAAATCTACATGAATCACGTTGATGTTTACTGCCAATGCACCTTTGACGTCTGCTTCAAAACTATCGCCAATCATGAGCGCATTTTCAGGTGCTACATTTGCCAATTGTAATGCGTGATTGAATATTTTCGAATTGGGCTTTTTGACATGTACACTTTCCGAATCTATAATGTGTTCGAAATAATCATAAATACCAGACGCTTTTATTTTTCTGCGTTGTACATCTCGAAAACCGTTGGTTATGATATGGAGTTTGTAATTGGCTTGAAGTTTTTCGAGTAATTCTTCTGTGTAATCAAAAAGATGATTGAAAGTTGATAAGTGTTTGATATATTCTTCCGATAAGTGATTGATCAATTCGTCTGAAACCTCAACTTCTAACTGTCCAAATGTTTTTGCCAAACGCTCATATCGCAATGCGGTTTTGGAAATTTTCTCTTCACGAAATAAGCGCCAATATTCCAAATTGATGGGTACATATATTGCTATAAAACGATCAAAATCTACAGGAACGTTACTTTCTGCTAATATTTTTTTGAAGGTTAATGCGGAGTTTTTCTCAAAATCCCACAATGTGTGATCTAAATCAAAGAAAATATCTGTGATATTATTCATTACTAAATTCTTTTAATAAATTGATATACAATTCTTTCCATGCGATATTGTTTTCAGATAAAACAACATTGTGAAATATTCCTATAAATGTACCATTTACTTTCTGAGTTTCCGAGAGCATTTCCATGATTTCATCGTTTGGTAATGTTGTTTCTAGTTTACCTGAGTACAACATACAAAACGGATGTACTTTAAGTGGTGTTTGAATTTCCATGCTAATATCATAGAAGTAAAATGGACTACAGGTACCAGCTCTGAAACCAAGCGTATCATGATAGCCCATGGAATAATCTTCCGTAAACTCTAAATCGATTAAGTTTCTATAAAATTTTGGCAAACTCAACATGTTATAATGCTGTCGCGCACGTTTCATAGGACGATTGATAATAGTGTTCAATCGCTTTTTTTCAATCTTTAATTTTTCGATATCTGAAAAAGAATCGTAGGACGCTAACAATCCAACTTTACTGTAATCGGATACATTTTTGATGAGTCGGATAAATTCATTTTTATATACTGAAATGTTATGATCATAGGTAGAATAATCGCCTATTTGGAAAAAATACTGCGCATTAGTTTTGTATGTTTTGTGCAATGCAACAAATTCTTCAAAATTATCATATGGATCATCTCGCATTCCTAATAATACTGCGGAACGATCTAAAAATCTTGAAAAGCGCAATCGGACGATATCAGTTAAGTAACCACCAAGCGTTCTAATGATTCCGCGTTTTTTGTAAGCATATGCAATAGGAATATTGATGACTGGATTGTACGAAAATGAACGTTGCTTATAATCGCTAGCATTAAAAGTTTCAAATCTATTTTCTAAGACTTTTTTAAACTTCTGACACCAAATATCAACGACTGGAATTCGTAAAAAATCGTGCTTAAAAGCTAAACTTTCCGATGCGGTATAACGTCCGTGTTCATCTTTTACATACGGTAAATATTCTTCATATCTACTCAGCATGTAAAAACTTGCTGCAAAAATATCATACGGAATGGTACTTTTTTCTCCTGTAACAAAGAAGCAAGGAACTTCTTCCCATTTCAAAACTTTAAATTCGACTTCTCCAACACCTTGTTCAAATAGCAAATCGTGGCTTCGTACAAAAAACTCGTCACCAAGCGGCTGTTTTGCGTACGACATTTTTACTTCATTGTGCGCAATAAACGTTTCAATTTTCGTGGTAAAATCGACAGGAATTCCAAGAATGCGCGTTATGAGATGCTTAAATGTATAGCGAAGTCTTGGTGTAATTTTTTGTGTGTATACTAGAAGCATGTAGAACTCATTTAAACTTTTATAATCAGTCTGAAATTTTCTAATATTCGCTCAAATTGCAATACGTATAACGCGTTCTTAGAGTAAGTTTTCATCTGCGAAACTAAAATACTCTTTTTCTGTGATAATTAAATGATCTAGTACTTTTATATCAATATTTTCTGCACCTGAACACAGTTTTTTAGTGATTGCTTTGTCTGCCGAACTCGGTTTTAAAGTTCCTGATGGATGATTGTGCACTAAAATAATTGCTACGGCACTCACTTCTAATGCGGTTTTTAGCACCAACCGTACATCAACCAAAGTTCCTGTAATACCACCTTTACTCAGGCATAGTTTTTTGAGTACTTTGTTTGAATTGTTCAAATAGATAATCCAGAATTCTTCATGCGGCAATTCGCCAATAAGCGGTTGCATCATTTCAAATACCATACGGCTTGATGTAATCTTTTTTAAGGTAATTTTTGCTTCTATTTGCCTTCGCTTGCCAAGCTCTAACGCAGCGATGATTGTGATTGCTTTTACCAAACCTACACCTTTGAACTTTTTGAGTTGATCTTCGGATAGCTTTGCCAGTTCATTCAAGTTTCCATTTACAGAAGCTAATATACGTTTGGAAAGCGATACGGCACTTTCATCTTTATTGCCCAATCGAATCAAAATTGCTAACAATTCGGCATCACTTAAAGCCGTTTTTCCTTTGTTTGCCAACTTCTCGCGAGGTCGATCGTCTTCTGACCAATATTTGATAGATTGTAGCTGCATATCTTCCATGTTGAATTACTTTTTTTAAAACTACTTGATTTTTTTCAACAAAACCGTTCATTTTTTGTAAGCGTTGCAAGAATTATATAAACGTTAATTTTCAGTAAATAAAATTCGTTTTTTACAAGGATTGCTGTACTTTTAGTTGCACTTAATTTTATTGTATTATGAAATCACTTTTTGATGAAACTACACTTTCGGAAATTCAAGGGAGAATTGAATCACTAACCGAAACTTCTGCGCCTTTATGGGGAAAAATGACCGTAGGTCAAATGTGTACACATTGCCAAATGCCATTGGAACTTGCCATGGAAAAACGGATGCTAGGAAGTGGAAAGAAACCTGGATTTATGAAGCGAATGCTATTTAAACTCTACAAACCGTTAATGTATAATGACAAACCTTGGAGTAAAAATTTGCCAACAGTCCGAGATTTTATCGTGAGCGAAACGAAAGATGTTACCGCCGAAAAAGCGAAGCTATCTAGTTTGGTTTCAGAATTTCATCAATATAAAGATAAGACTGAGTTTCCAACGCATCCTATGTTTGGAAAATTTACGCAAGAACAATGGGGAAAAATGCAGTACAAACATTTAGATCATCATTTAAAACAATTTGATGTTTAAAAATTATGAGTTATCCTCCAAAACAACATCAAGAAACAAAGTTTAGTGCTATTCTTGAAACCATCAAACACTATCCATTAGCGACATTAATTTCTGCTAAAGACAGTGAAATTTTTACAACACATGTCCCTTTAATTCATGATGCATCCGAAGGTAAATTTGGCGCGTTGATAGGACATATTGACAAGTTGAATCCGCATGTTGAATTGTTGCAAAATAACATTCCCTCGCAAGTAATATTTCACGGACCTGATTGCTATATTTCGCCACATGTATACAGTACAACACAATTGCCTACTTGGAATTATGTGAAAGTGCATATTTCGGCGAAAGCCACACGAATTCAAAAAAATGATGCTGTAATAGCTTCTATTGCGCATATGACTTCTGTTTTAGAAACTTCACAAGAGCCATATGTGTTGGACCAAGAAGATCCGAGAGTCCAATCATTGGCCAATTATATTGTTGGATTTAAGTTAGAAATTACCGCTTGGGAAGGAAAATTTAAACTTTCGCAAAATAGAATAGCTAAAGATAAAAACTTGGCAAAAGAAGCGCTGATACAAAAAAGCCGCAATGATATTACGGCTTTTCTTAATGGCATTTTAGATACGTAGTATTGGCACATACTACGTGTAATTACACTAAACTAAACTATTGCACATTATATGATACTAAACGTCTTTCCATTCTGTGTATGTCTTCAGTTGCAAAAGAGCATGTATTAAATACTTTTCCAATTCCGGGAGCATAATAATGTTTGTCTAGCCCAGGAAATAATGCTAAGGTCGGAACTTCTTTTGCATAAAGTTTCATCCATTCGCAATCAAAAGTACCTGCGGCTGTGGAAATCATTTCATTGCCTTCGCCGCGAGCTGTATATAGCTCAAAGAAGTTATCTGCTGTTAATAGAAACTCTTGATTATCGTATCGAGAGAATTCAACTTTACCTTCATCAGTAATAAGATATCCTAGAGAGTCACGAAAATAGAAAAATCTTTCTCCATTTGTAGCGCACAAAGCAGCATTGGTTTCGTTTCCTGAAGTACGAACTCTAAATTTAAAAAAGGTATTTCCATTGATCGATTCTGTATTTACAATTTTTACAGAATCAATAACACCTGTATCATTAAACACTTCCGACATTATATTTTCCCTTCGGTAATGTTCATATACCCAAGTATTTCCAACGGTTAAGGCAAAAAAGTTTTCTTCTGGTTCAGGAATTGTATTGTCGTCATTAGCACAAGACACACATACGAGGACTAGAAAAACTAGTAGTAATGGTTTTTTCATAATTAGTTGATATATTCGGTTTTAAAAAAAGTAATTATGAAGCTATAGTTTTTCGGTTTTATGGGTTAGTACAGTACCCAAAACGCAGCTTTTTAGGTTTTAGTGTATGCGTTGTAAAAATGCTTCCTTAGTTATCTTTAAAATCCCCGAAACAGAGCTAAGGTTTTCGATCTTTATCAACATAACAGGAAATGCAAAATAGGGCAACGCAGACTAATAAAAAGGATTTTCTCATAACTATTTTTAAATTGATTGTTGAAAAAGTAATGATGAGATATAGTGCGTTCGTTTTTGTGGGTTCTTACATTGGTAACGTACGTTTTTGCAATTTTAGTGTATGTGTTGTGTAAATGCTTCAAAATCTAATCCGCCATAATTCCCTGAACTCATAAGTAATAATGCGGTATTGTCTAAGGATTGACTGAATAGATATTTTTTGAATGCTGCCGGATCTGTGTAAATAATCAAATCGTCACGTTCAAAAGCGGTTGCAATTTGCTCTTTTGACACTTCATCCAATTGTTTTATCTCAACGGCATGTGGCGAATAGAACACAATAGCTTTATCTGCTGCATCTAACGCACCTTTGTATTCCTTTAAAAATTCTGCATTCAAACTGCTATACGTGTGCAATTCTAAACAAGCTAAAACCGTTCGGTCTGCATATTGTTCCTTTACCGCTTGTGTGGTTGCTTTTACTTTACTTGGCGAATGTGCAAAATCTTTGTACACTACCGTAGAATTGTGTTCGGCAATTTTTTCCAAACGTTTGCTTGCGCCCGTAAAGGTTGAAATAGCTTCGTAGAAATCTTCTTCGTCTACACCTATATGTTGGCAAATCCATTTGGCTCCAGCCAGATTATTCAAATTGTGTTTTCCAAATATTTCAATTGGCATAAAACCATCAGGAGTTTCTAATAAGGTTTCGCCATTTTCAATGGTATAATTTGGTGTTTTGTAGCTCAGTTTACGAATTGGATTTTCAGAAGCTTCTACCACACGAACCACTTCTGCATCTTCTTCGTTGTAATTAATGCTTCCGCCTTTAGTGATAGAATCTACAAAAATTTGAAACTGCTCAACATAGTTTTCATAGGTTGGAAATACATTAATGTGATCCCAAGCAATTCCGCTTAACAAAGCAATATTTGGTTGATACAAATGAAATTTTGGTCTGCGATCAATTGGCGATGACAAATATTCGTCGCCTTCCAATACGATAAAATCGTTTTCTTCTGTTAAGTGTACCATTGTATCAAAACCTTCCAATTGTGCGCCAACCATATAATCAACAGCAATATCATGATAGTTTAATACATGAAGAATCATGGACGTAATCGTTGTTTTTCCATGACTTCCGCCAATGACCACGCGGGTTTTGTATTTGGATTGTTCGTATAAAAATTCTGGATACGAATAAATAGTTACACCCAATTCTTGTGCTTTTAGCAACTCTGGATTGTCAGGTTTGGCGTGCATTCCTAAAATAATAGCATCTAAGTCTGTGGTAATTTTTTCAGGAAACCAACCAAACGCTTCAGGTAGCAATCCTTTGGCATCTAAGCGACTTTTTGATGGTTCAAAAATAACATCGTCACTTCCAGTAATTTGATATCCTTTTGCATGTAATGCTAATGCTAAGTTGTGCATGGCGCTTCCACCAATCGCTATAAAATGTATTCGCATGAGTTGTAGAATTCTAAAGTGTAAAGATAAAAGGGATTTTTGGTTTTTTTAGAAATGTATGAAAGATTTCAAGAAGAAAAACTAACTTAGGCAGGTATAAGTCAACTAAAAATAATTACAGAAAAACTTTCATAACTCAAGATGGATAAAAAAATCAACAACTGTATCGAATGTAAAAGTGAATATTTCACTGATGCTTCAAAGATGAACGAATTTTGTCCCGATTGTGCACACAAGTTATACGACTATCCACGCTGTTTTCACAAATTTGAAAATGGCAGATGTATCAAATGCTATTGGAATGGAAAGACTTCTGAATACATTCATGAAAAAAAGGAGAGAATTACCAAAAAACTTAAAAGTGCAAAAATGAATGTCACATTAGCGATTGTTATTCTAGTAATTGCTTCAATATTTATGCTGTTTGGCTTGCTAAGTGGCGGCATTTCATATTTCGGACTTTTCGGATTGATCGTTGGAGGACGCTATTTCATTCAAGCCAAAAAATATAAAAAAGAATTAATCGAAGGAAAAATCAGATGATCAAAGTAAACGACACGATCACTTTAAAGAAACTGGAACATGCAGATGCTCCAGCTATTTTCAATATTATTGATAGTCAACGTAATTACTTAGGAAAATGGTTGCCGTTTGTAGCATTTACCAAAGAACTTTCCGATAGTGAACAATTTGTAATAAATGTCCTAAACACGCCAATTCAAAAGTTAGAATTTACATATGCCATTCGAAAAAATGAGCAACTTATTGGCATCATCGGAAATAAAAATACAGACAAACTCAACAAGAAAACAGAAATTGGCTATTGGCTTTCCCAAGAATATCAAGGCCAAGGAATTATTACAAAATCGGTTGTAAAACTATGTGATTTTATCTTTTTTACACTTCGGTTGAATCGAATTGAAATCAAATGTGCCGTTGGCAATACTCCAAGTAGCAACATTCCGAAACGACTCAACTTTACATTTGAAGGTATTGAACGTGAAGGCGAATGGATTACCGAAAATACTTTTTATGATATAGAAGTGTATAGTAGACTAAAATCAGAACACATTTCGTAGTTTTTAACCAACAAAATAGAAGTCAACGTATCAGCTGTGATTCAAAAGAAGTCAATAATAAAGTCGTATTTTTATAGAAAAGAATGCTTTTTAAACTTCTCAGTCTATGAAAAACACAAGCTGTTTTATTTTCTCCGCACTGCTACTCTACTTTTATTGCACGTTTGCACATGCACAAGTAAGAGTTGTAAAAAATGATTCCATTTGGACGCTTCAAGTTGACGGAAAACCGTTTGCTGTAAAAGGTGTTACGTTTGGATATGATGATGACATCCCAAATTATGATCGTTATTTTAAAGATTTAAAAGCAATTGGCGTCAATACCATTCGGACTTGGGCAACAGGAAGCAACATGCCACAACTTTTGGAAGCTGCTCAAAAATACGACATCAAAATCATGGTTGGCATTTGGATGCGACACGGACGTCCAGGCATGGAAGATGACGATCGTTTTGATTATCTCTCCGATACCGAAGGCATGGAAGTCATGTATAAAAATGCCATAAATGTAGTCAATACGTACAAAAATCATCCTGCGGTATTAACTTGGGGAATTGGTAATGAAGTTTACCTCAACATGGCAACGGACGCTGAAAAAGAAGTCTATTCCAAACTTTTGGAGCGTATTTGTAGTAACATTAAGAAAATTGATAAAAACCATCCGATTACTTCTATCGAAGCATGGACGTTTGGACTCGATTGGTGGCAGAAACATGTGCCATCACTTGATATTTATGGTTTAAACTGTTATGGCGCTGGCGCAAATTTTCTAGCTGATGAACTCAACAAACGAAATATTAACAAACCATACGTCATCACAGAATTCAATGTTACTGGCGAATGGGACATCGAACAACAACAAAACGGCGTAAAAGTTGAACCTTCTGATGAAGAAAAATATACTACCATTGCCAACGGTTATCCTGATTGGATCAAAAGTAAACCAAATTGCTTAGGCGTATATGTATTTCATTATGCTGATGGTAACGATTATGGAAGTCCTTGGTTATTTACACATCACAGAGGTTTTTATCGTCCAACTTATTGGGCAATTCGGAAAGCATATACAGGACAAGAACCAATAAACGAAGTCCCAAAAATACATACGTTTCAAATTTCAGATAATGTATTGCAAAGTGACACTTGGATTTCTGTGACGCTCAACGTATCCGATGCAGAAAAGGAAAATTTGGATATTCAATTTTATTACAATCAACGTTTAGGAAGCAGAAAACGTAAAAATCAAGTAACCCAATTAAAACATAGAGGTTCACTTGCTGATGGTTTTGAAATTCAAATTCCCAAAGAACATGGCGCTGTAAAAGTATATGTAAATGTCCAAGATACATTCAATAATGTCGGAATTGCTTCTACAGGAATTACTACGTATGACGAACAAGCAAAAAATAGAAAATACTTGGTGCCAACGATGAACGCGCCTTTTTATGTATACAAAGACGGAGAAGATTTACCGTATCTTCCAACAGGTTACATGGGAAACTACAAAGCCATGACGGTTGATACACAACACAGCCAAAACGTAAAAGCTGGCACACACGCTATCAAAATAAAATATAAAGAACGAAGTGGTTGGTATGGTGTTGCTTTTGTAGATCCAAAAAACGATTGGGGCAATACTTTAGGTGGTTATGCCATTGAAAATGCAAAAACATTTTCCTTTTGGGCGAAAGCAGATCGAAACGGTATCAAAGCTAAAATTGGTTTCGGACTCATTGATACTGACAAACCATTTCCTGATACTGCGATACAATCGGAAGAACTAAAACTCACTGATGAATGGAAAAAATACACCTTCAAACTAAAACGTGCAGACTTGAGTTGTATTCGTTCAGGATTGGTGCTTTTTTCGCAAAGCTATGGTTTTCCACAAACTATTTATATTGATGAGGTTGTTTTTGAATAATATAAAGACAATGCATCTAAAAGAAAGTTTTCGTTGGTCGTTGATTACTAATGAAGGAATTTAAACTTTTTTGATCCGTAATCAATCTTAAAAATTTGTATTTTGAATTAAAAAGTAATGCATCTAAAAAGTATGTATTTTAAAAGATAGAATTGGAAATGGATTTTGAAATTAAAAATGGTTTAGGAAAGATAAAAATTGGCGTTAATGGAGATAGTTTTACCTTTATTCGTCCATTGACATTTTGTTGGTACGACAACCAAGGATCTATTGGTAAATTTCTTTGTTCATTGCCCTATTCAAAAGAATACAGAAACGAAATCCATACGGTGATAACTTCAAACTTGAATACAGACTTTTCACAAAATATTGAGGGACTACATGAATTACTTCTTCCACTCTTCAAGTTATTCCCTAATGGAGAATATGTGCTATCATTTCATAATTCTGAAGATAAAGATCTGTTTAAATATAAGTCTTCATATGATAATTTCACAAAAACGCATCTAAGTGATTGGGAATTGCATTTTGGAAATTTGACAGTTGCTAAGGACGAAAAGAAACGTATCAAAGAACATCAAGATTTTTTAACAAAGAATGCCATTACAAAAGAATTCTATCCGTCAAATATTTTGGATTATTCAACTTATAATTTTTATTCAGGATCTGACACTTTCTTTTTGGCAACTCAACCGAAAGAAGAAATTGACATCGAAAGAGTAAAATATTTTGAAAACGAAATTTCTAACGGAGCTAGACCTTTTGTAATTACTTATAATTGTTTTTATCCTGACATCAGATTAAATGACGACGGCTCAAAAACAGACCATTCAATACATTCAGATTATTTTGTTTTGGATGGACATCATAAATTATTAGCATATAAAAATTTAAAAATATATCCGCCAATAGCGAGTTTAATATTTTTGCCAAAAAACAAATCAGAAATTTTATTTGATCTTGATGATTTGAAAAATTACGTATATAGCTGGCAATTAAATCATATTAAAAAGTATTGTGAATAATAAAATCACATACAACAGCTTACATACTATCACGAATTAAAAAACATCAAAAAACCATGAAAAAAATATTCCTCCTAGCTATAGCGATTATCAGTTTAGCATCTTGTAATCAAGATAAAATTCAAGACTTAAACCGTCAGATTGCTGCACTAGAAGCATCAAATAAAAAATTGACAGATTCATTAAAAAATATACAAAGTGAAAACCTTATGCGAATGACAGCCGTCGGATTTCCGAGTGAGTATACCTCAAAACTGAATGAACCACACCAAATAAACTATGCCTTTTGCTATAGCATTGATATAGACTTCCCTGAATATAATGTCTATCGCGTAACAAATGCCGATAAAGATGAAAAAGAACTCATTTTAGCAAAGCAATACAAATCGGGTTTTCGTTATGATTTTATTCCGAAAACATTGGATGATGATACCATTGAACTTTTAATTGAATTTGAAGACATCAACGGATATCCTTTAAAAATGCAAAGTATCACGCATACTGTCGTTGAATAATACTATAGTTTTGTTTAGCAAGAACGAATATAAATTTAATCTATTTTGAATCTACGAAAGTATATTTTTGAACAATACAACAAATTCACTTTAGCTGAGTGCAAAGAAGAAAAGGATCAATTGCGTTCTGAAATAAAAGAAATACTCGCTGAACATTCGAATTTAGACTCTAATTGCTATCAAATTCTCGGACTTATTGAGTACGAATCTGACGATTGGAAAAAAAATATTCAATGTTCGATAAAGAATTTTAAAAAAGCGATCGAATTAGATGAAACTAATGTTTTAGCTCAATTATACTTAGCACATTGTTATCACGACTTACATCAATTGGAATTAGCGCTGGAAAATTATACGAAAGTTGACAAACAAAAACTAAAGAAATTTCAAGTCTGGAGATACACAAAACTGATTGAACAAATTGGCTATTGTAAATATAAGCTTGGAAATAAAAATATAGGAGAAAAACACTTTGAAGAAGTATTGGAATTGCACAAAAAACTTCCTGAAACTGAGAAAGCTTTTCCTTCAGAATTACTCGAATGCTTACCTGAAAATCATTGGATTGCAATCGAAATGAAAAAGATAACACCTTATATAGAATCGTAATCTTTACAAACTTTCAAAGCTCAACAACACAGTAACTTCCACATCACACGAAATTTCCCTACCTTTCTCCAACGTATGCGTAACACCATGAAAAGACTTTTGTTGTTTTTATATCTTATTTCCACTATAGCTCTTCAAGCACAGGATTTGAATGCCATTTTTGAAAACTGCCTGATTTCAGATACGGAAAGTAATATTGCACGCGCAAATCCAATCTATGTAACGGAAATTGACGAAGCAAACAATCGCATCAAAACCAATTACACACACTTGGAAAAGCTACTTGTAAAAGCTACAGGGAATCAATCGTGGTTTATCACTCAAAGTGAAGAAGCAGCTACGATTGTAGAAATCAAAAATGTCGATCTCAAAAGTGGTTGGATTACGCTTGGCGAAACCTACGCTGGTGTTTTTAATATGGACGAAGGCGAAACACTGGAATTTTTTAATCCATTTATCAATTACGAAATCATTCATAACAAACCTTTATTCAAAGAATATCCAACGTACATACAAGACGCACAAACCAACTATATCCAATCGGGCGGAATCATTAAAAGAAGTAATAATGATTATGTGTTGCTAACGCCTGTCGTATTTGGCGCACATGCAACAAGAGCAATCTATTACGCTACAAGTTCCGATTTGGAAAATTGGACATTTCACGATAAAAAAATATTGGATACGTCTCAAATTTCATTCGCTAAAAAAGAAGGAAATGTATTCAGTACAGGAAATCCTTTACAATTAAAAAATGGAAATTACTTGGTTTTACTTGGCGTAGAACAACCAAACGGAAACTACACGTCAGCGTATATGATTCTTGACAAAGAACTTAAGATGGTACAAGCGCCAAAAGAAATTCAAATTCCAGCATGGCATGGAGAAAAGCAAAACAGTTTTCCGTTGGCAATTACAAAACATAAAGGCGTATTTAGAGTGTTGTTTCACAGAAGAAGCAACCGTTTTATTGCATCGGAAGTTCATGAAATTACAACTAAAGACATTCTCAAAGCATTTGACAAAAATCAAGGAATTATTTCATCAAACTGCATTCAAAAAGCAAAAAATGAAACTGGCTATGTAAGAGGAAAAGCGGATGATGCGAGTTACCTAACATTCAAATCAAAATTATATATCTTACTAGGAAGTGAAGAATTACCATCGGAATATCTAACATCGTTCAATCGTGAATATGGTTTGTTAACACTTGAAAATGATACATGGACACACGACAAACGCAGTCCGTTACTTGTAAATCCAATGACCATTCATCACAAATATCCTGAATACGAATGGACAGCCGATCATTTGGGCGGATTCATTTCTCCGATAATTCACAACAACTATTTATACCTGTTTTTAACCTTCGGAACAGACAATCCAGATTATTTATTAGGCGGATTAAAAATTAAAACTGACTAACCAAAAACCTACCATATCATGAAAATCATCGACTTATCAAAACCAATTCAATACAACAAAAACGATCCTTGGTTTATGAAAGTAAAAATAAAGCACAAATCACATCGGAAAGCCAAATGGTTGATTCGCGTATTGGGCTTGCCTTTCAGACTATTTCCTAAAGGATTTACAGGTTGGGCAGATGATACCATTCAGAAAATGGGCGTACATTCAACCACACATATTGATGCGCCTTGGCACTATTCGCCAACGGTAAACGGCGAAAAAGCAAAAACAATTGATGAAGTTCCACTCGATTGGTGTTATGGAGAAGGCATTGTGATTGACATGAAACACAAAGCAGATTTTGATGCTATTACGGTAAAAGATATGGAAGATTTCTTAGCAGAAAATAATTTGACAATAAAACCTAAAATGATCGTTTTAATCAAAACGGGAAGAGACAAATACAACGGCACCAAAGATTTTCATAAAGTAGGAACTGGCATGAGCGCGGAAGCAACTGAATGGCTTATTGACAAAGGCATCAAAGTCATGGGAATTGACGCTTGGGGCTGGGATTTGCCATTACCATACATGCTAAAAAAAGCAAAAGAAACTGGAAATTCAGAACTATTTTGGGAAGCACATTTGGTTGGACAACGCAAAGAATATTGCCATATGGAACAATTGGTAAACTTAGACGCACTTCCCTACTCAGGATTCAAAGTTGCCGTCTTTCCATTAAAAATTGTGGGAGCTTCTGCCGCACCTGCGAGAGTTGTAGCAATGTTAGAATAACATAGAATCTCAGAAATATTACATGCTCAAAATGGTTTCCTTTTCCTTCTTAAAAGGTTTCAACTCTTTTTCAGCCAACGCTTTCTCAATCCATTGTAAAGCTTCCTGTTTGTTGCCTTTATGTTTGAATATTTGCGCCAAACGATAATATGCCCACGATTTTGGAACGCCGTCTTTAGCCGTATAATTTTCTATGTATATGTACAAACACTTCTCGCCTTTTTCGAGTTCCAAATTGTATTCAGCAGCAACTTTCCCAATTTGATAATGCAACGCATTTCGTTGATGCTTTTCGTGTGCTTTTTCAATATTGGCAATCGCTTTTTCAGGTTGTTTTTGCTTTTCGTATAAATCCGTCAGCTTTTTATAGCACGTTAACGAACCACCAATTTCAATAGCTTTCTTATAAAACTTTTCTGCGAGTTCAGGCTCATCATCATATTCATAAATATAGCCTTTTGCCAAATAGCCGTCTACTTTTGAAAGATTTTCCAATTCGTTGGCATATTTCATCGAAGTTCGTTTGCTTCCGCCAATAATTCCTGGCAACTGCATGTACAATTCTACCATAGCCCAACGAACATCAATATGTTTTGGATCGAGTTCTGCTGCTTTTTTAAATGATCGTTTTACATCTCCTATCAAACCAAGCGCTCTCAACTTATTCACATTCAACGCTTTCATGCCCATGGCACCGCCATACTTATAATGATAATCAGCATTAGAATCGTCTAACTTTACCAACTTTTCATAACTTTCAATCGCGTCATCCCACTTTTCTTGATAACCGTACGCATCGCCCAAAAATTCTATAAACTCAGGATCATTCGGTGTCTTTTCAAGTTGTGACGTTATAATGGTAATGGCTTCAATGTATTGCTTCTTAGCAAATAAATCGGTGACTTTTTCTGAAGGTGTCTGACTCCATAAGAACATTGGAACAGATAGAATAATTAGAAAATAATACTTCATTCGTTTTTTTATTTCTTTTACTACTAGCAGTTTTAATGAACTCGTTTAAACTTTTCGGATTTAGGCGAAAAGTTTAAACGAGTTCAATACCAAAGATAGTGTTTCCTTTGTTTTTTCGCGAATTCATTTTGGAATACTCTTTGTTATTTACAAAATAATAATTCATTGGTAGAACGTATTATTTATAAAATTCTTACTTTACATACGTAAAAGAATATCGCTTGGTTTTTATAGTTAGATTACTGTAAAAACAAGTTCTACATAGGAACCTCGTTATTAAAATTAAAAAGATTCCTGTCAGCGCAGGTAATTCATTATGAAAAACATCCTTACACTATTTATGATTGTTTTATTTAGTCAATTTTCAAATGCCCAACAAAACTACCTCAGCTTGTGGAAAGAGGTAGAAACATTTGACAAAAAAGGCTTAACCAAGTCTGCTTTTGAAAAAGTTTCTGAAATTGCGGCACTTGCCAAACGCGACAAAAACAATCCGCAAATCATAAAAGCATTTCTTAAAAAAGCAAGCTATCAGTTAATTTTAGAAGAAGATG
Source organism: Kordia jejudonensis (assembly GCF_001005315.1). GTDB lineage: Bacteria > Bacteroidota > Bacteroidia > Flavobacteriales > Flavobacteriaceae > Kordia > Kordia jejudonensis. The sequence goes on from NZ_LBMG01000016.1 coordinate 67,299, forward strand.
CACAATTAACGATCGTAAATGATTTAAAAGCCGAAATTGCGACACAATCATTTCCAACAAAAAATATATTACAAAGTATTTTAGGAACCATTTATTGGCAATATTTTCAAGGCAGTCGCTACCTATTTTATAATAGAACAAAGACCAATGAAAAAGTGGATGCGAATGATTTTAGAACGTGGGATTTAGAAACACTTTTTAGTGAAATTCATCTGCATTTTGATGCTTCACTGGAAAATGCAACACAATTACAACAACTTGATATATCGGCGTTTGACGCAATTCTTTACAAAGAAAAAGGTTCTGAAAAGTACAGACCTACAGTATATGATTTTTTAGCGCACAATGCCTTAAAATTTTATAAATCGGATGAAAATAACATCACAAAACCTGCTTTTGCATTTACGATAGACAATCCTGAATATTTATGCGATGCAACACTTTTTACAAAACTAAATCTGACCACAAAAGATTCACTTTCGTTAGAAGCAAAAGCACTGAAAATTTATCAAGATTTAATTCGATTTCACTTACAAGATAAAACCCCTGAAGCACTTATTGACGTTAACATTGAACGTTTATATTTTGTACAACAAAAAGCTACATTTAGTGACAAAAATGAAAAGTTAATTGAAGCTTTTCAAAATGAAAAAACGAACTATCCAACACATCCACATTCGGGAATGTATGATGCCGAAACCGCCGTTTTATATCAGCGCCAAGCTTCGAAATACAATGCCATTACAAATCCTGAATATCAATGGAGTTATAAAAAAGCAATTCAATTGTGTGACGGTGTTATTGCAAAATTTCCGAAAAGTATTGCCGCAAAAAAATGTGAAATCATAAAACACGGAATCAAAAAACCGGAGTTAAACATACAAACCGAGAATTACCTTCCAATTGCTACGGTTTCAAAAGTATTGGTTTCTTATAAAAATGTGGATCGTTTATATTTTTCAAGCATTCCAATAACGCAAGCTGAATATGAAAGTTTCCAAAAAATATATAGAAAAGAAGAGCGTTATGCTTTTTTGAAACAACTCAGAGCATACGAAACATGGAACGTAAAACTTCCTACCGAAAATGATTATCATTTACACACAACTGAAGTTTCATTGCCAGCGCTTAAAAATGGATATCATGTGATTACGGCTTCTAAAACGGCTGATTTTTCAAAGGATTTTTATGCTTTCGGAATTGTACAAGTTACCAATATGGCGTTGATTCACAAAAACTCGCCTACAAATTCTATCTTTCAAGTAACCAATAGAAATACGGGAACTCCAATTGCCAATCAAGAAGTAGAGTTCAACTATACAACGCGTAGTTCTAAAAGACTATTATCGAAAAAGCTCACTACAGACAACACAGGAAGCGTTATTTTTAACAATGAAGCTAGCTTACGCAATGTACGCATCCATATAAAAAACGACACAGAAACGGCTCATTTTGGCAGCTATTACATTTATAAAAGTTACGGCGTTAGCAACAATGATCCGAAAGTAAATTTATTTTTCTTTACAGATAGAAGCATTTACAGACCTGCACAAACATTACATTTCAAAGGTATTTTGGTAAAAACGGAAGATGGAAAATCAACTGTATTGGCTAATGAAAAAATCTTTGTAATTCTGTACGATACGAACCGTCAGAAAGTTTCAGAACAAACCTTTGTCACCAATGAATACGGTTCTATAAAAGGCGAATTTATCTTGCCAAACTCAGGACTTACAGGAACCTATATGTTAGAAGCTGATGTAGACGAATTTCCGACCGCAAATGGAAGAACGAACTTTTCTGTAGAAGAATACAAACGTCCAAAATTTGAAGCTGAATTTCTTCCTGTTAAAAATAGTTATTCCGTAAATGATGACGTAATTGCGAAAGGAAATGCTAAAGCGTTCGCTGGAAGCAACATTACCGATGCCAAAGTAACATATACTGTAAAACGTACGCCACGGTATCCTGCATGGGCATTTTGGAGACGTCCATACATTCAAACAAGTTCGCAACAAATTACGTCGGGAGAAACTACGACAGATGCTTCTGGAAACTTTGAAATTACGTTTAAAGCAATTCCTGACACTACTGTAGATAAAACACTGCTGCCAATATTTGACTATGAAGTTTCGGCAGACATTACAGATCTTAATGGCGAAACCAGAAGTACTACAACCACGATTCATGTTGGATACCACACATTGACCGCAAAAGTGGATATGAACAGGCTGATAAATGCAAATAACCGAGCACATACACTGACAGTTGTTACTAAAAATTTAAACGGCGAAGAAGTCAATGCTACAGGAACAATTACCATTCATAAACTACAAGCGCCTGATCGTGTGTTGCGCAAGCGTCCTTGGAACGTTCCAGATTATGCAATGCTTTCTGAAAGTGAATTTAAAAAGCAATTTCCGCATGATGCCTACACACGTGAAGAAGAAGATTTCAAACAATGGAAAAAAGGAAAAAAAGTATTTGACGAATCATTTGATACCGAAAAAAGTTCAAAACTTGAACTCGGAAACATCAAACGTTGGAAATCTGGAAAATATGTTATTGAACTCAACACAAAAGATGCCAATGGTATGGAAATTAAAGACATTGTGTATGCGGATGTTTTTAATGAAAAAGACGATGTTACTGCCGATCAAAAACTCTTAGAGGTTTCTATTGATAAAGTTTTATATCAACCAAACGAAACAGTTATACTAACCTTAGTTGCTGCTTTAAAAGATATGACGGTCACTGTTGATGTTGAAAAAGATCATAAAATTATCAACACATATGTTATTTCGATGAAAAACGGCAAGAAGGAAGTGAAAATTCCTGTGTCAAAAGCTGATGAAGGTGGTTTTAAAATACATTGTACAACGACTATTTTTAACAGTATTGTGTCAAAACCTGTGAATGTTTCTGTAATATATCCGCCATCCGAATTGCAAATTGAAACAACGACTTTTAGAGACAAACTAAAACCTGGACAAGAAGAAACGTGGAGTTTCCATATCAAAGGTGCAAAAGGAGAAAAAGTTACGTCTGAATTATTGACAAGTATGTATGATGCTTCTTTGGACGAATTTAGATCGCATAAATGGCAGTTTTCGCCATTAGATCAACCTATATATTACAGTTCTATATCTATAAAAGCTTCGCAAAGTTTCGGAACAACAGGTTTTACTCGCTACACTAATTATTCTGCCAAATACTACGATACACAATCGTACGACAGACTCAATTGGTTTGGCTTCCGAATGCAAAATGCAAGAAATCAATATCTGCGAAAAAATGTACTACGATCAAGTCAACGAATATCATCGACAATGCAAGGTATTTCAGGTGGAGTTGAAGTTGTAAATGATGCCGAAATGGTAGAAGAAGTTGCATTTATGACAGCTAATGAAAGTACTCCAATTAATACTAAAGAAAAAGATAATGCTTCTTTTAGAGATGGAGATGCTGAATCAAGTAAAATGTATGAGCTATTTGAAGAAGAAACAACGATTGTTCCGCGCAAAAATTTGCAAGAAACGGCGTTTTTCTTTCCACAATTACAAACAGACAAAGATGGAAATGTTTCGTTTAGCTTTACAACTCCTGAAGCCTTAACGAAGTGGAAATTGCAACTGTTAGCACATACAAAAGAGTTACATTCGGCAACGAAATCACTAACAACAGTGACGCAAAAAGAATTAATGGTATTGCCAAATGTACCGCGTTTTTTACGTGAAGGCGATAAAATTGTCATTAGTAGCAAAATTTCAAATCTTTCTGAAAATAACTTAACAGGAGAAGCGTCATTGCAATTGGTTGATCCTATTACTGGAAACGACATCAATCCTGCATTATTTCCACGATTAGGAACTCCAACACAAGCATTTTCAGTAGATGCCAACGGAAACACACAAGTATCTTGGACTTTATACATTCCAAAAACCATTCAGGCAGTTCAGTATACAATTACTGCAAAAGCGGGCAACTTTTCCGATGGAGAACAAGGTGCGTTGCCTGTATTATCAAACAGAATGCTAGTGACGGAAACCTTGCCAATGTGGATTCGTTCCAACGAAACAAAAACATTTACATTAGACAAACTTTCAAACACAAGTTCGGCAACATTACAACATCATAAACTAAGTTTGGAAGTAACTTCTAATCCTGCTTGGTATGCGGTACAAGCATTGCCGTATTTAATGGAATATCCATACGAATGTGCCGAACAAACATTCTCACGATATTACGCAAATGCATTGGCGAGTCACATTGCAAATAGCAATCCGAGAATTCAAGAAGTATTCAATCAGTGGAAAACTTCGGATGCATTGTTGAGTAATTTAGAGAAGAATCAGGAATTAAAATCTTTACTAATTCAAGAAACGCCTTGGGTTCGCGATGCACAATCAGAAACGGAACAGAAGAAACGAATTGCGTTATTATTCGATCTTAACCGAATGAAAAATGAACAATCAAGTACGCTTCAAAAGTTAGCACAAATGCAATACGATTCAGGCGGTTTTCCTTGGTTTAAAGGTGGACGCAGTAACCGATTCATCACACAACATATTATTGCAGGTTATGGACATTTAGACAAACTCGGCGTAGAAATTTACACAACTAATGAAGCTTCAATGCTTATTGAAAAAGCAATTGGTTATTTGGATGCAGAATTTGTACAAGAATACAAAGACCTTCGAAAATATGACAAAGATGTAGATTTATCAAAAGATCATTTGTCGTATTCTCAATTGCATTATTTGTACACGCGAAGCTTCTTTCCTCAGTTTGAAAGATCGAAAGAAGTATTGGAAATTACAGATTATTACAGAGGACAAATCAAGAAATATTGGTTGAATAGAAGTTTATATTCAAAAGGATTAATGGCGTTAGTTTCGCACAGATATAACAATCCAAATACGGCAACTGCAATTGTACGTTCGTTGGCGGAAAATAGCATTACAAGTGACGAATTGGGCATGTATTGGAAAGCAAATACGGCTTCTTGGTATTGGTATCAGGCGCCAATTGAAACGCAAGCGTTGATGATTGAAGTATTTTCAGAAATTTCTAATGACATCACTACGGTAGATAATCTAAAGATTTGGCTGTTGAAGAACAAACAAACCAATCGTTGGTCAACCACCAAAGCAACTTCGGATGCAGTCTATGCGTTATTATTGCAAGGAAGCGATTGGCTTTCGGTAACGGACATGGTAGATGTGACGGTTGGAAATCAAAAAATTTCGCCAACTAGCTTAGAAAATGTAAAAGTAGAAGCTGGCACAGGATATTTTAAAACCTCATGGAATGGAAACGAAATCACGCCTGAAATGGCAAAAGTAACCATGACCAAGAAAGGTAAAGGAATCGCTTGGGGCGGATTGTACTGGCAATATTTTGAAGATTTAGATAAAATTACCACAGCTGAAACTTCATTAAAATTAAGCAAAAAACTATTCAAACGCACATATGATGATACAGGCGAAGTGTTGACAGCAATTGACGAAAACAGCAAATTAGCCTTGGGCGATTTAATTCGAGTTCGCATAGAATTACGCAATGACAGAGTCATGGAATTTGTACATATGAAAGACATGCGTGCGGCTGGTTTGGAACCAATTAATGTATTATCGCAATACAAGTGGCAAGATGGTTTGGGTTATTACGAAAGTACCAAAGATGCTAGTACGAATTTCTTTTTCGATTACTTACCAAAAGGTGTTTTTGTGTTTGAATATGATTTGCGTGTAAACAATAAAGGAGAATTTTCAAACGGAATTACAACCATTCAAAGTATGTACGCGCCTGAGTTTAGCAGTCATAGTGAAGGTGTTCGTGTGAACGTGGACTAGATTGGTGTTTTGTTATTTGTTGATTTGTTAATTTGTTAATTCGTTAATTTGAAAATACAACCATTACGTCAAACCGAGTGAATTTGTACAACAAATTTGTATCGAGAGCTGCTTTGTATCTCGACTGCGCTCGATATGACAATTGTTGTTAGTCAACTTAGTACTGGAATCTGAGACTGGAAACTGTTAAGTCGTTGATTTGTTGATTTGTTGATTTGAAAATAGAACCATTGCGTTAGTTTAAATGAATTTGTGCAATCAATTTGCATCGTGAGCTGCTTTATATCTCGACTGCGCTCGATGTGACAATTGTTGTTAGTCAACTTAGTACTGGAAACTGTTTATTCGTTAATTTGTTAATTTGTTAATTTGAAAATACAACCATTGCGTTAGTTTAAATGAATTTGTACAACAAATTTGTATCGAGAGCTGTTTTGTATCTCGACTGCGCTCGATATGATAATTGTTGTTAGTCAACTTAGTACTGGAAACTGAGACTGGAAACTGTTAAGTTGTTGATTCGTTTATTCGTTTATTCGTTAATTCGTTAATTTGAAAATACAACCATTACGTCAGATCAAGTGAATTTGTGCAATCAATTTGTATCGAGAGCTGCTTTATATCTCGACTGCGCTCGATATGACAATTGTTGTTAGTCAACTTAGTACTGAAAACTGAGACTGGAAACTGTTGATTGATTCCGTATCAAAACTCCTCCAATTCCCTTTGCTTATTTAGATACTTTCCAAAGTCAAGTAAAAGTACTTGCATTTGCGTATAATACACTTGTATTTCACTTTGAGCGAAAATACGCTTCCCTATTGTTTATAAAAGTGACAATTTTACCCTATCAAACAAACCTTATTAATTAATCATTTTTTAAAAGCAATTAGTATGAGTACATCAACTTTAATTTTAGACGCACAATCAAACGGTAGTGCACAAGTAACACCAAGTAGATTTCCAGCACAAATCACACTTTCATTTGAACCGCAAGGAGAAGCAGAAGTTTTTTATGGTCTTGACGGACAAAGACCTTCGATTCCATTACATCCTGGAGTTTCAAAAGTTGTTGTGAATGTCAACTCTTTACAGTTAGACTACAGAACCGTAAGTGAAAAAACGAAACTTCAATGGGAAATGGATTAATCTGTAGACATTTCATCCATAGAATTATACAAGGCATTCTTTTTATATTAGGAATGTCTTTGTGTTTTTAACTTCCATCTATTCTTTTTTATGTTTAAATGTTACTTTTGAAGATGTATCACTATTAAATTGTACATGTGTGATTTCGGTAAGCTTCTCTCCTATTGCTTCCAAAGAAGTATTTACTGTAAATGTATATTTCATTTCAAATTTACATTCACATGAACAGTGATTACCAAACGGATGATATAGAATATTTAGAGTAGTTTCATCCACAATTTCTGCTTCACATAAAAATTCAGAACAGCAGTTTTCTACAACAGTAAATTCAATCAAAAATCGATCTTCTGCATTGGTTATTTTTGTAATTTTCTTATCATCATCAGGATTTTCAATTCCTCCTCCAGAATTTTCACAAGAGCTTACTGCTGCCGAAGTCAATACATAACCATCCACATTTTGTAAATAACGAAGTTTTACACTTTCAGTAAATAGTTGATTTCCTTTCGGAGATATTACTATTGATTGTATTTCTTGTTGTACTTCCTTTTTTACTGTTTCTTTTTGAGTATTATTTTTTTCACAACTTATTAGAAGAAGTATTAATAAAATCATTTGTGCAAGTATGAATCTTTTCATGATTTGTAAATATAAAGTAAAGATTCAGACATTATTTTAGGATTGATTCCTATTCTCTCGCACTTGGAACATCCCAAACTTTCTGAATTACTAACGGAGTTTCCCGATTGTGTAAATTTTGATGACAACCGAAAAATAGATATCTATTTTCTTAATGTTTCTAAAGAAGAAAAACATCATTCATAATATTCAATTTCAAAAATAGTTTCTTTATGAAGTATTTTTTCGCCACCAAGGTAATAGTATGACTTGATGCTTTTCGGATTTACTTTTTCGTCATATAAATACTCATATTCAACATCTAGTGAAACTAAATTTCCTTTTTGATAAAATACCAAAGTGCCTTCGACCAAATGCATGCGATCTTGTGCATCATACGTTACGGTGTAGTTTTCTTTGTCTTCTCCTTTTGTACGTTGATACGCTGTAATTTTATTTGTTTTTGAGTATTCAAACGTTCCTTTTTGGATACTATCGCTTGTTACCACTACCGGAAACGTTTCATATGGCTGATTCGCGATTGGTATGTCAATTTCGTAATAATCAAACAAATACCGTTTATATATAGTTTCAAAATGCATCAATAAGTTATCTTCCGAATATGTGTATGTCTTTTTGTAAACGTCAATCACTTCCCCAAATTTGTCATAGACTATTTTTTGAGTTGGTACATCATTTTTATATCTGACTAATTCCAAAAATTTATCTTCAAATCCAGACCTAAAATATTCAACTGATTCATCTTCATCATTATATTCTTCTGCAATGAAGCTTTCAAATTGATGTATTTCGAGCAATCGATCTTTCTCGTCGTACACATACGAAATGCTATCACTATTATTATAATACGCAATCAAACGATCATTTTCATACACATATTTATCATCGCCAATCAAATCTGGTTCGTATTCAAACCCTTCTGGCACTACTTCTCTTTTGACCGTTTTTATAGTTTGATTTCCGTTGGTTTCAATACTAGCTTTTGGTTCTTTCAAATGAAAGGTTACGTCTTTTGAATCTTCAATTCCGTATGAATATGTACGTGCTTCTGTACGTTCCAATTGTCCTTTCGTATTGACAAAGAGCATTGTTTTTTGTGTAAAAATGACATCAACTCCGCTTTCATATTCCTTGTAAGTGCGAATCACTTTTTTCACATTTCCATTATATTTTGATGGATCCGAAATTTTTTCGTTGTCTAAATATTGGTAAAATGTGCTTTCAGGCGAAACTATTACAGGTTTTTTAAATTCTTGTGCGTGTACATTCGCGAAAGCGAAATAAAAACTGAGGAAATAAAAAATGTTTCTTTTCATAAAAATGGTATTCCTGACTAAGATATAATTTTTTGTTGATTTGTGAATTTTGAATTTGATGATTCGTTTATTTGTTTATTTGTTTATTCGAAAATACATACATACATTAAACCGAGTGAATTTGTAAAATATTTGTATCGAAAGTTGCTTTGTATCTCGACTGCGCTCGATATGACAATTGTTGTTAGTAAACTCATTATTGAAAACTGAAACTGAAAACTGTTGATTTGTTTATTCGTTAATTCGTTTATTCGTTTATTCGTTTATTCGAAAATAAAACCATACGTCAAACCGAGTGAATTTGTGCACCAATTTTGTATCAAGAGCTGCTTTTATATCTCGACTGCGCTCGATATGACAATTGTTATTTGTAAACTTTTTTCTGAAAACTGAGACTGAAAAGTGTTGACTCGTTAATTCGTTAATTCGTTAATTCGTCAATTTGAAAATACAACCATACGTCAAACCGAGTGAATTTGTGCACCAATTTTGTATCAAGAACTGCTTTTATATCTCGACTGCGCTCGATATGACAATTGTTACATGTAAACTTTTTTCTGAAAACTGAGACTGAAAAGTGTTGACTCGTTAATTCGTTAATTCGTTAATTCGTCAATTTGAAAATAAAACCATACGTCAAACCGAGTGAATTTGTGCACCAATTTTGTATCAAGAGCTGCTTTTATATCTCGACTGCGCTCGATATGACAATTGTTACATGTAAACTTTTTTCTGAAAACTGAGACTGAAAAGTGTTGACTCGTTAATTCGTTAATTCGTTAATTCGTCAATTTGAAAATACAACCATACGTCAAACCGAGTGAATTTGTGCACCAATTTTGTATCAAGAACTGCTTTTATATCTCGACTGCGCTCGATATGACAATTGTTGTTCGTAAACGTTTTACTGAAAACTGAGACTGGAAACTGTTTATTCGTTGATTCGTTAATTTGAAAATTTGAAAGCAAGGTATTATACCAACTCCGATTCCAAACGCTCTTCAATCACTTGATCGCCTTTTTTGTAAACATAATACGAATGATTTTCTTCGTCTATCGACATGGCTTTGACAGGTGTTCCGTTTTCAAACACAATACCTGATAAGTCATCGCACGCATATCCATCTGTCAAAATTCCGTTAGCAATGTTACTATGAAATAATGGACGACGTGAAGCTTCCGAATGGTAATGTGGACAATGACTGAACGGCAAGAAATTGAAACCTTCCACAAATGTGAGTTCTTTAGGTCGCGAATCTGTAAAACCTCCATTGAACCAACACAGCGAACCTGCGCTTCCGCCAGCCAATACAATTCCTTTTTTATACGCTTTCATCAATGCTTTGTCAATTTCGTGCGCTTTGAGTAAAGTCATCATGTTTAATGTATTTCCACCACCGACAATAATGGCATCCATTTCTAGCAAATAATCTTCAAAAGCCCAATCTTGTGAACTTGAACTAATCCAAACTTTTAAAATGTGTGGTTCTACTTCTAAATCATGACATAACTCATACCAATAATTGATGTACCAAAGTGCATCGCCTGTTGCGGTTGGTAAAAAGCAAATTCGTGGTTTTGATTTTCCTGTGAGTTTGGCTGTGTATTTTACAAATTCTCGATTGACTTGTCCGCCGTAAACAAATAATGTTGGTGTTGCATTCATGGTTTTATGTTGGATTGTTGGATTAAAGTTAAAAATATCTTTTTATAAATGTATGGCTAGTTTTTGTTTCTTCGATAGGATTCTATCTCTCGCCAACGTTCTGGATTGAATGTTTTCCTGTAGACTTCATAAAAATCATTACTTGCATAATTTTCATTGATATAGTATCCAAAGAGTTCTACAAAGGTAAATCGATATGGTGCGTTTTCGGCTAACATGTCTTTTCCTTTCGCATCAAAAATCATCATAGAAGTATATCTATATTGGTGTTCTCCTTCAAAACCTCTTGCGATTATTGTAAACTTCTCATCTACATTTTTTAGTAGTTTCACATTATTCCAAATTAAGCTTGGACCGTTAGCATCTGTACTTTGAAGAATTGCTTTATGCCATTTTCCAAAACGATCATACATGATTTTTTGAATATAGTAGGAACTCTGAACACACTTGTATTTTACTTCATTAAACCTTAGCGTATCCTTGTTGACAATTGAAATAAAATCATCGTATATGTATTCCGAAAAACTATTTTCAGGTGTATTATGACATTTTGATTTGTTTTGTAAACTTTCGTATTGTTTTAAAATTTCTGCTTTTGTCCAAGTTTTCCCTGGCAAAAACAATTGATGACTGTAAAGAAAATAAATCAATTCCTTTTCGTCATTGACAACTATATTGCTGAAATTCAATTTTTTTTTGATTTTAAAAAAATAGAATTTCGTTTTGTAATCGTATTTTTTTTCACGACGATTCTTTTTCCCTTGAATGGTAACTTTTAGTAATTCCTCGTTCGTTTTTACATCGTAAAGAAATAAGAGCTTATTGCTCTGTTTTTGTATTTTTAGATAAGGCTTGTCATCAACATATGCAATATCATTTTTTATTTGAATAGGTTGAGCAGTTGTGAGATACAGACAAAAGATAATTAAGAATATGGTAAGATACTTTTTCAATAGTAATTGCTTTTAATTTTTGACAATAAGATACGTATTATTCTTTAGAGATAGCCGTTTAAATTTCTTAATGACTTGCCAATTTTAAGTAAATCACATGAATTATTTATTTTATTGTCGCTTATATTCTTGTACCACATTCCAATCATATTTGTCTAATTTCTTCCAATATATATCGTAGAACGCACGATCACGCGTGTTTTCTCTTATAAAAAGTCCGAAGAGTCCAACCAAACGATATCGAAGTACGGAGTTTGGTGCTAACATATCGTTTCCATTTTCATCAAAAATCATCACAGAAGCATAGATCGTTTGCCTACTTTCTACACCTCTAGTGATCACCGTAAATTTTTTGTCAATATCTGGTAAGAGCTTTACATTTTGCCAAACTAAATTTGGATGACGTGAGTATTTATGAGTAACTATTCCTTTGTCCCACATTCCGAAACGATCAAACATGACCTTCTTTGTGTAAGCTGCACTGTGTACACATCTATATTTTACTTCATTGATAAAAAGCGTATCCTTGTTTACTACTGACGGAAAATTGTCAATGAGTATTTGAGAATAATCATTTCTTAAAATCTTTTCACAAGATGCTTTTGTAGATAAACGCTTATAATCATCAATAACCTTTTTCGTAGTAATTGCAGTATCAGATACTAAAACTTGATGTTCATATAAAAATTCAATAACGCCGTATTCAGACTCAAAAACTTTCTCATTAAACGTCAGTTCTTTTTTAATAGTAAAGAAGTAAAATCGTGTCATGTAATACATAAACTGATTAATTTCATTGTATTTTTTTTGCGTTGTGACTTTGATCAGTTTTTCATTGGTTTTTACATCATATACCAAAAATTTATACTTGCTCTTTCTTTCTATTTTTAAATACGGTTTACCATCAATAAAAGCAATATCATCTTTGAATTCAATGTTTTGTGCAGTATTGAAATATACACTAAATACAATAATAAATAGGGTAAGATATTTTTTCAAGCGTCTTGATTTAAGTTTATATTGGAAAGATACGATAGTTCACATAAATTAATTCTGATGTCTCACATTTTCCTTATGAAACAAATTCTTCCTAAACTCAGTTGGTTTTTTCTCGTTTAGTAATTCTAGCTTTCCTTTCGCTTTTATGAGTTCTTGAAAATGTTCTTCACGTTGTTCGTATTGCGCTTTATTTGTGTACGTTGTAATCAACATGAGATGAAAAGGCGCTTCTTCAGAATACGTTGTTTCCATGATTTCAAAAGACGCAATGTAGTTTTCCTTTAGTGCCATTTGACGCAATATTTTCCAGTTGTGCTGATAGTAATACATTGCTTCTGCGTTGTTTCCATTTACAATTTGAACGAAATCTATAGTGGAAATTCGCTCATCTTTTTGTGCAAATGAAAGTTGAGTAAATGCGATTAAAAGAAGGAATAGTATCTTTTTCATGTTGATTGATTGTATAGAGTTAATCTATATTTATTAAGTATGATAAAGGTGTAAAGTGCGTCATTCTGAACTTGATTCAGTAACACATGACATAATAAACTTAGTCGATATAATGAGACCCTGAATCAAGTTCAGGGTAACGAATTATTAATATGACAAAAACGGATAAATAAATCTATTTCTGAAAAAAAGATACAAAAAAAGCGACTCTAAAGCCGCTTCTTATTATTTGTTTAACATTTCCCATAGTTTATCTTTGAGTTCCATAATGCCGAGTTGAGCAACGGAAGAGATAAACATGTATGGAACGTTTAAATCTTTATCAAGTTCTACGCGCATTTCTGCCATGAGTTCTTCATCTAACATGTCTGATTTTGAAATCGCGATGAACCGTTCTTTATCCAACATTTCTGGATTGTACTTTTTTAATTCATTGAGTAAAATATCGTATTCTTTGGAAATATCAGCACTGTCCGCAGGAATTAAAAATAGTAAGGTTGAGTTTCGCTCAATATGTCTCAAAAAGTAATGTCCCAAACCTTTTCCTTCGGAAGCACCTTCAATGATTCCAGGAATGTCTGCCATGACAAACGATTTGTAATCTCTGTATTCTACGATTCCTAAATTGGGTTTTAGCGTTGTAAATTCGTAATCGCCAATTTTAGGTTTTGCAGATGTAATTACAGATAATAAAGTTGATTTTCCTGCATTTGGAAATCCTACCAAACCAACATCTGCTAATACTTTTAACTCTAATAGAATGTCTTTTTCTTCGCCAGGAATTCCAGGTTGTGCATATCTTGGTGTCTGATTTACAGACGATTTGAAATGCCAGTTTCCACGTCCGCCTTTTCCACCTTGCGCAATGATGCGTTCTTCACCGTGTTCGGTAATTTCAAAAATTACGTTATTTGTTTCTGTATCACGTACTACTGTTCCTAATGGAACATCCAAATACACATCAGCTCCATCAGCTCCTGTACTTCGGTTTGAACTTCCATGACTTCCATGTTCTGCTTTGTGATGTCGTTTTAGTTTAAAGTGGTACAGTGTCCAAAGGTTTTGATTTCCCCTAAGAATAATATGTCCGCCACGTCCGCCGTCGCCACCATCGGGTCCACCTTTGGCGTTGTATTTTTCACGTAATAAATGCATAGAACCTTTTCCTCCGTTTCCAGAAGTAATGTGCATTTTTACATAGTCTACAAAATTTCCATCTGTCATTGTATCTTCTTTTTATATTGTGAGACGCGGTTTCCTTTTTTATTATAATTGGTCTATTACATCGCTTAATCGAACTGTAATTTCTTCAATAGTTCCGATTCCATTTACGCTGTAAAATTTATTTTGTGCTTTGTAGTAATCAATTAATGGCGCCGTTTTTTGATTGTATTCTTCAAAACGGTTTCTAATTTTACTTTCATCCTGATCGTCCACACGTCCACTTTCTTTTCCACGTTCTAGTAAACGTTGAATTAAGATTTCGTCATCAGCTTCTAAGGCAATCGTTGCAGAAATTGTCATGTCTTTCGACGTTAAGAAATTGTCTAAAGCTTCCGATTGCGCTGTAGTTCTTGGGAAACCATCAAAAATAAAACCTTGTGCTTCTGGATTTTTCTCTACTTCTGCTTGTAACATATTAATGGTAACTTCATCAGGCACTAAATCGCCTTGATCCATATATGACTTCGCCAAAAGCCCTAATTCTGTTCCATTTTTGATGTTGTATCTAAATACGTCTCCTGTAGAAATGTGTACCAAATTGTACTTTTCTTTTAAGAAGTTTGCTTGTGTTCCTTTTCCAGCGCCAGGCTTTCCGAATAAAATTAAATTAATCATGTTGTGTGTATGTAATTGATAAACTTCGGGTAAGTTTCTTCCCAATTCATCATAGTCTAGTCCGTAACCGACGATGAACTTGTTCGAAATTTCTATTCCGATATAATCGATGTTGTATTGTTTTGTGTACGCTTCAGGCTTAAAGAATAAGGTTCCTATTTTGAACTGTTTTACTTTTTTTGCCTTAAATATGTTGTGTAATTCTTCTAAAGTATTCCCCGTATCAATGATGTCTTCTAGAACCACAACGGTTCTTCCTTCAATATTTTGAGATAAACCAATGAGTTCTTTAATCTCGCCTGTAGAAGTTGTTCCGTGATACGATGAAAGTTTCATAAAGCTCATTTCACATGGAAATGGATATGCTTTCATAAAATCTGAGAAAAACATAAACACACCATTCAAAATTCCAATGAAAATTGGTTCCTCATCTTTAAGGTCATTTGCCACTTCTGACGCCATTCTAGCGACAGCTTCCTGAATTTCAGCTTCAGTTATGAATTTTTTGAAATATTTATCGTGTAGTTTAATCACGTTTTCTAGGCGCTTTTTTTTAAGATAAAACTATTTTTATCCGTTGAAATATCATGATTTATGATACTTTTTATCATTTTGAAAGGTGCAAAGATACAAATTGATTTATGAATAACGTTTAACGAGTTTACTTTTACCATTTTAGATTTGTACTTTTGTTTAAAATCTGAAATACATGAATTATTTTTCCTCCAATTTTAAGCTAGGAATCCTCGGTGGCGGGCAATTAGGCAAAATGCTACTGTATACAACTCGAAAGTTTGATATTTATACCAAAGTGCTTGATCCAAGTGCGGAAGCGCCTTGTAAAATAGCGTGCAATGATTTTCATCAAGGTGATTTGATGGATTTTGACACGGTGTATAATTTTGGTAAAAACGTAGATGTACTTACGTTTGAAATAGAACACGTTAATACCGATGCTTTGCAAAAGCTTGAAGACGAAGGCGTACACGTGTATCCGTCTGCCAAAACCTTGCAAACGATTCAGAATAAAGGAATTCAAAAGATTTTTTATACACAACATAAAATTCCAACGGCGCCTTTTTCTATTTATATGTCGTTAGAAGAATTGATGCACGGAATTCAAAATGAAGTAGTTACGATTCCATTTGTGTGGAAAAGCACACAGTTTGGATATGATGGAAGCGGCGTAAAAGTAGTCCGATCGATGGAAGACTTGGAAAAGTTACCAAATGTAGAATGCATCTGTGAAACCTTGGTTGATTTTAAGAATGAACTCGCGGTGATTGTTTCCCGAAGTGTTTCTGGCGAAGTAAAAACGTATCCTGTGGTAGAAATGGAATTTCATCCAGAAGCAAATCAGGTTGAATATGTTATTTGTCCAGCTAGAATTTCTGAGGACATTCAAGCGAAAGCGAAAAAAGTAGCCTTACACGTTTCTGAAGCGTTACAACATACAGGAATTTTGGCGGTAGAGTTGTTTCAAACACAAGATGATGAAATTTTAGTGAATGAAGTTGCACCAAGACCACATAATAGCGGACATTACAGTATTGAAGCAAGTTATACAGATCAGTTTGAACAACATATTCGTGCCATTTTAGATTTGCCATTAGGAAATACAGACAGTAAAGTAGCTGGAATTATGGTAAATTTGGTCGGCGCAGAAGGACATACAGGCGATGTTGTATATGAAAATATTGAAAAAATCATGCAACTGGAAGGTGTAACGCCACATATTTATGGAAAGAAACAAACACGTCCTTTTCGTAAAATGGGACATGTAACTATTGTAAATTCAGCTGTTGCAGAAGCTCGAAAAGTTGCCCAAGAAGTAAAACAAACAATCAACGTAATTAGTAAGTAATATGGCAAAAGTGGGAATTATTATGGGAAGTACAAGTGATCTTCCTGTAATGCAAGAAGCAATTGATATTTTGAAAGGTTTTGATATTGAAATTGAAGTAGATATTGTTTCGGCACACCGAACTCCTGAAAAGTTATTTGATTATGGCAAAAATGCTCATACACGCGGTATTAGCGTTGTGATTGCTGGAGCAGGTGGCGCAGCGCATTTGCCTGGCATGGTGGCTTCATTGTCGCCCTTACCTGTGATTGGCGTTCCTGTAAAATCGAGAAATTCTATTGATGGTTGGGATTCTGTATTGTCTATTTTACAAATGCCTGGCGGCGTTCCTGTGGCAACAGTTGCCTTGGATGGCGCTAAGAATGCTGGAATTTTAGCCGCGCAAATCATCGGAACTTCTGACAAATGTGTGTTGGATAAAATTTTGGTATACAAAGAAGGTTTGAAACAAAAAGTAATCGAAGGTGCAAAGAAAGTGTCTGAATAAAATAGTAGGTATTTAGCATTTGCATTCAAAATATACTAACAAAAAAACCGCCACAATTTGACTTGTTGGCGGTTTTTATATGTTCATATGTGTCGGTAAAATTAAGCTATAATATCTTTATCTTTTACGGCAACTTTATTCAGTTCATCAGCGATTAAAGAAGATCCTTTTAAAAGTTCAAAAGTTCTATTACGAGCTACATCATCATGTAAAGAGCGTACCAACGTTTGTGCAACGTCATCACGACTTATTTCTCCTGAACGATCTAATTGATCTCCAATTTTTATTTTTCCTATCCCAGCGTCATTTGTCAACGTTCCTGGACGAACAATTGCATAATCTAAGGTGCTAATTCGTAAATAATCGTCTGCATTTGCTTTGGCTTGCATGTATGCTTGCATGTCTCCAGCATTTTCCGGCTGATCTGCGCCCATAGAGCTCAACATTACAAACTTGTTTACACGTTCTTTCTTTCCTGCATCAATCAATCGTTTTGCGCCTTCCTGATCTACAGCGACTACTTTTTTACCGTTTGATCCTGCGGCAAATACTATTTTATCAATATTTTTCGTAACGTGAGAAAGATCGCTTTCCAAGTCGCCTATTACTGTATCAATGTTTTTATTTTCAAATTGTGCTCTTTGTTCTTCTTTACGCACCATTGCAACAGGATTGAAATATTGCGATTGTTTTAACAAGTTAACAACTTTATTTCCTGTAGCTCCAGTTGCTCCTGCAACTAAAATATTTTCTTTACTCTTTTCCATAGTTCAATTTCTTTTTTATTAGTTTTTTCTTTTTCTGATTGTTTTTTTAATGATTCATCATTTTTTCTTTTCGTTTGCGAAGTTGTCTTTCCAAGTCGTTTATTGATTCTGAAATGGAATCTCTAAAGTTATCGTGACTTGCTTCTGCAAATAATCGTGGTCCTGGTAAACTTAATCGAATATTACAAATCATTCCTGTTTGGTCAGAAGTTGTATTTTCAGTTTTGAAAAACACATCTGCTCTGATGACCATTTGGTATTTTTCGGCTAGTTTGTTTATTTTTTCTCGTGCAAATGCTTCTAATGATTCACTTGCGGTTACATCGTGGTATTCAAAAATTATGTCCATATATTTTTTTTAAAGATTCGTTTATATTGCGGTTTTAACGGCAATTATTCAAAGATAAAATTCACGATGAACATGCCTTAGCTCATATGATTTTAACATGAACTCTTTTGAAATTAGTGTTGCTATTATGTTTCTTGAAGAAATGGATTCGGAAATATTATATACAGAAAAAGTCGCTCCGAAAAGCGACTTTTATATCATACAAACCATTTAAAATAAAACTAACCTACCATATTATTAATCATTTTTTACCCCAAAAACATTTTTGGACAAATGAGTTTGTAATGATGATTCAAATGTATTGTATTGCACATAATTCTTCGTTTTGAAACTAGCTTAAATCTGTTTTCTCGATTAAATGCAATAACTATTCGATAAAGTGTATTCTTATGTATGTCAACTTATTTTACGCACCTTACAAATAGTAAAAACCCTCTAAACTTTTGTTTAAAGGGTTTTACATCAACCAATCCATTTTAATTACATACAGTTAATAGGGGCTATCAACATTGTATCATGCTTCAAGTAGGTTACATATATTGTATAATTATGAAAAAAACTATCTCTACTAAATCAACAGGACAAAATTCTTGATTTCCTGACAATTAGAAGAATAGCGAATTCTGTTTCTGTAGTGAATCGATGAAATGCACAAATAATCGATAAAGTGTAATTTGAAGCGTTTTATTTAACGATTTTCTTAATTATTGTTGCACCTGAAGAATTTGTACAACGCAAAACGTATACACCGTTCGCTAAGTTTGTAGTCTGTATTGTATTTTGAAAGTTGCTCATAAATACACGTTTTCCCGATATATTATACAAGGCAACCGTTTTGATAAGACCTTGTTTGGTATGAATATGAAGCATATCATGCGTAAAGTATGCCTGCAAATCATTTTTATCTTGTATACGATCTTCTACATTTAAAGCAGATCGTCTGTCAAATTTTAGAAAAAAACGATCATTTGTTTCTCCAACAACATCAGCAAATGTATACGGAGTTTGGCGTAAATCTGTAAATGTTCCTTGGTATGTGTCTTCCAAAATGATATCAAACGTTGGATCTAAAAATTCGGCATCAATTGATATTGTGTAGGTTCCGTCAGAAGTAATTTCATATCCTAAAGGCACTTGTATGTCGGTATTTGTCAATTCGGGCAATGCCTGAATGGAAAGTCGTGTAGTATTCAGAAACGAGTAAAATTCAATCACCGAACCGTCATTGATAAAGTAACTGTCAAATCCATCATCAAAGTTAACTGTTCCTTCTGGAATGAATCCTAGAAGAATTGTCATAAAATTGCCATTACCAGCCAAACGTAAAGAAATTCGTCCGTCAGTTGTGCTATCTTCTGAGTTGTGTATATCTTCTTCATTTTGCCCAAAAGACATAAGAGAAAAACTCAGGCACATGAGTAGCACCAATAATTTTGTTTTCATTTGTATGGAGGATTAGATCGTCAATCTATTGCAATGATAAACAAAATATCAATTACTACACTATTATATTCACTGTTAAGGCTTTAAAATTTTCTTTACCACGGTGATTCCTTCCGTTGTAGTCAGTTTTGTGATGTAAATACCTTTTGCCAATTGTGGAATTGCTGTCGTTTCGACATAATCGCGCTGTATAATCTGTTTTCCAGCGATATCGTACAATTCAATAGTCTCAAAATCTGTACGATTCGTCACAATTTGTAATTCATCGCCTTTGAAGAATACTGTTGTTTGTTCATTAGCTTCAGCTATTTCATCGACACTTAAGGTAGTTCTTGATTGTATATGAATAAAGAAACGATCATTTTCTTCCGTAGGTGTAGTTGTAAACGAATAGCTAGTTTGGCGTAAATCTGTAAAAATGCCTTTGTATCTGTCTTCTAAAATGATATCAAAATTCGGATCTAAATATTCAGCGTCAATTTGAATAGTATAGGTTGCGCTTGCTAATACTTGATAACCTAAGGAAATTTCAAAATCTTCCGTTGTCAATTCTGGTAATGCCTGAATGGACATTTTATCCGTTCCGATGTATGAATAAAACTCCAAGCTTGAACCTTCGTTGATAAAAGGACCATCATAACGTTCTTCGTAACCAGTCGTTCCTTGCGGAATGAATCCTAACAATTGTGTTGCGTAAACACCATTTCCAAATATGCGTAAAGACATTCTTCCATCAGTTTGACTGTTGCCTGTGTTTGTTGTTTCTGGTGTAAATGCTCCTGAACTATTCGGTCTAAAAAATTGTGTATTGTTTGCTACAACTCTATGCGAATTTTTAAAAGTAACAGATCCACTAGTGCCACTTTTGGCTTGTACTGCAAATCCTTGAGCTGTTCCTATGTTTCCATCGGCAGCACCTAACGGATTTGAACCTGTACTATTGTATTCTATATAATCAGAAGCTAAATTGTCTCCAATTGGCGCTTCTGTTTGTCTCCAATAATATACAGTTCCTTGAATTTCATCTGAATTATCAGCTTGAAACGTTTCCCAGTCAATTGCTGATGGATATGGATTTCCAATGATATTATACCCAGATTCTCCAGAGTTTGGATCTACTGTGTAATACACATTTTCGACAATATCACCATTGTTTACCGTTCCTGTAAATGTTGCAGTTTCTACATCAAAGTGATTTGCTCTAAACGCGTAACCTCTTCCAACTTCCATGTCTGTATGACTGTTGCTCCAACTTGCATTTGTTGCAGAGGCATTCCAATAGTAATTGTATCCTCCAACATTTGGAAAAATCGTTGCAATTGTGCTACTCGCTTCATCAATTGGCGTTGACCAATACGAATAAAAATACCTGTTTGTATAGTTTGGCGAATCACGTTTTACAGTATAACTTCCTGTTCCCTTTACTGGAATATTTTCACGAGCTAGCAAAGCACCGTCATCTTCTATCGTAATTGTTCCGTTATTAGTTATATCGTATGCAACATCTAAAGTTCCACCTGCATTTACAGTAAGGGAAGCGGATGCGTTTACAGTAAGTTCTCCAACTTCAATATGTGATGTTAATACAGGATAATTTGTTGAGCTTTGAATCACAACTGATTCTAGCTTTGTGGCATCAGGCGCAGTTCCGCCAACCCAATTACTTCCCGTTGTCCAACTTGTTGTAGCAGCGGTTGCAGACCAAGTTATGACGGTTTTATTGCTTGCAGAATCTGTTACTGTAGCATTACTATCGTCCAAATAAGAAATGGTATCACCATCTAAAGCGGCTACCAAATTATCTGTTCCAACAGTTGTAATTAGTATGTCTTTGTTAGTGTCTATTTCGGTTGCTGTACGAACATCATCCCAAACTCTAAATCCCCAAATATTTCCTGCGAAGTAATAGTTACTGTTCGATTGCGAATTAGTATTGAAACAATATTCAGAAGTTCCGCCAGATGTCCATGTACCACAGTTTGGATAGCGTATGTTGGAATCAGATCGTCCCAAATTGATATCTCCTGAGTGACCTCTAACTTCGAAACCTGCTCTTGAATCTAATAAAGTTCCATCTAAATACCACTTTAAGTTCGTATTATCAGAAGCTGCTATAGGATCATTTACAGGAACGCCTACATTATCAAACACCAATGCAACATGATACCAAGTGTCATCACTAATAGGTTCTCTAAAATATGTTCCATTCCAACGTGGCGAATAATCACCAGATGATCTGTTGTAAGCTCCAACAACCACATAGTCATTTTCAACGTACAGTACAATTCCACGAGTACCACCACCTTCTTTGTAAATTATTTGTCTGTTGGTAGCATCATCAACTTTAAAATATCCTTCAATAGTTCTATTATTTACAACCGTTGTATTGATGTTGTCTGAATCATTTAATTCTATAAAATCATCTACGCCATCTAGGTAATAACCTTCATTTGGCGGTTGTGCTATTAAGTGGTTTGTAATCAATAAAATTAATAATAGGAAAAACTTCTTCATAATTAGGGCAATTTTTACAATATATACGCAAATTCTCTATCTTTGGTTTTGAAAATGATATACATCTGATATATACTATAGTAAACATATAATTTGTACTATAAGATACCATTTTCTTACAAAGATAAAAATTCTAATTCGATAAAGCGAACTTAAAGATCGATCAAATGAACATTTTAACGAGAATATTTCCTACAAAACATACTACAGCACCATTTTCTAAAATTGACACAAGTCAATATATGCCTGCAATTGATACCGAAATTGCACGCTCTAAAGAAGAAATACATGCCATAACCAACAACGAAAGTATTCCTACTTTTGAAAATACGATTGAAAAGTTAGAATATGTAGGACAACAATTAGACAGAATTACGAGTATTTTTTTCAATTTAAATTCTGCCGAAACAAACGAAACAATTCAAAAATTAGCCCAAGAAGTTTCTCCTAAATTAACCGAGTTTTCTAATGATATTACCTTAAACGAAGCGCTTTTTAAACGTGTAAAATATGTGCATGATCATAAAGAAGATTTAGATTTGACAATAGAGCAAAAAACTTTATTAGATAAAAAGTTTAAGAGTTTTTCTCGAAATGGCGCTAATTTAGCAGAAGATAAGAAAGAACAACTTCGTGAAATTGATAAAAAACTCTCCAAATTAAGCTTGAGTTTTGGCGAAAATGTATTGGCTGAAACTAATAAGTTTCAATTGCATCTTACAGAAGAAAAAGACGTATCAGGAATTCCGAATGGCGCACTAGAAGCTGCAAAAGCAATCGCGAAAAGTGAAAATAAAGAAGGTTGGATTTTCACACTCGATTATCCAAGTTATATTCCTTTTATGAAGTATGCCGACAATAGAGAATTACGTCAACAAATGGCAACAGCTTTTGGTTCAAAATGCTTTAAAAATGACGAATTGGACAATCAGGCAACGGTGTTAGAAATTGCAAAACTACGCCATCAACGTGCCAATTTATTAGGCTACGAAACACATGCACATTTTGTATTAGAAGAACGGATGGCGGAAACACCTGAAAAAGTAATTTCATTCTTAAATGAATTGCTAGAAAAGGCAAAACCTGCTGCTGAACGTGAGTTTAAACAATTGGCAAACTTTGCTAAAAAGCTAGATGGAATTGAGCAATTGCAAAGCTGGGACAATTCGTATTATTCTGAAAAGTTAAAGCAAGAATTATTCAACTTAGATGATGAAAAACTAAAACCTTATTTCAAACTTGAAAACGTTATTGATGGTGCATTTACAGTGGCTAATAAACTATTCGATTTACGTTTTGAGCAAGTTTTTGACATTGATACGTATCATGAAGATGTAAAAACGTATGAAGTATTTGATGGTAATGATAACTTCGTTTCTGTATTTTATGCAGATTTTCATCCGCGAAAAGGAAAGCGAAATGGCGCTTGGATGACTTCCTATAAATCTCAACAACGAAAAGACGGAAAAGTAGAACGTCCGCATGTATCAATTGTATGCAATTTTACAAAACCAACCGAATCAAAACCATCTTTATTGACGTTTAATGAAGTCACAACCTTATTTCACGAATTTGGTCATGCATTACACGGAATGTTAGCAAATACAACCTATCCAAGCTTAAGCGGAACTTCTGTTTTTTGGGATTTTGTTGAATTGCCAAGTCAAATATTAGAAAATTGGTGTTACGAAGCGGAAGCGTTAGCCATTTTTGCCAGACATTACGAAACGGATGAAGTGATTCCGATGGAATATATTGAAAAAATAAAAGCATCTGCAACCTTTTTGGAAGGCATGTCAACATTGCGTCAATTGAGTTTCGGATTGCTCGATATGAGTTGGCACGGAATTGATCCGACAGCAATTACAGATGTAAAAGCACATGAAAGCGCCGCTTTTGAAAACACGAGATTGTTCCCAGAAAATCCAAAAACAGCAATGAGCACTGCCTTTTCACACATATTTCAAGGTGGTTATTCTTCTGGATATTACAGTTACAAATGGGCAGAAGTATTAGATGCTGATGCGTTTGAATATTTTAAAGAAAACGGAATTTTCAGCAAAGAAATCGCTTCAAAATTTGCAACACATGTATTGTCTAAAGGTGGCACAGAACATCCTATGACTTTATACAAACGCTTCCGTGGAGAAGCACCAAAACCTGATGCTTTGCTAAAACGTGCTGGTTTATTAGTGGATTAAATCTTATAAAAACACTTAAAACATAGTTGTATGCGCTACCTTTTTATTTTGCTTTTGCTATGTTTTGGGTGTAAAAATACTTCCGACTCAAAAAATACGAATCCTGTTGTTGAAGATGAGAAAGTAGCTGCAAATTTCAGTTTTGTAGACGTTGTTGAAACATACACAATAAAAGAGCCGTTTCGTCTTTGGCAATACCGTAACAACGGAAAATTGCTCGCTAAAGAAGAATTTGAAGCGTTACAATTGCAACAAATTTTTGGCGATTACAACTCCTCATTGGCGTATCGATTGTTGGCAAGCTTGAATCCTTCTAACAGCTATAATACGCTTGTCTTTGGAATGTCTGATAATGCTACTTTT
Organism: Kordia jejudonensis; assembly: GCF_001005315.1. Lineage (GTDB taxonomy): Bacteria > Bacteroidota > Bacteroidia > Flavobacteriales > Flavobacteriaceae > Kordia > Kordia jejudonensis. Next base: position 92,153 of record NZ_LBMG01000016.1, read on the forward strand.
GGTGCTACACATTTGGCAACCTTTGATTCAAATTACAACTTAATCAGTCACATTCCTGTAGATCATCACGGTCAAAAAGGCGGTTCCGTTATGATATCTTATTTGGATGGAAATTCTTTGTTTGTAGAAAATACAAAACATGATACTGCTTACGAATTTATCATTCGCGAAAGCGGAGCAATTGAAAAGAGCAACAAGCCTGTAACCTTTAAAAAGTATCGGTATTTAGGAAAATTTAAAGGTTATCTTCATGAAATGCCAAAACGAACTGTAAAAGCAAAAAATGGTTTGCTAGTGCGTGATGCAGAAGGAAAACAGATTGGAAAAGTGGAATATGGCAATCTTGTGTATATTATTGATTACACAAAAGATTCACTTACAATTCAGGATGAAGGAAAATCAATAAAAGCACCAAAGGCCAGAATTATACTCGATCCAAAAAAAATAACACAAGGAAAAGATTTTTACATCGAACCGTCAAATATTGGCTATGTGTTTTCAGGTTTTTTGTTCAATAATAATTCAAATTACAAAGAAGATGAGTTTCCGTATGCTTACGAATTTATACGATTGGGAACTGCCGAATTGGAAGAAAACGCAACAATTGATCTTAGAGAACTATTTGAAATTACACGTGTACAGTTCAACACATACAAATCCAAAATCGTAAAAAAACCAACCGTTATAACAACGGACACAACATCGTATAAAAAAGGAAAAGTACTCACATTACCATTTGATAATGGCAAAAAACTCATCCTAAAAGATTCAACGTATAAATCTGAATACAATCCTACGCGCAGTTTCAATGTATCATTCCATGAAGATTTTCCCGATACATATATGGTAAGTGAAAACATGTTTTTTATGGATGATATCTATAGAATTTTAAGCAAAAAAACGGGAGACACTTTGCACACATTTCGTGGTTATCCATACATTTCGCCTACTAAAAAATATAGTGTTGCCATTTTTCATGAGTTTGAATGCATGCAACAAACGTATATGGTTATTAACAAGCAAATGAACGATGGAACATTTCAACATTATGCGTCTTTGCAACCAAATTCATGGTCGTATCCTTTCAAATTGGATAAAAATAATAATCTTGAAAATCATTTTTCTATTCATTGGATTTCGGATACAGAATTCATTGTATATGCTAAAAATGCTGAGGAATGTTACCTAGAAAACGCTTTAGATTATTTCTATTTAAAGTACAAAATCAAGTAAAATTTTCTAAAAATTTAAAATAAACTTTCAATAATTTTTGAAAGTTTAAAACTTTTCATACATTTGTACTATGAATTACAAAGAAGCAAAAGATAAATTTATACAAACATGGGGATCGTTAGGAACCTTGTGGGGAATTAACAAAGCAATGGCACAAATACATGCGTTACTTTTTATCTCTCCTGAGCCATTATCTATGGAAGATGTGATGGAAGAATTGCACATTTCAAGAGGAAATACGAGCATGAACTTACGCCAATTAATTGATTGGGGAATTGTATACAAAACATCAAAGGTTGGCGAACGTAAAGAGTACTTCGCGTCAGAGAAAGACATCAACGAGCTGGCAAAACAAATAGCACGCGAACGCAGCAGAAGAGAAATTCAGCCAACACTAAAAGTGCTAAAAGAAGTGAGCAGTATTGAAGATGATGGCTCTGAAAAAACAAAAGAGTTCATAAGGCAAACAAAAGCACTTCATGACTTGGCATCAACGGCAGATTCAATCATGAATAGAGTTGTAAATCAAGAATCAAACTGGTTGACAAAAACCTTTATGAAACTCTTAAAATAACCATAAAAGGAATTCATTTTCCTTTTTTATTTCAATCTATGTTTCAGTAATTACTGAAAGTTTTAAAAACACAATAGTTATGAAATTCATTTATTACACCAACAAAATCGTTTTAGTATTAACAATTATAGGATATTCAATGCTCTATCCTGGACTTTTTATGCAAGTAATATTAGGAGGAATTCAAGTACTATTTTTCCTTGTATTACTCTTCAATTATGATAAGTTTTCTAAAAAAATAAAAGATCATTTACTTATTTATGGAATAATAGCAAGTTGTTATCTTCTAGTGCTATTCTCCAACCCAGAAACTTCAAATGATGTCATTACCATGATCTGCATGACAGTAATTCCTATGATTATTGCTAGCTATTTTACGTATATCGTTTACGAACTTAAAAAGAAAGTATTATGAAAAATCCATGTCTTCTCTCCTATTTAAAAAAGGAATTCAACACATCGCCTTCAAACAAAGAACAAGTCATTGATTTTTATAATGAAGCAACTGAAGATTATCGTTTTTGGAGTCACGATCTAAACATGCACTTTGGCTATTTTGTTCCGTTCAAAACCAATCTTCTAAAACGTGATAGCATGTTGAATGAAATGAATAAAGAAGTATTTCAACGTTTGAACATCACGGACAAAAAGAAACATATTGTAGATGTAGGTTGCGGAATGGGCGCTTCTATTCGCTATGGAATTTCAAATCATCCAAATCTTGCGGTAACAGGTTTAACGATTTCTCCATTTCAGGTTGAAAAAGGAAACGAATTACTAAATACCCATCGAGGAACGATCTTAAATAGAGATTATCGTAATACATTTTTAAAACCAAATTCTTTTGATGGAGCCATGGCAATTGAAAGTTTGTGCCATACAGGTTGTAGCAAAGATGCGTTGGAGGAAACGTATAGAATCCTCAAGCCAAATTCAACGTTTGTAATTGCTGATGCCTTTACGAAGAAAGATTTCAAGGAAATGAATCCGCTAGCAAAATATACCTACAAAGGTTTATGCGAATCTTGGAGTTTGGAAAACTTAGGTAATGTACATCGTGTGAAGGAAGATTTAGAACGTATAGGTTTTAAAGATGTAAAAGTGCAAAACATTTGGTACCGAGTGGCGCCTTCTGTATTACACGTTCCTTTTACGATCAGTGCTTTCATCTTGAAGAAACTCTTTAAAAAAGAACCGCTAAAACCTGAAAGTATTAAAAATTTAAAAGGCTCATTCTTTGCTTTGTTATCAAGTTTAAGCCTCACAAACTTTGGCTATTATATCATCACTGCTAAAAAGTAATCGTATGAATTTCAACATCATTAGTTACTTACTATACATTCCAATTATATTTTTTATCACGGTAAAAGTAGGTTGGATACTTTACAAGAATGGAGAAGTATTTCTGTATACTATATTAAGTAATGAAACTGAAATTGTAGAAAGTCTCAATAAAATATTATTAATCGGTTATTACCTCATTAACTTGGGTGCAGCCACCATAACTATTGCGTTTTGGGAAACCGTAACCACAAGTTTTGAAATGATTAATGCGCTTTCAAACGTATTAGGAACCACAATTTTAATACTTGCGCTCATGCATTACAATAATATTTTTTGGATCAAATTTTTAAATCGAAAAAAACAAACAATAAACTAACACACATTATTATGGAATCATCAAAGGTTGTCATCGCATATTTTATCTATCTTCCAATCGTTATTGGACTTACAGTATTTGTCTCTAAAAAATTATTTGAAAGTGGAAAAAGCTTCATGATTGATATTTTTAAAGGACAAGAAAACATTGCAATTGCTACAAATAAATTATTTGAAGTTGGCTTTTATTTAATCAATATTGGCTGTGCATTAATCATCATGAAAGTCTACGGATACAATTCAAATTATCCAATTAGCAACCAAAGTCTCATTGAAGTAATGGGAATAAAAATAGGCGGATTTTCTGTGTATTTGGGTATAATGTTATTTTTAAACCTTTTCTTTTTCCTTAGAGGACGAAAAGTAGCTAGAAGCTCTCAAAAACCTGTAACTACAGAAGAATTTACAAAGTTCAATTAATAAAAAGATTACCATGAACACAATTCTAAAGAAAAATAAATACCTGACTTTTGTTCTTGCATACATTGTCACAGCGTTACTTTCAACACTATTTGTATACATTGGAGTAAACATTTTTAACGATTATGGCTGGACAGTTTTTGCGCTAATTCCATTCTTTTCAGGTGTTACAACGACACTAATTCTCAGTATCAACGGACATGTCACTTTTGCAAGTGCCTTTAAAAATGCATTACTCGTACTTTTAGTTTGCTCGTTGTCCCTATTATTTTTTGCGATTGAAGGTATCATTTGCATCGTCATGGCAATGCCAATCGCAATTCCGTTTGTCATCCTTGGCGCATTTGTAGGTTACAAAATTCAGCGTAGAAAAGCTTCAGGAATCAAAATGATAGTATTATACATTGTGATAGTTCCATCGTTGTTGGCTTTTGAAAATCATACAAATACTGAACCAACTGTATTTCCAATTCAGTCAAGTATTGTCATCAATGCGCCAATTGAAGAAGTTTGGAAACAAGTAATTGAATTTCCTCAGATGGAACCACCAACAGAGTTTCTATTCAAAACAGGAATTGCCTATCCAATCAATGCAAATATCGAAGGAAAAGGCGTTGGTGCAATTCGGTATTGCAACTTTTCTACGGGAAGCTTTGTAGAACCAATTACTGCTTGGAATGAACCAAATTTACTAGCTTTTTCAGTAAAAGAACAACCAATTCCAATGCAAGAAATAAGCATGTACGATATCAATCCTGCACATTTGCATGAATATTTTGTATCTAAAAAAGGACAATTTAAACTCACAAAATTAGCAGGCGGAAAAACATTGGTCGAAGGCACAACGTGGTATTACAATAAAATTCAACCAGAAATGTACTGGAAAATATGGAGCAAATACATCATTCACAAAATTCATCATCGTGTGTTGAACCATATCAAAGTAACATGTGAAACAACTCAAAAATCTTAAATAAAGATTCCCACTTTCTTGGGAAATACATATGAAAAAAATAGTCATCGCAGGCGGAAGCGGATTTCTTGGACGCGCATTAATTGATTTTTATCTTCCAAAAGGTTATGAAATCGTGGTGCTTTCGCGAAAAGCCAAAGAAACAGGAAACGACATGCTGCGTTATGTAGCATGGAATGCAAAAACATTGGACATTTGGTTAACGGAACTCGAAGGAATTGAAGCATTAATAAATCTCACAGGAAAATCTGTAGATTGTAGATACAACCCAAAAAACAAAGCTGAAATTTTAAACTCCAGAGTACAATCTACGGAAGTGTTAGGAGAAGCAATTAAAGCTTGTGCTGTGCCACCAAAATTTTGGATCAACTCGTCAACGGCAACCATATATGAGCATTCGCTAGAAAAAGAAATGACGGAAAGCACAGGAATTATAGGAAACGATTTCTCGATGAATGTTGCCAAATCGTGGGAAGAAGCGTTTCACAATACGAAAACACCAAGAACGCAAAAAATTGCCTTGCGAACATCTATTGTATTAGGAAAAAATGGTGGTGCTTTTCTTCCGCTAAAAAATCTAACAAAAGCTGGACTTGGCGGTACGCAAGGAAACGGAAACCAAAAAGTAAGCTGGATTCATGAACACGATTTCTGTCGCGCAATTCACTTTTTAATCACAAAAAACAAAGCAGGAATCTTTAATGTTACCGCACCAAATCCGTTGCCAAACAAAACATTTATGCAAACCTTGCGACGCATTTTAAAAATTCCGTTTGGATTGCCACAGCCAAAATGGTTGCTAAAACTTGGTGCGAGAATCATAAAAACGGAAGCTGAACTGATTTTAAAAAGCCGATTCGTGATTCCTGAAAAATTGCTCACTGCTGGTTTTCAATTTAACTATCCAACAGCAGAAATGGCGATTCAAGAAATTATACAACGAAAAAATTAAACAAAAATACTATGAGTTTTTTAACAGCCGAATGGCGAAAATTAGTCTTTATAAATTATACGGTACAACCTGAATTGTTACAAGAATACGTTCCAAAAGGGACAACTTTAGATAGTTTCAACGGTAAATGTTTTGTCAGTGTCATTGGTTTCTTGTTTAAAAACACAAAAGTCTTGGGTTGTAAAATGCCAGGATTGCACACTTTTGAGGAAGTCAACTTACGATTTTACGTAAAAAGAGAAGAAAATGGTGTTGTAAAAAGAGGTGTTGTATTTGTGCAAGAAATTGTACCAAAACGGTTATTAAGCTTTGTTGCCAACACAGTTTACAACGAACATTACGTCACACGACCAATGTCTCATAGTTGGAATATAACTCCAGCAACGATAGACATTTCATATTCATGGATTCATCAACATAAAGAACAATCGATTGCTATTAAAGCTACGAACAATCCGAAATCTTTTCCTGAAAATTCAGAAATCGAATTCATCTCAGAGCATTATTTTGGTTATACCAAATACAACAAAAACAAAACCTTTGAGTATGAAGTGACACATCCAAAATGGTTGTATTACAAGGTAAATGAATATGCAATAAATGTTGATTTTGAATTAAATTACGGGAAGAAATTTGCACATCTTACCACACAAACGCCAGATTCTGTTTTCGTCATGGAAGGTTCAGCAATTACTGTGGAACCGAAAAAAACACTATCCTAAAAAACATAAACACCTGATTCTACATAAATTATTATTTTTAACTAAACATAGAAAGCTTACATCATGAAATCTATACAACTAATACTACTCACTTTTTTTGCTGGAGTTTTGTACACCAATGCGCAAACCATGGTATTTGACCAAGAATATTACTTTATCGCAAAAGGTGAAGTCAAACAACTCAAACAAATACAAGATTCTGTATACATTTCTGACTGTAATGATTTTCAAAAATGTAATGAAATACCGAGATTCAGTTATAAAGTTTTAAACGATTCAGTGATTGATAAAAATACCAAAACATACATTTTAAAAGGAAAAAGATACAATCATAAAAATCGTAAAGCTGAAGAAAAGAAAGTAATTATTACTAAAATAAAAAACAATAGAATAAAACTTCAAGAGGTGTATGGAAAAGCTGGTAAAAGAAAACTAGAAACGTCCATATTATATGCTACATCAGAATTAGTACCATTAAAACCAATTTCTGAAATTACACAAGAAGAAACTGAAGATATTTTTGAACAAATGGTTGCATACATGAACTATTTAAAGACTACAGAAATCAAGCGGGAAAAATATATGAGTTGGGAAAAAATTAATGATTTGGTTATTGCAAAAGGATATTCTCCAATTGGTGCAGACGAAGAATTGGGTAAAAAATCGGAGAAATTTTAAATGACAAAAATCCATTTAAAAACAACTATAAACGCTCCCATTCAATTGGTTTTTGATCTTTCCAGAGATATTTCTGAGCATGAAGCTTCCACCAACAATACACGTGAAAAAGCCATTGCAGGACACACTTCTGGAAAAATTGAATTGGGAGAAACAGTTACGTGGCGTGCCAAACATTTTGGATTGTATTTGCAACATACAAGTATCATTTCCGCCATGGAATCGCCAACGTATTTTGTAGATGAAATGGTAAAAGGTGTGTTTAAAAGTTTCCATCATGAACACATATTCAAAGAAAACAAAAACGGCACCGAAATGATTGACAACTTAAGCTACGAAGTTCCGTATGGTATTTTTGGAAAGCTGTTTGACTATCTCATCTTAAAATCATATCTGACAAAATTTCTACGAGAACGAAATCAACATATAAAACAACGCGCTGAAGTTTTATAATGTACTAATATTTCAATGTGGTGATTTGATGATTTGAAAATGGTAAATGTAAAAGTTATCGAGAAACTTCAACTGAACAAAAAACAAAGAACAGAGAACAGAGAGAAAAGAACAGAGAACAAAGAACAGAGAGAAAAGAGAAAAGAACATCATTTGTCAATTCGTGACAAAAAAATAAATGCTAAATGTAAAAGTTATCTAGAAACTTCAACTAAACAAATCCACGAATAACAAAAAACAAACAACAAATTAGAAAAATATCGAGAAACATCAACTAAACAACTCCACAAACAACGAACAACGAACAACCAGCAACCAACAATCAACCAGCAACAAACTGCTTAATTCCTGATAGCCAAAAGAATGATTTTTTATTCTAACAATTATCATTTACATTTGATGAAAATAATTTAGACCATCAATGCCAAATCATCAACTTGATCCTAATAAATGGATTACGCTTTATGCGGATTACCTTTTCAACTATACCATTGTTAGGGTAAAAGATAGAGAAACTGCGCAAGACTTAGTCCAAGAAACATTTTTTGCTGGATTAAAATCAATGGCTAATTTCAAAGGAGAAGCTTCTGAACGAACGTGGCTAATTTCTATTTTGAAACGAAAAATCATTGATCATTACCGTAAAATAAATTCTAAAAAAGGACAAGCTGAAGTACGTATCAATTACAATTCTGATGCAGAATCAGAAGGCGATTGGCTAGAAGAGCGCGTTGCTGACGGTTACGACAAAAATGCCGAAGATCAAATTCAGAATGAAGAACTCGGACTTGCCATTGAAGATTGTTTGGACAAACTTCCTGAAAAACAAGCTAAAATCTTTAAAATGAAAACCATCCTCGGTTACGAAACGGAAACGATTTGTAATGAACTAAATATAACTGCGTCTAACCTTTGGGTTATTATTCACAGAGCACGTACAGCGCTTTCTGGATGCCTCGAACAGAATTGGTATTAATAATAAATTACATGAGTACAAAATATAAATTTTTTATATCCTGCGAAGAAGCAAAACATATTTGTGACAAATCACAATATGGAGAAGCTAGCTTCTGGGAAAAAGTAAAACTAAACGTTAGACTATCTTGGTGTCGCATTACAAGAGGATATTCAAGCAACAATAATAAATTGACAAAATTGGTGCAAAAATCGAAGATAGACGTGATCGAAGAAGATAAAAAAGCAGAAATGCAACGCAAACTTCAAGAAGAAATGAGCAAATATTAGTCTACGAAAAAAGTAGTACTAAAAACCATACAATCGGAATACTTTCTACCCAAAAAGATGTAAAGTATTTCGATTTTTTTATGCTTGCTTGCCACACTACAATTGCCAGCAATACACTCAAACCAATGGTACTATAAAATATTGCTAAAAATGTTTCTGTTTGCCAGAATTCAATCACTACAAAAAGTACAATCCAAATGTAGCCAAGCAACTTAGTTTTGGCAACTCCAATACGTTGTGGCAAGGTTTCCAATGCTGGCGCATCAAACTGCAAGTCACAAATCTCAAACGGAATCATTAAAATTAGAATCAACAACATACGTTGTATCATAAAAAATATTGTCGTCTGATTCAATTCAAAAATAGTTGCATTTACCAAAGGCAACACAACTGTTACGCCTGTCCAACACAGGGCAACAATTAAAATTTTAAATTGCGGTAAAGTTCTAAAATTTTTCTGATTGGGTAAATACGGAAGAATATACAACGATGACAACACACTCAATCCAATGGCCCAAAGTAATGTTTCCCATTGTAAATAATATGCGTAAAACAACGCCAATCCGAAACACACAAAACTCAACAATTGAATCCATTTCATATACCGTGAAGCAACAAAAAAATAACGCTTTGCCGAACTGCCATACTTGATAAAATTATATGTAACAATTGTACCATAAAATGTGAAATACAACACAGCTTCATCATATGGTAAGTGAAACAATAACAGTGTACTATACGTCAATGCATACACGCTTAACGCAATGTGAATACTGCTATCTAAATAAAAATTGAAAAGTTTTTTCAAGACATTCATCGCACAAAAATAAAGAAACTGTTCATAACCGATAATTTTCGTTAAAAACTTTCCACATTCGTCACAAAATAAAAGTAAAAGAAGTAATTTTTTAATCGTACTTTTGCATATCAAAAAAAAACACAACTACAAAAGAAAAATATTAAGTCGATGAATACGGATTCTTTTTCACTTAGACATAATGGAACACGTGCCAAAGATGTTCCTTACATGTTAAAAACAATCGGGGTTACTTCTCTAGAACAACTTATTGACGAGACTATTCCTGACGAAATTCGATTGAATTCAGCGCTAGACCTTCCAGCAGGATTAAGCGAAAATGAATTCCTATCACACATGCAAAACCTTGCAGGACACAATAAAATATTTAAATCATATATCGGACTAGGATATCACGAACCTGTAACACCAGCCGTGATTCAACGTAATATATTTGAAAATCCAGGTTGGTATACCGCATATACGCCATATCAGGCAGAAATTGCACAAGGAAGACTAGAAGCTTTATTAAATTTTCAAACAGTTGTTACAGACTTAACAGGAATGGAAATTGCAAACGCTTCCCTTTTAGATGAAAGTACAGCTGCCGCAGAAGCAATGGCAATGTTATTTGCTGTGCGATCAAGAACACAGAAAAAAGCTGGCGTTTCAAAATTCTTTGTCTCAAACGAAGTATTGCCACAAACGATTTCATTGCTAAAAACAAGAGCCATTCCAATCGGAATTGAATTGGTTTTTGGAGATCATACTACATTTGACTTCTCAGATGAATTTTTTGGAGCATTACTACAATATCCAGGAAAACACGGGCAAATTTTCGATTACAGAGCATTTACAGAAAAAGCAAATGCAAACGAAATCAAAGTTGCTGTTGCCGCAGATATTTTAAGCTTAGTATTACTAGAATCTCCTGGAAGTTTTGGAGTTGATGTCGTTGTCGGAACAACACAGCGTTTCGGAATTCCATTAGGTTATGGTGGTCCTCACGCCGCATTTTTTGCTACAAAAGAAGCTTACAAACGATACTTGCCAGGTCGAATTATTGGAGTAACGAAAGATATGGACGACAATCGTGCATTGCGTATGGCGCTTCAAACACGTGAGCAACACATCAAACGAGACAAAGCAACTTCAAATATCTGTACTGCACAAGTATTATTGGCAGTTATGGCAGGAATGTACGCCGTATATCATGGTCCAAACGGATTAAAATACATCGCTAATAAAGTACATTCAAATGCTGTAAATCTTACAAATACTTTAGAAAAATTAGGTTTCGAACAAACAAACTCAGCGTATTTTGATACCATTGTTATCAAAGCTGATGCTGGAAAAGTAAAAGAAGTTGCCGAACAAAACGAAGTGAACTTCTTGTACATTGACGAAGATACAGTTGGAATTTCTATCAATGAAGCGACAACTGCAAACGATCTAAATGACATTGCGTTCATCTTTGCAACAGTAGCCGAAAAAGAAACCATCGAAATAGAAAACACATACACATCAAAAATATTACCATCAGTTTCCAGAGAAACTTCTTTCATGGAAGAGCCTGTATTTAACAGTTACCACTCGGAAACAGAAATGATGCGTTACATCAAAAAATTAGAGCGTAAAGATTTATCCTTAAACCATTCTATGATTGCGTTAGGTTCATGTACAATGAAGTTAAACGCTGCCGCAGAAATGTTATCGTTAAGTTCAGCTCAGTGGAATAACATTCATCCATTTGTGCCAGTTGAACAAGCAGAAGGATATCAAATCTTATTAAAAGAATTAGAGCATCAACTGAATGTTGTGACTGGTTTTGCAGGAACTTCATTGCAACCAAACTCTGGAGCGCAAGGAGAATTCGCAGGATTAATGGTTATTCGTGCATATCATGAATCAAGAGGTGACACACACAGAAACATTTGTTTAATTCCAGCTTCTGCACACGGAACAAATCCAGCAAGTGCTGTCATGGCAGGAATGAAAGTAGTCGTTACCAAAACTTCGGAAGACGGAAACATTGATGTAGACGATTTACGCGAAAAAGCATTGGTACACAAAGATAACTTAGCGGCATTAATGGTAACATATCCATCAACGCACGGTGTTTTTGAAGCTACCATCAAAGAAATTACACAAATCATTCACGATAATGGTGGACAAGTATATATGGATGGTGCAAACATGAACGCGCAAGTTGGATTGACAAATCCTGCAACCATTGGCGCAGATGTTTGTCACCTAAACTTACACAAAACATTTGCCATTCCACATGGTGGCGGCGGACCTGGTGTTGGCCCAATTTGTGTTGCAGCACACTTAGTACCATTTTTACCAAGCAATCCGATCATAAAAACTGGTGGAGAAAAAGCAATTACAGCCATTTCTTCAGCACCTTGGGGAAGCTCTTTAGTTTGTTTAATTTCTTACGGATACATTGCAATGTTAGGTTCAAGAGGTTTAACAGAAGCTACAGAATATGCTATCTTAAATGCAAACTATATCAAAGCGCGCTTGGAAGACGAATACAATATTCTATACACCAACAAACGTGGAAGATGTGCGCATGAAATGATTATTGATTGCAGACCATTTAAACAACTTGGAATTGAAGTGACAGACATTGCAAAACGTTTAATGGATTACGGATTTCACGCACCAACGGTATCATTTCCAGTAGGTGGAACCATCATGATTGAACCAACAGAAAGTGAAAGCTTAGCAGAATTAGATACATTCTGTGATGCAATGTTGGCGATCAGAAGTGAAATTTCAGAAGCAAAAGCAGACAACACAAACAATGTGTTAAAAAATGCACCACATACCTTAGAAATGTTAACGGCAGAAGAATGGAAACTTCCATACTCACGTCAAAAAGCAGCATTTCCATTACCATACGTTGCAGATAACAAATTCTGGCCATCCGTTAGAAGAGTTGATGACGCGTACGGAGATCGAAATTTAATCTGTACTTGTGCGCCAATTGAAGCGTACGCAGAAGCATAAAAAATATTCTGAAAAGGAGCGTTCTAAAAAACGCTCCTTTTTTATTTCTTCCTATTTTTCATTACACAATTGTCAGTTTTTAGGCTTTTATTTTAGAAATTATCTAAAACCTTAACATTTGAGTGCATTATTCTCAAAAATTCCAATTTCGGCTTCCGATCTGAAATATTAACGCATATTAATTGTTAATTTAGTTCTTTAAAACCCAAAATTGTATTGAAATGAACGTTAAAATTACGGGGACAGGATGCTATATTCCCTCTGAAGTTGAAACAAATGAAGATTTCCTCCAGCATAAATTCCTCAATGACGATGGGAGCCCTTTTAAACAAAACACAGATATAATTATCAAAAAATTCAAGTCCATCACTGGAATTGATAAACGCAGATATGCAGAAAAACAACACACGTCTTCTGACTTGGGTTATCTTGCCGCTGAAAAAGCAATAGCTGATGCTAAAATTGATCCTGAACAACTTGATTATATTATTTTTGCTCAAAATTTTGGCGACGTTGCATACAACTCTGTTCAGAGTGACGCCGTACCAAGTTTGGCAAGTAGAGTGAAACATCTCTTACGTATCAAAAATCCAAAATGTGTAGCATATGATGTTGTATTTGGCTGTCCTGGTTGGGTTGAAGGCATGATACAAGGATATGCATTCATCAAAGCAGGAATTGCAAAAAAATGCCTCATTATCGGTTCGGAAACTTTGTCAAGAGTTATTGACAAACACGATAGAGATTCTATGATTTACTCTGATGGCGCTGGCGCAACAGTTATTGAAACTACAGAAGAAGATAGCGGAATTATTGCACACGAAACGGCAACACATTCCTATAATGAAGCACATTATTTATTCTTTGGAAAATCATACAATACTGAATTAAAAGAAGATACTCGATACATTAAAATGTATGGACGTAAAATTTACGAATTTGCACTAACGCACGTGCCAACTGCCATGAAAGCTTGTTTGGACAAAAGTGGCGTTGCCATAAGTGACTTAAAAAAGATTTTTATTCATCAAGCAAACGAAAAGATGGATGAAGCTATTATCCAACGTTTTTACGAATTGTACGACCAAGAAATTCCAGCAGGAATTATGCCGATGACAATTCATGATTTAGGAAATAGTTCGGTGGCTACGATTCCAACATTGTTTGATATGGTAAGCAAAGGAAAAGTGGAAAATCAAGAAATTAAAAAAGGCGATATTGTGATGTTTGCCAGTGTTGGTGCCGGAATGAACATCAACGCCATTGTGTATAAATATTAGACATGAATCTGGATACGATAGCCATTATTGGTGGTGGAAATTTAGGAAAATCGATTGCGCAAGGACTGTTAAAAAACAACTATGCGCCTGAAAAAATCTACGTCACACGCACAAAAGTTGCGTTATTAGATGATTTGAAAGCCCAAAACGTACACACAACTTCCAATAATATAGAAGCAGTACAACAGGCGAATATTCTAATTTTCGCCTTAAAACCTTATCGTATCAAAAGTGTTCTCCAAGAACTTTCTTCTTACATTACACCAAATCATTTGATCATTTCTGTCATAAGCGATTTCTCGTTGAAACAACTTTCCGATTGTGTCGCTTCGAATGTTCAAGTAATTCGTGCCATGCCAAATACGGCAGCAGCAATCAGTGAATCTATGACGTGTTTGGCAAGTAAAAATGCAAGCGCAGAAAACATGGCAAAAACCAAATTTATTTTTGATGCGTTGGGCGAAACTATTGAAATTGATGAAAGTCTTATGGATGCCGCAACAGTTTTAGGCGCATGTGGAATTGCTTATGCATTGCGATTTATAAGAGCGATGATTCAAGGTGGAATTGAAATTGGATTTGATGCCAAAACCGCTACCAAGATTGCTTCACAAACGGTCAAAGGTGCGAGCGAATTATTACTCCAAAATGGCAATCATCCTGAAGAAGAAATTGACAAAGTAACGACGCCAAAAGGATGCACAATTGCGGGACTTAACGAAATGGAACATCAAGGATTTAGTTCTTCTTTAATTAAAGGAATTACAACTTCAATTGAAACAATTCAGAAAGATTGATCTTTTAGATTACTTACGCAATTACATCTCACAGATACACTTTACTATTTTTCAAATAGAATCTGCACGTCTTCAAAGCTTCGCGCAACAGTTCTACGGAGTTTATCGAATTAAAAAGAAATCCACGAAAAACAAAAACGAACTCGTAAAAAATAGAAATGATTCCTATTTTTGCAAAAAAACAAGTACATGAAACTAAAGCTTTTCAATGAGTTTAAAGAATTTGCCGTAAAAGGTAATATGGTCGATATCGCTATCGGTGTTATCATCGGTTCGGCTTTTAATAAGGTAATTGATGTGTTGGTCAAAGAAGTCTTTTTACCACCTTTAACATTACTTACGGATGGAATTAATTGGTCTGATAAAAAAATTATTCTAAGAGATGCAATTGATGATGGCACTACCAAATTACAAGAAGTTTCAGTAGCATATGGAAAACTTTTTGAAGTATTGGTCGATTTTGTAATTATAGGTTTTACGGTTTTTTTGGTCGTAAAGTTTATGAATTCTATGCGCAATAAAGCACAGGATCCCAAAAATAAAACTGTTGTCACACCAAAAGATATTGAACTACTGAATCGTATGACAGAATTGTTGGAAAAACAAGTGGAAATTGCAGAACGAAATGCTTCAAACGAAGTAAAATAAGTTTAGATTTTCTAACACTCGATATTACTTCACTCCTAGTTTCTGAGCAATCCAATTGTTGAGCATTGGAATCATTCGGAGTTTATAAATTACAAATCCGTTGACCAACATACAGGTTCCAACTTTCAAAATAATATCTAAAATCGTCGCATTGGTTGTTGGAAGATGGTGTAAAATAGCAACACTTCCCAAAAAGACAGGTAAAAGTATAAAATGCTTTTTGGTAAACGGTTGTATTTTATATTTTGAATAGATAAAAACAAGTTTCACACTATTGTACAACGTCATGGAAATCAAAGTAGCATACGCAGCGCCTTCAATTCCTAAGTTGAGATATTTGATAAAATAGATATTCAAAGAAATATTTAGCACGACTAAAATCGCAATCGCAACCATATTGAAACGATAATATTTTGAATACAACAAAATGTGCGAATTGAATCCTGTACTCATGTCAATAACTACGTTGAAACTCAAAATTAAAATTACAGGAATCGTATCTACTAAGTTGTCACGCGTTGGTAAAATAGAAAACAAATCGTCAACTCCTAAAAAGATACAACTGAGCAAAAATCCGCCAAGCGCAAACAATAACATCGAAATTTCTTGATACTTTTTTCCTAACGAAGCAATATCATCTTTGGCAATATATTCACGAATTATTGGACTATAAATCGTGTACAAACCAATGGCAGGAATCGCCAATGTTGCCGCCAAAACAACGCCAATACTATACGTTCCGTTTGCAGTCATTGCATCGTTTTCAATCAGGTTTGGAACCATAATTCCATCAATTTTAAACGCAAGTAATGAACCTAAAATACTGAGAAAAGCAAACACACTATACTTTATATATTCGCTCCGAAACGAACGATCAAACACTTTTTTATATGCAAAATCAAATTGAATATTCGCTACTTTTTTGACATATACCAAGGCAATAATCAAGAGTACAACGAAGCAAGCTGTGTAGATCAATTTGCCCGTTTCTACTGAAATCATTCCTGCCAAAAGCACTAAAAATATAGTTGGGAAAAATACTTTTATTGAAAAACGTTCCAATACTGTTGGAATGGCTATTTTTTTATAATTTGATACTTGCCGTTTGCTTACATCCATTATCGCGAACGCAAAACCTACTACAATAGAGTATTCGATGTAATCAAAAGCATGAAAATTTGGCAACAAACTCGATAGTGAATTCGCTAATAATAAAAAGACAACTGAAAATAAAATACTATTAATGACAACAATTAACAACGTACTTGAAAAAAATATATTTCGCTTTTCGGCTTCATCTTTAAAACGCGGAAAATAATTGACTAATGATTGCGAAGTTCCAAATACAAAAAACGCCATCAAAATTTGTGCACCATCAAAAATGTAGCGTATAATTCCTAAAAATTCTTTATTATTTGGATAGATGAAAAGTGTAGATACAATTCCAATAGCAGCACCAATATAATTGATAATGCTAAATTTGAGCGCTTGTGATGATACTTCTTTTTGTTGCTTTTCCAATCGTAGAAAATATTATATCACAAATGTACACAAATGTATGGAACGTCTCTTGTTTTTAAAAAATGATCTCAAGGCAAAAAAATTCACCCTTACTTTAGATTTTACGTTCTAAAAATCCAATAATCCGATTATCTAACAACTCTTTTACATATATTTGTAGTACCAAGACATGAACATGTACAATAAATTTTATCCACATAAACGCTATCGCAATACGCTTGAATTTTTGAAAGAAACCATTCCTGATGGTGCAAAAATTTTAGATTTAGGCGTGCCAAATCCTTTTTCAGAAATTATGCAAAAGGAAGGATACGTTGTAGAAAATACCAAAGGAGAAGATTTAGACGAAGATTTTTCATCCGTACAAGAAAGTGACGCAGATGTGGTAACTGCTTTTGAAATATTTGAACATTTAGTAGCACCATTCAATATTTTAAAAGAAATCAAAGCAAAGAAAATTGTAGTTACCGTTCCGCTACGTTTGTGGTTTGCTACGGCGTATAGAAGCAAAACAGATCCGTGGGACAGACATTACCATGAGTTTGAAGACTGGCAATTTGATTGGTTGCTTGAAAAAGCTGGTTGGGATATTATAAAGACCAAAAAGTGGACAAATCCTTCGCGTCCACCCATTGCGCCACGTCCTATTTTGCGCCACTTAATTCCTCGCTATTACGCTGTGTACGCGGAACGCAAAGCATAGTTTATGAAAATTTACATTGTCATTCCTGCACATAATGAAGCCGCGCATATTGAAGCGACATTGACTTCCATTGTGGCACAAACCAAACTTCCCGAAAAAGTAGTGGTTGTCAATGATAATTCGTCCGACGATACCGAATTGATTATTGACGCTTTCGCGAAAAAACACGTTTTCATTTCAAAAGTGAATACCAATGCTACAAACGAACATTTACCCGGAAGCAAAGTCGTAAATGCATTTTACAAAGGATTTGAAACCTTAGACGGTACTTTTGATGTTATTGTAAAACTTGATGCAGACCTTATTTTACCAAACAACTATTTTGAAACCATTGCCAATCATTTTAAAAATGATGAAACTATTGGAATTGCTGGCGGACTTGCATTTATTGAAAAAGATGGCAAATGGATCTATGAAACTATTGCCGACAAAAACCATGTTCGTGGACCTTTTAAAGCCTATCGAAAAGCTTGTTTTGATCAAATTGGTGGTTTGCAAAAAGAACTTGGTTGGGACACAGCAGATGTATTATTAGCTCGTTTTTATGGTTGGAAAGTACATGTTGATCAATCATTGCACGTAAAACATTTGAAGCCAACTGGAAACGCTTACCAACAAAAAGTACATCAAAAACATGGCGCCGTTTTTTACAAATTGGGCTACGGATATTGGATTTCGCTGATTTCTGCGTTCAAAATAGCACTGAAAAAGAAAAGTTTCAGCGTATTTTCAAGTTATATGAATGGTTTTTTGAAAGCCAAGAAAGAGAAAACTCCCAAAATGGTAACTCCTGAGCAAGCACGATTTATCCGAAAGTACCGTCGCACTCAAATGCTTCACAAACTAAAAAAGTTCTTCTTATTTAGATAGTAGGAAAATTAGGGATTAATTATCGCTTTTTTTACAAAAAATTATCATCTTTCATAAAATAACCGTATTTTGTTGTCATTGTTATCCTTCAAAAACCCCTAAGCAAAAAATAATATTCATGATTACCGCAGTTATTGTTGAAGATGAAAAATCTTCCATGGAATACCTTTTGTCTTTACTTGCAAAAAGCTATTCTAATATTCAAGTCATGGCAACAGCTTCCAATGTTGACGATGCAGTGACGATTATTAAAAAAAATGCTCCTGATATTGTTTTTTTAGATATTGAATTGCAAGACGGAACCAGTTTTGAAGTCCTTGACAATTTGGGACAGCACATGCCTTTTGAAATCATATTTACCACAGGTTTTTTAGATTATAAAGAACGTGCAATGGATTATTTTGCCTTTTATTACCTCAACAAACCTGTTCAGGAAGTAGAACTTAAAAAGGTATTAGACATGTATTTCATGAAGCGTACTTCGTTTGATGTAAAGAAATATGTGGCGTTTAAAAATCAAATTCAAGCCAAGAATCAAATTATAAGTGTCATCATTAAAGATGAATATATTCCTATAGAGTTGAAAGATATTATTTTTTGTGAAGCTTCTGGAAGTTATACATTTATTCACACAATTAATGGCGATAAATTACTAACTACCAAGAATTTAAAACGCATTGAAGACCTTATTGAAAATGAAGCTTTTTATAGAGTTCACAGATCAAAATTGGTCAATATGGAATATATTTCCAGCATTTCTAAAGGTGGAATTATTCGCATGTGTAACAATGTTGAAATTACAACTTCAGTACGAAGCAAAAAGAAAGTGATTGATACATTTCAGTTGTACTTACAAACCAAACCTTAGTCTTTTAATACTTCTTCAATAGGATTTCCTGTAGCTCCATTTGGAAACGCAATGTCTAAAAGTACCGAAATTGTTGGTGCAATATCTGTAATTACAGTACGTCTTACGGTGGTACCTTGTTGAATTCCATTTCCATAGAATAGTAACGGAACGTGCGTATCATAGTTGAATCCTGAACCGTGCGTAGAACCTGTTCTTCCGTATGAAATTGTGGATGGCTTTAACACAAAACAAACATCTCCAGAACGTTTTTGGTTGAATCCTTTTTGTATAGACGCTGCAATTCCTGTAGAAAATTCTCCCGATTGCAACGTTGTTCTGGTATATACTTTTGCAATTTGATCGTATGCTAACAATTCACGTTGCAATACATTTTCTATAGCTGTTGCTGAAACTGGCAAGCGTTGTACTTCTTCATGATTTAAGAAAATTTGTCCATTTGAAATATTTTCAATTAAGTTTTCACTTCCATAACGTGTCTTTAAAAATGCTTCTAAATGTTTTTTAAGTGACGAATTGCTAAAATAGCCAGCTGGAATTTTTATACTTTTCAAATACGATGGCACATGTACTGCCGCATGATCAGCCGTTAAAAATATAGTATAATTCCCTTTTCCAACTTCTGCGTCAAGCGTAGCTAATAAACGTTCGATATCTTTGTCTAATCGTATGTAGGTATCTTGAATTTCTTTAGAATTTACCCCAAATTTATGCCCAACATAATCCGTACTTGAATAACTCAACGCTAATATATCAGGTGTAGCATCTTTTCCAAGTTGTTCGCCTTTGATGGCTGCAATGGCAAAATCTGTTGTCAGACTATTTCCGTATGCTGTTGATTTTAAAATATCGAAGCCACCATTTTTTTCTTTCAACGCAGCTAAATCATATGGAAAATTCGCGTTGGTTTTTCCTTTAAATGTACCTTCAAATTTATTTGTATCAGCGCCACTTTCCGTGTACGTATTGATATCGTACAAGGTATTCCAAGTTGTTATATATTTTTCTGCGGCATCACTGGCATTAAAATCTTGTACCCAAGCTGGCAAAGTATTTTGATAATATGTACTTGTAATCCAGTTTCCTTTGTCTTTTCCATAAAACCAATATGCACCATTTGCGGCATGTCCTGCTGGCAAAATAGCGCCTCTATCTTTTATAGCAATTCCGATCACTTTTCCGCGCTGCTGTGTTGCCAAACGCAATTGATCTGAAATGGTGGTCGTTTCCATTCGATGTGGCGACATTTTCCCTTCATATTTATCTGCTACACCAACTGAAACATAGGCATCATCAAAAGCGCAATATGCAAATTCCTTTTCCGCTTTGTTATACCAATCATTGGCAATAATTCCGTGATTTTGCGGCGTAGTTCCTGTGTATACAGAAGCATGTCCTGGACCTGTATATGTTGGAATGTAATTGTAGTGATTGTTTTTACAATTAAATCCTTCACGAAGCATTCGTTTAAATCCTCCTTCACTATATTTATTTTCAAACTGAGTTAAATAATCATACCGCATTTGATCTACAATAATTCCGACAACTAGCTTTGGTGTTGCTGTTGTTGTGCTTTGTACTGTTGCAGTCTTGCTATTCGGAGTAGCTTTTACTTTCTGTTTCACAGAGATACATTGAATACAGAAAATGGAGAGGATACTTAAAACGATAATTCTTTTCATGATGAGACGTGCTATTGGTCTTACTTTTATGGCTGCTCAAAAATAGTTGTTTTCTTCCAATTAGTTTTACCTTAATATTAAATAGCTGATTTATTTTATTAGCTTGTTCGAATAATGTATTTTTAACCCATGATTTACCTAGAAAATATAGGACGCTATTTTTTGATGTTGAAAAGCGTATTTAGCAGGATGACAAAATGGTCAATGCTAAGAAATCTTATCTTTAAAGAGATTGATGATTTAATCATTGGTTCCATGGGAATTGTATGTTTTATTTCCTTCTTTGTTGGTGGTGTTGTTGCAATTCAGACTGCCTTAAACATCAATAATCCGCTGATTCCAAAATACTTGGTTGGTTTTGCTACGCGACAATCGGTTATCTTGGAATTTGCACCTACATTTATTTCTATCATTATGGCAGGAAAAGTAGGTTCATTTATTACTTCTAGTATAGGAACGATGCGTGTTACAGAGCAAATTGACGCATTGGAAGTTATGGGTGTTAATTCGCTCAACTATTTGGTATTTCCAAAAATTATAGCGTTATCATTATATCCATTTGTTATTACAATTTCTATGTTTTTAGGAATTTTGGGGGGTTGGGCAGCTTCAATTTATGGTGGTTTTTCAAGTAGTGCAGATTTTATTCAAGGATTACAGATAGAGTTTATTCCGTTTCATGTAACCTATGCATTTTTAAAAACATTTATTTTTGCCTTTATTTTGGCAACAATTCCATCATTTTATGGGTTTTATATGAAAGGTGGCGCTTTGGAAGTTGGAAAAGCAAGTACGACGTCATTCGTTTGGACGAGTGTTGTTATTATTTTATTAAATTATATCATCACACAATTATTACTGACATAAATGATTGAAGTAAATAACATAAAAAAATCGTTTGATGGCGTTGAAGTTTTAAAAGGAATTACAACAACATTTGAGAAAGGAAAAACCAATTTGATTATTGGGCAAAGTGGTTCGGGTAAAACTGTTTTTTTAAAAACATTACTTGGTTTATTTAAGCCTGATGATGGCACAATTTTGTTTGATGGAAAAGATTATAGAACTTTTACAGAAGAGCAAAAGAGAGACTTACGAACGGAAATTGGGATGGTTTTTCAAGGAAGTGCTTTGTTTGATTCTATGACCGTAGAAGAAAATGTAATGTTTCCGATGCGAATGTTTTCTAAAAAATCTAAAAGTGAAATGCAAGATCGTGCAGATTTTGTATTAAAACGTGTTAAATTGTTTGATGCACATCATAAATATCCCGCAGAAACTTCTGGAGGAATGCAAAAACGTGTTGCAATTGCGCGTGCTATTGTAATGAAACCAAAGTATTTGTTTTGCGATGAGCCTAATTCTGGATTGGATCCGAAAACGGCTATTGTTATTGATAATTTGATTCAAGAAATTACAGAAGAATACGATATTACTACAGTAATTAATACGCATGATATGAATTCTGTCATGGAAATTGGTAAAAAAATTATCTTCTTAAAAAACGGTCACAAAGCTTGGGAAGGCACAAACAAGCAAATCTTTAAAACGGATAACAAATCTGTAACTGACTTTGTATATTCTTCCGACTTGTTTAAAAAAGTACGCGAAGTGTATTTAAAAGAATTGGAAGATTAGACTTTATTACAGTTATTCTTTTGTAAAAATAAATTGCTTTTTCTTAGAAAGTTCTGATGCCATATTGTTCAGATCATTAAGATCAATTTCAGTTAAAACCGTTGGAGAAATATCTGTTTCAGAAAGATTCATTTCAAGTAACAATGAATGTGATTCTAGCTCTACTACTTTCGCTAATTTTGTCATATCTTTTAAGAATATATAATTTCCATCTTCATAATATTTCCAAGCACTTTTTTGTTTAAAAAACGGATTTAATATATGTATTGAATCTTTTTTAATGATGATTTTCTCAATTCTATTTTTAGACAATGGATTGAATGCACCATCTTTATCAAGATCTTGAACATTTTCTATATTGACCAGCTTCCAAGTTCCTAAAAGTGCTGCGGGCTTTTTTTGCTTTTTTGTTACTTTTTCTAAAACATACTTTTTTTCCGCTAATAAATAGTCGGTAAGGTAAATAGTATTTCCATCAACAGCATCAATTAATAACACCGTATTGTCAAAATGAGATTCTAATAGTAAAAAAGAATGGTTACCTATCTGCATTATTTGCCAAATCTGCTCATACACATCTGTTTCATCAACAAAGTATAAATATGATTGGGAATCGTTTGCGAAATCTTCGTACAACTTCTTGCCATTCGCTTCCGATTTGTAAAGATTTCCTGTTGGATTCCAGTTTATTTTTTTGTGCTGTTTGGGTAGTTTTTTATAGGTAACTTTTACATTTCCATAATCAATCGTTAGACTATCTTTATTCAAGTTGATATTCAAAGTAGTTTTCTCGTTGTCATCAAAAATTATTTGATCCTCTTTCAGTGTGAAATTAGCGGTACGATCCATTCCTTCAGACTGAATTAATCTGTTTTCAAATTTTTTAAGTCGATATGAATTTCCTTTGATTTCAAGAATATGACCAAATTGTGGACGTTCTTTTTTTGAAGGATTCTCACTATTTGAAAACTGTTCGTAACTAGCAATCCAAACACCTTCTAACGCTGTATTTGAATTGTGCGTAGTAATGACTGTTATAAATAAAAAAGTAAGTAGTAAATTTTTCAACATCACCATCAGTTTTTAAGGTTATTATATGTATAAGTAATTCATCGTCACGAATTGTTACCCTTTTCGTAATAAAAAAAAGTGAACCGAAGTTCACTTTTTATGTATGCTGTCTATATTTTTTTTGAAATTTTTTATTTAATACGTTCTACAATTAACGTATCCAACGATAATTCTTTTCGCAACCAAGTTTCCAATTCTTTTTCGCGAAGTGTTTGTACACTATCATTCAATACAGGATTCCATTTTACGGCTGCAACTGGAATAGTGTCTACTTTGATAAAGTCTTTAGAACTTAACATTTTAGCAAATCCAAACTGACGTAAATCGGCATATTTGATTTTCGCATCTTTGGATACTTTACTAAAAGCTATATAGTTTTCATTTTCTAATGATGCTTTTGATTCTAGTTGTGAATTCAAATCGGATACTTCTTGTTGCAATTCGGCTATTTGCTTTTGCAAACCTTCTACAATTTGATCTTTTTCATCCAAATCGGCATACGCACGTTCTAGCGCATCAGAGATTTTATCAAAACTTCTGTTTTTATTTCCGTTGATTTTTAATTCAAAATCTTTGATGTTGGAAAATTTTTGCAAATCACTTTTGTATTGTTGTGCTAAATCATCTGATATTTCTCCGTTGAAATATAGATTGATTGTTCTGTTCTCCATGTCTAAATCTTTGTCGCGTTTTTGCAACCAAACTTGTGTATTTTCTTGAATTGGCTTTACAAATAGATTGTAATCTCTTCGGATATTATTTTCCTGCAATACATTCCAAAACGTCCAAGCTGCTGGAATCATCACGGCTAATGCCACAACAGAAGCCAGCTGTGATATACGTTTACGTTTGGCAGAATTGGCGTATTTCAACATCGGGAAACGCAATATTTTTAATACCAAGAAAGTTGCTAAGGCAATAAAAATAGTGTTGATCGTAAATAAATACATAGCGCCACCAGCATATCCTAATCCAATTGTTCCGCCTTTTGCGAGTCCGTAACCAACTGTACATAATGGTGGCATTAACGCCGTTGCAATTGCTACACCAAATATTACAGAAGCAATTGTTCCTTTTTTAGTTCGGGCAATAATGAGCGCCAAACCACCAAAAAAAGCAATTAATACATCGCGAATATCAGGTTGAGTTCGTGCAATTAATTCGGAAGAATCTGTTTGCAACGGAAAAAATTTAAAGAATAAGAATGCTGTTAACACACTCAAAAATACCATGACACCAAAGTTGATCAACGATTTGCGTAAGGTATAAATGTCATTGATGGCAATAGACATTCCCATTCCCAAAATTGGTCCCATTAGTGGAGAAATAAGCATGGCTCCAATGACAACCGCTGGAGAGTTTGCATTCAATCCGACAGATGCTATAAATATGGAACATACTAAAATCCAAGCAGTAGCACCTTTGAACGGAATGTCTTTTTTAACATCTTCAATGGTTTGATCTTTGTCTACATCATCACGGATATCCAATAACTTATATAGAAAGTTTTTAAATCCTTTCCACAAACCTTGTACATCTTCACTGTTTTCAGTTGTTTCCGATTTCTCCTTTGGCTCTTCTTCAGAGAAATTAAATTTATTTTCTTCTTCTGTACTCATATATTTTATCCGTAATGTTCACCAAATTTATTTTTTACTTTTTGCAATACTTTTTTTATGTCTTGCTCTTTTGTTTTTGGGTAAATAAGCAATACATCTTCTTTATCTACGACAATATAATCATTTAATCCATCAATAACCACGACTTTTTTTCCTGCGGTTCTAATCATATTTCCGCTAGCATCTTGTAAAACTGTTTGCGCATTTACTACAGCATTTCCGTTTTCTTTCTTGTCAAGCTTGTCATATAAACTTCCCCACGTTCCCAAATCATTCCAATCAAAAGTTGCAGGCAATACATACACTTGCGATGCATGTTCCATAATGGCATAATCAATCGAGATGTTTTCGGCTCGACCGTAATTGTCACGAATGAAATCGTCTTCAAAGTCTGTATTGTAGACGGTTGCACCTTCATCAAATAGTTCGTACAGTTTGGGTTGAAAGTTTTGAAAAGCTGTTGTTATGGTATTGACACTCCAAATAAATATACCTGCATTCCACAAATAATTTCCACTTTCTAGAAACTGTTTTGCCGTTTCATAGTTTGGTTTTTCTGTGAATTGATGTACTTTTTTGATGGCGTTTTCACTTTTTTCAAAGTTGATGTATCCATATCCTGTATTGGCAAATGTAGGTTGAATTCCCAAGGTCATCAATACGTTTTCTTTTTCACATTTGTCAAACGAAGCTTGTAAATTGTTGATAAAAGCATTTTCATCTTCAATCCAGTGATCGCTTGGCGCAACAACCATGACAGCATTTGGATTCAACTTTTGAATTTTTAACGAAGCATATAAAATACATGGTGCCGTATTTCGCATGGCAGGTTCTAATAGAACTTGTTGTTGCGTTGCATCGGGCAATTGTTCTAACACCAAATCGTTGTATTTTTCATTGGTTAAGATGTAAATATTTTCTTTTGGAATCAGTTTGCTTAGCCTGCTAAATGTTTTTTGAATCAGCGTTTCGCCAGTTCCTAACATGTCGTGAAATTGTTTTGGAAAACTGGATGTACTTACAGGCCAAAAACGCGATCCAACACCGCCAGCCATGAGAATTGCGTAATAATTCTTGTTCATTGTTATGTGTATTCTATTGGTAAGTTTTACCGTTACGTAAGCAATATAATACAGATTGCTGAAATAATTAACAAAACTGTAGATTATTAACGGCTTGGTACCGATGAATAGGTTGGATTTGTAGTTTTGAAGCTAGCTCCGTAACAATTCTACTTCCGCATTTGGATTGAATAAGTAAATACGTCCGGTGGAAATTTCTTGACATTCATAGCGTTTTATACGTTTGTTTCCGCGTTTGAAGATTTTACCGTTGTGCAAACGAAATGTACTTCCGTGTGGAATTTCGAACACATAGTTTTTATCATTTTCAGGATCGTATTGTTTGAGCGCTAACGCAAATTTTGCATCTGTATCACTACTCGCTTTCGGATTTTTGAAATGATTGGCAACAATTGGTAATATTCTGGTAGGAAATATTTGCGGATTAATGAATGGTAACATGAGTCGCTGAAAAGTGCGTTTCCACTCAATTCCATGTGGTTTTATGCGTCGCCCAAACTCTTCATAAGCCACTAAATGTGCTATTTCATGAATTAAGGTTACGAAGAAGCGGTAT
The DNA here is from genome assembly GCF_001005315.1 of Kordia jejudonensis. GTDB lineage: Bacteria > Bacteroidota > Bacteroidia > Flavobacteriales > Flavobacteriaceae > Kordia > Kordia jejudonensis. The sequence continues at coordinate 119,211 of NZ_LBMG01000016.1, forward strand.
TTGTTTTCGCCTGCATTTACGGTAATGATATGGCGTCCATCGGGCATTCTTCGGTAATCTCCGTGTCGCGTAACACGCTGATTTACAATTTTTAAGTGTACTTGATACTGCTTAATTAGTTCAAAAGTTGGATCAACGGCACGTTCAGGAATGTATTTGGCTAAAATATCTTTCACGTTTCAAAAGTAACAATTTGTTTTGAAAGGAGATAATATTCACAAATAGGACAACCGACAATTCACGGAATGTAAGTTATCGGTTGCCGTTGATTTATAAAATAAGGGTTGATTAATACTGTATATCGCTAATTTTAATAATTGTTACGTTAGATTCTTTCAATTCTTTGATAACTTCATCATCCGTACTTGGGTCTACAGCTTTCGTGGCATCTATCACAAAGTATGAATTATATCCAAGTTCTTGCCCGTCCATTGCTGTCCATTTTACACAAAAATCACGAGCAAGTCCAACTACATATATATTTTCGATACCATTCGCTTTTAATATCGTATCCATTTCTGTTTTTTCAAGATGATTGTTGTCAAAAAAAGCTGAATAACTATCTACATTAGGATTTTGTCCTTTTAGTACAATTTCATCAATACAGCTTTGATCCATTTCTGCATGAATTTCGGCTCCTGAGCTATTTTGAATACAGTGATCTGGCCATAATATTTGTTTTGTTCCATCTTCTAAAATAATCTCATCATACGGTTTACATCCTTCATGATTTGAGGCAAAAGAAATATGGTTTTCTGGATGCCAATCTTTAGAAGCTACAACCAAATTCCAATTGAGTTTCATAAGATCATTTATAGGTTGAATAAGATCATTCGCTTCTTTAACTTCAAGAGAACCATCCAACATGAAATCATATTGCATATCAATAACTAGTAGTGCACTTTTTTCATAATTCATAAATTGAGGTTTTAAGTTTTAAAAAATTATATATTTCACTTACTGATAAATCTATAAAAATCTTACTTACCATCAAAACATAACTTACAAATAACAAATTACTTTCTACTTTTTCTCCATCTTCTAAAAAGTACCATTCCAATAATTGCCAGTAATAGTATTGGCCAAATGTATATGAGTGCAATCGCAATTCCTTGAATGAATTCCCAACCTGCTGACAAACCTTCTTTTGCTTTTGCACCAAATCCTTTTTTATAGGCAACTGGTTCTTTTTTGTAGGTAATAGTCTCGTAAATTTCTACCTGAATGGTACTGAAAGCAACGCGACTACTCATGTATTTTATTTTTCCTTGCACAGCTTCTATTTCTTCCTGAAGAATACGCAATTGATTTTCCGTGTTCAAGATGTCTTTTACCGTTTTTGCATTTTTACGCAATACCGTTTCTAAACGTTCTTTGACTTCTAGTTTGGTTTTCAAACGACTTTGCGCGTCCATGTATTTTTCCGTAACATCTGTTGTAGAAATGTTTACATAATCGGTTTCTTCTGCAAATTTTTGAATTCCATCAAGCATGACATCAAAGTTTTCTTTTGGAATTTTTATGGTAAATCTGTTTTGCTTTTCCTGATAGTTTTTATCGTATCGCAACTCAGAAATGTATCCTCCATTGACATACATCGCTTGTTTGATATCACGCAGCGCCTTATCAATATTTTTTACTTTGTAGCGTGTACTTGCCGTTTTAATGATTTTTAGATTGGCTGGAATATTAGAAACGAGCATTTGATCCGTTTGCGAAGACGTTAAACCTTTTGTGTCAACTTTAAAATCGCCATCTACATCGTCCGCATTTGCTGAACTTTCATTTACGCCATCATAATCATTTCTGAGATCAACATTTTCTATTGATAATTCTTCTTTTAATGCTGCATCATTTTGATGACAAGATATTGTGAAGAAAAATAGAAATAGGAAAAAGTATGATTTTACGATTTGTTTTACTGTGATTGCATTCATAATTTTATATTTTTAAGGATTACGAATACAAACCTATCGGAGTTTCGCCAAGAAGCTTTGTAAATGACTTGTAACAGCTTTGTAAATTAGTTTACAAATTACAAAACATTGATTATCTGATTTTTACACTTTAATTGAACACAGAGAAGACATATTATTTTTCAGTACTGAAACAAGAAATTGCGACTACTTTTTTGGGTTCGCATGCCGCTTCAAGTAATATTCGCGAGTGGAAAGGTGCTACAATTACAGATTTTCAAGAAGATTTGCGTACTAAAACTAAAGGAAGTATTAGTGAAAAATGGTTTTACACGTATATTAAAAATGATGCCGAAAAGTTGCCACGTGTAGACATGCTCAATTTGTTGAGTGTGTATGTTGGTTATGATAATTGGACTGATTTTGTACAAAAACACGCTGAAACTGAAACTGAAATCGAAATTGAAGCGAAAAAAACTAGAAAACCTTCTCGAAAGTTTGTTTGGCTGATCATATTTTTACCAATTATTATTCTTGTTTTTTATAGCTTATATCCAAAAGAAAACACCTTTTCATTTTGTTTTACAGATGCCGATCAGCGAGAAGCGATTACGAATATTTCCTTAGATATTGAGATTATTAGAACCAATGAATCGTCGTTATATTTTAAAACCGACAGTTTGGGTTGTTTCTCTTATACAACTCCCGAAAAAGAATTAAAATTCGTTGTGAAATCGCCCTATCATAAGACAGATACGATTGTGCGACATATCAATTCGAGCACACATAAAACGGTTCAAGTACAAACTGATGACTACGCATTAATGTTGTTGTATTATGCCAATGGAAACAAAGATGATTGGAAAAAACGACGCGATCAATTGAATGCGTTAATTTCGAACGATGTACAGATTTATCGTCTTTTTAAAGATAATATTGGTATTGAAATTTACACCAAAAAGGAATTTATCAACTTATTAACGATTCCGACTAGTAGTTTGAAAAAGCTGCAAATTCTTGATAAAGTATATGAGAATGATCAAATTGTGAAACTTAAATTTATGATTCAATGATGAGAAATATTTTGTACATAGTAAGTTTCCTGTTGTGTTTTTCATGTGCGAATAATACAAAGTCTGAGAATGCAATTATGAAAGAAGAAGCAGTAGAAACTGAAAGTTTTAAAGCAGATGAAAGTAATGTATCTGATGATGCTGACGAAAAAACAGACACTAAAATACCAGAATTTGATTTTTCGTTGAAATTTCTAACTACTGAGATTTCAGCAAAGTTGCAAGCAAATTACGAAGCTAAAATTTTAGCTGTTAAACATCCTGAGTTTGCAAAAGCAATTGCAGAACAATTGGCCGATTCAAAGAAGTTTCAATTCATGCTTTCGGATTCTATCCAAACAATTGAAATTAAAGATATTGATATTTCTAGTAAATTCTCCAAACGAAATGACAGTATTACAACGTTAGCAGTCGTTTATACATCAGTAATCAATTCGAAATACATGCAAAAAGATAGCGCATTGGTTGTAATGAAAAATACGATGGTTATTATTGACAATCAGGTAAAAAGAAATACAACGTTTACGTTTGAGCGTTTAGATTGATAAAATGTTGAATTGTTGAGTGTATCACAATTTAATTTATACGGAAACAATTTTTGATCGTTGTGAGCGTTCTTCAAATAACTAAAAATTACGCATTTACATCTAAAATGTATATTATTTTTTTTCTAGTGCTAATTTTTTCCATAATTTAACAAAAAATAAAAAGTATCACTTATGAAAAAAGTATTGCTGTTCTTAATGCTTTGTGTTGCATTTCCCTCCTTTGCGCAAACTGAGTTATCGGATGATGACGCCGAATCGAAATTATTGGTCGACAATGACCGATTGATCGTCTTAGATTTTTATGCCACTTGGTGCGGACCATGTAAACGTATGGATCCAATTATGAAACAATTGGACAAAAAGTATAAGGATCGTGTAGATTTTTATAAAATTGATGTTGATAAAAGTCAAGTAGATGATGCTTTGGGAATTTCGGCAATGCCAACTTATTTGTTCATTTACAACAGTTCTAACTTAGAGCAGATTGAAGGTGCCATGAGTAAAACTAAAATGGAAAACTTAATAAAGAAATACATGGGCGGCGATGATAGCACGACCGTTTCTACGAACGCTTCTGATGATTTTGATGTAAATGATTTTAGTCAAACTAATATTGATAAAATTTGGAATGATTCTTCTAAATTAAATTCATTGGCATGGAACGCTTATAAAAACCATAATGATGTCAAAATATTATTAAAAGCGATCAAAGCTGTAGAACGTTCTATTGAGTTGGAAGCAACCTATTATAATGTGGATACACATGCTGCATTGTTGTACAAAACAGGAAATTATGCCAAAGCGTTAAAAACGGCTAAAAAAGCAATTGATATTGCAAAAGATGAAGGATTAAGTTACGGATCTACTACAGAATTGATTGAGAAGATTATTGAGGAAATGTAGGTTGCTTTAGAAAAGATGTTAGAACGCTCCTATGTTTGTAAAAGTATAAATTTTA
>NZ_LBMG01000160.1 GCF_001005315.1 Kordia jejudonensis
TAGTATTTTGTCAATTTCCTTCTCTATTTTGATTTTGAGTTCAATAAGTTTATCTCTGTCGATATGATATGTTCCAAAATTTCCCGTAAAATTATTTTCAATTTCCTTTTTGTTTAAATATTTATATACAAGTAGATTCTCAAGAGTTGGTGAGTAATTACAAATAGGTGATTCTTCATCATTTATATTGTAAAATGAATATCTATCTTCAGTTGTTTGATCATTTTTAAGGGATTCATTTTGCTCTCTTTTTAAATGGCAAGGATAACAAACTTCTTGGGGAAGATATTCACTATCTGTCGGTATTATAGGGACACCACAATCCTCACATTTTAGAGCTACTTTTGAATCCCACCAATTCGGACAATTTCTTAACCACTTATCAGGTGACGGGAAGTAAAATTCAGCATTATACTTTTCAGCTAAGGTTTTTCCAATTCTTTTGGCTTCTTCGCTCAGTTCTTCCTCATTTTCAAAGTCCATATAGTTTAGAGTAGTTACTGTTTTCTTTTCGTAACCTTGCTTGGTTTTAAAAACGAGTTCTATATCTAACGCTAAGTAATTTATATCCGAATACCATAAGCATTGAACAGCTTTAGGTTTTTTATTGTCTTCTCCAACAATAGTCTGAATTATTTTTTTTAGCATTTTTGGTTTCAATAACTTACAACATTATTTCGCACTTAAGATAGCAAAGGTTTATGCTCACTTTTTATGCTGATTTGAGCTTTTCCTGTATTCGCCTATTTCATAACTAATGTAACTGCGATTATAACAATTACTGCAATCATAATGTATGTCATAGGTTTCTTTATGTGATGGATAATGGCGTAGCCTAATATACGTTAATTTTTGTTTTAGCACAGATTTTAGCAATTCTACATGATTCGGTGGATTTTTAGATTTTTGTGAGATTCCTTGTTA
>NZ_LBMG01000161.1 GCF_001005315.1 Kordia jejudonensis
CATTATTAACTGTACCCAAACTATATCCCGCAACTGGTAAGGTATCTTCTAAAGATACGCCCGTAGCATCGCTTGGTCCTGCGTTATTGATCGTAAGCTCAAAGGTCAGTACATCTCCAACATTCGGACTCGAACTTCCACTAACTAAACCTTTGCTGAGACTCAAATCTGCTTGTTCTATTACTGGAGTTACACTCGTCTCATCATCATCGGCAATACCATCGCCATTATCATCTGCTGTGTTATTAACTGTTGGATCACTGTCTGGATCATACTGATCACTTGCGGTAATCTCTGCATTGTTGGTATAAATTACGCCAACGCCTGGTACATTTACCGTAGCGGTGTAACTTACACTAACACTACCATTGTTACTCGGTACACTTAAAGCCGTCCAATTAATTGTATTACTTGTAGCAATACCACCGTCATTGATAACTCCTATCGTATAACCGTTTGGTACAACATCAGATATCGCTACACCTGTAGCTACATCTGGACCAGCATTGGTTACCGTTACTGTGAAGGTCACTACATCGCCTACATTTGGTGTAGTGTCACTTATTACTTTGTCTATACTTAAATCTGAACTCTGGATCACGACTATAGCGCTGTCCTCATCATCATCGGCAATACCATCGCCATTATCATCTACTGTCCCATCTGTGCTTGGATCACTGTCTGGATCATATTGATCACTTGCGGTAATCTCTGCAGTGTTCAAGTATTCGTCTGCAACGCCTGTCGGGGCGTTCACTATTGCATCAAAGCTAACACTTGTTCCTGTTAGTGGAACTGTAAGTCCACTCCAATTGATTGTGTTTGTTGTAGCAACTCCGCCATTACTAATGCTCGCTGTAACAATACTATATCCTACAGGTACAACATCTTCTA
>NZ_LBMG01000162.1 GCF_001005315.1 Kordia jejudonensis
TGGTTTCCAAAGAAGGCGACAAAATTGTGATCACATCAAACTTTTCGTTAAAACCACAAGACTTTGACATCGATATTCCAAGTATCGTGAGAAATAAAATTGCAAAAGAAATTAACGTAACCTTGAATTATGAGCTTGTCGAAAAAAAGTAAATTCATAATCGGATTGGTGTTGGTCATTGCTATTGGCGGATATCTAGCTTATAGTTATACCTACAAACCGCACACGGCAATTGTAGACATGGAAGTTGCCTTTACGGGAACAGCGAAGGATTTCTTAGAAAAAATCAAGGAAAATCCTGAATCGTGGACACAAGGCGAAAAAGTAGTAGAACTCACAGGTGTCATCACCGCAAAAGATGAAAAAGGCATCTCACTCAACGAAAGTATCTATTTTCAGTTAGAAGAAGGTACTTCTACACAAGCACTTTCAGAAGGGCAAAAAACAAAGCTCATTGGCAGAATCATTGGCTATGATGATTTGTTAGAAGAATTAAAACTCGACAAAGCTATTATTTTAAAATAATTCTGAATAGTTACATGCTTTGTGTATGACGATCTTCAGAAATAATGAGTGAAAAGTGGAACTGCGAAGCGAAGCTTCAAGCATGAAACGTATGAGCGAATGTTGCAAAGCAATTTCCTATAGATCGTCTTGACTTTTTTGGCTTAGCTTGTGCTGAACTTGATTCAGTATTTTTGTGTCAAGACAAAAATGAGCGTTACTAAAAAGTTTTTTAATAATTCATGATGCTACTCTTTTCAAATTAAATAATAAATTTTTACACTAAATAAAAAAACTAAAAACAACAAAATGAAACACTATTATATATTTGCACTTCTATGTTTATGTAATCTAGGCAGTTTGCATGCACAAGACGATTTA
>NZ_LBMG01000163.1 GCF_001005315.1 Kordia jejudonensis
ATAAACAGTTTGCCAGTTGACTCGACTGCGCGTCTAGTTCTGCATAACTGAGTTGTTTGTCGTGAAACGTAACAGCAATTGCCGCTGGGTTTTCGTTGGCTTGTGCTTTGAAAAGTTCCAATACAGAAACACTAGGAAAATCTGTGTATGTATCATTGTAAGCGTGAATTAACCTTTGTTTTTCTGTACTTTCCAACATTTGCAAACTTCCAATTGCCTGACTTGCATCTGCAACTACAGATACTAGTAATTGTTCAAAGTGTGTCAACATTCTTGCAATAGTCGCTTCTTTGAATAATGCAGTCGAATATTCGACATCTAAAAATAAACCATCTGCTGTTTCGCTCGCGTTTACAATCAAATCGAGTTGCGAAGTCGTTTGTTCTTGCGGCATTTTTTCTACTGTACAGTTTCCAAACGTCAATTCAGTTAATTGTTCATTGTTTTGCAATACGAAGAGTGTTTGAAATAACGGACTTCGGCTTTGATCGCGTTCCAATGCTAAATCATCCACAATACGTTCAAATGGTAAATCTTGATGTTCGTACGCCGCCAAACACGTTGTCTTTACTTGTTCGAGTAAGTCTTCAAAAGTATCGGTACTTGAAAATTGGTCACGTAACACAATGGTATTCATAAAGAAACCGATTAGTCCTTCAACTTCTGCTTGTGCTCGGTTTGCAATTGATGTTCCGACACTGACATCAAATTGACCTGAATAGCGTGATAATAATACTTTGTAAACACTTAGTAATGTGATGAATAACGTAGTTCCGTGTTGCTGTGCAAATTGTTTTATGCTATTTTGAAGCGATTTTGATATTTCGTAATGATAAGTTGTTCCTTCTGTGGATTGAATTGGCGGACGTGCAAAGTCAGTTG
>NZ_LBMG01000164.1 GCF_001005315.1 Kordia jejudonensis
TCATTCCACTAAGTACCGATTTTCCGCTAGAACGAAATCAACACATTCTAGCACAAGCAAATAGTGGATTTGTCATCACGACAAACGATTTACAAGAAAGTATTTCTGGACTAACAGAGGCAAAAAATATTCTTTACACAAATGCTTCTATAAGTGAAAAATATTCGAAAGAAAACAACAATAATTCTCTTTCAGGAAACACTTTAAGTTACATCATATTTACTTCAGGATCAACAGGAAAGCCAAAAGGCGCGATGGTAACACACCAAGGAATGTTGAATCACTTATATGCAAAAATCAACGATTTTCACATTGATGAACAGTCAAACATAGCACAAACGGCAACGCAAGTATTTGATGTCAGCATCTGGCAATACATGGTGGCATTGCTAGTTGGCGGAACTACAACAGTACTCGTTGGCGATGACGCTTGGGATCCGAAGCGCTTGCTCACACATGTAGACAACGATGGAATTACGCTATTAGAAAGTGTTCCTGCACATTTTTCTATCTTACTAGATTATTTAGAAACTACTTCTGAAAAACCAATTTTGTCAAGTTTGCAAATGCTAATGATGAACGGAGAAGGTTTACCGCCAGCGTACTGTCAGCGATGGTTTGACTTATATCCAGAAATTGCAATGAGTAATGTATACGGACCAACAGAATGTTCGGATGATATTACACATTATATATTCAAAGAAGTTTCTGACAATTGGGAAGGCTATGTTCCAATAGGAAAGCCGATTCAGAACATGAAAATGTACATTGTAGATGAAGATTTGCAATTAG
>NZ_LBMG01000165.1 GCF_001005315.1 Kordia jejudonensis
TTTCTGATTTTAATCTGACTGAAGCCAATTCATTGCTTTCAAGTGATTTTGCAAACGAAACATTTACCTACTTTATCAATCTCACTGATGCGCAGAACAATACCAATCCTATTGTTGATCCAACTGCCTTTGCTAGTACAAATGGCGGATTGGTCTATGTACGTATAGAAACCGTTAATGGCTGTTTCAGAATTGGAGAAGTAAATCTATCAGTGGCAACTACGCAGATTCCTGCTTCGTTTCAAATTGATTTCGAAGTCTGTGATGACGATCTTATTGATGGCGATAATACCAACGGTGTTGCAACCTTTGACTTTAGTGCAGCTGATGCGCAAATCAACGCGCTTTTCCCTGCCACAGGACAAACACTGACCATTACCTATTATGAAAACTTTGCCGATGCGTTAGCGGAACAAAACGCAATTCCTGACATTAGCAATCATCGCAATGATGCTTCGCCAAACATCCAGAATATTGTCGTTCGTGTCGATAGTGATGTGGACAATGCATGTTTGGGTCTTGGAGAGCATATCAGGCTTACCGTAAATCCATTGCCTACTCAAAACACCATTACCGATTATGTCGTTTGTAACGATGATCCTACTCAGTTTGACTTTGATCTGACCACAAAAGATACCGAAGTTATCAATGGACAGTCGGATATTGTCGTTTCCTATCATGAAACACTTGCTGATGCAGAGCTAAACATGAACGCCATTCCAAGTCCGTACACTTCGTTTCCAAGGACCATTTTTGTACGTGCTGAAAATACAACTACAGGTTGTGTCAATACTACTATGGAGTTTGATTTGATTATCAATGAAAACCCGATTGCCAATACACCTGATGATCTAAATA
>NZ_LBMG01000166.1 GCF_001005315.1 Kordia jejudonensis
ACATGATCCGTGTCACTTTTTGAAACAATACGTGCGCGTAACATGTAATCGTTTGCTAAATCGAACGGTATTTTGGTAAGTGTTTCAATTTGTGTCGCTACAGCTGTTTCTGAAGCATTTTTTATGTGTGAAACTTCAAAATCGACACTTTCGATAATTTGCTGATATCCGATTCCTTCATGATCTTTAAAAACGGTTCGAAGCGATTCATGACGTGCGACAATATATTGTAAAGAATCGGCTAAAACTGCTTGATCTA
>NZ_LBMG01000167.1 GCF_001005315.1 Kordia jejudonensis
CTCCTGAAATTTGTAAAACACCTGAAATATGATACGCCAAACTGCCTTGTAATTGGTCTAAAAACCATAAACGTTTTTGCGGATAGGATAATGGAATGAATTCTGGTCGTTCGTTTACGCTAATTTGCAGAATTTCGGATTGCGTTCCTTTTTGTATTAGTTTCGTTATGCCTGAAATAGTAGGATTTTCAAAAACATCTTTTACACCAATTGAAATTTGAAATGTTGCTTGAATGGCTGATATTAAACGAATTGCCAATAATGAATGTCCGCCAAGTTCAAAGAAATTGTCATGTATTCCAATCTTAGTTGTTGAAAGTATATTTTCCCAAATTTCGACCAATTTTTCTTCGGTTTCAGAAGTTGCTGCTACATAGTTTTGTTGCATAAAATCAGTTGCATCTACAGCAGGCAATGCTTTTCTGTCTATTTTTCCGCTCGGTGTGAGCGGCATGGTGTCCATTTCTATAAAAATTGATGGAATCATGTGTGCGGGCAAACGTGCTTCTAGGTAGTTTTTTAATGCTTCTTTTGTGTACGATTCGTTTACTTCTATGTAACCAACCAAACGTTTTCCAACAGTTG
>NZ_LBMG01000168.1 GCF_001005315.1 Kordia jejudonensis
AGTAGTCTAAACTAATCCCTGGCGCATTGTTTAGTAATTGTTCAGAGAGTGATGAAAGATCAAATACTTCAATTCCGTCATTTAAACTCACCGCATCACAGGTTTCTAGACCTGGCAATTGTACAAGTACTGGTAGTTCATTGACAATCAAGGTAAGATTAGTTACTCTAAAACAGCTAGTAGTTAAATCATCCACACGTACCCAAATAACTTGTGAATTTGGCGTGATGTTACTGTAGGCATTTACATTGTTGATTTCTCCTGCGCCAGTACCTAAGTTGGCATTAGCCAGTGTGTTGTAAAAACGAATGGTATGTGTTAGTGGATCTTCTCCGTTTAGAATATCAGGCTCACTTAACGTTAGATCGAACTGAGCAATACCATCAGTATCAGTGTCACATTCTTCCAGCGTAGCCGCATCTAAGGCAGCGATTTCAGGGGCATCATTCACGATTAAATCAAGTGGTACAACATTGAAACATCCCGTAAGGACATTTTCCACACGTACATAAATGGTTTGAGCATCTGCATTGATATTCGTATACGTATCAGGCAATGGATTGACATCGTTATCCGCATCTTCTGGTGTTTCGTGGTAAGTTACCGTTACTTGTCCTGGAATCACGCCACCTGTGATTTGATTCTCAGTACTTCGAATGTCAAAGATTCCGAAACCATCGTTGTCGGTGTCGCAGTATTCCAAAGCTGTAGGCACATTCGCTACTGGCGATTCGCTCACAACAATGTTAAAATTCGTAATACTGAAACATCCTGTGATTCCATTTTCTACACGTGCAAACACAGGTTGTGGATTGCTGATGTTGGTATATGGCGAG
>NZ_LBMG01000169.1 GCF_001005315.1 Kordia jejudonensis
TAATCGTGTTTTGACAGCCTGTAGTATCATTAGTCGCCAACACAAAGATGGTTTGTACTCCAATTTCTGTATTGCTATATGCTGCTGGATTTGCAATTGGTGTATCAGCAGCTAAATCTGCGGCATTGGCAAAGTAGTCTAAACTAATTCCTGGCGCATTGTTGAGTAATTGTTCAGAGAGTGAAGAAAGATCAAATACTTCGACACCGTCATTTAAACTTACCGCATCACAGGTTTCTAAACCTGGCAATTGTACAAGTGTTGGTAGTTCATTGACAATCAAGGTAAGATTGGTTACTCTAAAACAGCTAGTAGCTAAATCATCTACACGTACCCAAATAACTTGTGAGTTTGGCGTGATATTGCTGTAAGCATTTACATTGTTGATTTGTCCTGCGCCAGTACCTAAATTGGCATTAGCCAGTGTATTGTAATACCGAATGGTATGTGTTAGTGGATCTTCTCCATTTAGAATATCAGGTTCGCTTAGCGTTAAATCGAACTGAGCAATACCATCAGTATCAGTGTCACATTCTTCCAATGTAGCCGCATCTAAAGCAGCGATTTCAGGTGCATCATTCACGATTAAATCAAGTGGTACGACATTGAAACATCCCGTAAGGACATTTTCCACACGTACATAAATGGTTTGAGCATCCGCATTGATATTCGTATAGGTATCAGGCAATGGATTGACATCGTTGTCCGCATCTTCTGGTGTTTCGTGGTAAGTAACCGTTACCTGTCCTGGAATTACACCTCCTGTGATTTGATTCTCAGTACTTCTGATATCAAAGATTCCGAAACCATCGTTGTCGG
>NZ_LBMG01000017.1 GCF_001005315.1 Kordia jejudonensis
GTTTTCCATTCCTAAGCTTCGAAGATCGTTTAAGTTACACAACACAATTACTAATTTCAAGACGTTTCAACAACAACTTTTCATTTGAATTAGCGCCTTCATACGTTCGTCAAAACTTAACGTTAGAAAAAAATCAAAAACACGATCAATTTGCCATGGGCGCAGGTGGACGTTTAAAAGTGAGCAAGCGAATGTCGATCAACTTAGATTATGTGTACAATTTCAGCAGAGCAGACAACACAGCATTCAGAAATCCGCTAACCATCGGAGTCGATATTGAAACAGGCGGACACGTATTTCAATTGCTATTCTCCAACGCACAATCAACCAATGAGCCAGGCTTTTTAAGCTATGCGGAAGGCGATTGGGGAGACGGAGACATCTTCTTCGGATTCAATATTGTACGTGTATTCTAAACATATATATTCCTGAACGCAACCTACTAGAAAAGGCTTTCAAAATCATTTTGAAAGCCTTTTAAATTTGTATTAGCGAAGTACTTATCTAGCATTCAAGTGTAGGACTTGTACATCCTACCGTTTGGTTACACACTGCCGAATGACACACAATAGATTCGCATGCAAACGAATTGCAATTAACGGTTTGACATGTATGCGTTGGTGGTGGACAATTGTGTGAAACAGGACAGATATCTGGCCAAACAGAATATTCAGGTCCACAACCGTTATCCGTTAATTCGAAAAGATAACCACCAGCTACTTGATTTGCATCAAAAGAAGCCACTTTTGATTTACTAAGTTTTAATTTTTTCAGCGATACTTTTAGTTTTTTCATAATGTGAGTTTTGTTAAATACTTCTCAAAACTAAAAAATGTACAGTGCTAAAAAAAGGATCATAAACAATACTGTGTAGATGGTACAAAAACATAAATAAATGGTACAAAAAAAGCTTTCAGTATGCAAACTAAAAGCTTTCTTCAATTTTATAAACACTATAATTTTAATAGCAATATACGCCTTGCGGACACATAGAATCTGAATTGCAACCAATAACGGTTGCAGTGCAATGATCTGATGGACAGCCCAATACTGTCGGTGGTACACATCCGATTCCAGTAATGCAATAAATAGAACCATCTATTGGATTACAATCAAAATCTGTAGGAAAACAAGGTTCCGCAGTTCCAGTCCACGATTGAAAACCTCCTGTCAAACGTTCAGGTTTCAAAGAAGCTACATTTGATTTATTCAATACTAATTGCTTTAAATTTACGTTTCTTTTTTTCATCGTATAAAATATTTTAGTTAAAACAAAAAAAGGCTTTCAACGAATTGAAAACCTTCTTTTTTTATGTCGTGAAGACTTATTTTAGTAGCACTGAAGTCCGTTACATGCACTATACAATGCAGTTCCACCACATCCGTAGAAAGTTCCACAATTGTTAGTTGGTTGAGGACATCCATTTGTATACACTGGACATCCATCAGTTTGTACAGGACATGCATCAGTTGGTCCTCCACAATCAAAGTCAGAAAAACATGGTTCTGCTGTTCCTGTCCAAGATTGGAATCCACCGCCAGGATGACTAGTTCCGCCTTTTAAACTTCCTTCTTCTAAAGATGCAACGTTAGACTTGTTTAATGCTAATTGTCTTAAATTTACCTTCTTTTTTTTCATGATTATAGGTTTTAGTTAAGATGCAAAAATACTGAAATGAAATCCTTCCTACGTAGGTTAAAACCATACAAACAGTAGGTTTTCAAATGTTTAAATGTTAAAAAAGCTTCCAAGTATATTGGAAGCTTTCGTTTTTTTAACTTATAATTAGTCTGTGCTTAGTAGCAATATACACCTGGAGGGCATACAGAATGCGAACCACATAATAATGTCGCAGGTGGACAACCATTTGTAGGACAGTTTCCTGTTTGTGGTGGACATCCATTCGTGTACACAGGACATCCGTTGCTAGGACAGTTGTTCGTTGCTGGTCCACAGAAGAAGTCTGTAAAACATGGTTCTGCTGTTCCTGTCCAAGACTGGAAACCACCAGTTACACTGTTTGATTCTAATGAAGCTACTTTAGATTTTGTTAAGCCTAATTTTCCTAATGTTACTTTCTTTTTTTTCATGATTATATAGGTTTATGGTTAAAGCCTAAAAGTAATGAAGTGATAAATGAACCATGTAAGTGAAAACCGTACAAACAGTACGTTTTTTTAGTTCAAACTGTTAAAAAATATGAAAGCATAAGATAAAGCTTACTTTTTAGTAGCAATATACACCAGGAGGACAAACTGAATGCGAATTACAAACTAATGTTTGTGGTGGACAGTCAGCAGTTGGACAATGAAAACGGGTAAAATTACAATCACAAGTAAGTAACGTAATTCCAGTAGTGCAATCATTAGTATTACAATTTAATTCTGTTGGAAAACAAGGTTCTGCAGTTCCTGTCCACGACTGAAAACCTCCTGTAATACTAGTAGATTCCAATGTTGCTACTTTAGACTTCTTTAAGTTTAATTTTCCTAAAACGAGTTTCTTTTTTTTCATGCTGTTATTATTTTATGGTCAAAAACTAAAGTTAGAAGAAAACGATGTCAAATAGATAGGGATTTACCATAGTATTAGTACTGTTTACAACAAAAACCGCATCATTCTCAGTTGAAAATGATGCGGTTTTTAATGTAATTTAGTTTGCTAAAGATTATATTTCGTGTGTTTCACAATTACAATATGTTTCATCGCATTGTCCATTACCATATGAAGAACAATCACTATCATCAGGACTGCGAAATCCACCTTTAAGGGATTCTTTTAATGATGAAATTCTTCTTTTGTTTAATTTTAATGTGTTGATTCCTCTTTTTTTCATGTGTGAAAGTTTATTTGGTTAATTAATAGTACTAAAAATACAATTTTAAAGTAAGATAAATCTAAAAATTGCTAAAGAAAATGATTTTCTTGTAAGAAGTCTTTTAGATGTCACACATAAAATCTGAAACAATCAATAAAAATTGTAAATTTGCGAACCTGAAAAGAAGAAAATTACATGTTAGATAAATTACAAATAGTAAAACAACGTTTTGATGAAGTGAATGATTTAATCATTCAACCCGATATTATTGCAGATAGAAAACGTTATGTTGAGCTCAATAAAGAATACAAAGATTTAAAAACGCTTGTTGAAAAACGAGACGTATATAAAGAATTGCTTGATAATATTGCCGAAGCAGAAGAAATCATTTCAGATGGAAGTGATGCAGAAATGGTAGAAATGGCAAAAATGCAATTGGAAGAAGCTAAAGAAGAACTACCAAAACTAGAAGAAGAAATCAAGTTTTTACTGATTCCAAAAGATCCAGAAGACAGTAAAAATGTTGTAGTAGAAGTCCGTGCAGGAACTGGTGGAGACGAAGCGAGTATTTTTGCAGGAGATTTACATCGAATGTATACAAAATACTGTGAAGGAAAAGGTTGGAATGTAAGTGTTGTAGATTACAGCGAAGGAACTTCTGGCGGATTCAAAGAAATCATATTTGAAGTTTCAGGAGAAGATGTTTATGGAACCATGAAGTTTGAAGCTGGCGTGCATCGTGTACAGCGTGTGCCACAAACAGAAACGCAAGGTCGTGTACATACAAGTGCTGCCACAGTTATGGTATTACCTGAAGCGGAAGAATTTGACGTAGAATTAGATATGAATGATGTGCGTATAGAACGTACAACGTCAACTGGTCCTGGAGGACAATCGGTAAACACAACCTATTCAGCAATTCGTTTACATCACGGTCCATCTGGATTGGTAGTAAGTTGTCAAGATCAAAAATCATCACACAAAAACTTAGAAAAAGCCTTAAAAGTATTGCGTTCTCGTTTGTACGAAAAAGAACTAGAAAAGAAACTAGCTGCCGATTCTGAACGACGTAAAAGTATGGTTTCTTCTGGAGATAGAAGTGCAAAAATTAGAACCTACAATTATCCACAAGGACGTGTTACCGATCATAGAATTGGACTCACATTGTACGATTTGTCAAACATTATGAATGGAGATATTCAAAAAATATTAGACGAATTAATGCTTGTTGAAAACACACAAAAGCTGAAAGACGCTAGTGAGATTATGTAATTTGGGTTTTGGAATTTACAATTAATTTCTATTACGATAAAAACGTCATTCTGAACTTGATTCAGAATCACACAGGATGAGAAGCTGAATCAAGTTCAGCTTGACGCAATTATGTAAATCTCAACGCAAACTGAACCATAAAAACTAGCAACGAGTAACTAGCACAACCAACCAAAAAATGACAACACAACAACTGATTGCACAAATACACAAAAAGAAATCCTTTCTATGTATTGGACTCGATGTTGATTTACAAAAAATTCCAGCATATTTACTAGAAACGGAAGATCCTATATTTGAGTTCAACAAAGCTATCATTGACGCCACACATCATTTGGCAGTTGCCTACAAACCCAATACAGCATTTTACGAAGCCTACGGAATCAAAGGCTGGAAAGCATTAGAAAAAACAATTCAATACCTAAATACAAATCATCCAGAAATTTTTACCATCGCTGATGCAAAACGTGGCGATATCGGAAATACATCAACCATGTATGCAAAAGCCTTTTTTGAAGATTTAGCATTCGATTCGGTTACGGTAGCGCCATACATGGGAAAAGATTCTGTAGAACCGTTTTTGGCTTTCAAAGGAAAACATACCATTCTATTAGCGTTAACGTCAAATCAAGGTGCGTTTGATTTTCAAACGAAAACTATTGACAATAAAGAAGTTTACAAACACGTACTTGAAACCTCAAAAAGTTGGCAAAACAGCGAAAACTTAATGTATGTTGTTGGCGCCACAAAAGCTTCTTTCTTGGGAGAAATTCGTAAAATTATTCCTGAAAGTTTCTTGTTAGTGCCAGGTGTTGGCGCGCAAGGCGGAAACTTGCAAGACGTTTGCAACTACGGAATGACCAAAGATATTGGGTTACTCATTAACTCTTCTCGTGGCATTATATATGCTTCCAATCAAGAAGATTTTGCTTCGGCTGCTGCCAGAAAAGCCAAAGAGTTGCAATCGCAAATGGAAGAAATAATAGCCACATAAGTTTGGTCATGCTGAACTTTTGATTCAGTATCTTACATATGAAAATAAAAGATCAATTACATAGAGAACTCCACTTTGAAACGCCGCCAAAACGGATCATTTCGTTAGTGCCGTCTCAAACAGAATTGCTATATGATTTAGGATTGGAAGATCGTATTGTAGGCATCACAAAATTCTGCGTACATCCGTATCATCTCAAAAGTACCAAGACAATTGTTGGTGGAACGAAAAACATTAAGCTTGAAAAAATAAAAGAATTACAACCCGATATTATTCTGTGCAACAAAGAAGAAAACACCAAAGAAATTGTTGAAACGTTAGAAAAATTATATCCTGTACATGTCTCTGATGTGAAAAATATTGACGAATCGTTGGAAATGATTGCACAATACGGGAAAATATTCAAATGCAATACCGAAGCTGCAAAAATCAACAATAAAATTCGGTTTCACTTACAAGATTTTCAAGCATTTGTAAAAGATATTCCAGTGCAAAAAGTAGCCTATTTTATCTGGCGAAAGCCTTGGATGGTGGCAGGAAAAGATACATTTATCAACTACTTATTAAAGCTGTGTAAATTTGAAAACATCTACGAGTCGTATGGAAGATATCCAGAAGTAGAAATTCGAAAAATACGTCTACAAGGCGATCCAGACATTGTAATGTTGTCCTCTGAACCGTATCCGTTTAAGTCAGAACACGCGTTTGAGTTAGGACGCTGTACGCATCATGCAAAAACAGTATTTGTTGATGGAGAATATTTTAGTTGGTATGGCTCTCGATTGGCAAAAGCGTTTGATTACTTCAAGAAACTTCACGAAAGTATATAAACAAGAAAAATCGGGCAATGAGACCCGATTTAATTTCTTTAACTAACCCAAAATTGTCGTATTAGATTTTTACAACAGTACAAATATATGTCGAAAACTACCTTTAGTATGTTAAGAGAATATTAGAAATAGATTAAAAAATGTTAACACATGTAGTTGTTAATTGCTTTGTTTTCAAGTAGAAAGTATTTGAGATTTAGTTTTAAAATACTGTTTAACAATTGATTAACGATTTTCAATTACCTTTTGTGCTATATTGTTGACTCTTAACAAAACCCTAAAGTCATGAAAAAAGCTATCCTGTTTGTATGTATGATGATTGCCATAAATGTAACTGCACAGCAAAAACCATGTGCGTGTTGTACCGAAAATCATCAAGCATTTGATTTTTGGATAGGAACTTGGAATGTGACAAATCCTGATGGAACAAAAGCAGGAAAAAATACAATTACGAAGATTGAAAACGAATGTGTTTTACGTGAAAATTGGACAAGTGCCAAAGCAAATTACACAGGAACGAGTTACAATTTTTACAATGCGCAAAAACAACAATGGGAACAAATTTGGGTGGACAATCAAGGTGGGAATTTACACCTAAAAGGAAATAGAGTAGGGAACCAAATGATTTTACAAAGTGATGAAGTAACCTCGGCAAAAGGTCAAAAATACGTCAACAGAGTTACATGGACATTGAACAACGATGGTTCTGTTCGGCAACATTGGGAAACGTCTTCCGACAAAAAAACGTGGACAACTGTGTTTGATGGTTTGTATGTAAAAGTTAAATCTTAAAGAAACTAAAATAGTGTTTCAAGCTACACTTTTCCCAATTGTACAGCTTCTTGCATAATTTTATACCGTTTTCTCCAAACCGTTAAGTCTTTATTTAAATGATCGTCAATGTGTACAGGATCTTTAGTATTAAATTTTCCGCCCCAGCGCAACTCAGGATCATCAATAATTAAACTTAAAAAATACTTCACAGGTTGTGGCACATTTGGATACTTTGCCAATACTTTTGAATTTGCCCATTCGTTATTTCCATACACAAGATTCATATCAATTCCATGACCTGCCAAATGATTTGAATACGTTGCAGGTGGCACAATAGCGCCATTTACGTTGGTTGTTGTTCGAAATGAACTCGTAACATAAATTTTCACATTGGCTTGTACGGCATATCCATTAATTTTTTCCAATGCAGGAATAAATTCCACATCGGCTCTGCATGGTTTTCCTTGAAAATTAGAACCTTCAAACAATACCAAAGGCGATGCTTCACTTGGTAAATTTTTTGGTGCATGATCACTCCATTTGCGTCCGTAAAATCGATTGATATCTTTTAAAAACAAATCAACAACAGGACGCGATAGCCAATCGCCATCAGAATTAATAGTATTATCGCTTGTATATTTAATTACCGCTTTTCGGGTACTATTTCCGTACAATCCGTCAGCGCCAAACTTTGCAAAGTTGAGTTCCGCTCCGTAACCGATAGTGTACAAAAATGTTTGAATGGCAGAAACACTCGTGCGCGTTCCTTTTGAAATGTATTTTTTGGTTCGCAAATCGGAAGAATGTATTGCCCACAACAAATACATTTCAGGGAGAAAATTATGTCGTTGTACAATTAGCTCACACAATTTATTTGACACAGATGTTCCGTCACTTACATATGTGTTTTTTTCAGCAAATGCGGCAACAGCTTTTACGGTTGCAGGACCATAATCTCCATCGGTTTCATAACTTGTTAAATTGAGTTCTTTTTCAAAACCCAACTCAAAAAGTGTACGTTGTAAATCAATAATCAATTCTTTATGCGAAGAACCTTGAAATAGTGACTGACTAATATCACCTTTTTTTAAAGCTGCTTCGAGCAAATTTGAACATTCCATAACTTATATATTTATGCAATGTAAATTAAGAAAAATATATTTTATGTTTCAGCGTGGAAATACGTAGTTCTTGAATGTGTTATTTTTAAAATAAATTAGCGGTTTTAGTCTGCGATTACAGGAACGTAATTCCATATTTTGAAGCAATTTCTGCACGTTTTTCGGATGATATGTCTTTTCCTTCTTGATTCATTTCGTTGAAGAAATCTTCAAAATTCTGACCTGGAATTACGTAGTTTAGCACACGTGCTGTTTGATCGCCTAAGGTTTTAATACTATGTTTTACATTTCGTGGCAAATAAATAATAGTACCTTCTGATGCAGTTATAGTTTCATCTCCCAAAACGAGTTCGACTTTGCCTTCGAGTACATGAAAAATTTCATCTTCTTTCGTGTGCACATGTAGCGGCACGTTGCTTCCTTTTGGCATAATTCCTTCTACCAAATAAATATCTCCATTCGTTTCGTTAGAATTTAGTTTTAATTTTCGTAAGCCACCCAAAAGGGAAGAAGTATCATCTTGTGGAAGCAGTATTTTTGCTTTTCTTGACATTTTAAAAAGTATACATTGGTGAGTGTTATTTTAGCTTGGCAAGCAATTCGTTGGCGCGTTCTGAATCTGTTGGCGCAACATGTAGTTCAATGCTTCCACCCAAAATACCTGCGTAGGCTGTATCCATTTTGTTAATTTCAAAAAACTCGATATCTGCACTATTCAAAATGTTTTTTGCATCCATAGCTTCAATTTGCGAATTGCTTTCGTATACTTTTACTTTACTCATAGTATTATTTTAGTGTTTCATACTAAAGATACGAAAATGTCAAGTATTTCGAATGGAAAAACGCTTGAAATTTGAATAAAATAAGTTTATGAATTTATAAGCTTAGTAGTTTAATTTCATAAACAACCAGCAACGAATAACGAATAACGAATAACGAATAACGAATTATGAATTATGAATTATGAATTATGAAAGTATCGAGAAATTTCAACTAAACAACTCCACGAAGAACAAATAACAAAATAAGAATGTAAAATATTAAATATAAAAGTGTTTTTTTTTTGCCCAAGACCAAAGACTCAAGATAAAAGATCAAAGAACAAAGACCTGTCACATTGAGCGCAGTCAAAATGCAAGATCCAACAACGAATATCGAACAATAAATAATGAAATATGAAAATATAGAGAAATTTCAACTAAACAACTCTACTAAGAACGAATACCGAAATACGAATGTAAAATATTAAATATAAAAGTGTTTCCTTTTGCCCAAAAT
>NZ_LBMG01000170.1 GCF_001005315.1 Kordia jejudonensis
CGATAGTGTGTTGGCTCAAAATCAACAAATAATTAAAACAAATGTATAACACATAAAAAGTAAAAAAGACATTCCTTAGTCTATAATTGTAAGATTTTAACTATTAATTTTCAGTTGAACCCTTTGAATTCATTTCAATTCTTTGTACTATTGAAATATGTTTTTAAGCAATTTTACAATTTTAAACAAAGGAATAGTAGCAATTCGTAAAGTGTTTACGATACGCAATAATGCATTAGTTCCTTTAAATGAAAAATGTAAACGATATACAGGCATTACAAACGATTTCCGTTGAGCAGTTACGAAGCTTCGATGGATTTGATGATATATCTATAGCGGAAGCTCAGCAGATCATACAAACACTAAAAGAACTATCATTATTAACTCATAATATCGTTACAAATCATGAGGAGTCTAAATCAATTTCAACACTTCGTCAAGCGGAGTAAAAAGCAAACCATCCGAAACAATAAAGCTGTAATCTACACAAGAGTTGCAAGTCAGATACAAAATGAAAATTCGAAAATTCAATATCAAAAAAAGCTATGCTTACATAAAGCGGAACAGCTACAACTAAATGTAAAAAAGTGTTTCGGTGGAACTTGTAAAAGTGGATTTGAAACTCAAACAGATATTGAAACAATGATAAGTTATGTAGAAAAATATGATATATCGAATATTATAGTTTATACCTATGATCGTCTGACAAGAAAAAATGGCTATGCTACAATAGAAAAATTTAAAAGCTTAGGTATTCAAATTATAACAGTAGTTCAACCAAAAATATTTGCTATTAATTTATCAAAACTTTATCGAG
>NZ_LBMG01000171.1 GCF_001005315.1 Kordia jejudonensis
TATTTATTGTGTTATTTTCTACTTGTATCATAACAGTACAGTTTTATTATTAATTCGTAAAATGGTAAGGTTGTAGTTGGGGTTTATTTGTAAAGGAAAACTGTTTTAGCATTCATCACAAAAATTTTTCATAAGCGTCGTGTTTTAAAAATAAGCGTTGATTTTTTTGTTAAAAAGTGTTAATGAAGTATTGAAATTCTAGTTTCTTATGTTCAAAGAAATGTTTGATTTAGTATTCTTTAGGATTCAATTCAGTTTTAAAAACTTTGCTAAAATATTTAAAACTTTTGCAATATTGCAAAAGTATTTTTGTAAAAGCCTGAGATTTATTTTATTACTATAGCGTGGTTACGGTAAAAACGTAATTATTCTGTGAAGGAAGGTTTAGTAATTAAAAATTACAGTTCATTATGATGATATCTTTAAGGTCAGTTGTGTAGTTTTACGATAGATTATTTTGTCGCATTGCCCATGAAGAATCTAATTTTTGGCTTGCTATATTCAAGGTGTTTTTACCATATTTTAAGTTCAAGCTGTCAATAGTTGTCATTGGTTGTTTGTGATCTGAATTCGAAGCTTCAAACATATTGACTTTTTAAGTGTTTTAAGAAAAATGTTATAAACTTAATTCATCATTTTTGGTTATTGAGAAAAGTGAAATTTATTTGGTAATAAGGAGATTTTTCAATAATAGTTTTATAATTTTTCATAAAACCAGTCGATCAGTTTTTCATTTTCTTTTTAAATAATCGTTTAGTAATGAGTTTGATTTCTTCACTAACTGCTAAGT
>NZ_LBMG01000172.1 GCF_001005315.1 Kordia jejudonensis
TCGCATTTTGAACGTGTGTTCGATATTTTTACAAACATTTCGGGTGCTATTGATGTAAATTCTCAAGTATGTAGAATTCAATTCATAAAGCTTTCAAGAAATAAAATCAATTAAATAATTTTAGTTATTTTTATAAAACAAAATTTATTCATGGATACAACAGCACAAATAAAAAATAATTTAATTCGTAGAATTCAAGATTCCAAGGATTTAAATTTTTTGAAAGCGCTACAGACTATATTTGATAGTTCTGAACAAGAGTTGTTCCAATTGACGGCTGAACAAGCAGAATCTATTGAAACTGGACGTAGTGATATCAAAAAAGGAAATTTTATTAATAACGAAATCGTAATTTCAGAAATGAAAGAATGGCTAAGAAAAAAATAATTTGGTCATCTCGAGCGAAAGAAGAATTAAAAGAAGCTTTAGATTTCTATATGAAAAGAAATGGAAGCTCTGATTATAGTTTCAAAATTCTATTAGAAGTTGAAGATATAACACATACGCTCTCTAAGAGTCACTTCATTGGTAGATTGACATCAAATAAAATTACCAGAGTAATTCCAATGGACGTATATTTGATTTTTTATGAAATCAATAATGAGACTATCGAAATAGTATCCTTTTGGGATAATAGACAGGATACGAAAAAATCTCCTTGATCAAAAGTATTCATATCAACATTCTCCAATCTTTTCCGTATTTTTATAGGAAAAAGAAAAATCTAGTAAAAATCTTCAAATTTCAACTAGAAA
>NZ_LBMG01000173.1 GCF_001005315.1 Kordia jejudonensis
TTATACTTGTCGCGCCTGCTGGAATGGTTACTGTAGTCGTGGTTGTTGTATAATCATTTGGATCTTCCGCTGAGTTATCTACTGTAGTGATTGACACTACCGTATCTACACTGCTTGGATTGTCAATACTTACTGGTACACTTGCTGAGCCGCCGTCTTCTGCGATGGTTACATCACCTACGCTCATCGCTGGGGTATCATTATCTGTGATCGTTACCGTTCCTGAATCAGTCGTGTTAGAAGTGTTTCCACTTGTAACTGATCCATTAACTGTAAAGTCTTCCGTTGGCTCTCCAATCGTATCATCGGTAATTGGAATCGATACATTTATACTTGTCGCGCCTGCTGGAATGGTTACCGAGGTCGTGGTTGTTGTATAATCATTTGGATCTTCCGCTGAGTTATCTACTGTCGTGATTGACACTACCGTATCAACACTACTTGGATTGTCGATGCTTACGGGTACACTTGCTGAGCCGCCGTCTTCTGCGATGGTTACATCGCCAACGCTCATTGCAGGCGTATCATTATCTGTGATGGTTACCGTTCCTGAATCTGTCGTGTTGCTTGTGTTTCCACTAGTCACTGATCCATT
>NZ_LBMG01000174.1 GCF_001005315.1 Kordia jejudonensis
CAATACCGATATTGTCTATTTTATAGACAAAGTTTCCAGCATATTGCGTAGTTGTCAAAGAACTATTTTCTGCTACAATTTTAGCTTGTTTTACTCCTGTAGCATCGTAAATGTAAGAAATGTTCCCTTGGTTACCAAAATTAATTGTAGTTGGTAAGTTTAAGTGATTGTATGTGATTCCGTTAGCGATAATTCCTTTATTTGTATCAGAAGTCATGTTACCATTTACATCATACACATAATCATTTTCAGCAGTATTTACATCCTTAAACCCTGCAACATCAGCAACATCGGTAACTTTTAATAATGTATTACTATTACTTGCATAAGTATAGGTTAATTTATCTATAATATCCACCGTAGGATTCGCTACTTCTGTAATTCCCATACGTTCTAACGAGAGAATATTTCCGTTTTTATCATAAGATACACTATTTAAGCTATAGTTTTCTATATCATTATTAGCAAGACTTGTGAGTGTTTGTCCACTTTGATAGGTCGCATTTGTAATTCTATTTAGTGCATCATACTCATACTGATAGCTTCTAAGGTTGAGATCATTAGCAGTTTTCCAATGTGTTTCACTGATATTCCCGTTAAATAGTGCTGTTGTGCCTAACAAACTAGCCGAATCATAATTAATTTGAAACGAAAATAACTTGCTTGCATCATTAGTATCTGTATCGTTTATTCCTTTGAGCCAACCACGAACCGTATAGCTGTAATCAA
>NZ_LBMG01000175.1 GCF_001005315.1 Kordia jejudonensis
TCGTACACTTTTATACAAAGCTGATAATAATAATCGATAGTTAGCGAGCTGTAGCTAGTTTTCATATCTATTATTAATACCGTCAGTTGTTGAAAAGGTAGCGTATTAAAAAAATCATGATGAAATGAATCTGTTAACACCTAATAATCAGCATTATATATTTTAAAATATACTTTCAAGGCACTTCTGAGTTACTTTAAAGTCACACTTTGGTCACTTCTAAGACACTTCTGAGTTACTTTGAGGTCACTTTGGTCACTTCTAAGGTACTTCTGAGTCACTTCGAGGTCACTCTTTAGTCACTTCTAAGGCACTTCTGAGTCACTTCGAGGTCACTCTTTAGTCACTTCTAAGGCACTTCTGAGTTACTTTGAGGTCACTTGGTCACTTATAAGGTACTTCTGAGTCACTTCAAGGTCACTCTTTGGTCACTCTTTGGTCACTTCTAAGGTACTTCTGAGTTACTTTGAGGTCATTCTTTGGTCACTTATAAGGTAGTTTTTAAAACATTTTTATGTAATGTTATTACAGTAAACCAATTATATAATTCAACTTTACACTCAAGAACCAATTTCCTTTAGTAGCTCTAAATCTCATTTATAAAACAAAGATCAAGAAGAAACCTGAGATATCATTTGTAAAATTTTGTGTAGTACACAATAGAACAAAAGAATAAGATGAGTTGTAGAATTATCTTAAAGTAATACTTTAAGA
>NZ_LBMG01000176.1 GCF_001005315.1 Kordia jejudonensis
GTGCGCTTGTAATTCTTCTTGCGCTTTAAGCGATAGCCTAATTCCATCATTGTTTCCACAAAACGATCTCTACCTATAAAATTTGGTGCTAAACTATAATACATTTTCTCAACCCCACAACCTGGATGTTCTTCCCGTAGTTCATCTGCTTCAGTGATAAGCTGTAAGAGCTTGATATCAAAAATATCTTGACGCTTTTGATACTGAGATACAGCTTGTTTACTGATGCCAATGGTCTTATATAAATTATTTAAACTATAAGACATAACTATTTCTTTTTTGACGAACTTTTGGACTGTGAGGTGTCGAAGTTTTTTTTGATATCAATATTAAGTTCTTCTTTAGCGACTTCCATCATTGTCTCTAAGTAATCAACCATAATCTGTTTACGACCCAAAGCAGCTTCTAGCTCTTTAATCTTCGCTTCTAAAGCTTTTACTTTCTTTGTGCTACTTGACTTGTGCTCCACTATCCGATATCCTTTTTGGTTAAAGTTAGAAAATTTATAAACCCATTGATAAATACTTGTACTGGAAACTCCATGAAGATTTCCCAATTCAGGAACGCTATATTTACCTGACTCAAACTCTGAAACTAGTTGTTTCTTAAATTCAATACTGTAGTTACGATACTTACGGACACTTCTTAAATTTGCTTTCATTGTTAATCACTTTTCAAAAGTGGTCAACACATATCAGGGACGTACA
>NZ_LBMG01000177.1 GCF_001005315.1 Kordia jejudonensis
AAACAGAGTACCCATTACCAATTTCTTTTTTCGTAATCTTTTCATACCCTATGAAACTTCCATCGGTAAGCTCTAAGCTATTTTTTGTTTTGTCGTAATAGGTAAAGTAGCGTTTCCAATCATTCTCAATTGCTGTCATTGAGAAATTATGAGGGGAAAAGTTGGTATTAGGTGCATCAGTTGTCTTGTTTAAAGAAGCAAACGTTGGCATTTTATTGATATATCCAGTGCTTTTACCATTACTTGTATACTCATAAAAGATATCTCTTGTTCCACCACGACCGTCATGAAGTGTTTGTTGTTTTATTCTCGCGCCACCAGCAATGTATTCTGCTCCTTGTAGATTAAATGTATGATTCTCATATTTAAAATGAGCGCTTCCACCAGTCGGATATTTGACTGTTTTTAAGGTAGCTGTTAGGGAATATGCATTTGATTCTAGCAAATATTGCCCGTGAATGATTCTGTAATTACTACCGTTGGTTCTTTTAAAGGGAAGAATTGAGTTCCCACCTTGATTTTTGTAAAAGTGAAGGATTGCATTTGGCGGAATTTCGGCATCATCATTAGAAGACCACTCAAAACCATTGTTGTTATAATAACCT
>NZ_LBMG01000178.1 GCF_001005315.1 Kordia jejudonensis
TGTTGATTCCTACTGGATCACATGGATCGTTCGGATCACTTGGACTTCCTGGTACTACACCGAAGTCATTTGGAATCAATGGTGTACTTGGATCGTCGATTCCTGTTGTTTCTTCACAATCTGTTAATCCATCGTTATCTGAATCTACTATTGAAGGACAACCTAAAACGTCATCATCTGTGATGGTAACCGTTCCGCTATCTGTTGTGTTGCTCGTGTTTCCGCTTGTAACTGTTCCATTGACTGTAAAGTCTTCTACTGGCTCGCCGATCATATCATCCGTAATTGGAATCGATACGTTTACGCTCGTCGCACCTGCTGGAATCGTTACCGTAGTGGTCGTGCTTGTATAATCATTTGGATCCGTTGCACTGTTATCTACTGTTGTAATACTTACTACCGTATCTACTGAGCTTGGATTGTCAATGCTTACCGGTACACTTGCTGTGCCATCTGCTTCATTGACCATCACATCGCCTACACTGATTGCTGGAGCATCATCATCTGTGATGGTAACCGTTCCTGAATCTGTGGTATTGCTTGTGTTGCCACTAGTCACTGATCCGTTGACTGTAAAGTCTTCCGTTGGCTCGCCTACGGTATCATCGGTAATTGGAATACTTACGTTC
>NZ_LBMG01000179.1 GCF_001005315.1 Kordia jejudonensis
CATCATCTTCACTCTGATCGCCATCATCATTGTTTGGACTACTGTCGGGATCAAACTGATCACTTGCAGTAATCTCAGCTACATTGGTATACTCGCCTGCTACGCCTGTTGGAGCATTCACTGTAACCTCATACGTAACTGCTGACCCTGTTAATGGTACAGTAAGTCCTGACCAATCAATCGTTGTTGATCCTGCATTATATACACCACCAGTATCTATACTACCTGATACGATACTGTATCCTATTGGTAAGACATCTGATAAACGTACTCCTGTTGCGATGCTTGGTCCTGCATTACTGATAGCAACTGTAAAGGTCAGCACATCGCCAACTTCTACATTACCGCCATTGTCATCTACAAAACTCTTGGCTATACTTACATCTGATACTTGTGGAGTGATATTGAAATTAGCTTCATCATCCTCACTCTGATCGCCATCATCGTTGTTTGGACTACTGTTTGGATCAAACTGATCGCTTGCGGTAATCTCCGCTACATTGATATACTGAGCTGGATCTGATGGGACGATTGGAGCTAAAACAGTTGCCTGATATGTGACTGTTATCAGTCCACCTGATGGAATTACTAGATTAGCCCAACTAGCTACATTACCCGTAGCCGTTCCGCCATTATTAACTGTACCCAAACTATATCCCGC
>NZ_LBMG01000018.1 GCF_001005315.1 Kordia jejudonensis
ATAAAAGATCAAAGAACAAAGACCTGTCACATTGAGCGCAGTCAAAATGCAAGATCCAACAACGAATATCGAACAATAAATAATGAAAT
Organism: Kordia jejudonensis; assembly: GCF_001005315.1. Taxonomy (GTDB): domain Bacteria; phylum Bacteroidota; class Bacteroidia; order Flavobacteriales; family Flavobacteriaceae; genus Kordia; species Kordia jejudonensis. The sequence continues at coordinate 90 of NZ_LBMG01000018.1, forward strand.
ATGAAAATATAGAGAAATTTCAACTAAACAACTCTACTAAGAACGAATACCGAAATACGAATGTAAAATATTAAATATAAAAGTGTTTCCTTTTGCCCAAAATCCAACACCCAACACCCAACACCCAAAACCAAAGAACAAAGACCTGTCACATTGAGCGCAGTCGAAATGCAAGACCCAACAACGAATATCGAACAACAAATAATGAATTACGAAAGTGTAGATAAATTTCAACTAAACAACTCCACAAATAACAAATAACAAAATAAGAATGTAAAATATTAAATATAAAAGTGTTTCCTTTCGCCCAAAACCCAAAACCCAAAACCCAAAACCCAAAACCCAACACCCAAGACCTGTCACATTGAGCGCAGTCGAAATGCAAGACCCAACAACGAATATCGAACAATAAATAATGAATTATGAAAATATCGAGAAATTTCCAACTAAACAACTCCACAAAGAACGAATAACA
>NZ_LBMG01000180.1 GCF_001005315.1 Kordia jejudonensis
TCATTCCACTAAGTACCGATTTTCCGCTAGAGCGAAATCAACACATTCTAGCACAAGCAAACAGCGGATTTGTCATCACGACGAATGATTTACAAGAAAGTATTTCTGGACTAACAGAGGCAAAAAATATTCTTTACACAAATGCTTCTATAAGTGAAAAATATTCGAAAGAAAACAACAATAATTCTCTTTCAGGAAACACTTTAAGTTACATCATATTTACTTCAGGATCAACAGGAAAGCCAAAAGGCGCGATGGTAACACACCAAGGAATGTTGAATCACTTATATGCCAAAATAAACGATTTTCACATTGATCAACAGTCAAACATAGCACAAACGGCAACCCAAGTATTTGATGTCAGCATTTGGCAATACATGGTGGCATTGTTAGTTGGCGGAACAACAACGGTTCTTGTTGGCGATGACGCTTGGGATCCTAAGCGTTTATTGACACATGTAGAAAATGAAGGAATTACGTTATTAGAAAGTGTTCCTGCACACTTTTCTATCTTACTAGATTACTTAGAAACTACTTCTGAAAAACCAAGTTTGTCAAGTTTGCAAATGCTAATGATGAACGGAGAAGGTTTGCCGCCAGCATACTGTCAACGATGGTTTGAAATGTATCCAGAAATTGCAATGAGTAATGTATACG
>NZ_LBMG01000181.1 GCF_001005315.1 Kordia jejudonensis
TTCTTGGTTGTTAACACAGAATCTTTGCTTTGTTGTGAGCAAATTATTAAATCTTCAAATTGTCATATACAGGATAAAAGACGAGCTGTGAATGATTCGTCTTCTTAGATATTTTAATTGTTTTGTGCTTTACAAATTGGTCGTGTAGTATCGTCTACTTCATTTGTTACGCAATGACCTTTTGAGTTATGTGTACACGTAAATATGACAGTACAAAGATTTGTTTCTGGTTCAATATCGCATACAGCATAACTTGTATTAGCGGCCAATCCTGCTATAATATTTTCTTTATTTAGATTGGAAATGGTTGATTTTTTTACACTTAAAATTTTTAGATTCTTTTTTTTCATGATGTGTGATTCTTTAAGTTGTATCAAGTTAGAAATAACGCAAAGAAGTATGGTACGGTTTTACCGTAAAAAGAAATATTTTCGCCTGAAAATGAGTTAGTTATTTTGCGTTGTTGTCTGTTGTGAGTAAATTAACGAATCTTCAAATTGACGAATCATCAAGATTAGGATTACCCTTTTAGCTTGTTTATTTCAGAGCGAAGTTGTGGGAAGTCTACTAGTTTAGAAAAATACTGATCGAAGCCAATGTTTTTGAAGCGTTTTTCATCGCTAGGCATGGCATACGCCGTTACAGCAAATACA
>NZ_LBMG01000182.1 GCF_001005315.1 Kordia jejudonensis
CGAAAAATCAATATTTACCTATCCATTTGAATCGGAAGTTTCAAACGAACCTTATGTAAATAGTTTAGTAGCACAAAATCGAATCGCTACGCCTGTTTCATATAAAAGCATACGTTTACTTAACAATCAAAGTGAATTACTATCAAGAGCAAAATATAGTTTTGATCTTTTTCAAGGGATCATAAATCACAAAAGCAATCAATCTTCTAAAGGAGCGAATGACTTTACGACACTATCAACGATTGATAAAAGAGATGCTAATGGAAATGTGTTGGAATACCATAATGAAAATGGAATACACATCTGTTTGGTATGGGGTTATAACAATACAAAACCCGTTGCTAAAATTGAAAATGCTTCTTATGCCAATTTTACCAATACGCAGAACGATATCATCTTAGCGATACAACAAACCTCGGATAATGACAACGACGATGCATCTGAGGAATTTTTAAGACAAACATTGCAA
>NZ_LBMG01000183.1 GCF_001005315.1 Kordia jejudonensis
TTGTACTTCCCTAAATAGAGTTGACCGTTTTTAGGTTAATATTTCATTGTTAAAAATAGTAATAGTTTTTCTTTGTTGGCTAGCCAACAAAGAAAAGTTTGTTCTAAACCTAGTTGGTGGTTTTCTATCGATATTATTGTGCAGTCTTTTTTGATTGTAATTGTTGACTGCTTTTTTAATCATCCTTTTTAGTTGTGCATAGTTTTTAGGCTTCCAGTGGTTAAGATATTCTTCTTTTATAGTTCTATTGATCCGTTCTGCATATGCATTATCTTGTGCACTTGTAGCCATACTTATTTGAACATTATTTTCTTTTAATATCTTAATATATCCTTTGTAAGTATACTGACTACCTCTGTCAGAATGATGAAACTTCGGTGGTGGATGTACTTTTAAAGCCATTTGTAATGCTTTTATATTTGCTATAGCTCTCATATGATCCGTAATGCTATACCCAACGATTTCTTTGGTATACACATCAATAATAAAAACAGCGTAGTAATGATTACCAGCTACTTTGATATAGGTAATATCACTCTGCCAAATAATATTAGGCGCATTTACCTCTAGACCTTTAATTAGATTTGGATAGGAGATTTTACCTGCAATAGTGGTGCGCTTGTAATTCTTCTTGCGCTTTAAGC
>NZ_LBMG01000184.1 GCF_001005315.1 Kordia jejudonensis
GATTTGTCCTGTTTTTAATGGCAATGCTTCACCTGTAGAAAAATTAATATTTAAGATTAGTTCGTTGGTCTGTGTATTTCTATTTATTGAAAAACCACCTTGTGCGCCATATTTATTTTCTAAATCAGCCGTTAGAATATCATCATTTTCATATTCACTTAATTTCTTTTGATATTCGTCTGCCAATTCTTTATCCACAAGAACCAAATCTACCCATGCGTAATTACGTCCAGTTAATCCTCCTGTTTGTGTCGTTGTCGCTACAAGAATATCATCTGAAGCTTTTGGCGGGATAACGTACGTTAGATTTTCAAATTTGT
>NZ_LBMG01000185.1 GCF_001005315.1 Kordia jejudonensis
AATAACGTAGGTAAGATTTTCAAATTTGTCATACACGTAGTAAGTGTCGTGTTTTTGATTGGTATTAAAGGTACGTTTTAAAATTACGCGTCCAAGTTTATCTGTAAATTCTTCTGTTGTGTGATCTTTTAGAAACTGTTGATTGGGCGTCCAATTCTCATCCTTTACAATCCTTTTTTGTAATGTTGCTTGCGCGTAATATGCGATAAATTCAAGCTCGGTTTGTTCCGTATCATCATTTGGGTGCGATACCCCAAATTGTATTACATTATCCTTTTTAGCATTTCCTTCTTCAAAGGTATTTACTTGATATTCAAATTTG
>NZ_LBMG01000186.1 GCF_001005315.1 Kordia jejudonensis
CGAGGCATCCTACGGTATTGGCGCCTGTTTGAGTAGCTGGTGGTAATGTAGCATTGGTAGTAGTATCATCATCGTTGCCACAACTATGGAATAGTATGAGTGCTAAAATTAAAATGATCTTTTTCATAATATAATTTTTTGGTTTCAAATGTCTACAGTAAAAGTATTAATTTTTTTACAATTCTTCTTTTTTGAGTGTATGAATTGTATTTTTTTAACGAAAATTAGGATTGACAAATGTTCATATTTTTTTAAATCGCTCTAAAAAAGTAGTATAATTAGTATTGATAATCAAAGCGCCCATCTCGGATTTCTACGATTTCTCCATCGGCATTAACTGCATCAAACCAAAAGGTGCCAGAAATAATGGAGTTGGAAAGATCTATATATGTTATTGTCAACTCACCACTCACTGAAGATGTTGTGTAAAACACATTTGATAACGAAAGAGAATGTCCTGCACCACTTCCTATATAATCCCCATTATCATCAAGATTTTTATCTAAAATGTAAGTCTCTCCAGCTAGTAAATTAATATAGCGGGTGTTTAGAAATACATCTTTAAAGCCTGTCCCTCTTAAATCTGTAAAATTCAATAAGAAGAAAAACTCTCCATTCACAAATTCATAATTTACCACTA
>NZ_LBMG01000187.1 GCF_001005315.1 Kordia jejudonensis
TGGTTTCCAAAGAAGGCGACAAAATTGTGATTACATCGAACTTTTCGGTAAAACCACAAGACTTTGACATCGATATTCCAAGTATCGTGAGAAATAAAATTGCAAAAGAAATTAACGTAACCTTGAATTATGAGCTTGTCGAAAAAAAGTAAATTCATAATCGGATTGGTGTTGGTCATTGCCATTGGCGGATATCTAGCTTATAGTTATGCCTACAAACCGCACACAGCAATTGCAGACATGGAAGTTGCCTTTACAGGAACAGCAAAGGATTTCTTAGAAAAAATCAAGGAAAATCCAGCTTCATGGACACAAGGCGAAAAAGTAGTAGAACTCACAGGTGTCATCACGGCAAAAGATGAAAAAGGCATCTCACTCAATGAAAGTATCTATTTTCAGTTAGAAGAAGGTACTTCTACACAAGCACTTTCAGAAGGACAAAAAACAAAGATCATTGGTAGAATCATTGGCTACGATGATTTGTTAGAAGAACTAAAACTCGACAAAGCTATTATTTTACAATAGCAAAAACTACATTAAAAAAACGAACTAAAACAACAAAATGAAACACTATTATATACTAGCACTTCTATGTTTATGTAGTCTAGGCAGTTTGCATGCACAAGACGATTTA
>NZ_LBMG01000188.1 GCF_001005315.1 Kordia jejudonensis
AAAAAAAATACTCATTACTTAATGATTAGTTTTCAACGTTATTTTAGTTTACACACCTATTGCTTAATAATAAGTTTAAAATAGTTGCTTATCACTAAGTAGTTAATTATGAATAGATGGTTTTCTAAAACTTAAAAAATCAATACACTCTAATTTTTTTGAAAAATAGAATTTAGTATCCATTCAAAAGTTATTTATCTAAAAGAATACTTTTTAAAAATTCACTTTCCAAGCAGAGAATACTTCCGTTTCAATCTTTCGAGCAATAGAAAAAAATGAAAAAACATTTCAATTTTCAAGCTAACTTCATAGAGTTTATGGGCTTTTAACGGCAATTGTGTAGTACACAAAATTTTACAAATGATATTTCAGTTTTGTGTTAAATCTTTGTACTACAAAAAATATACATCTACCCTTCAGAAGTTATTGTAAAGTCCTAACAGTAATAAAATGAAAAAATGATGTATTCAAAACGAATGTTAAACCCTTTAAAAACAAGTCATAAAAGTCAAACTTCGATAGATTGAAGAATAGTTGATATCTAATTGAAAGTCAAATTGATAACT
>NZ_LBMG01000189.1 GCF_001005315.1 Kordia jejudonensis
TAGTTCTAGAAGAATAGTATTAACTATTTCGATATCAATAGCGGGTTGAACTTCATCCTTTTTGGGTGTTTCTTCAGTGGTTTGTCGGTGTTTTTCTAGTAATTTCAAAATCTTTTCCAGTCGTTTATCGCCTCTTTTATTCAAAAAACACAGCAATCCAAATAAGAATACTAACAATGCAATACAACCTATAATGATATACATGCGCGTTTCAAAAGCCTGTTGCTTTTGTAGCAATTCCTCCATGGTTTGTTGAACTTCTATTCTTTTCAGTGTACTTGCATAGCCATAATTTGGTATGAAACCATAAGCCATTAATGTGATGATATATGTATTTTTCATTGTTTACTTAGTTAAAAAAAATTCAACGGTTACTGTATGCAATTCATAATTTAGAATTCATCATTCTGAATTATCTTTAAGTTCCTTTTCAATTTCGTTGTCTACTTTATTTTTCAGTTTCTGTTTCTGTTTTGGTTTCTGTTTTAGTTTTAGTAGCATTCGTATAAATATGATCATGACAATCACGATCAGTATTGACTCTACAATG